>NZ_JAWOWE010000031.1:0-7908 GCF_033340275.1 Vibrio sp. 1402
GGCGTTGATCCGTGCCCGTTGCTCTTCCAGCTTGGCGAGCCGTTCCGCTGCTTTTGCCATGTTGACATTCCCCTTGGTTATGTGCTTGCCATCATGCTATCATCGGAGCACAGACACCGCAAACCCCGACCGTCATTCTAACGGGAGGGCGCACTTACCGGTTTCTCTTCGAGAAACTGCCCTGCGGGCACCCCTTTGGGGCTGTGCGCTCTCCGAGGGCCATTGCATGGAGCTAAACCCCTATGGCCATCTATCACCTTACGGCCAAGACCGGCAGCCGGAACGGCGGCCAGTCGGCCAAGGCGAAAGCCGATTACATCCAGCGGGAGGGCCGTTACTCCCGCGACCGTGACGAGGTGCTGCACACTCAGTCCGGCCACCTGCCCGAGTGGGCCGAGCGCCCCGCCGACTACTGGGATGCTGCCGACCTGTATGAACGCGCCAATGGGCGGCTGTTCAAAGAGGTTGAGTTTGCCCTGCCGGTCGAACTGACCCTAGATCAGCAGCGGGAGCTGGTGGACGAATTCGCCCGGCATCTGACCGAGGGCGAGCGCCTGCCGTATACGCTGGCCATTCATGCCGGTAAAGGTGAGAACCCCCATTGCCACTTGATGATCTCTGAGCGGAAGAACGACGGTATCGAGCGCCCGGCTGACCAGTGGTTCAAGCGGTACAACGCCAAACAGCCAGAGCGGGGCGGGGCGCAGAAGTCCGAGAGCCTGAAGCCCAAGGCATGGCTTGAGCAGACCCGCGAGGCATGGGCCGACCATGCCAACCGGGCATTAGAGCGGGCTGGTCACGACGCCCGCATTGACCATAGAACACTTGAGGCGCAGGGCATCGAGCGCCTGCCGGGCATCCATCTTGGCCCCAACGTGGTGGAGATGGAGGGCCGGGGCATCCGCACCGAGCGGGCCGACACCGCCCTAGCCATCGACACGGCCAACGGCCAGATCATCGACTTACAAGAATACCGGGAGGTTATCGAGCATGAGCGCGATAGACAGAGTGAAGAAGTCCAGAGGCATCAACGAGTTAGCGGAGCAGATCGAACCGCTGGCCCAGAGCATGGCGACACTGGCCGACGAGGCCCGGCAGGTCATGAGCCAGACTCAGCAGGCCAGCGAGGCGCAGGCAGCGGAGTGGCTGAAAGCCCAACGCCAGACAGGGGCGGCATGGGTGGAGCTGGCCAAGGAGTTGCGGGAGGTAGCCGCCGAGGTGAGCAGCGCCGCGCAGAGCGCCCGGAGCGCCGCCCGTGGCTGGACATGGAAGTTGTGGGCCGGGGTCTTGATCGCTTCCGTGACGCCTATTCTGGCGCTGCTGATCGCATCATGGCTTTGGCTGGAGCCGCAAATCATCGAACAACAGGGGGGTATATGGCTGGTTTTCAAGCTCAAGTAAAGGGTGACCGCACCGCGCAAGCCATCGCCCGGCAGCTCAAGGCCATGGGCTGCGACCGGTACGACATCGGCATACGGGATGCCGCCAGCGGCAAGATGATGAACCGGGAATGGTCAGCCGCCGAAGTGCTCCAGAACACGCCATGGCTCAAGCGGATGAATGCCCAGGGCAATGACGTGTATATCAGGCCCGCCGAGCAGGAGCGGCATGGTTTGGTGCTGGTGGACGATCTCAGTGAGTTCGACTTGGATGACATGAAAGCCGAGGGCCGGGAGCCGGCGCTGATCGTGGAGACCAGCCCCAAGAACTATCAGGCATGGGTAAAAGTGGCTCAGGACGCCCCAGCAGGTCACAGGGGCGTAATCGCCCGGAAGCTGGCCCGCGAGTACGACGCCGACCCGGCCAGCGCCGACAGCCGCCACTATGGTCGCTTGGCGGGCTTCACCAACCGCAAGGACAAGCACACCACCCGCACCGGTTATCAGCCGTGGGTGCTGCTGCGTGAATCCAAGGGCAAGACCGCCACCGCAGGGCCGGAGCTGATGCAGCAGGCCGGGCAGGTGCTGGACAGCATTAAGCGCCAACAGGAACGGACGGCACGACTGGCCGAGATCACCGCCCCGCGGAGTGTGCGCCGGTATCGCCGCAGCGCCGTGGACGACTACCGCAGCGAAATGGCCGGGTTGGTCAAACGCTTCGGTGACGACCTCAGCAAGTGCGACTTCATTGCGGCTATGAAGCTGGCCAGCAAGGGCCGGGAGCCGGACGAGATCGCCAAGGCCATGGCCGAGGCCAGCCCCGCGATCATGGAGCGCAAGGCAGGCCATGAGGCCGATTACATCAAGCGCACGGTACAGAAAGTGATGGAGCTGCCGCAGGTGCAGGAGGCCCGCGCCGAGCTGGCGAAGCAGACCCAGAAGCAGCGCAGTCGGGGGCCAGATTTAAGTATGTAATGCTTGCGTTAGCGCTAACTGGTGGTATACTGTTAGCTCTAATGGAGGGTTTGAGATGAAAGACCAACACGACAAGCGTACCGGCAACCTGCTGGCCACCCCTAACGCTATACGACAGGCCCGCTTTGCCGAACAGCAGCGAGCCATGGGCCGCAAGGCCGCGAGCACCCCCCCCATAACTCTTCGCCTCATGACCGAGCGCGACCTGCCGATGCTCCATGATTGGCTCAACCGGCCGCACATCGTTGAGTGGTGGGGTGGTGACGAAGAGCGACCGACTCTTGATGAAGTGCTGGAACACTACCTGCCCAGAGCGATGGCGGAAGAGTCCGTAACACCGTACATCGCAATGCTGGGCGAGGAACCGATCGGCTATGCTCAGTCGTACGTCGCGCTCGGAAGCGGTGATGGCTGGTGGGAAGATGAAACTGATCCAGGAGTGCGAGGAATAGACCAGTCTCTGGCTGACCCGACACAGTTGAACAAAGGCCTAGGAACAAGGCTTGTCCGCGCTCTCGTTGAACTACTGTTCTCGGACCCCACCGTGACGAAGATTCAGACCGACCCGACTCCGAACAACCATCGAGCCATACGCTGCTATGAGAAGGCAGGATTCGTGCGGGAGAAGATCATCACCACGCCTGACGGGCCGGCGGTTTACATGGTTCAAACACGACAAGCCTTCGAGAGAAAGCGCGGTGTTGCCTAACAACTCATTCAAGCCGACGCCGCTTCGCGGCGCGGCTTAATTCAGGTGTTAGCGGTAATTTAACCAGATAGGAGTACAGACATATGAAAATCGTAAAAAGGATATTATTAGTATTGTTAAGTTTATTTTTTACAATTGCGTATTCAAATGCTCAAACTGACAACTTAACTTTGAAAATTGAGAATGTTTTAAAGGCAAAAAATGCCAGAATAGGAGTAGCAATATTCAACAGCAATGAGAAGGATACTTTGAAGATTAATAACGACTTCCATTTCCCGATGCAAAGCGTTATGAAATTTCCGATTGCTTTAGCCGTTTTGTCTGAGATAGATAAAGGGAATCTTTCTTTTGAACAAAAAATAGAGATTACCCCTCAAGACCTTTTGCCTAAAATGTGGAGTCCGATTAAAGAGGAATTCCCTAATGGAACAACTTTGACGATTGAACAAATACTAAATTATACAGTATCAGAGAGCGACAATATTGGTTGTGATATTTTGCTAAAATTAATCGGAGGAACTGATTCTGTTCAAAAATTCTTGAATGCTAATCATTTCACTGATATTTCAATCAAAGCAAACGAAGAACAAATGCACAAGGATTGGAATACCCAATATCAAAATTGGGCAACCCCAACAGCGATGAACAAACTGTTAATAGATACTTATAATAATAAGAACCAATTACTTTCTAAAAAAAGTTATGATTTTATTTGGAAAATTATGAGAGAAACAACAACAGGAAGTAACCGATTAAAAGGACAATTACCAAAGAATACAATTGTTGCTCATAAAACAGGGACTTCCGGAATAAATAATGGAATTGCAGCAGCCACTAATGATGTTGGGGTAATTACTTTACCGAATGGACAATTAATTTTTATAAGCGTATTTGTTGCAGAGTCCAAAGAAACTTCGGAAATTAATGAAAAGATTATTTCAGACATTGCAAAAATAACGTGGGATTACTATTTGAATAAATAAAAAACTACCGCTAACACTGGCTCATAGGCAATGGCGGGTTGAAGTGCAATTTGCAAAGTCGGTAGCCCGCCCGAGCGTTTTCTCGGTTTGACAGGAAAGGCTCACGCAAACCGCCACTGCCCATAGCCCAAACCGTTAGGCCGCATGGACACAACGCAGGTCACATTGATACACAAAATTCTAGCTGCGGCAGATGAGCGAAATCTGCCGCTCTGGATCGGTGGGGGCTGGGCGATCGATGCACGGCTAGGGCGTGTAACACGCAAGCACGATGATATTGATCTGACGTTTCCCGGCGAGAGGCGCGGCGAGCTCGAGGCAATAGTTGAAATGCTCGGCGGGCGCGTCATGGAGGAGTTGGACTATGGATTCTTAGCGGAGATCGGGGATGAGTTACTTGACTGCGAACCTGCTTGGTGGGCAGACGAAGCGTATGAAATCGCGGAGGCTCCGCAGGGCTCGTGCCCAGAGGCGGCTGAGGGCGTCATCGCCGGGCGGCCAGTCCGTTGTAACAGCTGGGAGGCGATCATCTGGGATTACTTTTACTATGCCGATGAAGTACCACCAGTGGACTGGCCTACAAAGCACATAGAGTCCTACAGGCTCGCATGCACCTCACTCGGGGCGGAAAAGGTTGAGGTCTTGCGTGCCGCTTTCAGGTCGCGATATGCGGCCTAACAATTCGTCCAAGCCGACGCCGCTTCGCGGCGCGGCTTAACTCAGGTGTTACCGCAGCGAAATGGCCGGGCTGGTCAAGCGGTACGGTGACGACCTCAGCAAGTGCGACTTTATCGCGGCCATGAAGCTGGCCAGCAAGGGCCGGGAGCCGGACGAGATCGGCAAGGCCATGGCCGAGGCCAGCCCCGCCATCATGGAGCGCAAGACGGGCCATGAGGCCGATTACATCAAGCGTACGGTGCAGAAGGTGATGGAGCTGCCGCAGGTGCAGGAGGCCCGCGCCGAGCTGGCGAAGCAGGCCGAGAAACAGCAGTACCGAGGGCCGACATTAGGATAAAACACTTGCATTAGAGCTAATGCCTGTTATGGTGTTAGCTCTAATGCGGAGGAAATATGAAAGACCAACACGACAAGCGTACCGGCAACCTGCTGGCCACCCCCAACGCTATACGACAGGCCCGCTTTGCCGAACAGCAGCGAGCCATGGGCCGCAAGGCCCGGAAGATATGGGCCACAGACGCAGAGGCCGAGGCGCTGCGGCTGTATCTGGAAGAACTCAGGGCGGCGCAGGGCGGGGGTAGTGACCCCGCCAGCGCCTAACCACCAACCGCCTACACAGGAGGCAAATCAATGGCTACCCATAAGCCTATCGACATTCTGGCGAGCTTCACAGAGCTACCGCCACCGATTGACTACGTACTGCCCAACATGGTGGCCGGCACCGTGGGGGCGCTGGTGTCCCCCGGTGGGGCCGGCAAGTCCATGCTGGCCCTGCAACTGGCCGCACAGATCGCAGGCGGCCCCGACCTGCTGGACGTGGGCGAGTTGCGCACCGGCCCGGTGATCTACCTGCCCGCCGAAGACCCGCCCACCGCCATACATCACCGCCTGCACGCATTGGGGGAACGCCTGACCGACGAGCAACGGCAAGCCGTGGCTGACGGTCTGCTAATCCAGCCGCTGATCGGCAGCCTACCCAACATCATGGCCCCGGAGTGGTTCGACGGCCTCAAGCGAGCCGCTGAGGGACGCCGCTTGATGGTGCTGGATACCTTGCGCCGGTTCCACATCGAGGAAGAGAACGCCAGCGGCCCCATGGCGCAAGTGATTGGCCGCATGGAGGCCATCGCCGCCGATACCGGGTGCTCTATCGTGTTCCTGCACCATGCCAGCAAGGGCGCGGCCATGATGGGCGCAGGCGACCAGCAGCAGGCCAGCCGGGGATCGTCCGTGCTGGTGGATAACATCCGCTGGCAATCGTACCTGTCCGGCATGACCACCGGTGAGGCCGAGGAATGGGGCGTAGACGACACGCAGCGGCCCTATTTCGTCCGCTTTGGAGTCAGCAAGGCCAACTATGGGGCACCGTTCAAAGACCGCTGGTTCAGGCGGCATGACGGCGGGGTACTCAAGCCCGCCGTGCTGGAAAAGCAGCACAAGAGCAAGGGGGTGCCTCGTGGCAAAGCCTAAGAACAAACACAGCCTCAGCCACGTCCGGCACGACCCGGCGCACTGTCTGGCCCCCGGCCTGTTCCGTGCCCTCAAGCGGGGCGAGCGCAAGCGCGGCAAGCTGGACGTGACGTATGACTACGGCGACGGCAAGCGGATCGAGTTCAGCGGCCCGGAGCCGCTGGGCGCTGATGATTTGCGCATCCTGCAGGGGCTGGTGGCCATGGCCGGGCCTAGTGGTCTGGTGCTAGAGCCAGAACCGGAGACCCCCGGCGGGCAGCAGCTCCGGCTGTTCCTGGAACCCAAATGGGAAGCCGTTACCGCTGACGCCATGGTGGTCAAGGGTAGCTATCGGGCGCTGGCTCGTGAAATAGGCTATGCCAATATCGAGGACTCAAAGCCCATCAGGGACTGCATTGAACGGCTTTGGAAGGTGTCCATCATCGCCCAGAATGGCCGCAAGCGGCAGGGCTTCCGGCTGCTTGCCGAGTACGCCAGCGACGAGGCAGACGGGCGCCTGTATGTGGCCCTGAACCCCTTGATCGCGCAGGCCGTCATGGGTGGCGGCCAGCATGTGCGCATCAGCATGGACGAGGTGCGGGCGCTGGACAGCGAAACCGCCCGCCTGCTGCACCAGCGGCTGTGTGGCTGGATCGACCCCGGCAAGACCGGCAAGGCGGCCATAGATACCCTGTGCGGCTACGTCTGGCCGTCAGAGGCCAGTGGGGCCGCCATGCGCAAGAGACGCCAGCGGGTGCGCGAGGCGCTGCCGGAGCTGATCGCGCTGGGCTGGACGGTGAACGAGTATGCGGCGGGTAAGTACGACATCGCACGGCCCAAGGCGGCAGGCTGACCCCTGCAATAACTGTCACGCCCCCCCCGTTAACTGTCACGCCCCCCCCGTTAACTGTCACGCCCCCCCCCGTTAACTGTCACGAACCCCCCCGTTAACTGTCACGCCCCCAAACCTGCAAACCCAGCAGGGGCGGGGGCTGGCGGGGTGCTGAAAAAATCCATCCATGATTATCTAAGAATAATCCACTAGGCGCGGTTAACAGCGCCCTAGTGGGGCGCTGTTTGCCCTTGCCCAAAATGCCCGGCCAGAGGCCGGATAACTGATCTATCCGCTGCGCTAGGCTACACACCGCCCCCACCGCTCCGCGGTAGGGAAAAGGCGGGCCAAGGCCCGCAAACCCAAACCCCATGCACAGACGCCACAGGAAGCCGCAGACGCCTTTAGCCGCTTTAGCGGCCTTTACCCCTGCCCGCAGGGCGGGGGCGCGTGTGAAGCCCCGCAGGGGCCATGCTGGCCACCTTGCGCTTGGCTATCTCCGCCTTGATGGTCGCGCCCGCCTCTCGCATCTCTTGCTGCAGGGCTTCGATCTCGGCAGGTGTCAGCCGGTAGAAGCTCACCCTTGCCCCTCTTGCGGCTCCGGCTGGCCATGCTCCTGTGGCTGCTATTCCTGCTTGGGTGGCAGTCCGAACAGCGCCCGGTCATGGTCGCGCTCTAGGTAGCTGTCCAGCCCATCGAGCAAGCGCTGTTCTGGCCACTCGCCGCTTTCGACTTTGCCGAGTATCCACGCGCCTACCAGCACCTTGCGCCGGGTGTCCTCCTTGCGCTTTTGCTGCTGCTCCCGTGCCCTGACCCGCTGGATCTTGGCGTTGATCCGTGCCCGTTGCTCTTCCAGCTTGGCGAGCCGTTCCGCTGCTTTTGCCATGTTGACATTCCCCTTGG
>NZ_JAWOWE010000032.1:0-6369 GCF_033340275.1 Vibrio sp. 1402
TGTTTTACCGTGGTCAACGTGGCCGATAGTACCAACGTTAACGTGCGGTTTCGTACGTTCAAATTTTTCTTTAGACATGAGTGGTCCCTCTAGGTACGGATTTAGGTGGCCCAAATTGACCACGCAACCAAAAAAAGATAATTGGTAAATCTAATATCAAAAGGAAATAAACTTGAGAGCTGGTGCTGATAGGCAGACTCGAACTGCCGACCTCATCCTTACCAAGGATGCGCTCTACCACCTGAGCTATATCAGCACTCAAATTAGAGTGGAGCGGGCAGCGGGAATCGAACCCGCATCATCAGCTTGGAAGGCTGAGGTAATAGCCATTATACGATGCCCGCAACACGTAACTCTGAGAGCTATTTCCTAAAGAATATGGTGGAGGGGGACGGATTCGAACCATCGAAGGCAGTGCCGGCAGATTTACAGTCTGCTCCCTTTGGCCACTCGGGAACCCCTCCAAATTTTCAAGCCATTCAGACTACTAAAGGAAAGAATGGTGCCGACTACCGGAATCGAACTGGTGACCTACTGATTACAAGTCAGTTGCTCTACCTACTGAGCTAAGTCGGCATAAGTGGTGCGCATTCTATTGAATGATTTTCTAGGTTGCAATAGTAATTTGAAAAAAAATCATAAATTTCGATTTTTTAGATTCGTTTGCTGCAAATTCGTACAAACTTAGCTTTTTTAAAGCAAACTTCGACCTTTGTCGTTTGCTTTGAAGTTCGCTTGATGTATGTTCTTGCTTCTATTAAACCAAGGATAAAAGAGACCCATGAGTCCATTTTTGTCATTTGACCGTGCAAATTGGGCCGAGTTAAGAAACTCTGTACCGATGACACTTTCTGAAGACGACTTGACTGCGCTTCAGGGCATTAATGAAAACCTAACCATGGAGGAAGCGGTAGAGATCTACCTTCCTTTGTCTCGTCTTTTGAATCTGTATGTCCAAGCTCGTCAAAGCCGCAATTCCGTATTACAACAATTCTTAAATACAGAGGAACATGCTCCCCCTTTCGTAATTGGTATCGCTGGCAGTGTTGCTGTAGGCAAAAGTACGACTGCTCGTATTCTAACGGCATTGCTTTCTCGTTGGGAGAATCATCCCAAAGTCTCCTTGGTTACAACAGATGGCTTCCTATATCCGAAAAAAGTACTAGAAGAACGCGGTATCATGCATCGTAAAGGCTTCCCTGAATCCTATGATATCAAGCGTTTAGTCGAGTTCATGTCTGACGTAAAGGCAGGAAAGCCCGATCTTGAAGTACCCATCTACTCTCACATCACGTATGACATTACTGATGAACTAAGAAAAGTGGATAGACCGGATGTTCTTATTATTGAAGGTTTAAACGTTCTGCAAAGTGGAATGGACTATCCACATGACCCGCATCGTGTCTTCGTCTCTGACTTTTTAGATTTTTCAATTTATGTCGACGCAGAAACAGAGACCATTGAACATTGGTATGTAGAACGCTTTTTAAAGTTTCGCCAAGGGGCCTTTACGAAACCTGGCTCTTATTTTAGCCACTACACACAACTCTCTGTCGATGACGCAAAGAAAAAAGCGAAGCAAATTTGGCATGATATTAATGGGCTCAATTTAGAATTGAATATTCTTCCAACTCGTGAGAGAGCCCACTTGATTCTACACAAAGGCGTTAACCACTTGGTTGATAAAGTCTCGTTGCGAAAGTAATCGAAGATTAGTCACTTTTACGCAACGAGATTTCACCACCAATATAAGTCTCTAGTCCTTGGGAGGTTTCAATTAATATTCCACCTTGATGATCGATGCCTCGAACGACGCCATATACCTCTCTAGGACCAATAAGCAGTTTGACCTGACGATTAAGGAAATTGTCTAACCGATTCCAACGTTCGATAAAGCCAGTAAGTCCTTTCATTTCATATTCGACAAGTGCGGAATTCCAATGCTTGATAAGTGTCATTGCTAGAACATTTCTATCGATCTTGAGACTCTGATTTACTTGGTTCAACGTGGTCCATGGCTGGTCAATCTCAGGCTGGTCGTCAGGCATTCCAATATTCAGGCCCATCCCAATCACTAGATGAGCAGCCCCACCGGCCTGACCCGACATTTCAACCAAGATTCCGGCCAGTTTTTTATCTTGATAATACAAGTCATTCGGCCACTTGAGTTTAACACCTTGCATGCCTACTTCTTCCAGAGCTTCCACTGCGGCAATCCCAATCA
Organism: Vibrio sp. 1402; assembly: GCF_033340275.1. NCBI lineage: Bacteria > Pseudomonadati > Pseudomonadota > Gammaproteobacteria > Vibrionales > Vibrionaceae > Vibrio > Vibrio sp. 1402. The sequence goes on from NZ_JAWOWE010000032.1 coordinate 2,225, forward strand.
CCAAGCTCAAGCCCATTGCCGCAGCCATTCCCGCATCCAGTCGCCAATACATAGAGAGATATAAGTTAGAGCCAAACGGTGAGACCCATTGTCTACCGCGGCGACCACGCCCTTGTGCTTGATATTCAGCAATACAAACACGGCCCTTTTCCGAATCCACGACTCTGTCGAGCAAATACTGGTTCGTTGAGTCAATCACAGGGACAAGTTCAACAAGTGACTCCGAGCTAGTGGTCAGGAGTGTCTCGTCTAACAACTGCAATGGTGAAGCTAATTGGTAACCACGCCCTTGCACTCGATAAATATCAATACCCCATTCACTAAGACCTTTAATGTGCTTAGCGATTGCCGCTCTGGAAACATTAAGATCGTCGCCCAACGCTTCTCCTGAATGAAACTCTCCATCACTTAATAACCTTAAAATATGAAGTTTCGTAGAGTGATCTTTTCTCATCTAGATGCCTCGATCTGAGTCAAATTCGTCTCCCCGGTACGATTGAGAAAGCGTACTTCATGCTCAAGTATGATTTGGTATTTATCCCATACCGTCTGCTTCACTAAAGAAGCAAGCGCGACAATGTCATCAGCACTACAATTATCCATGTTGGTCAAAACCAAAGCTTGCATAGGGTTGACCTGCGCACCGTGTACAGACTTCCCTTTTAATCCACACTGATCGATAAGCCAACCAGCAGCAATTTTCATTCCTCCAGAAGCTGGGTAGGCCACTACGTTAGGGTATTTTTTTGTGAGTCGATCATAGTGATCTTGCGTGATCACTGGGTTTTTAAAGAAACTACCTGCGTTACCTATCTTGGTTGGATCTGGCAGTTTTGCCTTTCGCACTTGGCATACTCGTTCGAAGATAGAAGCAGGGCTGAGTTGTTCTTCTGGGATACTTTGTAAAGGTCCGTACTGGTTAATCGGCTGCCATTGCTTCGCCAACTTAAGCCCTAATGCGGTGATAAAGCACTTTCCGTGCAACGCATGTTTAAATATGGAATCCCTATAGGCAAACTCGCAGTCTTGGGCGTGCATTCTTTTGTTTTCAAACGTAGTTAGATCAAGAACATCTACATAATCACAGATGTCTTTTAGCTCTAGGCCATACGCACCAATGTTCTGAATAGGAGCCGAGCCAGCACAACCTGGAATCAAAGCTAAGTTCTCGATCCCACCGATCCCCTGATTCACACACCAGGAAACCAATTCAGGCCAATCTTCACCACCGGCAATATGTAATAGGTAGTGCTCATCCGTTTCCGTGACTTCTTTACCCATGATTCGATTAACAATCACTAATCCCTCAAAATGTTCTGTAAAAAGAACATTACTTCCTTTACCTAAAAAAAGTTTCGGTAAATGGGTGAATCTTGGGTTTTGAAATAGCTCAATAACATCTTCAAGCGACTCAACGATAGCTAAATAGGAACACGATTGTTCAATTCCAAAAGTATGGTAAGCCTTTAGGCTCGCATTTGTTTTAATTTGCATAGTAGGTTTGCAACACCAGATAAGATTCTCTTAAACTGTCGACATTCTACATTAGTTATCTTTTAACCGCAGTGACAATACCAGACTCATTAATCATAGAAGTGTTAAATCCCATCAAGCTCCCCCTCATTAAGAAACTATACAAAGCGTATTACCCTGCGGGTCGAGCCAAAAAAGATGAATTGATCATTACAGCAAGCCATAAAGGTGAAATCATTGCGTTACTACGTTTAAAAAGTGTAGATAAAGTTCGTCTATTGACAGGAATGTTGGTCATTCCGAAAGTTAGGGGAACAGGGATTGGAAAAGAACTACTAACTCATTGTAAAAACAATGTTTTCACTGATGGCGATTATTGCTTCGCGTTTACACATCTCGAATCCTATTATTCCAAGCATGGATTCACAACAATTGATTGCTCTGAGCTACCACACCCGCTAAAAATGGCATTTCAACGTTATGTAGATAGCGGTAAAGATCTCATTCCAATGCAATTCATCTCTTCAACGACATCAAAACGCGTGCTTTTGTAGCCAGGTAAATCATATCTTTGATAAAATGGCAGGTTCGCAATATTGCACTAAACTAAGGTACTCATACCGATATGATAGTAAGTAGGAATCCATTCGAACAGTTGCCAAGTCTCGCTGTCAATCCGGAAGACTTTGATGTTCTGTATTCAGCAGAATCATTCAGAACCCGTCTTTTAGATGCTATCAGCAAAGCAACGTCGCGAATTTACCTAGTCGCTCTATATCTGGAAGATGATGAAGCTGGACGTGAAATTCTCACTGCGCTTTATGAAGCGAAACAGCGCAATCCTGGGTTGGACATCAATATCTGTGTCGACTGGCATCGAGCGCAGCGTGGCCTGATTGGTGCGGAGACATCTGAGGGTAATTCAGCGCTTTACAAAGCATATGCCAGCAAATACCAACACCCAATCCCTGTCTATGGCATACCAGTGCGTGGCAGAGAAGTTTTTGGGGTACTGCATTTAAAAGGCTTCATTGTCGATGATACTGTTATCTACAGTGGGGCGAGCTTAAATAACGTTTATCTCCATTATCATGAACGTTATCGATTTGATCGTTACCATGTGATTCGACATGAATCTTTAGCGAATTCAATGGTGCAATTCATTCAGGAAGAAATGATTGCTCACCCTGCCGTTAATGATCTTGCAGGAAAAGATAAGCCAGAAACCAAAGAAATTAAGTCGGCGATTCGCCAACTGAGGGCTTCTCTTGCTCAAGCCAATTATAAGTTTGAAGACCAAGCTGCAACAGAAGAAAGCGTAAAAGTCACTCCGTTAGTTGGGCTAGGCAAACGCCGTAATCTACTCAATCAACAGATTGTAAAGTTATTGGCAGCAGCCCAAGACGAAATTTTCATTTGTACGCCTTACTTTAACTTCCCTAAAGCACTTCATCGTGAAGTGAAACGAGCCATGAAGCGTGGTGTGAAAGTAACTATTGTTGTGGGTGATAAAACCGCCAACGACTTTTACATTGCACCTGAGGAAGACTTTAAAACCATTGGCGGACTTCCATATCTTTACGAAGTGAATTTACGTCGCTTTGCGAAAACCAATGAAGCGAATATCGCCGCACGTAAATTGTCAATTCACCTATGGAAGCATGACAATAACAGCTTCCACCTTAAGGGTATTTGGGTTGATAAACGCTATATGCTACTTACTGGGAATAACTTAAATCCACGTGCTTGGTCACTCGACCTAGAAAATGGACTACTCATACAAGACAATTATGCGAAGCTCACTGAGAAGTTTGAAGACGAAGTTTCGCGTATTCTTGAGCATACTCACCTTATCTGTACTTATAAGCAATTAGAGAAAGTAGAAGACTATCCTATAGGGGTACAGCGACTGGTCAGAAAAATTACCCGCCTAAAGGCAGATGGTGTTTTAAAGCGTATTCTTTAGACATCATTTCTCGCTCTAAAGTACGTCGAGATTTTTATACTAAGCCAACCGCTTTAGCAGTTGGCTTTTTCATATAATCCATTTGGGATACTTAACTATTTTCTAGTACCGCTAGTGAGCACATAACCACTTAGATCTAGAGCGACTCTCTTAATGGGTTTGAGCTTTGACGTTTGTGAGTTATTCCGCATAGCTTACAGCCTCGAGCTAAGCTCCCCCTCTCTGTTCTGGCGCTTCTTACCCCTTGGCGATATATTTTTTCTGAGACTCATCAAATGTTCAGCGTCGAAAATCATCACCTCGCTAATGAAGAGCTCCTTCAATCTTTCACCTTCCAATTCTTTTCAAGTCGTTTGATTTTTGAGCCAGGAGAGATTGGGGGTATATATGACGCTTTTCTGGATTATGCGCACAGTTCGTTTTTTCTTTCTCATCAAGATTCAAGCCGTTGAACGCCTTTGAATACCATAGATTACTTAGGTTTGTTTGTAGGTCATATTGTCTTTCCACAGCATCAACGGCCTATATTAATTAAAGCCTAGTGTGTAATCACGCAGAGTTCGCTTAGTAGGGATTATGGGGAGTAGTCTAGTTAGGTGTAAACACACTTCAGGGAAACGCCGCAGTAGAAACGAAAAAAGCCTCAGTCTTTCGACTGAGGCTTAATATAAGTGGCGGAGTGGACGGGACTCGAACCCGCGACCCC
>NZ_JAWOWE010000033.1:0-6232 GCF_033340275.1 Vibrio sp. 1402
GGTTGATGAAGTACTGCCTGAACAACCCATGCGTCAGTGGGTGTTGAGCTTCCCGTTTCAGCTGCGTTTCCTGTTTGCCAGCCGGCCCGAGATCATGGGGTGGGTGCTGGGCATCGTTTACCGCGTCATTGCCACGCACCTGGTCAAGAAAGCGGGCCATACCCACCAAGTGGCCAAGACGGGCGCGGTCACCCTGATCCAGCGTTTTGGATCGGCGCTCAATCTGAATGTTCACTTCCACATGCTGTTTCTCGACGGTGTGTATGTCGAGCAATCCCACGGCTCAGCGCGTTTCCGCTGGGTCAAGGCGCCGACCAGCCCAGAGCTCACCCAGCTGACGCACACCATCGCCCACCGGGTGGGTCGCTATCTGGAACGGCAAGGCCTGCTGGAACGGGATGTCGAAAACAGCTATCTGGCCTCGGATGCGGTGGATGACGACCCGATGACACCCCTGCTGGGGCACTCGATCACTTACCGTATCGCTGTCGGTTCACAGGCGGGGCGAAAGGTGTTCACTTTGCAAACTCTGCCGACCAGTGGTGATCCGTTCGGTGACGGGATTGGCAAGGTAGCCGGGTCCAGCCTGCACGCCGGCGTGGCGGCCAGGGCCGATGAACGCAAGAAGCTCGAACGGCTGTGCCGGTACATCAGCCGCCCGGCGGTATCCGAGAAGCGGCTGTCGTTAACACGAGGCGGCAACGTGCGCTACCAGCTCAAGACGCCGTACCGGGACGGCACCACGCACGTCATTTTCGAACCATTGGATTTCATTGCAAGGCTGGCCGCCCTGGTACCGAAGCCCAGAGTCAACCTAACCCGCTTCCACGGGGTGTTCGCACCCAACAGTCGGCACCGGGCGTTGGTCACGCCGGCAAAACGGGGCAGGGGCAACAAGGTCAGGGTGGCTGATGAACCGGCAACACCAGCACAACGGCGAGCGTCGATGACATGGGCGCAACGGCTCAAGCGTGTTTTCAATATCGACATCGAGACCTGCAGCGGCTGCGGCGGCGCCATGAAAGTCATCGCCTGCATTGAAGACCCTATAGTGATCAAGCAGATCCTTGATCACCTGAAGCACAAAGCCGAAACCAGCGGGACCAGGGCGTTACCCGAAAGCCGGGCGCCACCGGCTGAGCTGCTCCTGGGTCTGTTTGACTGACGAGCCTGAAGGCCAACGATACCAATCAAAATGCTGCGTTCACAGCGCCGCGGCAGGGATCCGCCGTGCTGGTTGTCGGAAAAGGAGCCGCTAGTGGGAAAGAGGAGGGTAAATTTTCAGCGTTGCTGGCTCCCCGTCAGCCGGATTGGGTTGCATCGCAGGGGTGTCGAAAGAGTCAACTGCGGTCCAAAGCTGTTGGACTTGGGTGAAAAGGGCGTTTATTCTTCCTATACGTATGATTCAAACTGCAGATGAGTTACATTTGAAAGAAAAGGTGAAAAAACCAATTGAGAAATTATTGCATGTGCTTAATGCCTCAAATAAAAAATTAATTATTCAATACCGATCATTATGAAACTATCATTAATTGTTGCCATGGATAAAAATTTTGGCATTGGTAAAGACAACGATTTGTTATGGAAATTGCCGGCTGATATGAAATTCTTTAAAGAAACTTCAACAGGTCATGTAGTAATAACCGGACGTAAAAATTATGAATCTATTCCTGAGAAATTTAGACCCTTGCCAAATCGTGAAAATGCCGTTTTAACTCACCAAATCGGCTATCAAGCACCAGGAGCTCATGTCTTTTTTTCACTTACTGAATGTTTAGAGTTCTATAAAAATGAAACCGAAAGAACTGTTTTCATCATTGGTGGGGGACAAATTTATGCAGAAGTTATGCAGCGAAACATCCTTCAAGAAATGTATATCACACAAGTAGATGGAGTGTTTGACGCAGATACTTTTTTTCCTAAATTTTCTGAATCTGAGTGGAATAGTGAAACTGTACTGAAACAGGGTATTGATGAAAAACACGCTTTTGCTTTTGAAATAAAAAAATATACACGTAAATAACTCTAAAACTTACTGTTTTTGTTGAAATGTTTTGTATGTAACGGTTTCAAAACTTCAACGACCTTACTAACTTTGCCTCCTTATGATTTTATGTATAGCTGAAAAACCTTCTGTGGCAAAAGATATTGCCGAAGTAATTGGTGCAAAACAACGCAACAACGGCTTTTATGAAGGAAATGGCTATTGGGTAACCTGGACTTTTGGCCATCTGTGTACATTGAATGAACCCCATGATTACAAAGAAAATTGGAAATACTGGAAATTGGAAGATCTGCCAATTGTACCTAAAAAATTTGGCATTAAACTAATTGATAACGATGGAGTAAAAAGGCAATTTGCTGTTATTGAAAAATTGGTAGCATCTTGTTCTGAAGTCATCAATTGCGGGGATGCCGGGCAGGAAGGGGAGTTGATACAAAGATGGGTATTGGCACCTGGTCAAGAAAGCGGGCCATACCCACCAAGTGGCCAAGACGGGCGCGGTCACCCTGATCCAGCGTTTTGGATCGGCGCTCAATCTGAATGTTCACTTCCACATGCTGTTTCTCGACGGTGTGTATGTCGAGCAATCCCACGGCTCAGCGCGTTTCCGCTGGGTCAAGGCGCCGACCAGCCCAGAGCTCACCCAGCTGACGCACACCATCGCCCACCGGGTGGGTCGCTATCTGGAACGGCAAGGCCTGCTGGAACGGGATGTCGAAAACAGCTATCTGGCCTCGGATGCGGTGGATGACGACCCGATGACACCCCTGCTGGGGCACTCGATCACTTACCGTATCGCTGTCGGTTCACAGGCGGGGCGAAAGGTGTTCACTTTGCAAACTCTGCCGACCAGTGGTGATCCGTTCGGTGACGGGATTGGCAAGGTAGCCGGGTCCAGCCTGCACGCCGGCGTGGCGGCCAGGGCCGATGAACGCAAGAAGCTCGAACGGCTGTGCCGGTACATCAGCCGCCCGGCGGTATCCGAGAAGCGGCTGTCGTTAACACGAGGCGGCAACGTGCGCTACCAGCTCAAGACGCCGTACCGGGACGGCACCACGCACGTCATTTTCGAACCATTGGATTTCATTGCAAGGCTGGCCGCCCTGGTACCGAAGCCCAGAGTCAACCTAACCCGCTTCCACGGGGTGTTCGCACCCAACAGTCGGCACCGGGCGTTGGTCACGCCGGCAAAACGGGGCAGGGGCAACAAGGTCAGGGTGGCTGATGAACCGGCAACACCAGCACAACGGCGAGCGTCGATGACATGGGCGCAACGGCTCAAGCGTGTTTTCAATATCGACATCGAGACCTGCAGCGGCTGCGGCGGCGCCATGAAAGTCATCGCCTGCATTGAAGACCCTATAGTGATCAAGCAGATCCTTGATCACCTGAAGCACAAAGCCGAAACCAGCGGGACCAGGGCGTTACCCGAAAGCCGGGCGCCACCGGCTGAGCTGCTCCTGGGTCTGTTTGACTGACGAGCCTGAAGGCCAACGATACCAATCAAAATGCTGCGTTCACAGCGCCGCGGCAGGGATCCGCCGTGCTGGTTGTCGGAAAAGGAGCCGCTAGTGGGAAAGAGGAGGGTAAATTTTCAGCGTTGCTGGCTCCCCGTCAGCCGGATTGGGTTGCATCGCAGGGGTGTCGAAAGAGTCAACTGCGGTCCAAAGCTGTTGGACTTGGGTGAAAAGGGCGTTTATTCTTCCTATACGTGCCGCGTTCCAGGCGGCGACTATGAGGGCTATGTCGATGCCCATGTGCGCCGGCTGGAGGCGCTACGCCGGGCCGGTATCGTCGAGCGGATCGACGCCGACCAATGGCGCATCCCCGATGATCTGGTCAGCCGTGCCGCCGCCCATGACGCCGGCCGAGACAGTCAGGCCAGCGTTCGCGTCCTTTCCCCGGTCGATCTGAACAAACAGATCGGATCGGACGGCGCGACCTGGCTGGACCGGCGGCTGATCCACGGCGAGACGGCCGACCTTGCGCCAACCGGCTTCGGGCAACAAGTCCGCGAAGCCATGGACCAGCGCCGCGAGCACCATATCGAACAGGGCGACGCCACCCGCAGCCGGGACAGCCGCGTCTTCTACCGGCGCAACCTTCTCGCCATCCTGCGGGAGCGCGAGGTAGCCGGCGTCGGATCGGATATGGCTTTGAGTAAGGGCCTGCCGTTCCGCGCCGCCACGGACGGCGAGAGCGTCAGCGGCAAGTTTACCGGAACCGTGCATCTATCGAGCGGCAAGTTCGCCGTGGTCGAGAAATCCCATGAGTTCACCCTTGTCCCGTGGCGGCCGATCATCGACCGCCAACTCGGCCGCGAGGTTATGGGCATCGTGCAGGGCGGGTCGGTGTCGTGGCAGTTAGGGCGGCAGAGGGGGCTGGAACGCTGAGTGCGCCCATGCCGCATTGCGAAGCAAAAGATAATCGGATAAAATGTAGCAATTCATATTCGTAAGCGTGGAGTAATCAGATGGGAAATTCCAAGTCAGCAGACAAGTAAGCCGCAACAACCAGTATTGTTGTTGCGGCGCTCTGTAAGGCTAGTCTCATCTGATTGCTGACGAGCAGACGTCGCCCGGTATTCCTTAATCGAGGGTTGATTCGTCATGACCACCACACGCCCCGCGTGGGCCTATACGCTGCCGGCAGCACTGCTGCTGATGGCTCCTTTCGACATCCTCGCTTCACTGGCGATGGATATTTATCTCCCTGTCGTTCCAGCGATGCCCGGCATCCTGAACACGACGCCCGCTATGATCCAACTCACGTTGAGCCTCTATATGGTGATGCTCGGCGTGGGCCAGGTGATTTTTGGTCCGCTCTCAGACAGAATCGGGCGACGGCCAATTCTACTTGCGGGCGCAACGGCTTTCGTCATTGCGTCTCTGGGAGCAGCTTGGTCTTCAACTGCACCGGCCTTTGTCGCTTTCCGTCTACTTCAAGCAGTGGGCGCGTCGGCCATGCTGGTGGCGACGTTCGCGACGGTTCGCGACGTTTATGCCAACCGTCCTGAGGGTGTCGTCATCTACGGCCTTTTCAGTTCGATGCTGGCGTTCGTGCCTGCGCTCGGCCCTATCGCCGGAGTATTGATCGGCGAGTTCTTGGGATGGCAGGCGATATTCATTACTTTGGCTATACTGGCGATGCTCGCACTCCTAAATGCGGGTTTCAGGTGGCACGAAACCCGCCCTCTGGATCAAGTCAAGACGCGCCGATCTGTCTTGCCGATCTTCGCGAGTCCGGCTTTTTGGGTTTACACTGTCGGCTTTAGCGCCGGTATGGGCACCTACTTCGTCTTCTTCTCGACGGCTCCCCGTGTGCTCATAGGCCAAGCGGAATATTCCGAGATCGGATTCAGCTTTGCCTTCGCCACTGTCGCGCTTGTAATGATCGTGACAACCCGTTTCGCGAAGTCCTTTGTCGCCAGATGGGGCATCGCAGGATGCGTGGCGCGTGGGATGGCGTTGCTTGTTTGCGGAGCGGTCCTGTTGGGGATCGGCGAACTTTACGGCTCGCCGTCATTCCTCACCTTCATCCTACCGATGTGGGTTGTCGCGGTCGGTATTGTCTTCACGGTGTCCGTTACCGCGAACGGCGCTTTGGCAGAGTTCGACGACATCGCGGGATCAGCGGTCGCGTTCTACTTCTGCGTTCAAAGCCTGATAGTCAGCATTGTCGGGACATTGGCGGTGGCACTTTTAAACGGTGACACAGCGTGGCCCGTGATCTGTTACGCCACGGCGATGGCGGTACTGGTTTCGTTGGGGCTGGTGCTCCTTCGGCTCCGTGGGGCTGCCACCGAGAAGTCGCCAGTCGTCTAACCGACGACTGGTAGCAGGCCCGCTCCGATGCGGCGCACTAACCATCGAAACCTCGTGAATGTCGGTATCCTGTCTGGCAGGATACCGCTCATTTCCCTTGTTCAGTTCATCGCCGTCGCCGAGCATCTGAATTTTCGGCATGCGGCCAAGGCACTTGGTATCAGCCAGTCGAGCGTCAGCGCGCGTGTGAAAGCGCTGGAGGATAACCTTGGTGTCCTGCTATTTGAGCGCCATGCGCGGGGCGTTCGGCTAACAGACGCAGGCAGGCACTTCATGGAGCGTGTCACGGCGGGTGTCGATCAACTCGATCACGCAGTGAAGACCGCGGAGTGACGGGCACTGGCTGGCAATGTCTAGCAACGGCAGGCATTTCGGCTGAGGGTAAAAGAACTTTCCGCTAAGC
>NZ_JAWOWE010000034.1:0-6038 GCF_033340275.1 Vibrio sp. 1402
GAACGCAGCCGCCGCCATAATACAAGCACGAATGATATAAGCCATTTCACAGAAAGGAGCTAAATCAATGGTAAATTTAAATAAACCACCATCGTAATATTTTGGGGCTGGACACTCACCATCAAAATTAACGCCATTAGATTCATCATAAGCTTTTAACAAATCACTTACTGAACCCTCAGCATTCTCATAAATATTTTTATAAGCACCATATTCATCAGTAAATTGGTCGTTATAATCTCCTATCCCCTCTAATAAACCAGTTCCGGCCTCATTAATCTCACTAATATCATTAGACTGACAGCTCTCATGCCAAGCCTGCTTAGCTAAATAACAAGTCGCAGCATTACCCTCACAAGAAAAAGACTGACAATCATCTGCGCTAAGGGAGCCGTTAATACCATGCTCTAAATCGTCTAATCCGGAATTAATCTCACCTTCAATACCCTTCAAATCATCACTTAATTCCCCAATACCATCATTCAAAAGGTGATTAAGTGAAGAAAGTAATTTGTTGTTGGTATTACCAATATCTGAAAGTGTACCTGTTTGGCTCTCAATGGCATTTTTAAGATGGTTAGAGGTATCAACAATAGTATCTGTGTTTAAATCTATAGAATTCTTTAATGCATCAAGATGTGAAATATTCTCAGCATGGTTTTTATTCAAGTCATTATTGATACCAGTAAGCTGTTTATTTAAGTCCTTATTCATAGACTCAATAGCCTTTGTAGTATCGCTATTTTCTTCTACATCCGGTTCTGGTTTATCAGGGTCAGGATTACCAGTGCCGCCACCGTTTGGTTTATCAGGGTCGCCTAAATCACCACCTGTAGGTGGGTCTACATCTACATCACCTGCACACTCAGGGTAATTATCAGAAAAGATGGTGCATGAATCTTCAGTAGAAGGAGCATCACACCAGTTATTCGACTCATCACAACAATTAGGGTAATCAGGTGAATCAGGCTTACATTGCTCTGGTTCTGGGTCAGTAGGCTGCGAATCAGATGAGCAGGTAGGAACAAGTAGTTGTTGTTGAGCAGTTAAAGTATCACAAGTAACACTTTTATAATCCTCGGTAACCCAAACTGCCCCTCCCTCAAGATAAAAAACGACCGTTCTCAAATCTTGTCTAGAAGAGTCAAACCTATAAGTCTGAACATCAAAATTATTACAATACTCAAAGCCTTGACATCTTTTAGTAGCAGCCGCAGTAACTGTTTCACCAATATTACTACTATAACGCCATGCCACACCCTTTTGAGGCGAAACATCATCCTTATCAGGCACCGGTTCGTCAGGGTTTGATGTTTCTGGCTCAGGTAAAGCGATAGAACAAGTTGAATCAGTACAAAAACCATCTAACGTATCATGCTGACATTCCGCACCAGTATAATCAGCATCAGCAAAACACCTACCGGAATCACAACCAACAAAACTAGTTAACTGAGCTGTACATTTAGAAGCAGAACCACACCAATAATTACCAAGCATGTTACGACCATAAGCGGCCTCATCCCACCAAACGCCTAAAGTTGGTTCAGTTTCTATTAACGTTTCACAATGATTTGTTGCCAAAGCACTAAACGAAACACTACACAAAATAACCAGTGAAGAAAGAAGATATTTAATATTCACATCAGCCTCCTAATACAATCAACAATCAGGAAGATAATGAAGCCCCACATAATATCCGATGGGCTTATATAAAAAGGTACTGGCATAAATCCCCCCAAAGTGAGATCAAAAAAGGGAGCAATAGCCCCCCTTTTATTAGAGTAATAGCTATTAACCGAAGAAAGCAGCCTTAGCCCATTTATAAACAACCGCTAAAGCAGCTAAACCAATAAGAGCTTGACCAACTGAACCAATAGCAGCAGAACCCTGCGTAGTAATTACACCAGTTGCAGCAGTGACATCTACATCAGCCATTGCAGCAGAAGAAACAAGAGAGGCACCGATAACAGTACCAAGAGTCAAAAGTTTAGTTTTCATATTAACCTCTAAAACCGAGTTGAATTAATACCATCTTAATTACATATGCCAATGCATATAACGAAGCAGCCGCGCCAATAATTTCAAATGCACTCGCCTCATCTAAATAAGAAACCGTTTCTATTAAATCGGTTTGCTCAATTAAGGTTATGTATTGGCAACTTTCATTAGGAGCTAACTGAACAATTTGAAGATAGCCATCAAGAGGTTTTGCACAAATCATCTAATTAACTCCTAAATATGGTGGTTCAATTATCGAATGGTTGATATCTACTAATAGTGATACCTTTATTAGTTCTTCATCGCCGAATAATTAAACCAATAAAACTGTTTGAATTAAGAAGCTTTTGGAACTTCAAAATCCTTTAGAATGAATGTTGATTTGCCATTGGAAACGCCCATACCTAAAACGGCAAGAACCTCCAAAGGCGCTTTCTTAGCTTTAAGCTCCATATTAAGGCGCTTAGATAGAGCAAAGTTGTTATCTGTAACCACGGAAATTTTACCGATTTGACAACCTACTTTGTCGCCGTTCTCTTGGAAGTCACCAATAGTCTGACAGTTCGCCCATTGCATAGGTGAACCACCGTTCTCATCTTCCATTGTTCCGAAATTAGAGTTAAAAATTGTTAAAGGCATTTTGTTCATAAAGTCACCCTAGTGATTACCGCCTGACCATTGCTGAAAGCTCATGCTCTCACTAGATGGATTAGACGTTGATTGATTAAAAGGCATTGATAAAACATCTGCTTTATTGCCGGGTTTATGGAAAACAAGATTAGAAGTACCGTCATCCCAAAGGACTAGAGAGACAGATTTATCTTGGTTTATTCGAACTTCTCTACCTGCTTGGAGCGCACGAGCATAAAGAGCTGGCATACCAATATCAGATAAAGAATCGTAAATTTTATCTAGTTCAGTTACTTGAACGTTACGAGGAGAACCTGATAGATGAGCCAAAAGGTCAGCACCAGAATTAATACCCTGAAATACAGGCTCTTTGTAATTGGCCGGACGTTGATTATCGAAATCAAAAGTAAGAACCTGACCAAGAGGAATATGTTCATCATCATGAAGGTTTTGAAGCTGTTCCTTTGAAAGCCCAACTGCCATCAAATCAGAAATGGAACGGTAGAAGCTAGATTTAGACATAGTGTTTTTAACCTGTTCATAGGTCGAATGCTTCAAACGGTCATATACTTGAAATAGACGAAGGGCTTTTGATTTACGGGTGTTTCCCTTCGAGTCTACGGTATCGTATAGGTCATGAAGCAAAGACATAACTTTATGGTCATTAACAACCGAAAGAGTGCTCCCCTCAATAGCGTCTAGCAGATACTTCATAGCATCACGCCAAGCCCAAAGACAGAAACTAGAATCAGAAGCAGATTCGAAAAGACGTACATACTCGATCAACTCAAAAAGATTTTGAGGTATGTTGTTTTTCTCAAACCAGCGAGACATAAAACGAGCCTCGAAACGAAGACGATTGTCAGCGAAGCCCTTTAAAGAGTCAGAAGATAATTCATCAATAACGCGATCGTAACGATTAGTTTTTTCCTTACGTTTAAGCTTCTTAAGAGCTTCACATTGATAATTAACTTCATCTAATTTTGAATAAATAATGAGTGAGGTAGTACGGCCAGAGTTAGGGTTGTTCTTATCTTTATTGAAGTAAACAGTAGACTCGAACTCGCCTTGTCTACTAGGTCTAAGATACTTGTTAGATACTTTTGATAAGGCAACTAGAGCAGCCTGAAGCTGGTCACGAGATTCAACTTGAACAGACATAGTAGAGTCAAAGCGGAAGACATCAGTCATCTGAAAATCAAGCATCTCACAGAAACGAGGCATAGCACGTTTGAAAGCATCAAGAATGGCAGTAGCACAGGTCAAAAGAGAGTCACTACCATAAACGTTATGACCTTGAAGAATCTTTGCTGGAGAACACTTCAACTCAACACAAGCATTAGGACGAAAACCAGAACCCTGAAAAACTTTCATAGCAATACTGGTATAGCTAGAAGGGACAGATTCCCAAGCGTGACGAAGAGAGGAAATGGAAGTGTTCCCATCTTCATCAAGATCAACAGAGCAATCCAAACGAAGACCACGGTCAATAAGATCGTCAAAATTGATATGAGTCTCCCACTCATCACCAACCTGAATAGGAGTAATGAACTCATCTTTGAAGTGGATTCTTAAGCCTAGAAAATCGTACACACCAAAACCCTGTCAATATCAGTTATGATTATTTAAAGTGTCTATAATGACACTGACGATGTTACTACCAACAAAACAGATATGCAACCAACTCGGTGTCAATTGTGACACTTATGGGTTTATGGTCGAAAACAAGAGGTAAAATGAACGGAGATAAGAATGAACTCACTAGAGAATGAACTCATGCTAGATCCAAAACAGGTACAACGATTTAAAAGTGCGATCTTAGAAAGAGGCACATATGAAGAAGTGTCAGAGTTAACCGAAATTAGTGTCAGTACATTAAAGAGAATTTGTGCAGGGAAAACCGATCCAAAATTGTCTGATGTTGTAAAGATCGCGAAGATAACTAACAAAAACTTAAATGATCTCATTTACGGAGACACAAGAGAACAGCAAATAGAAGCTGTGAAGTCATTTGTTAGTGCACTGAACGGCATTGATGAAGATACAGATGAAGCATATAGAACAATTATCTGGCAGCTTTCTGGTCTGTACAAAGAAGATATTCAAGCACTAAGTACACAAGTTCAAGCACTTAAATCCTATAGAGAAAAGCAACGAGCAAGTGAAAGAGCATCGCTAAGGAGTGCATACATAAGCCACCTCATCAATGAGCAAACTGTTGCTGCAAACAAGATAAAGCAAGAGCTAATAGAAAGTTATGGATTTAGTGAAGAAGAACTTTCCGGTGCAGAAATTGAGTATGAGGTAATTGCGGAGAAGAAAAAGGCGGAAAGGGAAAAGCGAAAGAGATTAGAAGAAGCCGAAGAACTGAACAAAGCACTTGGATGGAACAAGCATCCGAAAAGCCAACAATAAAGGTCAGTGCCACATTGGGACTATAAGCCACTATTAAAGTATGTGGCTTAGCCACCAAGAAAGAGCGCAGCGCGGCGCTCCGCTTCCTCCCCCCTCCGCTCTTTCTTTCTCTCTGGATTGAGCACTATGAGAAGGAAGAGGTAGAACCGATAACTGGCAGTGCCCTGTACCATTTTTAGGCTTGGCAGGATGAAGGGGTGTTTTGCGGTTTCTTCAAGGGGAGCTACGGTCGCAAGCTCCCTACTTTTCGGGCATTTTAGAAAAGCACTCCCCAAAAACTGTAGAAAGTGCCCTTATCCCTGCGGGGCTAGTACATCATTAAAAATTGAGCTCTAATAAAAAAATATCCAAAAATAAATCTTCATACTTTTCATTCTGTTAAGTGAATAAAATGCAACACAGTAACGTATTATTTTACTCGTAACATATTGATTGCTAAGTGTTATTTGACAAATCACTTCTGATTGACTTATTGTTTAATAAACAAACAGGAGTACAAATATGGCTAAGGTAACACTAGGTAACAAAACATTTCACTCGAAGAAAAGTGCAAATGAACACTACATGGATTTACGAGACAGTATTGATGGAAAGATAGAGAACGGAGATCTATTCGAAGAGCTTAAAGATCTTTATGAAAGGTACTGTGAAGCAACAAACTGGAACATTGATGGAAGAAGCATAAAGCACTTTATTGTTGACTACGAACTAAGAACTATCGGTGGACAACATGTTCAACATAAATGCTACAAAGTAGAATTTAGTAACAGTGAAATTAGACCATTTTCAATTAAAAAAGCGCTGAGTGCCATTTAAAATACGCATTATGGGAGTTATGTGTACGGGCTTCATTGGCAAAGCGATTTTCCCTCACCACCTTCACGCACTGACGGACGGGCAAGCCGCCCTCGGTGCGGAATCACTACTTCGCTCTCCCACCCTTTGCAACCATTCAGGCCAAAGGCAAACCCTCAACATAACTCCATACACATAAT
>NZ_JAWOWE010000035.1:0-6026 GCF_033340275.1 Vibrio sp. 1402
GAAAAAGGCGTAAGTTAAGGTATCTAGATCTAAATGACTACTGTACTAACACTCACAAACTACTGTACTAACACTCACAAACTACTGTACTAACACTCACGTTTTTACTCTTCAAAATTCTCCTCTAGCCCACGTCCTGTAAGGGCTAGAGCGAAATCACAAAAATGCCCTCTATATATCTCTAAATATATCTAGAGAGGAGTATAAATACTTCCTCTCTTGAAGCAGAGCGAAAAGAGGGGAAGCCTAGCGGCTTCACACACGCGCCTTGCGCCTTGCGGCTGCAAGCCTAAAAAAGGAGTTGCGGATGATAATCATTTGCATTTAGCCTCGTTTTATGTTAAAATATCTTAAGTGGTAACGGATCTATCTCTCCTCCCTCCTCTCGTTGCCATCTTTCGCTGTATATCCAACTTCTTAATAAAAACACAATCGTCTGGTTGGGTATCACTGTATCTATAACTATATAAAAAATAAGGATTAATATGCGTGACTTTAATGAGTTTGTCGTAGGCTTTACTGTACTTTTGGAAATGGTTAACAACTCAGGTTCGACTTCTCCTGATGAATGGATCCTGACATTGATCTTCTCTTTGTTTATTCACTTTATTTACCAATCCAAATAGCTGTTAACGGGGATTCAGCGATTTTCTTCGAAATCTGCATGGTTTGTGAAAATCTCGATAGTTGCTTTGGAATTTGCATGAATTTGAAATTTGGCTGTATCTCCCCATGAAATCGAAAACTTTTCAACCTCACCACATGCTGGCACTTCAATTGCACTCACTAACAAGCACATAATTAGTAAAATTGCAATATGCTTGTATATTATCGTCCGTATATTGCAATATGCTGCATTAATTACTCTAACATTTGCAATAATGCACGAATATACATCTCTTACTTTACGTTATTATTGCAAGCATATTGCAAGTTATACGAACAGGCATATTTTAATTATCTTCTTTTTGATTACAATATGCTTTTAAATTGACTTTTATTTATTTTCAGTATAATTGCAAATTTATCTTGTGTATCGTCAAGCATATTGCTATTATTAAAATATAGTTAATGAGCATACAAAGAGGGCTTTATTATGATGTATCGTCAACGTGGCAAAATGTTCAATGTTATTCGAACTACTTACAATCCTGAAAAGGGGCGAGGTGAGCAAAAGATTGTTTGCTCAT
Source organism: Vibrio sp. 1402 (assembly GCF_033340275.1). NCBI lineage: Bacteria > Pseudomonadati > Pseudomonadota > Gammaproteobacteria > Vibrionales > Vibrionaceae > Vibrio > Vibrio sp. 1402. Next base: position 1,191 of record NZ_JAWOWE010000035.1, read on the forward strand.
TTAAAGCGGCTGATATTAGTATATTAGATTTCTCTAATTCACTTATTCAAGACCAAATTTCTAAAAATGAGCTTAATAGTGAAGAGGTTGAAGAGTTTAAAAACTGGTTTGAATCAACCAAAGAGGGTGTACAAAAAGAACTAAATAAGAAAGAGAATGAAAATGTTTGCTTCTGGCTCAAGACAGGTAGAGATCACATTAATAATGAAATTACCGAAGAATTAGCGGATAATATTTATATTGAGCTTAAGCGCATTAAAAATAAACTACGTGAGCTGGGCTACAAAGAAAAGCGAAATCTTGAAATCTAGCATTTGGGGGGTTGAGGGGTTAGGAGCAAGGTATAATTTAGCTCCGCTAAATTCCCTCCATTTTCGCTTCGCTTCATTCCGTGCCTTGCCATTGCATGGAGCTTGGTAGCCTAGCGGCTACGGGAAACCTGAAGGTTTCAGACTTCCTCAACCGCGCAAAGCGAGGGCGAGGAAGGCGGGTGTGTGAGGCGGCTGCCTCCCCCTACCAAACACAAACACAGCAATAATTATTATAAAAAGGCTGAATTATGGAACGTACCAGACCAGTAAGAATAAGTGTCTATTTCACTGATAGCGAAATAGACAAACTTAAAGATAAATACCAAATCGACCCATCGAACAAGCGTCCGAACGGTAAGTTAGCAGGTTATATGCGAGAGCAAATACTGAACGGGAAAATAAGCGAGTCACGCTTAGATCCTATCTCAGTGTCTCAATTCTCAGAGCTTGCAAGGTTATCTAGTAACCTTAATCAAATCACTCATCATTTAAATAAGCACAATATGAGTGAATATCTCAATTGTGATATAAATGAATTAAGAGAAACTTTAAATAAAATAAGAAGCACTTTAATAAATATAAATACAAATAAAGGTGACAAAGATGAAAGCGAAAGTTAATAGAGGTAACGGCTTTCGAGGGCTGGCTAATTACATCCTTGATTCAGTGAAAGGGGCTGAGTTACTAGGGGGTAATATGTCGGGTAAAAACTCAAGAGAGCTTGCAAAAGAGTTTGCCGTCTGCCGTAAATTAAGACCTAACATTAATCGTCCAGCGTGGCATGTTTCTCTTGCTTTGCCAGCAGGGGAAAACATTGATGATTCAATGTGGTGCAATGTTGCTCAACGATTTTTAGAAGAAATGGGTGTGGATATTAACATGCACCAATACTTTCTTGGTAAACACTCAGACACAAACAACGAGCATATCCATATTGGGTTAAACCGCATCGGTTTTAATGGTGAGTTGTACCACGGAAGAAATGACGTAATGCTTGCAATTCAAGCAACTCACAAACTAGAAAAGGAGTTTGGTTTACAGTTAACTCCAACTTTTGAAGAGCGTAAACAAGAAAAATCTCTCACATCAAATGAGATCCAAATGGCAGCGAGGACAGGGGAAGTGCCAGCAAGAGCAGCATTGCAAAACATTTTAAATGAAGCACTTACAGATAAGCTGGACGTTTTTGCATTTATAGAACGATGCGAAGCGGCAGGAGCAACAGTTATCCCGAACGTTGCCAGCACTGGACGATTAAACGGTTTCGCCTTTGAGTATCAAGGCATTAAATTTAAAGGCTCCGATCTTGGGGCGAAGTACACCTATAAGAACTTAAAAGAAGTGGTGATTTATGAGCAAGACAGACAAAGTGCGGAGCTTATCGCAGCAGCACAAACAATCAAGCAAAGGCTCAATGCAGTCAGTGAAAGAGACGCAGCAACAGAGCAACAGGAATCTAGACCAGATCCAGCAGGTAACGGAAAAGCTGAACATGCTACCCAGTCACCTGATCAGCGTAACGAACAGTCTGAACGCCTTGGAGAAGTCGATAAGATCGGAACATCAGAAGAACAAGGGCGAGCTATCGAAAGCAACTCAGAAGATGCTCAATGCAGAAATCAAGCTGAAGAAGCAGAGCAACAGCGTAGTGTGGCAAACGAAGTTGCTATGGTGGATTCTGGGCTTGCTGATTGGGGTGATGCTGACAATCACATTAGTGATATTGTCGCGCCCATTGTTGCAGTTTCTAATAAATGTCCATCGGCTAATACAGTAAGGAAACAGCAGTTATGGCAGCAGCAAGCCGAAGCTCTACAAGCTGATAAGTACCGCATAACCCTGATCGGTCGCCAAGGGCAAAAGCCTTGGGTGCTAGGAAAGCAGAAAGACGGCACAGAGAAGTTTTATAGTGTTGAAGAAGTTAAGAATAACATTCCACTTCTAAGTAAAAAGAATGCAGAGGGACGGGATATTTATATCACTCCCATCACGCTTGATTATCACTATATTGTCGTTGACGATTTAACGCCAGAAACGCACAAGGAAATGCTTGCTAATGGCTACTCTCCGAACCTGGTGCAAGAGTCGTCCAGGGACAACTATCAAGCAATCTTTAGAGTGCCTAAAACCACCGACGAAAAAGACCGAGAGATCGCAAATAAGGTGGTTGTAGGTCTGAATAAACGCTATGGCGATGAAAACTTCACTGGCGTATCTCATCCATTCAGAATGGCAGGATTCAGCAATAAGAAGCCAACAAGAAACAACTTCTTCACTCGCTTAATATCAAGCTCTGCAAACGCTTGTCAGCGTGTTATCACTTTGCTTAAGCAAGAACTGGATAAAGTGATTAAAGAGCGTGAGGAGGCTAAACAGGCGTATCAGAATGCGAAAGTTCAGCAACCTAAGCAAATCTCACTTGAAGAAGAGAGATTAAGGAAAATCGCAAGCGTTGATGCTACTACGAAAACAGCCGATGCGGTCTTTATGCGCCACTGGAGCAAATGGCATGGATTAGCTAAAAGCAAAGGCTGGTCTATCGATTATTCACGTATTGATTTTGCAGCTACCATAGACATGATCAAGGGCGGCTATAACGATGAAGAAATCCTGATTGCCATTGTGAATAGCTCCCCGTCCGTAGTGGACAGAAAGAATGATGTACAAGACTACACACGCAGAACGTTAGAGAAAGCGAAGATTAAACTTGGTGACGGTGATGATGGTAATAATCAATTATCGTTGTAACATAAATGACAAAGGGGCGAGTGCAGCAACACTCAACCCCTTCAAAATTGTTAACTTTAAGGCATTAACATGGATAATCTTAAACAAGAAACCCCAGTGTTTCAACTGGGTGGTGCAGGCTATCTGCATTTAGAACAAGCATTTTCAGAAGAAGCCCCAGAACTCGATTTTGTTTTTGACGGCTTATTGGCTGGCACTGTAGGCGGCATTGTTGCGGCTGGCAGCACTGGCAAATCATATTTTGCTTTAGGTCTACTTTCTGATCTTGCTACTGGCAAAGATACTTTAGGCTTAGGCATCAAAGAGTGCGATAAAGGTACGGTTTATCTAACACTCGAAGATCCCCGTGAAATTCTCCATCAGCGTATGCACGCAATTGGTTCTCTTTTAGCACCTGATGACCGCATTAAAATGCAGCGTAGAGCGCACATCGAGAGCCAAGTGGGGAGCCTGATCCACTTAGTGGATAGTAACGGCTTTTACAATCAACGCATTATTGATGCTATGTGCCTTGCATTCGAAGGTAAGCGCCTTGTGATACTCGATACGCTTCGTAGATTCCACTCTGGCAATGAGAACGACTCAGGACACATGAGCACTCTGATCAGTTGCTTTGAGCAAATAGCTCATCGCACTGGTGCTGCAATCCTCTTCCTGCACCACGTAAACAAGACAAGCAACTTCTTAGGCTCAGGGCTTGAGCAAGGTGCTTCTCGTGGCTCTGCGGCTCTTACAGACAACATACGATGCCAAATCAACCTAACAACCATGACAAAGGAAGATGCAAAGCAATTCAATATTGATGAGCTTGAGCGCACTAAGTATGTTCAGCTTTACAACTCAAAAGCCAACTACCAAAAGGACAATGGAATAAGGTGGTTTAAGCGAGGCGTTGGAGGTGTTTTGATGCGTCATAATTTCAGTGCTTCAAATATGATTAGAGGGCGTAACTAATGGATGATGTAAGATTCCCTGCGGCTCGTAATCACCCTGTTTTACACGCTGCACCAACCTTTAGACCAATCGCCAAGGGTAGGCGAAGAAAGGGCTTAGAGCGCATTCACGAAACGCCTAATGGCACACTAAAAACCAGAATGTTCTATGAGCTTGATGTGGCTGATCAGGATTTGCTTTTGTGCGTTTTAGCAATTGCTCGAAGTGAACTGTATCGTGAAGCAATAGATCAGGACGATAAGATACTTGAAGCCTTGGAGATAGATCTTAAAGGTGGTTCTATCAATGAAAAAGAGACTTTCAGGCTCTTAGAACTTCCAGCATTAAAAATATCACTAACAAGATATGAGTTACTTAAAGAGTTGCAACGCTCCACATCAGGAGCCAAGAACTATAAGTGGCTTGAGGCAAGTCTAGATAGATTAGGAGCTGTTAGTTTCAAATATGACGGTGCTCGCTGGTCTGGATCTTTTAATCTTCTCTCTTATCGGTTTAATAAAGATACTGAGCAATATGATATTTTTATCAATCCTATCTCTGCGCACTCTGTATGGTCTCAAAAAGCAAATTATATCTTTATCCATAGACAAGAAAGGCACTTGCTGAAAGCTGATGCTTCAAGGGTTCTTCACAGCTATTTATCAGGTGTGGTTCGCTTGGGCGAGACAAGGCATATAGGAATTGATACGGTGGTTAGTGCTGTGTGGGCGCAATATGACGAGGAAGTATCAAGTGATACCTTTAGATTTAGAGCTAAGCAAATCTCTGATGGGTGTAAGGAGCTATCTAGATTAAACGGGTGGAGTGCTGAAATTGTCGGTAG
>NZ_JAWOWE010000036.1:0-5639 GCF_033340275.1 Vibrio sp. 1402
CCCACCTCCGCAGCCATTTATTGGTGTGGTCTACAGAGGATTATGTCTTTTTAGAGGGGAAAATCCCTAGAACCCCAAAATGGCGGAGAATGAACATATTGATAAAGAGATTTTCCACCTGCTTTTAACGAGCGGTGTTTATCGCAACTATGCAGAGCGGTATTTATCGTCAGAGTTAATGGACGTCGACGATATTCAACAGTTTCTAGACTGAACAAAAAATAACGGCTGGAATTGCCGTTGAGTCCTTAACGAAAAAAAGGCAGCCCCAAATAGCACGGGCTGCCTTTCTAATCACTCAAAATAAAGGATTAGACAGTGGATTCGTTAATCGGCTCTAGTGCAACTTGCTCTGTGTTGTCACTCTGCTCTTTAGGAGTACGTTTAGCCAATACGTAGTAGAACAGTGGCGTGAGTAGCAGACCGAATATGGTTACACCAATCATGCCAGAGAACACAGCGATACCCATTGCTTGTCTCATTTCAGCACCGGCACCAGTAGAGAACACCATTGGAACCACACCCATGATGAAGGCAATCGACGTCATCAAGATTGGGCGAAGACGTAAGCGTGATGCTTCAAGAACAGCCTCCATCACAGTGCGACCTTTATCTTGCAACTCTTTGGCGAATTCTACGATTAGGATGGCGTTTTTAGTTGCCAAACCAACCAGTACGATTAGACCAATTTGAGTGAAAATATTGTTGTCGCTACCCCATAGAATCACACCGCTGATCGCCGATAGAAGCGTCATAGGAATGATTAAGATGATTGCCATCGGAAGACGTACACTTTCGTATTGCGCAGCAAGTACAAGGAACACCAACAAGATAACCAGTGGGTAGATCAACATAGCTGTATCACCGGCCAACTTCTGTTGGTAGGTCAGCTCGGTCCATTCGTAAGTCATGCCAATCGGTAGTGTCTCTGCAAGGATCTGCTCAATCGCTGCTTGCGCTTCACCTGAGCTGAAACCTGGCATAGGGCTACCATTGATCTCTGCTGTGGTATAAGCGTTGTAATGCATCACACGGTCAGGACCAGCACTGTAATTCACATCAACAAACGCGCCTAAAGGAATCATTTCACCGTTCGCATTTCGAACCTCTAGTTGGCGAATCTGCTCTGGTGTTTGGCGGAACTCTTCGTCGGCCTGAACGTTCACTTGGTATGTGCGACCAAAGCGGTTGATATCATTGACGTACGTGCTCCCCATGTAGGATTGCAGGGTAGAGAAAACATCGTCTAATGATAGGTCTTGCTTGAGCGCTTTCGTACGGTCAACATCCAGGTCTAACTGTGGAACATTAACTTGATAGCTTGAGAACACACCAGTTAGTGCCGGGTGCGCCCATGCTTTCATGATCACTTGTTGAGTGACACCGTATAGCGCTTCGTAGCCGTGGTTCGCTCGATCTTGGATCTGCAAACGGAAACCGCCAATCGTACCCAGACCCTGAACCGGTGGTGGTGGAAAGATCGCGATGAATGCATCAGGGATAGAAGCAAATTTTTGGTTCAGCTGACCTGCAATCGCATTTGCGCTAAGACTCGGATCTTGACGCTCGTCGAAATCAGCCAACGGAGTGAACACGATACCGCTGTTTGGACTATTGGTGAACCCGTTAATGCTCAGACCTGGGAATGCAACGGAGTGTTCAACGCCTGGTTGTGCCAAAGCAATCTCGGACATCTCACGAATCACTGCATCGGTACGCTCAAGTGAAGCCGCGTCTGGCAGTTGCGCGAATGCAACCAAGTACTGCTTATCTTGACCCGGCACATAACCCGTAGGAGTCTGATCGAATTGGTAAGCCGTTAAGCCAAGCAGGCCAACATACATCACACCAATCAGTGCGCCAAGTCGAATGCTCTTCTTCACCGCGTAACCGTAAGCGATAGAACCTTTGTTAAATAGCTTATTGAATGGGGTAAATACGAAGCGTCCGAACAAGCCATCCATTGCACGCGTGAGCCAATCTTTCGGTTGGTCGTGACCACGTAACAACAGGGCAGAAAGAGCCGGGCTCAAAGTCAGCGAGTTAATAGCTGAAATGAACGTTGAAATAGTAATGGTCAACGCAAACTGTTTATAGAACTGACCCGTTAAGCCAGACATAAACGCAGTCGGGATGAATACCGCAGCGAGCACCAACGTCGTCGCAACAATTGGGCCTGTAACCTCTCGCATCGCTTTTTCTGTCGCCGCAATAGGAGCAAGACCTTCTTCGATGTTTCGCTCGACGTTTTCGACCACCACGATCGCATCATCAACAACGATACCGATAGCGAGTACTAAGCCAAACAGTGACAGAGCATTTAAAGAGAAGCCCATTAAGTACATGAAGGCGAACGTACCAACTAATGAAACCGGAACCGCAACTAATGGGATGATCGATGCGCGCCAAGTTTGCAGGAACAGAACAATAACTAGTACAACAAGTAATACCGCTTCAAGCAGTGTCTGCACTACCGCTTCAATAGAACCACGAACGAATACCGTTGGGTCGTAAACAATCTCGTAGCTCACACCTTGAGGGAAGCTAGCTGACAGCTCTTCCATTTTCGCTCTTACGTCATCAGAGATCTGAATCGCGTTTGAGCCAGAAGCTTGGAAGATTGGAATGGCAACTGCGTCTTGGTTATCAAGTAGTGAACGAAGTGAGTAGGTTTCGGCACCTAATTCAATACGAGCGACATCTTTCAAATGGTTGATCTGACCATCTTCACCAACCTTGATGATGATGTTCTCGAACTCTTCAACTTCGCTTAAACGTCCTTTGACATTAATAAGCAACTGGAAGTCTGACGAGCCACTTGGTTGAGCACCAAGGCTACCTGCTGCAGCTTGTTGGTTCTGTTCGCGAATCGCAGAAATGACTTCACTAGGGTTGAGGTCCAGGCTTGCGACCTTGTTTGGATCAAGCCAAATACGCATGCTGTATTCGCCACCACCAAACAGGCGAACGGCACCCACACCTTCGATTCGGGCAAGTTCATCTTTAACGTTAAGCGCTGCATAGTTCGCAAGATAAAGTAGGTCATAACGCTCATCAGGCGACACCAAGTGAACGACCATGGTTAAGTCTGGTGATGACTTTTCCGTCACAACACCAAGTCGCTGAACGGTTTCAGGCAAACGAGGTAGGGCACGATCAACACGGCTTTGAACTAGGGTTTGCGCTTTGTCTACGTCGGCACCAATGGCAAAGGTGACGGTTAACGTCATCACGCCATCAGAAGTCGCTTGAGAAGACATATACAGCATGTCTTCTACGCCGTTAATCTCTTCTTCGAGGGGAGACGCGACGGTATCCGCAATCACTTTCGGGTTCGCACCCGGGTAAGTCGCTGTTACAACGACAGTCGGAGGTACAACCTCGGGGTATTCAGTGATAGGCAGTTGCCATACTGACAATGCACCACCGATGAATATGAGTATCGACAGCACGGATGCAAAGATCGGCCGACGAATAAAGAACTGGGAAAACATTGCAATGGTTCCTTTATTGCTTCACTTGCAGAGTCAGTAGCTCACTGCGCTGCTGGTCTCGTAATGCTTGTTGCTGGCGAATATTGGCAAGGGTGTTTTCATCAGCCATTGCAACTTCATCGGGCGTAACAGGCATGTTGGCACGAACGCGTTGTAAGCCATTGACGACAATCTTTTCGTCGCCTTTTAGGCCATCCAATACAATGCGCAGACCGTTAAGGCCTTCACCAAGAGAGATTGCTCGGTATTGGACAATATTGTCATCGCCTAAAACCAAGACATACTTGTTATTCAGATCGGTACCAATCGCCTTGTTATCAATCAACACACCTTGGTAGCTATCCGAGCCAGCGATACGCATTTTGGCGAACATACCCGGTAAAAATTTCTTATCCGCATTATCAAAAACGGCGCGAACTTGAATGGTTCCCGTTGCTTCGTCAATCGCATTGTCTACAAAGTCGATGTAACCGATATGAGGGAAATCGGTATCGTTAGCCAACGACATTTGGACGACATTTTCAATTTCACCATCCGCTGAGATGAGGTTATTAATCTCTTGATATTTAAGGAAACTACGCTCATCAATGTCGAAATAAGCGTACATTTTCGAAGTAGATACCAGTGACGTAAGAACGGTTTGACCCGTAGTTACATAGTTACCTTTGGTCACCTCTGCGAAAGAAACTTTGCCTGCAATCGGCGCGCGAACTAGAGTGAATTCAAGGTCTAGTTCCGCTTTTGCCAAAGCAGCTTTAAGAGCTGAAACACTTGCAACGCTACGCTGCTGATCTGCAAAACGCGCATCAACGGTCTCTTGAGAAATTGCTTTAGTTTTGCTTAGTCTTTGTGCACGTTCATAATCTTTGATTGCTTGGTTCAAGCTTGTTTGAGCACTGCTAAGTTCCGCTTTCAAACGGTTAACTTCAGCAACAAACAAACGATTGTCGATTGAAAAAAGCACGTCTCCAGCTTCTACGAGATGGCCTTCACGGAAGTGAACACGGTCTACGTAACCCGATACACGAGGCATTACGGTGACGGTTTGAGGTGATTCTAATCGACCAGTGTATTGATCAAGCTCGGTAACCTGTTCTACAAGCACTTGTGCCACTTCAACCGTTGGTGGTGGCGGTGCTGATGCAGGTGCTTCGGCGCGTGAATCTTGACATCCAGACAACACCAATGGCGCTGCAAATGAGATTAGTAGAAGAGGCGTTCTAAGGTGTTTGCCTACCATCTCGCTATCCTTATGTTAGTTTTGTACCGATCGGCATAATAATCCTGACTTTTGATATTGATCAAGTAAAATTTATAGAATGAATAGTTACAACATATGGACAACGTATGCCTGCCGCATTACCATTTAGGGGTTCTAGGGATTTTCCCCTCTAAAAAGACATAATCCTCTGTAGACCACACCAATAAATGGCTGCGGAGGTGGTTTACTTTCAGCTTGGAGCCTAATCATCCACTATCGGCCTTGTTATTTCGCCAATATTGGGCAATTTCCCAGTATTAGTGAAGTTATACGTTCCGCTTAAGTTGATATTTTGCCACGCAACGGGCGAAACAGCACGAGTGATACCCGCTTTCTCTTCATCTCCTCTCGCTTCAAAGTGTCCCAGCAGATGACTCAGTATCGCGGAGTTGAAGTAGATGATCGCGTTGGCAAGCAATCTTGCACATTCATTCCAGATAGCGATTTCACTCTCGTTTTTGCCTCGGAACTGATCGCCATTCACCGACGCAATAGCCCGTCTCAGGAAGTGCCACGCTTCTCCCCGGTTAAGGGCACGCTGAACGTACTGCCGCAAACTGGCATTGTCTATGTAATCCAGTAAATATTGCGCTTTGACCAGTCGATTATACTCCGTCAGCGCCTGTAATGTCGGGTGCCCCGAAGGATAACCAGACAACTTTCTTACCAGCATTGCCTGTGTCGTTCGCTTTGTCTGAAGTGACAGAACAATGCGCCTAATATCCTGCCATCCCGTTTCGATGACATTCGTCCTGATGGGCTTTTTCAGGGCAAGGTTGGTGCCGCCGTGTTCATTTTCAGTTACGGCAAACAGATCATTGATGACACTACTGAACTGCGCGTATCGCGGTGCAAAACTGTAACCGCATAGATCCAGTAAGGCG
>NZ_JAWOWE010000037.1:0-4438 GCF_033340275.1 Vibrio sp. 1402
CAGGTAAAGGCACTAATCAAAACTTGCGAAAGCACGATAAAACCGCTCTCTTGTAGCTGCTAGAGGGAGAACTGCGGAAAAGGAATAATTGATTAGTGTTGTGAGACTGGAATGGGGGCGTAAAGCCTTACTCACAGCGCAGGGCAGCCCGAAAGGGAAGAGACTTACCCAATCTGAAAGCGACCAAAAAGATACCCAAATCACTCATAAATTTGAGTTGAAATGGGTAGGGGTCGGCGCAGCCGAAAGGGTGGTTTGCGCTAGCTTGGCTAGCCTCCTCTTTGCTCTTACTGTCATTGTTTGATACTTCATGATTTCCCTTATTTGCATTTCTTTATCTTACTTTCTATCTTTTGTTAAGCACATAAGCAAGGCTACACAAAGACCCCTCCACTTCGTTACGTTGTCATTGTGCCTTGTAAGGGACGCTACGCTCCCTTAACCCTAGTTAAAAGCACTCAAACTAAAGAATTGCCATGACTGAAAAGAAGAAAGTAATACGAGAAAAGTCCATCAAGATCAGAGTCACTGAGGCTGAACTTCAAGCTCTGAAAGATCGGTGTGATGGTGCGGAATTAGCTCCTTGGGTGAGAGAGACTTGTCTTGGGGAACGGACTCTTAAAAGAGCCAATGTTCCTAAAGTAGACCCCGCATTATTGCGCCAGTTATCTGGACTTGGAAATAACTTGAATCAGATCACTAGAGTAGTGAATACCCAGAATTATGATGTCGTGAATGTGGTTCAAGTATTGGCTCAACTTTCAGCAATCGAGCGTCAGCTTGGGCAAATAATGGCACAGTATGAGATCTCAGTATGATTGTTCAGTTCGCTCGTAGAGGTAAGGGCGTTGGGAGTGGCCCTGTTGATTATCTCTTAGGGAAAGATAGAAATCGGGAGAGGGCGACACTCAATCAAGGCGATCCTGATTTAGTTCAATCACTCATTGATTCGAGTCCTTACGCCAAAAAGTACACATCGGGCTTTCTCTGTTTTGCTGAAACGGACTTATCACAAGAGATTAAAGATCGCCTCATGGCTGATTTTGAAAAGGCTTTGTTACCAGGCTTAGACAAAGACCAATACTCCATTCTTTGGGTAGAGCATCTTGATAAAGGGCGGTTAGAGCTGAACTTTGTTATTCCAAATATTGAGCTTCATTCTGGCAAGCGACTTCAACCTTACTACCACTTTGCAGACAATCCTCGTATCGATGCGTGGCGCACCATTCAGAATCTTGAACTAGGGCTTCATGACCCAGATGACCCTGCTAATCAGCAAGGCTTGGTGAGTGCTAAAGACACTCCATCCGATGCAAAAGAGATTCAGCAACTTCTTACCGATGGCCTACTTAATCTTGCTCAATCAGGCGCAATCCGTAGTCGAAAAGGGGTAATTGGTGCGCTTGAAAGCAAAGGATTTGAGATTGCCAGAGTGACAGCTAAAAGCATCAGCATTAAGAATCCCGAAAGTGGGAAACGAAACATAAGATTAAAAGGTTTGTTGTATGAGCAAGATTTTGAATATGGCGAGGGACTTCAATTCGCAATCGAAGAAGCAAGCCAACGCTATCGAGCAAACGCTAAAGAAAGACTTCGAGAGGCACGAACAACGTATTCAAGATGCGTTGAAATCAAGCGAGCAGAAAATCATAAACGACATCCAAGAGCAGCAATCACGTTTGAATCTCTTGGTGATGAAAACATGGATTTGGTTGCCAGTGACCCTGTTATTTTTGGTGATCGTCAGTTACGGGATCGCTTGGTATCAAGGGCAGACGATATTAGACAATCAGAAAAAGATAGCCCGCCAAAAAGCGATCCTAGAGCAGTTCCAGAACAAGACTTGGGGGCTTTCTCTGTACGAGAGCCAGAAAGGGGAACGTTTTATTGTGATACCAGAGGGTTACTCGATTCTGGAGGGGTGGACAATGAACGATGGCAAGAACGAGCTGATCAAGTTGGAGAGGAAATAAATGACCGAGCTAGAGAAACAACTTTTGCACGCCTTCGAGGTTTTAGAGAGGCAGCACAAGGAGCAGCACAGCGAGTTCGTGAAGCTCTACAAGGATTTAGAGAAAAGATTCGAGCAGAGCAGCGAGGAGAACCAACGCTTACAGAGCAGTGTGAGCAGCTTGACCATGCAAGTAAACAACTTGACGCAGCAGCTCCAGTCGTTGGAAAAGCAATACAGCAAGAGCAGTCGTTAGCACGACAAAATCGCAGAGGTCGAGGTTTCGGATTTAATCGTTAATACATTTGAAAACACGCTTGCCAGGAGTACAATGTACTCCTATTCTTTTGGGAGAGGATCGGGTTATTAGCTACGCATTAGAGTTTATTGAAACGCCATTGTTTGAATCTCAGCGAAAAGAGATGCTCACGGATGAAGAGTTTCGAGCGTTGCAGTCAGACATCATCAAAAACCCAGAAATGGGATCGTTGATTGTCGGAACGGGAGGGCTAAGAAAAGTTCGCCTTGCTGGAGAATCGACAGGTAAGAGTGGTGGTTATCGAACGATTTACTTACTGATCCAACCTGATGTTGTCTATTTGGTGTTGCTGTACAAGAAAGGGAGAAAGGACTCTTTAACTCAGAAAGAGAAGAATCTCCTTAAAGAAGTGTCGAGGTCGATTAAGAGAGAGTATGACAATGAGCAATAGTATTTTTGATGAACTTTATACATCGATGAAGCAAGCCGAAGCGATTGCAAAAGGAGAGCAGACTCCTGCGAATGTCACTCGTTATGAGATTGCCGATGTTAAAGCGATCCGAGCACAACTGGATGTCAGCCAAAAAGAGTTGGCACAAGCGATGGATGTGAGTATTGATACCGTGAAAAGTTGGGAGCAAGGACGGAGAAATCCGACAGGTTTAGCAAGCAAAGTCCTAACTCTACTCTCTAAAGAGCCAGAGCTTTATGCGAAGTTTTCAGTTTAAAGATTAAGAGGTGTCTATGAGTGCAGCTGTTACTTTTGAGCAATTCTGTCAGCGTTACGAGTACGATCCGAGAAGTTCGTTATCTCGATTTGAATATGAGAAGTACAAAGAGAAGAAGTACAAAGAGAACTTAGAGATAGCTAACGAGCTGATCACCAAAGATGCCATCGATAAGATGAAAACATAGAAAAAACGCCCTTAGAGGGCGTTTTTTGTTTCAATCGAACTGCGAACTTTTTGTCCTGTAAATCGCTCTGAAAGCGTCACAAACTTACAGCCCGATTTCTGGCTAATTAGGTAAGGATAAGTGCTTAAAAACGCTCCAGGAGCGTTTTGAGAGCGTCAGATTGGCGTTTTGAGATGCTAAGTCGGCTATTTAACGTAATAGGAATAATAAGCACCAAAACAACGTTATGTTGCTTTAAATTATGAGCTTCTTTGCTTCGATTTGAAGCCATTCAAATGTGTTTTTGGGCTCTCCATGCATTTCCATTTGATGCCAAAGTTTTTCAAATGACAAAATAGTGACTTGTAGAGCAACTTCTTCATTTCCAATTTCCATTGTTAAATTTTCGAGAAGTTTAATCGTATGAGCATCTACTAAAGTGTCGTATTTTTTTATTTTACACAAAGCCATAACGCAATACTCACAAAGTGTTGATATGCATGTAACTTTATAATAGTGCTCAATTGCGTATATAGTGGTTTTTTTTGGCCTAAGTCTATTAAGAACGTTCAATTGCTCACACAAACCTAGTCTTAAATATGATGTGTATGAGATAAATGGGATAAAGCGTGAAACTAAAAATTTATTTTAAAACATCGAATAACAAAGGCTTTGAAATCGCATCATATCAAGAACATTACGAGACAATTGTTGCTCAATGGCTTTCGTTAGGTCGTACACTAGAATCGAGTTCTTTTTTCCTTGTGCTGTACGATGATGATGGTAAGTGTGTAGATGCCAAATATCTTTCAAAAAATAATTTTAGTCGATTGCTGATAGAGTGGGACTGCTTTGGTTTAAAAGAAAGTAATGAGTAATTTAACGTAACACTCGTTGTGCGAACTGAACGATAGAACGCAAAAGGTTGCCCAAACCGGCGACCTTTTTTACATCTGGCAGATACGAAAAACGCCTCCCAATGGGAGGCGTTTTTCTTGAGGACGTTCATTACCTTAGAAAAGGATCGTTGAGATCCCAGCTCTTTGGTTGTAATCTCAATCCCCAGATGTGACAAAACCGACCCTGCAAGGTCGGCTTTGATCGGAATACTTACCGGTTTGACGGCCTGTGTAAGTCCTTTCATGATAGCCCATATCGTTTAAGCACTTCAAGTATTCCTGCACTCTGTTTGGACTCAAGATGTTTTGGACAGAGCGATGCGCATCAGCCACCGACCAAGGGAAGTTCCAAAGGTGGCAGGTAAAGGCACTAATCAAAACTTGCGAAAGCACGATAAAACCGCTCTCTTGTAGCTGCTAGAGGGAGAACTGCGG
>NZ_JAWOWE010000038.1:0-3160 GCF_033340275.1 Vibrio sp. 1402
GGAAAGTGTCAACCTTATTTAGGACGGCACAGTAGATACAAAAAAGGCTTGGTTTTCACCAAGCCTTTTTCTGTTCAGTCATAGTAATACATCAAAGAATTACTTAGTACCGAAGATCTTATCACCAGCATCGCCTAGACCCGGAACGATGTAGCCTTTGTCATTAAGCTTCTCATCGATTGCCGCAGTGTATAGCTCAACATCTGGGTGTGCTTTTTCTAGCGCTTCAATACCTTCTGGTGCAGCAACAAGTACCAGCACTTTGATTTGGTTACAACCTTTCTCTTTTAGGAGATCGATCGTAGCAATCATAGAACCACCTGTTGCAAGCATTGGGTCAACAACAAGCGCAATACGCTCCTCGATGTTTGAAGCAAGCTTGTTGAAGTAAGGAACTGGCTCAAGCGTTTCTTCATCACGGTAAATACCCACAACACTGATACGTGCGCTTGGCATGTGCTCAAGAACTCCATCCATCATGCCTAGACCTGCACGTAGGATTGGCACTACGGTTACTTTTTTACCTTTAATCTGGTCTACTTCTACCGGACCGTTCCAACCATCAATGGTCACTTTTTCTGTTTCAAAGTCTGACGTTGCTTCGTAAGTAAGTAGGCTACCGACCTCAGTCGCTAACTCACGAAAACGTTTTGTGCTGATGTCACCTTCTCTCATTAGACCAATTTTATGTTTTACTAGAGGGTGCTTTACTTCAACAACTTTCATGTCCATCTCCGGCTATAGTTGGCAATATTTAAACAAACCTTCAGATTATACATGATTTTCACAGGGATATCAGGATAAATCACTAAAGAAAAAAACAGACGCAAACGTTTGCTATCTATGTTTAAGCACTGTTAGAATAGCGCCGTTTTCATATCCAACTTAATACCGAGGACTTCCCTGTGAGTGGTAACAACTCTTCTCTTAGCTATAAAGACGCTGGTGTAGATATTGATGCAGGCAACGCGCTTGTGGATCGTATTAAGGGTGCGGTAAAACGTACTCGTCGCCCTGAAGTTATGGGTGGTATCGGTGGTTTTGGCGCGCTATGCGAATTGCCAACTAAATACAAACAACCTGTACTGGTTTCTGGTACTGATGGCGTTGGCACAAAACTTCGCCTAGCACTGGATATGAACAAGCACGACACGATTGGCATCGACCTAGTGGCAATGTGTGTAAATGATCTTATCGTGCAAGGCGCAGAGCCACTGTTTTTCCTAGATTACTACGCAACAGGCAAACTAGACGTTGATACCGCAGCGGATGTTGTTTCAGGTATCGCAGAAGGGTGTGTTCAAGCAGGTTGTGCCCTAATTGGTGGCGAAACTGCGGAGATGCCTGGCATGTATGAAGGCGAAGACTACGACGTAGCTGGTTTCTGTGTTGGCGTAGTAGAAAAAGAAGACGTGATTGACGGCACGAAAGTCGCTGCTGGTGATGCACTTATCGCTGTTGGTTCAAGCGGCCCACACTCAAACGGTTACTCCCTTATCCGTAAGATCCTAGAAGTATCTGGTGCAGATAAGAGCGAAGAGCTAGCAGGCCGCACTATTGGTGAGCACCTACTAGAACCAACAAAAATTTACATCAAGTCAGCACTTAAGATGATTGAGAAACACGACATCCATGCGATTTCTCATATCACTGGTGGTGGTTTCTGGGAAAACATCCCACGCGTACTGCCTGAAGGCACGAAAGCAGTTATCGATGGTAACAGTTGGGAATGGCCAGTTATCTTCAAGTGGCTACAAGAGAAAGGCAACGTCGACACACACGAAATGTACCGCACATTCAACTGTGGTGTAGGTCTAATCGTCGCACTACCGAAAGACCAGGCAGATGCAGCAGTTGCTCTTCTTAAAGAAGAAGGCGAAAACGCGTGGGTGATTGGTCAAATCGCACAAGCAGACGCGAACGAAGAGCAAGTTGAAATCCAATAATTTGCAAATCGAGCTCAAAAGATAAGAAGAATGAGGACACTAGATGACTAGGTCCTCATTTTGCTATCTAGAACACTAAAAACCATTCTATTAGTAGGTAGTTTAGAAGCTACATAACTCCAACCTACAATACCAAGGCGCTCTCGACATCATGAAAAACCATACCCTAAAAAACATTGTGGTCCTCATCTCGGGTAACGGAAGTAACCTGCAAGCTATCTTGGAAGCTTGCGAAGACAGCATGCCAAACGCACGAGTGGCAGCCGTGTTCTCTAACAAAGCAGATGCTTTTGGTTTAGAACGTGCAAAAAAGTTTGATGTGGACGGTCACTTTGTCGACCCTAAAGCATTCAGCTCGCGTGAAAGCTTTGATGCAGAGCTAATGAGTCAAATAGATGAATACCAACCAGACGTGATTATTCTTGCTGGTTACATGCGCATTCTGAGCAGCGCATTTGTTTCTCATTACATGGGTAAGATGATCAATATCCACCCTTCTCTTCTACCAAAATATCCTGGGCTACACACACACCAGAGAGCAATTGATGCTGGCGATAAAGAACATGGTACGAGTGTGCACTTTGTAACGGAAGAGCTTGATGGTGGCCCTGTCATACTGCAAGCAAAAGTTCCTGTGTTCGAAGACGATGATGCTAGTGTACTTGCGGCACGTGTTCAGGCGCAGGAGCACCGAATCTACCCTATGGTGGCTAAGTGGCTGGTAGACGAGCGGTTGATCATGAAGGATGGTAAAGCCTATTTAGATGGCGCAGAGCTTGGCGTACATGGGTACGCCTCAGATGAGTAGCCCTGAATAATAAACTCCAAGCACAAAAGAGCAGCCTGAGGGCTGCTCTTGGTTGTTTTAATACTTATAAACTTGATTCAAGAAAACCATGGTGAGACTAGAAACCTAAAACCCAGCATTCTAAAAAATCCCATAACCACTTGAGTAACATAACACTCGGAAAGTAGATTCTGCATCTGGTTCGTTCTTCACCGTTCAGACTGACGAGGTGTTTTATGAGAAATTTCTATCAGTTACGTCTTTACAGCAAGCCTTAGCGAGACTAGGACTCTACTACCAGCACTCTAGAAAGTAAGAATGCTCATCCGTATCCGCCCTCGGTTTAAAACGCATAAAAATAAAGCTCGCGATTAAGCGAGCTTTATTTTTACATTCTGTGCCGTCCTAAATAAGGTTGACACTTTCT
>NZ_JAWOWE010000039.1:0-2986 GCF_033340275.1 Vibrio sp. 1402
TCAACTCGAAACTCCTTCGGGTTGTATGGTTAAGTGACTAAGCGTACACGGTGGATGCCTTGGCAGTCAGAGGCGATGAAGGACGTATTAACTTGCGATAAGCCCAGATTAGGTAGTAAAAACCATTTGAGTCTGGGATTTCCGAATGGGGAAACCCAATACCATAAGGTATTACTGTTGAGTGAATACATAGCTCAACAGGGCGAACCGGGGGAACTGAAACATCTAAGTACCCCGAGGAAAAGAAATCAACCGAGATTCCGAAAGTAGCGGCGAGCGAAATTGGACTAGCCCTTAAGCTTTACACGCGTTAGACGAACAGCCTGGAAAGGCCGACGATACAGGGTGATAGTCCCGTAGTTGACGACGTGTGTTCAGTGAAATCGAGTAGGGCGGGACACGTGATATCCTGTCTGAATATGGGGGGACCATCCTCCAAGGCTAAATACTACTGACTGACCGATAGTGAACCAGTACCGTGAGGGAAAGGCGAAAAGAACCCCTGTGAGGGGAGTGAAATAGAACCTGAAACCGTGTACGTACAAGCAGTAGGAGCAGGCTTTGTCCTGTGACTGCGTACCTTTTGTATAATGGGTCAGCGACTTATATTCAGTGGCAAGGTTAACCATCTAGGGGAGCCGTAGGGAAACCGAGTCTTAACTGGGCGTTCAGTCTCTGGATATAGACCCGAAACCAGGTGATCTAGCCATGGGCAGGTTGAAGGTTGAGTAACATCAACTGGAGGACCGAACCGACTAATGTTGAAAAATTAGCGGATGACTTGTGGCTAGGGGTGAAAGGCCAATCAAACCTGGAGATAGCTGGTTCTCCCCGAAAGCTATTTAGGTAGCGCCTCGGACGAATACTACTGGGGGTAGAGCACTGTTAAGGCTAGGGGGTCATCCCGACTTACCAACCCTTTGCAAACTCCGAATACCAGTAAGTACTATCCGGGAGACACACGGCGGGTGCTAACGTCCGTCGTGGAGAGGGAAACAACCCAGACCGCCAGCTAAGGTCCCAAATTACTACTAAGTGGGAAACGATGTGGGAAGGCTCAGACAGCCAGGATGTTGGCTTAGAAGCAGCCATCATTTAAAGAAAGCGTAATAGCTCACTGGTCGAGTCGGCCTGCGCGGAAGATGTAACGGGGCTAAGTAGTAAACCGAAGCTGCGGCAATATACTTTTGTATATTGGGTAGGGGAGCGTTCTGTAAGCGGTTGAAGGTGTGTGGTAACGCATGCTGGACGTATCAGAAGTGCGAATGCTGACATGAGTAACGATAAAGGGGGTGAAAAACCTCCTCGCCGGAAGACCAAGGGTTCCTGTCCAACGTTAATCGGGGCAGGGTAAGTCGACCCCTAAGGCGAGGCCGAAAGGCGTAGTCGATGGGAAACGGGTTAATATTCCCGTACTTCTTACAATTGCGATGGGGGGACGGAGAAGGCTAGGTGGGCCTGGCGACGGTTGTCCAGGTTCAAGTGCGTAGGCTGAGAAATTAGGTAAATCCGGTTTCTCTTAAGGCTGAGACACGACGTCGAGCTACTACGGTAGTGAAGTCATTGATGCCATGCTTCCAGGAAAAGCCTCTAAGCTTCAGATTGTAAGGAATCGTACCCCAAACCGACACAGGTGGTCGGGTAGAGAATACCAAGGCGCTTGAGAGAACTCGGGTGAAGGAACTAGGCAAAATGGTACCGTAACTTCGGGAGAAGGTACGCTCTCGACGGTGAAGTCCCTCGCGGATGGAGCTATTGAGAGTCGCAGATACCAGGTGGCTGCAACTGTTTATTAAAAACACAGCACTGTGCAAAATCGCAAGATGACGTATACGGTGTGACGCCTGCCCGGTGCCGGAAGGTTAATTGATGGGGTTAGACTTCGGTCGAAGCTCTTGATCGAAGCCCCGGTAAACGGCGGCCGTAACTATAACGGTCCTAAGGTAGCGAAATTCCTTGTCGGGTAAGTTCCGACCTGCACGAATGGCGTAATGATGGCCACGCTGTCTCCACCCGAGACTCAGTGAAATTGAAATCGCTGTGAAGATGCAGTGTACCCGCGGCTAGACGGAAAGACCCCGTGAACCTTTACTACAGCTTGGCACTGAACATTGACCCTACATGTGTAGGATAGGTGGGAGGCTTTGAAACGCAGTCGCTAGATTGCGTGGAGCCGTCCTTGAAATACCACCCTTGTAGTGTTGATGTTCTAACGTCGACCCCTTATCGGGGTTGCGGACAGTGCCTGGTGGGTAGTTTGACTGGGGCGGTCTCCTCCCAAAGCGTAACGGAGGAGCACGAAGGTGGGCTAATCACGGTTGGACATCGTGAGGTTAGTGCAATGGCATAAGCCCGCTTGACTGCGAGAATGACAATTCGAGCAGGTGCGAAAGCAGGTCATAGTGATCCGGTGGTTCTGAATGGAAGGGCCATCGCTCAACGGATAAAAGGTACTCCGGGGATAACAGGCTGATACCGCCCAAGAGTTCATATCGACGGCGGTGTTTGGCACCTCGATGTCGGCTCATCACATCCTGGGGCTGAAGTCGGTCCCAAGGGTATGGCTGTTCGCCATTTAAAGTGGTACGCGAGCTGGGTTTAGAACGTCGTGAGACAGTTCGGTCCCTATCTGCCGTGGGCGTTGGAGAATTGAAAGGGGCTGCTCCTAGTACGAGAGGACCGGAGTGGACGAACCTCTGGTGTTCGGGTTGTGTCGCCAGACGCATTGCCCGGTAGCTAAGTTCGGGATCGATAACCGCTGAAAGCATCTAAGCGGGAAGCGAGCCTTGAGATGAGTTCTCCCTGATACTTTAAGTATCCTAAAGGGTTGTCGTAGACTACGACGTTGATAGGCAGGGTGTGTAAGCGTTGTGAGGCGTTGAGCTAACCTGTACTAATTGCCCGTGAGGCTTAACCATACAACACCCAAGGGGTTTTGATGGACTCAATGAAAGAACATTGAATGTGTAAGAACGAGAATTAAAAA
>NZ_JAWOWE010000040.1:0-2881 GCF_033340275.1 Vibrio sp. 1402
CTGCGATCTCGTCGAGGCTGAATCCGAGCCGCTGGGCTGATTTCACGAAGCGCACCCGCGTCACATCCGCCTCGCCAGAGAGGCCGAGCGCGGCCGTGAGGCTTGGACGCTAGGGCAGGGCATGAAAAAGCCCGTAGCGGGCTGCTACGGGCGTCTGACGCGGTGGAAAGGGGGAGGGGATGTTGTCTACATGGCTCTGCTGTAGTGAGTGGGTTGCGCTCCGGCAGCGGTCCTGATCAATCGTCACCCTTTCTCGGTCCTTCAACGTTCCTGACAACGAGCCTCCTTTTCGCCAATCCATCGACAATCACCGCGAGTCCCTGCTCGAACGCTGCGTCCGGACCGGCTTCGTCGAAGGCGTCTATCGCGGCCCGCAACAGCGGCGAGAGCGGAGCCTGTTCAACGGTGCCGCCGCGCTCGCCGGCATCGCTGTCGCCGGCCTGCTCCTCAAGCACGGCCCCAACAGTGAAGTAGCTGATTGTCATCAGCGCATTGACGGCGTCCCCGGCCGAAAAACCCGCCTCGCAGAGGAAGCGAAGCTGCGCGTCGGCCGTTTCCATCTGCGGTGCGCCCGGTCGCGTGCCGGCATGGATGCGCGCGCCATCGCGGTAGGCGAGCAGCGCCTGCCTGAAGCTGCGGGCATTCCCGATCAGAAATGAGCGCCAGTCGTCGTCGGCTCTCGGCACCGAATGCGTATGATTCTCCGCCAGCATGGCTTCGGCCAGTGCGTCGAGCAGCGCCCGCTTGTTCCTGAAGTGCCAGTAAAGCGCCGGCTGCTGAACCCCCAACCGTTCCGCCAGTTTGCGTGTCGTCAGACCGTCTACGCCGACCTCGTTCAACAGGTCCAGGGCGGCACGGATCACTGTATTCGGCTGCAACTTTGTCATGCTTGACACTTTATCACTGATAAACATAATATGTCCACCAACTTATCAGTGATAAAGAATCCGCGCGTTCAATCGGACCAGCGGAGGCTGGTCCGGAGGCCAGACGTGAAACCCAACAGACCCCTGATCGTAATTCTGAGCACTGTCGCGCTCGACGCTGTCGGCATCGGCCTGATTATGCCGGTGCTGCCGGGCCTCCTGCGCGATCTGGTTCACTCGAACGACGTCACCGCCCACTATGGCATTCTGCTGGCGCTGTATGCGTTGGTGCAATTTGCCTGCGCACCTGTGCTGGGCGCGCTGTCGGATCGTTTCGGGCGGCGGCCAATCTTGCTCGTCTCGCTGGCCGGCGCCACTGTCGACTACGCCATCATGGCGACAGCGCCTTTCCTTTGGGTTCTCTATATCGGGCGGATCGTGGCCGGCATCACCGGGGCGACTGGGGCGGTAGCCGGCGCTTATATTGCCGATATCACTGATGGCGATGAGCGCGCGCGGCACTTCGGCTTCATGAGCGCCTGTTTCGGGTTCGGGATGGTCGCGGGACCTGTGCTCGGTGGGCTGATGGGCGGTTTCTCCCCCCACGCTCCGTTCTTCGCCGCGGCAGCCTTGAACGGCCTCAATTTCCTGACGGGCTGTTTCCTTTTGCCGGAGTCGCACAAAGGCGAACGCCGGCCGTTACGCCGGGAGGCTCTCAACCCGCTCGCTTCGTTCCGGTGGGCCCGGGGCATGACCGTCGTCGCCGCCCTGATGGCGGTCTTCTTCATCATGCAACTTGTCGGACAGGTGCCGGCCGCGCTTTGGGTCATTTTCGGCGAGGATCGCTTTCACTGGGACGCGACCACGATCGGCATTTCGCTTGCCGCATTTGGCATTCTGCATTCACTCGCCCAGGCAATGATCACCGGCCCTGTAGCCGCCCGGCTCGGCGAAAGGCGGGCACTCATGCTCGGAATGATTGCCGACGGCACAGGCTACATCCTGCTTGCCTTCGCGACACGGGGATGGATGGCGTTCCCGATCATGGTCCTGCTTGCTTCGGGTGGCATCGGAATGCCGGCGCTGCAAACAATGTTGTCCAGGCAGGTGGATGAGGAACGTCAGGGGCAGCTGCAAGGCTCACTGGCGGCGCTCACCAGCCTGACCTCGATCGTCGGACCCCTCCTCTTCACGGCGATCTATGCGGCTTCTATAACAACGTGGAACGGGTGGGCATGGATTGCAGGCGCTGCCCTCTACTTGCTCTGCCTGCCGGCGCTGCGTCGCGGGCTTTGGAGCGGCGCAGGGCAACGAGCCGATCGCTGATCGTGGAAACGATAGGCCTATGCCATGCGGGTCAAGGCGACTTCCGGCAAGCTATACGCGCCCTAGGAGTGCGGTTGGAACGTTGGCCCAGCCAGATACTCCCGATCACGAGCAGGACGCCGATGATTTGAAGCGCACTCAGCGTCTGATCCAAGAACAACCATCCTAGCAACACGGCGGTCCCCGGGCTGAGAAAGCCCAGTAAGGAAACAACTGTAGGTTCGAGTCGCGAGATCCCCCGGAACCAAAGCAAGTAGGTTAAACCCGCTCCGATCAGGCCGAGCCACGCCAGGCCGAGAACATTGGTTCCTGTAGGCATCGGGATTGGCGGATCAAACACTAAAGCTACTGGAACGAGCAGAAGTCCTCCGGCCGCCAGTTGCCAGGCGGTAAAGGTGAGCAGAGGCACGGGAGGTTGCCACTTGCGGGTCAGCACGGTTCCGAACGCCATGGAAACCGCCCCCGCCAGGCCCGCTGCGACGCCGACAGGATCTAGCGCTGCGTTTGGTGTCAACACCAACAGCGCCACGCCCGCAGTTCCGCAAATAGGGGTCGTTTGCGGGAGAGGGCGAAATCCTACGCTAAGGCTTTGGCCAACGATATTCTCCGGTAAGATTGATGTGTTCCCAGGGGATAGGAGAAGTCGCTTGATATCTAGTATGACGTCTGTCGCACCTGCTTGATCGCGG
>NZ_JAWOWE010000041.1:0-2490 GCF_033340275.1 Vibrio sp. 1402
TACCAATAACGGTCCAGCCAACGGCACGGTCTCGGTCAACCCGGACGGCAGCGTCACTTACACGCCAAACGACAACTACCACGGTACAGACAGCTTCACATACATCGTTACCTCCGGTGGGGTATCGGAGTCCACCACGGTGAACGTCGATGTCACGCCAGTCAACGATGCGCCAGTGGCAAAAGATGATACCGCTGTTACTGATGAAGATACGCCAGTGACGATTGATGTCCTGCCAAACGACACCGATATTGATGGCGATAAGCTGTCGATTGACTCGGCATCTGTGCCGAGTGAGCAAGGGACAGTCGAGATTGTTGACGGCAAACTGGTGTTCACACCGGCTGAGAACTTCAATGGTGACGCCGAAATCACTTACACCGTGACCGATGGTGCACTGACCGACCAAGCGACGGTCAACGTCACCGTGAATGCGGTGAACGACACGCCTGTGGTTGAAAGCAGCATTACAGACCAAACCTTGGCGGAGGACTTTACGCCATACAGCATCGATCTGAATACGGCTTTCAGTGATGTAGATAACGTGGATGGCGATCTGACCTTCAGCGTCTCTGGCAACAGCAACATTCAAGTGGCAATCGTCAATGGGATTGCTACGTTCACTCCAACCGCAGACTGGAACGGCTCAGAAGCGCTGACGTTTACGGTTACCGATCCAAGCGGCGAAAGCGTTAGCCAAACGGTGAACTTCACAGTGGCCCCTGTGGCGGACATCGTGGCAGATAAAGCGACGGTTGTGGAAGACACGCCAACCATCATCAAGGTCTTAGGTAACGACACGTTCGAAGGCAACGACAAAGTGGTGTCGCTGGATACCAATAACGGCCCAGCTAACGGCACGGTCTCGGTCAACCCGGACGGCAGCGTCACTTACACGCCAAACGACAATTTCCACGGGGCAGACAGTTTCACCTACATCGTTACGTCCGGTGGGGTATCGGAGTCCACCACGGTGAACGTCGATGTGACGCCAGTCAATGACGCGCCAGTGGCAAAAGATGACACGGCGATGACTAACGAAGATACGCCAGTGACGATTGATGTCCTGCCAAACGACACTGATATTGATGGCGATAAGCTGTCGATTGACTCGGCATCTGTGCCGAGTGACCAAGGTACAGTCGAGATTGTTGACGGCAAGTTGGTGTTCACACCGGCTGAGAACTTCCATGGTGATGCCGAAATCACTTATACCGTCACCGATGGTGCACTGACTGACCAAGCCACGGTCAACGTCACCGTGAATGCGGTGAACGACACGCCTATGGTTGAAAGCAACATTGCAGACCAAACCTTGGCGGAAGATTTCACCCCATACAGCATCGATCTAAATACTGCTTTCAGCGATGTGGATAACGTGGATGGCGGGCTGAGCTTCAGTGTCTCTGGTAATAGCAACATTCAAGTGGCGATCGTCAATGGCATTGCTACGTTCACTCCAACCGCGGACTGGAACGGCTCAGAAGCGTTAACCTTTACGGCGACCGATCCAAGCGGTGAAAGCGTTAGCCAAACGGTGAACTTCACAGTTGCGCCTGTGGCGGACATCGTGGCAGATAAAGCAACGGTCGTGGAAGACACGCCAACCATCATTAAGGTCTTAGGTAACGACACGTTCGAAGGCGACGACAAAGTGGTGTCGCTGGATACCAATCACGGTCCAGCCAACGGCACGGTCTCGGTCAACCCGGACGGCAGCGTCACTTACACGCCAAACGACAACTTCCACGGGGCAGACAGCTTCACCTACATCGTCACCTCCGGTGGTGCCAGTGAATCCACCATTGTTAACGTCGATGTCACACCAGTGAATGACGCGCCAGTGGCAAAAGATGATACAGCTGTTACTGACGAAGACACGCCAGTGACAATTGATGTTCTGCCAAACGACACCGACATTGATGGCGATACGTTAAGCATTGATTCGGCGTCTGTGCCGAGTGACCAAGGTAAAGTCGAAATTATTGATGGAAAACTGGTCTTCACACCGGCTGAGAACTTCCATGGCGATGCTGAAATCACTTACACCGTGACCGATGGTGCACTGACTGATCAAGCGACGGTCAACGTCACCGTAAATGCCGTAAACGACACGCCTGTGGTTGAAAGCAGCATTGCAGACCAAACCTTGGCAGAAGACTTTACGCCATACAGCATCGATCTAAATACCGCTTTCAGCGATGTGGATAACGCCGATGGTGAGTTAACGTTTAGTGTCTCTGGCAACAGCAACATTCAAGTGGTGATCGTCAATGGCATTGCTACGTTCACTCCAACCGCAGACTGGAACGGCTCAGAAGCGTTAACCTTTACTGCCACCGATCCAAGCGGCGAAAGCGTCAGCCAAACGGTGAACTTCACGGTAGCCCCTGTGGCGGACATCGTGGCAGACAAAGCGACGGTTGTGGAAGACACGCCAACCATCATCAAGGTCTTAGGTAACGACACGTTTGAAGGCGACGACAAAGT
>NZ_JAWOWE010000042.1:0-2323 GCF_033340275.1 Vibrio sp. 1402
TTCCTCCTTAGCTCAGTTGGTAGAGCGACGGACTGTTAATCCGCAGGTCGCTGGTTCGAGCCCAGCAGGAGGAGCCATATTAGAAGAATCCGCATCACTTGATGCGGCTTTTTTGTATTAGTTTAAAGCTAAGCTCTCTCCTACCCCATAACGAAATAACATAAGCGCTTTGATTATTAAAAACCGCTTACCGCAAGCTAACTATCGACTCACTAAGTAACCAGAAAATATTAACCACAAACGCGCGTGGCAAATGGTATGCCTTTCAACTAAAAAAAAGCTAGGTAAAAACCTAGCTTTTTAATTCAATCGGCCATCTCTGAAATCAGCTTAAACCACCAAGACAAATATACTTTGTCTCCAGATATTCATCGAGTCCTTGCTTAGCACCTTCCCGTCCAACACCCGACTCTTTAACTCCACCAAATGGAGCCACTTCAGTAGAGATGATCCCTTCATTAACTCCAACCATGCCGTACTCTAAACCTTCACTAAAAGTCACAATACGCTTCAAGCTATTCGTATAGAAATAGCAAGCCAAACCATATTCTGTATCGTTCGCCATTTCGAGAACTTGATAATCATTTTCAAAGGTAACAATAGGCAACACAGGCCCGAATAGCTCTTGCTGAACAATCGACATATTCTGCGTCACACTATCCAAAAGAACGGGCTCCATAAAGCGACCAGGCCGTCTCTGTGGAGAGTTAGCAATAGAGGCTCCTTCTTGTACAGCTTGATCGATCGCCGCCTCTAGTCGATGCTTAGAGGCCATCGTAATAACAGGACCTAATGTGACACCTTTCTCTAAACCATTTCCAAGCTTTAATTTGCTTAACTTCGACAATACTTTATCAATAAAAGCTTGTTTTACATTTTTATGAACATATAGCCGATTGGTACAAACACATGTTTGCCCCGCATTACGGAACTTCGACGCGACAAGCCCTTCCGCAGCCTCATCTAAGTCTGCATCTTCAAACACGATGAAAGGCGCATTACCACCCAACTCCATCGACACCGCCTTGACTGAATCACTGGCTTGCTTCATCAAAATTTTCCCAACGCGCGTAGACCCCGTAAAAGAGATCTTCTGAATCCTAGGATCAGTACTTAGTACTTGACCAAACTCAGCAGCCTGCTCCGACACCACGACAGAAAGCAGTTCTTTAGGGATACCAGCCTGATAAGCTAATTCAACAACAGCAATTGCAGTGAGAGGGGTAAGCTCTGATGGCTTGATCAACATGCCACAACCTGCCGCTAGGGCTGGTGCTGCTTTTCTTGTAATCATCGCAATAGGGAAGTTCCAAGGTGTAATTGCAGCGCATACTCCCACAGGCTGGCGAATTGCAGATAGACGTCTATCTGTCGTGGGGGCAGGAATAACTTCGCCATAAGCACGTTTTGCTTCTTCTGAGAACCACTCGACAAAAGAGGCACCATACATCACTTCCCCTTTGCTCTCAGCTAAAGGTTTACCCTGCTCTAAGGTAATAATCGTGGCTATGTCTTCTGCATTATCAAGAAGTAGTTGATACCACCCCCTCAAACGACGAGAGCGCTCTTTGGCACTTAATTTAGCCCAACGGACTTGCTCCGTTTTGCACTGACCAATGAGATCATCTAACTCATCAAGAGTACTAGGCTTTAACCGAATTAACTCTTGCTCAGTTGCAGGGTT
Source organism: Vibrio sp. 1402 (assembly GCF_033340275.1). Taxonomy (NCBI): domain Bacteria; kingdom Pseudomonadati; phylum Pseudomonadota; class Gammaproteobacteria; order Vibrionales; family Vibrionaceae; genus Vibrio; species Vibrio sp. 1402. The sequence continues at coordinate 1,685 of NZ_JAWOWE010000042.1, forward strand.
GATGACCACAATTCCCTCTTCGGAAGACCATTGCTTAAATACAGATTTCAGCGTTTCATTTTTTATTTGTTGCATCATCAAACATACTCCTCAAGAACTCCTCTTAGGTTAATCGCTACTAGCAAGTTCAGCAAAGAAAACAAAGTTTTCTAAAAGGCATTAATTTTCGGAAGACTTAGCTCTCTTCCTCACTATATTTCGGGAAATTGCGTAATCCACGCAACGACGGTCCCGCTCTAAACATGGAAGCAATGAATGTTTGAGAAATAAGATGTAGAAAATTATTGTTTAAGAGAGACGCTAACAAAACGCGCAGTGAGGAAGACTATTCATTCTATTACGGTTGAGGGCGAGTGTTATAAAGACTCATTGTTCAAATGACCAATCTTTCAACGAGGACAGGATACAAACTCGGAGTAATTGGAAGTGCAGGCAGCAGGCTCATCTTCCTGAGAAACTCATGTGCCAAAAGGGTAAAGAAAGTCGTATTGTCTCGCCTTCAATGTGTAAATGCATTTCTAGGGGACACGACCAAACGAAAAAGCCCCAGTCTTTCGACTGGGGCTTAATATAAGTGGCGGAGTGGACGGGACTCGAACCCGCGACCCCCGGCGTGACAGGCCGGTATTCTAACCAACT
>NZ_JAWOWE010000043.1:0-2288 GCF_033340275.1 Vibrio sp. 1402
TTCCTCCTTAGCTCAGTTGGTAGAGCGACGGACTGTTAATCCGCAGGTCGCTGGTTCGAGCCCAGCAGGAGGAGCCACTTTTAAAGCCGCATCACTTGATGCGGCTTTTTTGTATCTGCTTTATACGTCATTTCTCACTTTCCCATTTATCTGCACTTCATTTCTAAACATCAGCGAACATTAAATCCTTTCTTCAAAAACACTTATTTCACGCTAAAAATTTAATCCTCATCGTAATTTCAATACGCATTAGTATCCGAGCATATTTATCTTCACTAAGATGCCCGAGTTATTACATTTCTTCTTTTAGCTATGCCTTGCATAGTGATAACACTTTATTTGTGAGCTAAATATGAAACTAAAAACTCAAGCCTATTTATTATCTGCGATCATATTGCTAGCTCTCCTAGCTCTGACCGCAACGGGCTTATGGACACTTCGCGTCGCAAGTAACCTTGATAACAAAGCTCGAGTTACTGAGCTATTTAAAAGTGCGTACAGCATACTTACCGAAGTAGAAAAGATGGCTATCGAAGGCAAAATGCCGGAAGACGAAGCGAAAGCATTAGCCACTCGCCTACTTCGTAACAATATCTACAAAGACAACGAATACGTTTATGTCGCAGATGAAAATATGATGTTCATCGCCGCACCACTAGACCCTCAACTACACGGAACCAGCTTCCATGACTTTAGAGATGGCAGTGGTAATAGCGTAGGCCAACTCATTCTAGATGTATTGGGGCACAAAACAGGTCAGATCATTGAATATACCTGGAGCCAAAAACAAGCTGATGGCAGCATTGAAGAAAAACACTCGATAGCAGAAAAAACACCACACTGGGGCTGGGTTGTCGGTACAGGTATTGGCTTTAATGAAGTTAACGCACGTTTTTGGTCGACAGCACAATGGCAGCTTGTGCTGTGTCTGATTATCGCGGGAAGTATTCTAAGTGGCCTGATCATTTCGATTCGCAAAATGCTTCATCTACTTGGTGGAGAGCCTAACGACGTGCGTAAAGCAGTTCAAGCTGTCGCTCAAGGAGACATTCAGACCAGTTTTGATACTGTGGCACCGAGAGGAAGTATCTATCGTGCCGTGCAAGATATGAGTCAATCACTAGCTACCATGGTGACAAACCTAGAGAAGTCTATGCATGCACTGCGCGCAGAGTTATCTGCCGTAGAAGCTCGATCAAATACGATTGCCGATCTTACCGTATCTCAGCAGCAATCAACGGCGATGATTGCCACTGCGATGACTGAAATGGCATCTTCAGCCAACCATGTTGCCAATTCAGCAAGCGACACCGCAAACAATACGGACGAGGCTGACAAACAAAGCCAACATACTCAGAAACTCATTCATAACACGGTTGAAAACATTCAAGGTTTAGCTTCTCAATTAAATACTGCGAGTAAAGCGGTCGCCGATCTAGATCAGGATGTAAATAATATTGTAAAAGTGCTCGATGTGATTGGTGATATTGCAGAGCAAACAAACCTATTGGCACTCAATGCAGCCATTGAAGCAGCACGTGCTGGAGAACAAGGCCGAGGCTTCGCAGTCGTTGCTGATGAGGTACGCAACCTAGCAGGACGCACACAAGACAGCACAAAAGAGATTCAGTATATGATCTCCAATCTGCAAGAAGGCTCTCGCAATGCCATTCACACAATGGAAATATGTGCAGAAACCAGTGAAAGCACTGTTACAGAGTCTAAGAATGCCTCTGAAGCTCTACAGCAAATTGTAACGGCGTTAGAATCTATCACCACAATGAGCCAGCAGATCGCTACTGCTGCCGCTGAGCAGACGCAGGTTAGCGATGATATTGCGCTACGCATAAACCTTATCGAGGAAAGCGGAGGCCAACTCAACTCTGTCGTAACCGAGAGCCAATCAAGTACTCAAAGTTTAGCTTCACTAGCGAATGAGCTAGAAGGTTGGGTAAACAAGTTCTCAGTAAAGCACTAGTTTAAAGTCAATTGTTCAATAAAAAGCACGTTTTCAGACGTGCTTTTTTGTTTTTATCGCCTTTATTTTGCAAGTGAACACACTATCAATGTTAAAACATCGCTTAAAGCATGGCGCATTGCTGCTAAAAATGCATAAAAACAGCCCACTCCGAGCACAAATTCATCAAACGATATTTTATTTTAATTTTATTGTTGACCTGAAAGCCGAAAAGCCTTTTAATACACCTCGTCGCCCGGATAGCTCAGTCGGTAGAGCAGAGGATTGAAAATCCTCGTGTCGGTGGTTCGATTCCGCCTCCGGGCACCAC
>NZ_JAWOWE010000044.1:0-2285 GCF_033340275.1 Vibrio sp. 1402
GGCGCGTCATTCACTGGCGTGACATCGACGTTCACCGTGGTAGATTCCGATACCCCACCGGAGGTAACGATGTAGGTGAAGCTGTCTGTACCGTGGAAATTGTCGTTTGGCGTGTAAGTCACGCTGCCGTCCGGGTTGACCGAGACCGTGCCGTTCGCTGGACCGTTATTGGTATCCAGCGACACCACTTTATCGTCGCCTTCGAACGTGTCGTTACCTAAGACCTTGATGATGGTTGCCGTGTCTTCCACAACCGTCGCTTTGTCTGCCACGACGTCCGCCACAGGCGCTACCGTGAAGTTCACCGTTTGGCTGACGCTTTCACCGCTTGGATCGGTAGCAGTAAACGTCAATGCTTCTGAGCCGTTCCAGTCTGCCGTTGGGCTAATGGTCGCGATGCCATTTTCAATCGACACCAACACGTTGCTGTTGCCGGACACTGAGAAGTTCAGTGCGGAGTCGCTGTCTTTAAATGCGTCGTTTAAATCAATCGTGTAGATCGTAAAATCTTCTGCTAACACTTGATCTGAAATCACATTGTCGACTGTTGGTGCATCGTTAACGCGATTCACAATCAAACTATCACTGTCGCTAACCGTTGGATTAGCACCATCCGATACTGATGCGCTGATCGTTAGGTCTTTAAGGTTGAGTTCGTCGTTGTTAACCGCGTCAACACCCGCTTGAGTCAGTTTGACTTCATCGCCAACTAGCGCAAAGTAGCCGTTTGAGTTGTTTTCTAAAGAAACGGTTAATTGCTCTTCTGGCGTATCTGTATCAGCGACTTCCAATGTTGCCACTACCGTATCGGTACTCACCGCGTCTTCAGTGATACTTTCTACAGCATCGACCTTGATGGTTGGCGCATCGTTTACTGGGTTAACGGTAACGGCCACCTTCGCTTGGTCGGTCAGTGCACCATCGGTCACGGTGTAAGTGATTTCAGCATCACCATGGAAGTCCTCGGCCGGTGTGAACACCAGTTTGCCGTCAACAATCTCGACTGTGCCTTGCGCTTCAGGTACAGACGCCGAGTCAATCGACAGCGTATCACCATCAATATCAGTATCGTTTGGCAGAACATCAATCGTCACTGGCGTGTCTTCGTCAGTGACAGCGGTATCATCTTTTGCCACTGGCGCATCGTTCACTGGCGTCACATCGACGTTCACCGTGGTGGACTCTGACACCCCACCTGACGTGACGATGTACGTGAAGCTGTCTGTACCGTGGTAGTTGTCGTTTGGCGTGTAAGTGACGCTGCCGTCCGGGTTGACCGAGACCGTGCCGTTGGCTGGGCCGTTATTGCTATCCAGCGACACCACTTTGTCGTTACCTTCGAACGTATCGTTACCTAAAACCTTGATGATGGTCGGCGTGTCTTCCACAACTGTCGCGCTGTCTGCCACGATGTCCGCCACAGGCGCTACTGTGAAGTTCACCGTTTGGCTAACGCTTTCGCCGCTTGGATCGGTAGCCGTAAAGGTCAGCGCTTCTGAGCCGTTCCAGTCTGCCGTTGGAGTGAACGTAGCAATCCCATTGACGATTGCCACTTGAATGTTGCTGTTGCCAGAGACACTAAACGTTAACTCACCATCGGCGTTATCCACATCGCTGAAAGCGGTATTTAGATCGATGCTGTATGGCGTAAAATCTTCCGCCAAGATTTGGTCTGCAATGTTGCTTTCAACCACAGGCGTGTCGTTCACCGCATTCACGGTGACGTTGACCGTCGCTTGGTCAGTCAGTGAACCATCAGTAACCGTGTAAGTGATTTCGGCGTCGCCATGGAAGTTCTCGGCTGGCGTGAAGACCAATTTACCATCAACAATCTCAACTGTGCCTTGCGCTTCAGGTACGGACGCCGATTGGATAGACAGCGTATCACCATCAATATCAGTGTCGTTTGGCAGGACATCAATCGTCACTGGCGTGTCTTCGTCAGTAGCAGCGGTATCATCTTTTGCCACTGGCGCGTCATTCACTGGTGTGACATCGACGTTCACCGTGGTGGACTCTGACACCCCACCTGACGTAACGATGTAGGTGAAGCTGTCTGTGCCGTGGAAGTTATCGTTTGGCGTGTAAGTGACGCTGCCATCCGGGTTGACCGAGACCGTGCCGTTAGCTGGACCGTTATCGGTATCAAGCGACACCACTTTGTCGTCGCCTTCGAACGTGTCGTTATCTAAGACCTTGATGATGGTTGGCGTATCTTCCACAACCGTCGCTTTATCTGCCACGATGTCCGCCACAGGCGCCACTATGAAGTTCACCGTTTGGCT
>NZ_JAWOWE010000045.1:0-2200 GCF_033340275.1 Vibrio sp. 1402
TATTTACCTAATTTGCCACACTTATAAGTAGTAACCCACCTCCGCAGCCATTTATTGGTGTGGTCTACAGAGGATTAAGTCTTTTTAGAGGGGAAAATCCCTAGAACCCCATCTCCAAACATATCAAGCGTGTCTGTATCCCACTCTATTGTAAACAAGACATTTTTATCTTTTATATTCAATGGCTTATTTTCCTGCTAATTGGTAATACCATGAAAAATACCATGCTCAGAAAAGGCTTAACAATATTTTGAAAAATTGCCTACTGAGCGCTGCCGCACAGCTCCATAGGCCGCTTTCCTGGCTTTGCTTCCAGATGTATGCTATTCTGCTCCTGCAGCTAATGGATCACCGCAAACAGGTTACTCGCCTGGGGATTCCCTTTCGACCCGAGCATCCGTATGAGACTCATGCTCGATTATTATTATTATAGAAGCCCCCATGAATAAATCGCTCATCATTTTCGGCATCGTCAACATAACCTCGGACAGTTTCTCCGATGGAGGCCGGTATCTGGCGCCAGACGCAGCCATTGCGCAGGCGCGTAAGCTGATGGCCGAGGGGGCAGATGTGATCGACCTCGGTCCGGCATCCAGCAATCCCGACGCCGCGCCTGTTTCGTCCGACACAGAAATCGCGCGTATCGCGCCGGTGCTGGACGCGCTCAAGGCAGATGGCATTCCCGTCTCGCTCGACAGTTATCAACCCGCGACGCAAGCCTATGCCTTGTCGCGTGGTGTAGCCTATCTCAATGATATTCGCGGTTTTCCAGACGCTGCGTTCTATCCGCAATTGGCGAAATCATCTGCCAAACTCGTCGTTATGCATTCGGTGCAAGACGGGCAGGCAGATCGGCGCGAGGCACCCGCTGGCGACATCATGGATCACATTGCGGCGTTCTTTGACGCGCGCATCGCGGCGCTGACGGGTGCCGGTATCAAACGCAACCGCCTTGTCCTTGATCCCGGCATGGGGTTTTTTCTGGGGGCTGCTCCCGAAACCTCGCTCTCGGTGCTGGCGCGGTTCGATGAATTGCGGCTGCGCTTCGATTTGCCGGTGCTTCTGTCTGTTTCGCGCAAATCCTTTCTGCGCGCGCTCACAGGCCGTGGTCCGGGGGATGTCGGGGCCGCGACACTCGCTGCAGAGCTTGCCGCCGCCGCAGGTGGAGCTGACTTCATCCGCACACACGAGCCGCGCCCCTTGCGCGACGGGCTGGCGGTATTGGCGGCGCTGAAAGAAACCGCAAGAATTCGTTAACTGCACATTCGGGATATTTCTCTATATTCGCGCTTCATCAGAAAACTGAAGGAACCTCCATTGAATCGAACTAATATTTTTTTTGGTGAATCGCATTCTGACTGGTTGCCTGTCAGAGGCGGAGAATCTGGTGATTTTGTTTTTCGACGTGGTGACGGGCATGCCTTCGCGAAAATCGCACCTGCTTCCTGCCGCGGTGAGCTCGCTGGAGAGCGTGACCGCCTCATTTGGCTCAAAGGTCGAGGTGTGGCTTGCCCCGAGGTGATCAACTGGCAGGAGGAACAGGAGGGTGCATGCTTGGTGATAACGGCAATTCCGGGAGTACCGGCGGCTGATCTGTCTGGAGCGGATTTGCTCAAAGCGTGGCCGTCAATGGGGCAGCAACTTGGCGCTGTTCACAGCCTATCGGTTGATCAATGTCCGTTTGAGCGCAGGCTGTCGCGAATGTTCGGACGCGCCGTTGATGTGGTGTCCCGCAATGCCGTCAATCCCGACTTCTTACCGGACGAGGACAAGAGTACGCCGCAGCTCGATCTTTTGGCTCGTGTCGAACGAGAGCTACCGGTGCGGCTCGACCAAGAGCGCACCGATATGGTTGTTTGCCATGGTGATCCCTGCATGCCGAACTTCATGGTGGACCCTAAAACTCTTCAATGCACGGGTCTGATCGACCTTGGGCGGCTCGGAACAGCAGATCGCTATGCCGATTTGGCACTCATGATTGCTAACGCCGAAGAGAACTGGGCAGCGCCAGATGAAGCAGAGCGCGCCTTCGCTGTCCTATTCAATGTATTGGGGATCGAAGCCCCCGACCGCGAACGCCTTGCCTTCTATCTGCGATTGGACCCTCTGACTTGGGGTTGATGTTCATGCCGCCTGTTTTTCCTGCTCATTGGCACGTTTCGCAACCTGTTCTCATTGCGGACACCTTTTCCAGCCTCGT
>NZ_JAWOWE010000046.1:0-2058 GCF_033340275.1 Vibrio sp. 1402
GCCGCCTCTGTGATGAAGGAATTGCAGGGTAAAGGCAACATCATAGAATCGGTTGGAACAGCTAGAAATTACGAACAAGCACTGAAAACTTGTTGCGATTATTTGAAAGAGTTCAAGCTTGGCTCTCTAAGAGAACTAACCCCAGAACAAGCAAAAAACTACATAGAGTTACGCGCTCACGAATGTAAACAAAGCACAATCGACATGGATCGTCAGGCAATACAAACAATGATGCAGCATGTCACACATAAGTTAGAACCCAATCAAACACTATACCCACCCAAAGAGCTTCCTACATCTAAAAAAGAAACTATTGAAAACTCTCGTTCTTACACGCCAGAACAGGTCAATGCGATCATTCAGCACCAAACCGAGCAACATGCACTCTCAACACAACTTTGTCATGAAGCGGGTCTACGCGCTCACGAACTGTACACACTACGACCTTCTGGCGAAGTAAATCCGAGTCCACGGGACGTACACCAAGATAAATTTTCCCAACTCCCCAATGACTCAAAAACCTACACGGTTCAAGGGAAAGGCGGTCTCATTCGTGAAGTGCAAATCCCCAACTATTTAGCAGAAAAGTTAGAAGAACGCAGACTCGATATGCCGCAGCAAATATCGGACAGAGGTGTGAATTACGAATCGCACTACAACATAGCCGGTGGACACAAATTCTCTGATGCGTTCAGCAAAGCGAGTTCTCGCGCTCTGGGCTATTCAAACGGTGCTCACGGCCTACGCCACAGCTACGCTCAAAATCGTTATGAACAATTGGCGAATCACTTTGAACGTATCGATGTCATGACGATCATTTCTCAAGAGCTAGGGCATTTTCGCCCCGATATAACAGAGGTGTACCTACGATGATTTGGGGATTTTTAACCGTCATAGTCGTGGGATTGGTATTGCTTTTTGCAGCACCATTTCTTGATTTTCTAACCCCCGATAGCACGATTTGGCTAATTGATACATCCAACTCGATGAAACCTGTTTTGCTCGCAAAGGGCTCAGAAACACTCTGGTTTCAGTGGCAATCATGGAGTTACATTTTCATATTCTGTTTAGTCACAGCTTTAATTTTAGGAGTAATGTTCAACACTTTTCGCACGTTCTCAGATGCATCTCTGATAGAAGCGAAACAAAAATTAGCTCAAAAATCAGAAGAGTTGGAGAAATTCAAACAGCAATACCGACAACAGATGGAGCAAGATGTACTACGCGCACACTCACAAAAGGCAGAACAACTAAACCGCAGAGAACGCGAACTCGACACGATTCAAAATCAGGCAGCACGTCAACAAACAGAATCAAGTGAACGATTAAAATTAGCGAATCATGCAATACGCAGGCAGCACAAAGAAACAATGAGCAAACTAGGACAGCGTGATCGGTTGAGTAATGAGAAAAGGCTTATTGCTGAATATCTTAAACATGCAGGTTTAACACTGGATGATGAACCACTGGATTATACAAAGTTAAAGCAATTAGCTAGTAGCTTTGAAAAACGTCACAGTAATCAAAAGGGAGAATAACTTCCCCCGTACCCTCCTCTAAAAATCAAAGATTTTTCCTTAGGGCATTGCCCACCGAAAAGAACTTAAAGGGCTGTTTGAGGAGCTCACGCTCTTTTGTGGACAAGCCCAAAAGGGCAATAAGGTTGCCGCACAAGGCGGCGCTCTCAGCCCTTTCGGCTGCGCCGACCCCTACCCATTTTCGACTCGTTTTGAGTGAATCTGAGCATTGTCTGTGGTCGCTTTCCGTGGAGTTTTTTCTCGTACCCTTTCGGGCTGCCCTGCGCTGTGTGTAAAGGCTTTCGCCCCCCGTCCGAGTCACACAACACTAATCAGTTATTCCTTTTCCGCTTGTCCCCGTCTAGCAGCTACAACAGGGCGGTTTTATCGTGCTTTCGCAAGTTTTGATTAGTGCCTTTACCTGCCACCTATCGGACTTCCCTTGGTCGGTGGCTGATGCGCATCGCTCTGTCCAAAACATCTTGATCCAAACAGAGTGCAGGAATACTTGAAGTGCTTAAACGATATGGGCTATCATGAA
>NZ_JAWOWE010000047.1:0-1974 GCF_033340275.1 Vibrio sp. 1402
GGCTGCGTTCGGTAGCTTCATGATGATATCTAAATTTATATAGGTGGTTATTATGTTTCAGTTCTTCGCTACAATACTTAGTTTCTTGTTTGGTTGGCTTCGTCTTGCTCTTCCTTTCATTGCTGGTTACTTCGGTTCGGTAGGCTCTCAATTTCTCGTGTCTTTAGGGGTAGGGGTTACAGTATTTTCTGGCTTTAATATCGCAACCTCTTATCTCATTGGTTTAATTACTTCCAGTTTCGATACCTTGCCTATTTACGTCCTCCAGTTCTTGGGGCTTATTTGGGTTGATAAAGCGATTAACTTGATGCTTAGTACTGGCTTTTTCTTGCTGACTATTAAAGGCCTTCGTGCTGGTTCTATTGCTCGTCAAGGATGGTGGAAACCAGGTCAAGATAAGGGGAGCCTTCCACTATGATTTACTTGAGAACTGGCTTACCTGGCGCATCAAAAACGCTTAATAGTTTGCGTGAATTAGTGATTAGTCATGATGATGCACGTCCTTATTTCTACACTAATATCCGTTTGCTTATGTTGGATATGGCTGTTGTACAGTCTTTCTCTGGCTGGTTCTACGGCTGGTTTTTTCCACGTTTAAAGGATAGGGGGCAGCGCAGAAAGTTAGAGAAAATCATGCGTCCTATTCATGATGATGGGGAGTTTATCTCCCTGTCTGATGTTCCTTGGTTAGAAACACAATACGAAACACATGATCATTTCGACACTTGGCTTTATTGGGTACGTCGAGTTTACCCTAAGAAGAAATTGGTTAAGCTAGAGAATCTACTCGATGCAGCTGGCGATACAGCCGTTGATAAGTTCGATATGGTGAAGCCTTTGAATCTTCACTTTACGCATTTTGAAGATCCTCGTTCTTGGATGGATTTACCAAAGCGTTCAGTTTTGCTCATCGATGAGTGTCAGCAATACTTTCCTCCACGCCCAACCGGTTCGAAAGTTCCGGCGGCGATTGCGGCATTAGAGACACACCGTCACGGTGGTTATGATATTCACTTTGTTACGCAAGATAGAACGCTATGTGATGCGAACTTGCGTAAACTTGTTGGTCGTCATATTCATTTCTTTAACCCGTTTGGTGGTGAGCGTGTAACCCGAAAGGAAGCGCCTAAGACATTCAATCCAGATGATTATCACGAATCTAAAATCGCTACTAAAAAGCTTGTTAAGCGTGACAAGAATTTCTATGGCGTTTATTGGTCGGCTGAGATTCACACCCATAAACCTAAAATTCCGTTTATGGCGTTCGCTGGCCTGATAGCTTTAGGCGTTTTTTGTTGGTCTGCTTATAACATCTACGATAAGTTTTTAGGCGGTGGTGAGCCTGAGCCAGTTAAACAAGTTCAGCCTTCAACGTCCCCAGCTCCAGATTCAAACAAGGCAGATTCACTTGATAAACAGCTTGATACTTACGTAGCTGAGTTAATCAAAGGGGTTTATATCTCTGGTTCTATGACGCACTACGATAATGATTCAGTAGATATTGATTATGTTTTCTATCGTGAATCTGATGGTGCAGCCTTTGAACCTGATTCGATAGGTTTGGTAGTTGAACCCATTGATAGGTGTTTCGCTAATTTCAAAATCGGTTCTGTTGTTCGGCCAATTACGTGTAATCCATTTTACGTTCGTGAGATTGTCGAAGAACGAGAGGAAAATGAGGCGATGACAATGGCCAAGAGCTCGGATAAACACAAACCTAATATTAGCTTATTTTAATGAATATCAATCAACTCGATGACCAGCTTTTCCCGCAATCATTCAATAGAGGTTAGAAAATGGAATCTTTAACACTTACAACTCAAGACATCGATTTAATTCTGGAAGGCACATTTCTGTATGCATTTTTTGGAGTGCTCGCTGCCTTGTTTTTTTATGACTTTTTATGCTTCTTAGTTACCATATTTATAAGGCGCTTTAGACCATCAAATACAACGCCTTAAGTGCGCATTATGT
>NZ_JAWOWE010000048.1:0-1912 GCF_033340275.1 Vibrio sp. 1402
TCTGAATCACTTCGCCTCATGCTTTGCTCATAAAAATAAAGTTTATAAAATAAAAGCGATTGGCGAATATCCGTCATTCCGCAGCCAATTTCAGAATTAAAACAATGTGATCCAGTGATCGTTTACAAATGTTAGTGCGACAGACCTCTTGACCGCGATCCCCAGTTTTGATCTATTACTGTTATTTAACGGTCACTTTATTATGTCTGCTTCTCAACCTGTCATTAAACGCCTAGATCACTTAGGGCTGATCGCTGCTTTCTGCCATGAAATCGGCTTACCTGGTATTATTGATCGCGTCATTCCCAAGTACTCGGATCATAACGTTTCACATGGCGATGCGGTCTTGGCGATGATTCTCAATGGTCTTGGCTTTCACAGCAGAACGCTGCATATGTTTTCTGACTTCTTCGAGACGAAGCCTGTTGCCAAGTTGCTTGCTAAAGATATTGAAGCTCACCATTTAACGGACGATGTACTCGGACGCACGTTAGATGCTTTATATGAAGCAGATGTCTCCGCACTTTATCAAGCGATTGCAGAGCATGTCGTTGATAAGCTAGGACTTAAAACAGACTCTGTACACCTTGATATCACTAGCTTCCATGTCGATGGTGAATACGCCCAGGACGAAGATCTTAATGCCATCAAGCTGGTAAAAGGCTACAGCCGAGACCACCGTCCAGAGCTAAATCAAGTGGTCCTTGAGTTGATTTGCGAAAATCAAGCTGGCCTGCCTGTTTACATGCAAGCGCTTAGTGGTAACACCAATGATGCTAAGGCATTCTCAGAAGTCACTAAACGGCATATTCATTGCCTGAAGGCAGCTCAAAACAGTCGCTACTTCATCGCCGATGCCGCTTTATACACCGAAGAGAGCATTCGTTCACTGGATGAGCAACAACAGAAGTTTATTACGCGTGTTCCAATGACCATTAAATCAGCCAAAGAGGCCTTAATGAACCTTGAGCCAGAGCAGCTGAGCCATATCGGCAATGGCTACTCGGGTTGTTGGGTTGACGCTGATTATGGCTCGGTATCTCAGAAGTGGCTGTTGATTCATAGTGAACAAGCAACCAAGCGAGAACAGGTAACGTTTTATAAGAACTTAGACAAAAATATCACCAAAGAGCTGAAAGCGCTGGGACAACTAAAGAAAAAGCAGTTTGCTTGCGCAGTGGATGCCGAGCAAGCAATGAGCGACTTCGCCAACCAGTGTCATTTGCTTGGCTTCGCGCAATCAACCATCGTTAAAGAGCCAATTTATTCAGGTCGTGGTCGGCCGAAGAAAGATGAAAAGCCGACGGGATACCACTATTTGATAGATGCTACGCCTTATACCGATCTAGAAAAGGTGAAACTGGCCAAGCTTAAAGTAGGTATGTTTATTCTCGCCACCAACGATACTGACAACACCGACCTAACAATGGTTGCATTGCTTGAACATTACAAGTCTCAGCAAAAGGTCGAGCGCGGCTTTCGCTTTTTGAAAAGCCCTGAGTTCTTAACATCATCAATTTTCCTGAAGAAACCTCAGCGAATCGAGGCACTACTGATGATCATGACGCTGAGCCTACTCGTCTACGCAAGCTTAGAGCACAAAATCCGAGAGAGTCTCACTAAGGCCGAGGAATTCTTTCCTAGCATGGTAAAGAACAAGACGACAACTAAACCGACGGCACGTTGGGTATTCTTAAAATTCGAAGGTATCGACACACTCGAATTTGGCGGCCAAAGCTTCATAACGGGTGTTCAAGAGCATCAGACTCGGCTGCTTAAGCTTCTTGGTGTTCTGTATGAAGCAGTTTATTCCTAAATTGGCTGCGGAATCTCGGTAGTATATCTCCAGGGCCAACCTCATACTCATAAGCGCTAAGTTGGCGATCTAGTTCAGGGTTGGATTTGGCTTCTA
>NZ_JAWOWE010000049.1:0-1749 GCF_033340275.1 Vibrio sp. 1402
TTGAGCGGAGTTCTAGTCGGAACATTTTGCGCCACATTCGTAGCATCGTATCTACAAGGAGTCTATCTGGCAGGCTTTTTCAGCGTATTCATGTTGTATGTTGCTTATAAGATGTTTCTCAACACTGAAAATGAGTACAACCCTAACCCACATGGGGCTATCGGTAATATCACTGTAGGCTCGGTCATTGGCTCTGTATCAGCACTTGTCTCTATAAGCGGTGCGGGGTTGATCATCCCCTATCTTGTCCAGCAAAATTTTGAAGTAAAACGTGCTATTGGAACCTCTGCTGCGATAGGTTTCCCTATCGCGCTGTCAGGAAGCCTCGGTTACATGTTAAACGGATGGGAAAATACAGATTGGAACAACTTAGTATTAGGATACATATACCTTCCTGCAATGCTCAGCTTCTCCATTAGTAGCTACTTAACTACTAGCCTCGGCGTGCGTTGTGCAGAGTATTTCCCAAATAAAGTTCTTAAGAAAATCGTTGGTATTTTGTGTGTTCTTCTAAGTTTCAAAATGTTGGTACAAGTACTTAGTTAGAGCAAATAACACGGTCACTAGTAGGCCTTGCACTATGGTGAAAGGATAAGCCTGCAAAAACTTACTTCTCGCTTTGCTGGTCCAAGCACACAATGTGTAAGAAAGCTCCTCATTGTTGCACTCTTATGACTTTGTTAACCTGGCCAGAATTACATCCAAAATGTGCTGATGATTGTCCTTTCTGGAAACCTCGTCACGCTCCTGGCAAAGTGCTTCCTCCCCTTCTGATGCGAGAATTTTAATGCCACGGTCAGTACATTCTGCGAACGCACTAAACTGACTCGCACTGGGGATCTCTTGAAATGTCACATTGGGAAGAGCAACAAGTGATTCGGCTGGTGTCAGTGCGGGATGTAGCCGATCAGAGAGCGCCACCACGGTGATAGCATTGTTCATCAAGGCCAGAGTTTCAGGGACAAAAGTTTTCGTTAGCTCAGGGTTGATAACGACGACCGATTTCAGTTTGTTTTCAGACTGAAATCGGGGGAATTTTTGATCCGGGATGCTGGTAATATCAACGTTATTTTCACGTAACCAATGACAGTCTACATTGGTGGCGTTGTGACACGATGTTCGATATTTCTCCGGGCTTATTTGCGCTCCGGAGAGCATCAGCATAGATGTGCCGCCCAGAAAAAAGCCGACCCCCTGCACTGCATCAGTATCTACGCCTCCGGACAGTATCCCGACCGAACTTAATTCGTTCAGCCCAAGCACCAAATCACTGGTTCTGAATGTGATTTCATCAACAGCCATTTCTGCATTGATTTCGTTCGGTGCAGGAGGCTTTGGTACCACAACGACATAACCTTGTTGCGCCAGGCTCGATGCTACCCAACCACTGTGGGAAAACGCTGACCGTGTTCCGCCCTGCGACAAAAGCACAACGGGAAATTTTCCACTTGCTAAAGGGGCATCTAACTGCGTTTCGACTGATTTAAAAATGTTCCCCCTACCAAACGTGAAATTGTTTTTTTCGTTCGTTGTGGGATACCAATAATAGACTTCTACTGGCTTATCTCTGTCTTCACTGAATCCCGTTTTGATTGTTAGCGCAGAATGGTATTTCGGCTCATTCGTACTGGCGCTGGCACTGACACACAATGTAGCGAGTAGAAACGACATTATTATTTTGGTTTTCATTTTTCCCTCAGCCGGTCAACACATTATTCTGCACGGCATCTAGAAAAATAACGCGCAGGA
>NZ_JAWOWE010000050.1:0-1587 GCF_033340275.1 Vibrio sp. 1402
TAAGGAGGTGATCCAGCGCCAGGTTCCCCTAGCGCTACCTTGTTACGACTTCACCCCAGTCATGAACCACAAAGTGGTAAGCGTCCCCCCGAAGGTTAAACTACCTACTTCTTTTGCAGCCCACTCCCATGGTGTGACGGGCGGTGTGTACAAGGCCCGGGAACGTATTCACCGTGGCATTCTGATCCACGATTACTAGCGATTCCGACTTCATGGAGTCGAGTTGCAGACTCCAATCCGGACTACGACGCACTTTTTGGGATTCGCTCACTTTCGCAAGTTGGCCGCCCTCTGTATGCGCCATTGTAGCACGTGTGTAGCCCTACTCGTAAGGGCCATGATGACTTGACGTCGTCCCCACCTTCCTCCGGTTTATCACCGGCAGTCTCCCTGGAGTTCCCGACATTACTCGCTGGCAAACAAGGATAAGGGTTGCGCTCGTTGCGGGACTTAACCCAACATTTCACAACACGAGCTGACGACAGCCATGCAGCACCTGTCTCAGAGTTCCCGAAGGCACCAATCCATCTCTGGAAAGTTCTCTGGATGTCAAGAGTAGGTAAGGTTCTTCGCGTTGCATCGAATTAAACCACATGCTCCACCGCTTGTGCGGGCCCCCGTCAATTCATTTGAGTTTTAATCTTGCGACCGTACTCCCCAGGCGGTCTACTTAACGCGTTAGCTCCGAAAGCCACGGCTCAAGGCCACAACCTCCAAGTAGACATCGTTTACGGCGTGGACTACCAGGGTATCTAATCCTGTTTGCTCCCCACGCTTTCGCATCTGAGTGTCAGTATCTGTCCAGGGGGCCGCCTTCGCCACCGGTATTCCTTCAGATCTCTACGCATTTCACCGCTACACCTGAAATTCTACCCCCCTCTACAGTACTCTAGTCTGCCAGTTTCAAATGCTATTCCGAGGTTGAGCCCCGGGCTTTCACATCTGACTTAACAAACCACCTGCATGCGCTTTACGCCCAGTAATTCCGATTAACGCTCGCACCCTCCGTATTACCGCGGCTGCTGGCACGGAGTTAGCCGGTGCTTCTTCTGTCGCTAACGTCAAACAACGCCGCTATTAACGACGCCGTCTTCCTCACGACTGAAAGTGCTTTACAACCCGAAGGCCTTCTTCACACACGCGGCATGGCTGCATCAGGCTTGCGCCCATTGTGCAATATTCCCCACTGCTGCCTCCCGTAGGAGTCTGGACCGTGTCTCAGTTCCAGTGTGGCTGATCATCCTCTCAGACCAGCTAGGGATCGTTGCCTTGGTGAGCCCTTACCTCACCAACTAGCTAATCCCACCTAGGCATATCCTGACGCGAGAGGCCCGAAGGTCCCCCTCTTTGGCCCGTAGGCATCATGCGGTATTAGCCATCGTTTCCAATGGTTATCCCCCACATCAGGGCAATTTCCTAGGCATTACTCACCCGTCCGCCGCTCGACGCCGTTATCGTCCCCCGAAGGTTCAGATAACTCGTTTCCGCTCGACTTGCATGTGTTAGGCCTGCCGCCAGCGTTCAATCTGAGCCATGATCAAACTCTTCAATTTAAGATTTTGTTCGGCTCAATGAATACTGAACATT
>NZ_JAWOWE010000051.1:0-1531 GCF_033340275.1 Vibrio sp. 1402
ATACAGCGTTACCTGTATACCTAAACCAAACGAGCCAAAGTCGGGCCTGATTATCACATCGAATATCGCCGCCACCACTACTCGTGCCACATCAACTTGTAGGTCACCATGTCGAACTGGAAGCCTCCAACCGTCTGGTGCAAATCTACCATCAAGGTAACTTGGTCGCCCAGCATCCACTCAGCCAAAGAGAGCGCGGAAACAGCACCCAACCAGAGCACATGCCGAGTAATCATCAACATCAGAAGTGGTCGCCTGGACGCTTGCTCAACTGGGGAGCCAATATAGGCCCAGCCACACGAGAAGTCGTCAATAAGATGCTCAACTCCAAGCCTCATCCAGAGCAGTCGTATCGCTCCTGCCTTGGGCTGCTCAATCTGAGTAAAGCGCATGGCGAATCGCGCTTAGAGCAAGCCTGTAAAGATGCGCTGATGCTGACAAAACCGAACTACACCTTCATCAATAATCTGCTGAAAAACAATCGCGAGGGGCAACTGAGTAAAGATAAAGCGAATACACCGAACCTTGTTCACAGCAATGTTCGTGGCCCGAACTGTTATCACTAGGAGAAAGGATATGAACGCACTCAATGACCAACTCAAAGCCCTGCGCTTAAGTCATGCGGCGAAAGCGTTAGAGCAGCAACAAGAGCAACTGACCACCTACGCAGAGCTGGACTTCGAGGAAAGGCTAAGCCTGCTTCTGGAAAGTGAAATCTTGAATCGCAATCAGACCAAAATCCAACGCTTAAAACGACAAGCCAAGCTGAGAGTGGATGCTCAGCCGAGCCAACTCATCTACAAGGAGGGACGAAATCTCAATCGCAAACAGATGAGCGAACTTCTAACGGGCAGTTATCTACATAAGCACCAGAATATCTTGATCACAGGCCCAACAGGTACAGGCAAAACCTATCTTGGCTGCGCTCTGGCAACCAGCGCCTGCGACCAACAGCAAACCGTCAGATACTACCGATTAACTCGCTTGCTCGATGACCTGACCGCAGGTCGTCTGGATGGTAGCTATCAAAAGCAACTCCAATCGTTGGCTAAGAAAGCTCTACTAATCCTCGACGACTGGGGGATGGAAAAGCTAACCCAAGAGCATGCAGGTCACTTATTAGAAGTGCTTGAAGATCGTTACCAAAACAGCAGCACGATCGTCATCAGTCAGTTACCTGTAAAGGAGTGGTACAACATGATCGGTAACGCCACTGTCGCAGACGCTCTAATGGATCGGCTGGTACACAATAGTCATCGAATAGAACTGGGCGGTGAGTCAATGAGAAAACTGGCGCAATCCGATCACTTAGAGTAAAAATAGGAAGAGAGAAAAACGGCAGGATCAGGTGATCGGAATAAACCGAAACGAGCGATCGCAATCACCGAAATACGCAGTTAATTGCCTTGAGTAATTTAGATAAGCGTGATTGCCTACCATTGGTGAGTTTAGATTCAGCATCTCTCAATGGTGGCAAGTAAATGCATTGAATTAAGTCGAGTAACTCAGGATCGAATTGTGTGCTTCGAGA
>NZ_JAWOWE010000052.1:0-1454 GCF_033340275.1 Vibrio sp. 1402
CAAAAATCCGATACCCATTTGCGCCATGCACTCAAATCAAGCATTGAGGCGTTTATTTTTTAAACAATTACAAAGTGTTAGGGCTGTGAACTTTACCACAGCCTTCTGTAAGATCATTATGATTTGATCAAGTTTGAGTGTCTGTTAACCTTTTGAGCCGATTTTTTCGGCGGTGTGCGGATTCTTTATACAATACATAGCCATTTGCTTTGTCACTGCTTCTATGAGCAAACGGCTATGCGAATCAAAGAAGCCGCCAGTACCACCAAATAGTTCGAACTAAAGCGCTATCCGAGCAAGATTTATCGACTAGAGTCAACAGAACTCAACCTCTTATTGGCTACGCTGCGCAAGTAGGCGTTCAAACTCATCGACTTTGTCGCGCACGAGCTCCCCGCTTTGTTGCCAGAAGTCTGGTTTGGTCAAATCCATCGATAGATGTTTTTCAACCACCTCTTCTGCCATCATGTTGCCAGTATCACGCAGTAAATTAACGTAATCAATGTAGAAGTTTTCACCTTTAGCTTCACGTTGCGCATAAATGCCTTTACTGAACAAGAAGCCGAATAGATACGGATAGTTATAGAAACTCACATCGGCAATCGAGAAGTGCAGCTTGCTTGCCCAAAAATAGGGGTCAGCTTCACTCATCACGTCTCCGTACCAATCTTTCCACGTTTCTGACATCAGATTACAGAAATCCTGAGCGGTTAATTCTCCCTCCTGACGACGTTCGTAGAATGCTTTTTCAAACTCGTATCGAACAGGAATATTGATCATTAACGCCAGCGCAGAAGACAACTCTTCCCAAAGCATTTCGAGTTTGTCGTCCACACTTTCTGCTTTCGAGATCAAATGATCGCGTACGATATTCTCTGCAAAAATAGAAGCGGTTTCTGCCAGTGTCATTGGGTAGTAAGTTTGGCAAAGCGGCAGATCTCGAATAACCCAGTTATGGAAGGCATGACCAAGTTCGTGAGCCAATGTCATCAAATCAGAACGGCTACCACTCCACGTCATGAATACCAACGGTGTGCGCGTAGCTGGTAGTTTAGTGCAGTACGCCCCCAAACGTTTATTGGCATTTGGCGCGGCATCAATCCAACCGTTTTGAACCATCAAACGCACAAACTCAGACATCTCTGGGTTGACGGTTTCAAACGCTTCGCAAATCACATCGATTGCTTCATTGAAATCGTAGACTTTAGCATCACCGCTTAATGCAGGCATTGCAGCAAGGTGGTTCCACGGCTTCATCTCATCCAAACCGTGCACTTGTGCCATCAATTTACCGGCTTTTTGGCCAATATCACGACTGTCCTTCGCCACTTTAATCATGGCAGCCAAGGTTTCAGATTGAATGCGGCTACCGTACAAACTTGGTTCTAAAAAGTGTACCTCTCGCTTAGTCGAGCGCTTTTTGTTTTCAGTTAAACGCCAGCCTGCAAGTGCAT
>NZ_JAWOWE010000053.1:0-1448 GCF_033340275.1 Vibrio sp. 1402
GAAGTCGTCGCTATGAGCCTCATGTCCAGTCACGGAAGGATGAATCAGAAGCCATCAAAAACACGGATTTTAAGGCCCACCGCTGGGTTGTAGAGAGAACACACAGTTGGATGAATCGCTACCGTCGTGTCCTGACTCGTTGGGAGAAAAAGGTCGAAAATTACGAGGCAATGCTGCATCTTGCCTGTGCCATCATTGTCTGGAATAAAATCCTTTTGGGATAGGTTCTTATTCATTCTTTATCCCATTTAGTTTATATATCATGATTTGATACATATCTTGGCATCGACGTGTTATTTCAAGCTTACCTTTAAAAAATTATCATAAAATGCCTAGAAACAGATAAAAAGTGCGAACAAAAGCCGACAAAAAACATTTTATTGTTTATGGTTTTTAGCCTTTTGCGGAAGGATGATATAATAATTCGGCTCACACATTTATTTGAGGGTAAACAGTCGGTTCTATGACCGCCATTGAAGATAAGTTAACTCAAAACATAATAAAACAGGGCTTCACTAGATATGAAACCCTTTAATTTAACCTGAGCTTATTTTAATTTACTGTTACACAACTCTTGTAGCCGATTAATAAAGCGTGCAACATGGAAGCCATCACAAACTGCATGATGAACCTGTACTGAGAGCGGCAATAACAGTCTATCCCCTTCTTGCTGATATTTTGCCATTGTTATAATGGGTGCAAAATAATCGGTAAAATTAGCAACATTTAAATTAAAGCTATCAAAATTAACCCAAGGTAATGCTGAAATATTTAAATGATTTTCTGGTGTTACCCCTTGAGGAAATAACTTGGTATCACTTTTATAACGTTCCATTACCGATAAATAATTCACCATAAATTGATCAATATCGGATGAGTATGGGCAACTCAGTGCTGAAAATGTCTCTGTTTCTTGATGGAATACGGTGAATTGTGGGTCGACTGAATCCCATACGATCAATTCATCATCTTTTATCGCCATTCTCAACTCATCAAATTGATTCACGGCCTGAGCAATCAGATAGATCATTACCGGATAAAACTTATACGCTGAATCATCCAATGACTTTTTTAACGTCGTGATATCAATTTTGCTTGTTAAGCTAAAACCACATGGTAAACGATGCCGATAAAACTCAAAATGCTCACGGCGAACCCAATTTTTTACATCAAATTTTGTATAGTTCATAACATATCCCTTCTGAATTTTTATTTACTAAGAACCTATCCCAATAGGTTTTTAGTCCAGACAATGATACCACAGGCAAAATGCAGCATCGCCTCATAATTCTCGACTTTCTTCTCCCAACGAGTCAGGACACGACGGTAGCGATTCATCCAACTGTGTGTTCTCTCTACAACCCAACGGTGAGCCTTAAAATCCGTGTTTTTAATGGCTTCTGACTCATCCTTCCGTGACTGGATATGAGGTTCATAGCGACGACTTT
>NZ_JAWOWE010000054.1:0-1400 GCF_033340275.1 Vibrio sp. 1402
AGCGCTTAGTGTCGAAAGGGGCAACCGTATTTATTGGTCACCAAGCAAGTAATGTCGAAAAGGCTAGTGTGGTAGTCGTTTCCACCGCGATTAACGAAGAAAACCCTGAAGTCATGGCGGCTCGTGAATGGCGTATTCCTATTGTTCGCCGAGCAGAAATGTTGGCTGAACTGATGCGATTCCGTCATGGTATCGCTGTTGCGGGTACACATGGTAAAACCACCACCACAGCACTAGTCACACAAATCTATTCCGAAGCAGGCCTTGATCCAACGTTTGTAAACTGCGGTCTAGTAAAGAGCGCGGGCACAAATGCGCGCTTGGGCTCTAGCCGTATTCTGATTGCAGAAGCGGATGAGAGCGACGCCTCTTTCTTGCACCTGCAGCCTATGGTGAGCATCGTTACCAACATTGAAGCTGACCACATGGATACCTACGGTGGTGACTTCGAAACGTTGAAACAAACCTTCATTGATTTTCTTCACAACCTGCCGTTTTATGGCCAAGCCATTGTCTGTATCGATGATCCAGTGATTCGTGAGCTGATTCCGCGTATTAGCCGTCAAGTGATCACCTACGGCTTTTCTGACGATGCGGACGTACGTATCGAAAATTATCATCAAGAAGGTCAGCAAGGTAAATTTACAGTAGTACGTAAAGGCCGAGCTAACCTCGATATCACGCTAAACATTCCAGGCCGTCACAATGCGTTGAACGCATCAGCAGCAATAGCGGTCGCAACGGAAGACGACATTGAAGATGACGCGATTCTAAAAGCGATGGCGGGCACTCAAGGTACTGGCCGTCGTTTTGATCACCTTGGTGAGTTTGATACAGGTAACGGTCATGCGATGTTAGTCGATGATTACGGTCATCACCCAACGGAAGTTGACGTAACCATTAATGCAGCACGCAGTGGTTGGCAAGATAAGCGATTGGTTATGATTTTCCAACCACATCGTTACAGTCGCACTCGTGACCTTTACGATGATTTTGCAAACGTGCTTGAGCAGGTTGATGTATTGATCATGCTTGACGTGTATGCCGCGGGTGAAAAACCGATTGCCGGCGCGGATGGACGCTCTTTGTGCCGTACGATTCGCAGCCGAGGTAAAGTAGATCCGATTTTTGTTCCAGAAATCGAGCAATTACCATCAGTTTTGGCTAACGTTATACAAGACGGCGACCTAATTTTAACGCAAGGTGCTGGTGATGTTGGTAAAGTTGCCAAACAGCTGGCTAATCTTGAGTTAAATATAAACAAGATGCTTGGATAAGTCAGAGTGATGACGCAAAGGACAGATAAGTCTCAGATCTCGATTTTGCGTCAAGATCGTTGTGATTTATTGTTATCAGTGTTTGATAGTTTACAAGAGCTCAGTATAATCCCAAGGTTAAAG
>NZ_JAWOWE010000055.1:0-1340 GCF_033340275.1 Vibrio sp. 1402
TTAAAGGGTTGGTGGCCACTTGGTGAGTTCGAGGTCTGTGATCTGGCCTAGAAATCTGTTGTTGAATATGCGCTATGTTGTATTTATATCAAAATAACAAGCAATCAATAGGCTGGGTAAATGGAACAAATCTCAATAATTCACGTGGCTATCGCTGGTGCTGTCATCGTGGTGATACTTGCGCTTGTCAGTAGCAGAAAAGTAACACGAGGCTTTGTTGCTTAATTCGATGAGAAGACATGGTAGCCCCATGTTGTTCAGTTCTTAAACAACATACTGAGTTTCAGGCATACCTACCCCTGTAAGCTTGTTCAGCGCTTTGATCATAGCGTAAGTCTCACCAACTTGAGCGTTGTAGTCCCTCAGGCTTAATTTCCCACCTAACAACTGTTTTACCCGATACATTGCTGTCTCTGAGAGCGAGCGCTTATGATAACCATACCGCTTTTTCCATTTCTTGTTAGAGCCGTAGAGCTTCTGGCAACCCACTGCTAAGTTGCGAGGATGTCCTCGTTCCCAGAAGGCTGCCCCTTCTCGTGGCGGAATGAGTGGAACAGCTCGCTTGAGCCGTATGGCATCATGGCAATTCCTTGTGTCATAAGCACCATCGCCTGATATCTCAATGATTTTACGACGTGTCTGCTTAAGCAAGTTGGGAAGTACTTCGGCATCGGTTACGTTAGATAAGCTCAGCTCTGCTGCGACTATTTCGTGGGTGCTTGTATCTACTGCGATATGCAGCTTACGCCAGACTCTGCGCTTCCCATCAGTACCATGCTTCTTGACCTTCCATTCACCTTCGCCATAAACCTTGAGGCCAGTGGCATCAATGGCCAGATGTTGTATTGCTCCTCTGGTTTTGGTTTTAAATGAAACCTCAACTTCCTTAGCTCGGCGGCTTATACAGGTGTAGTGTGGGCAAACAAGCGGGATGTGAGCCAGCTTAAATACTGAGTCTAGAAAGCCTTGCAGCGCTCTCAATGGCATGGAGAAGACGCGCTTAACCATCAGTGCGGTAGTAATGGCTAAGTCGCTGAATCGGCGAGGTCTACCACGCTTGCCTTGTTTGTTTTGCTTCCACTCGGCTATCGCTTCCTCATCAATCCAAAAAGTCAGAGAACCACGGTTGATTAAGGCTTTATTGTACTGCTTCCAGTTAGTTGTTTTGTAACGAGGTTTCGGCATAAGGCTACGATGATTAACTGATGTAACCGATCAGATCGTAACTTCCTGATTTAGTTCCATCGAATTACGCAACAAAGCCCCTTCAGCCGACAAGCTCACGCTAATAAAAAACCCCGAAGATTCGGGGTTTTGATTCATACTGCTTTTTCTTTATT
>NZ_JAWOWE010000056.1:0-1339 GCF_033340275.1 Vibrio sp. 1402
AACCACCTCCGCAGCCATTTATTGGTGTGGTCTACAGAGGATTATGTCTTTTTAGAGGGGAAAATCCCTAGAACCCCACTCTATTAGCAAACCAGCATCTGTTTTTTTGGGGTAACCACTCTCCAGCGTCCTTTCCACACTTACCGTTGTCACCACAACGGTTTACAGTAGGTGAAGCTAATGTAAGATTCAGGAGATCACTGGCAAATTGAATGCGCATTTCACTGGATTGTGAGCACATTCCGCTATCATGTGCTTCACTTGTTGACACTATATGCTCAATGTCTGTGTATCGGTCAGATTCAAAGTAACTGCCAGTGTAAGGGCCATATATCAATCCCCCCATACTACTTACTATGTGATCTTCTACTCGTTGAGAATAGTTGTATTGTTGAGATTTATCGTATGGAGAACATCTATTCTCAGGTTTGACTATTAAACCCCGCCATATCTCTGTTGAATAAGCATCAAAAGAAACCAATAAGATGCTTGTAAGAACAGCTTTAGAAATTGTTTTCATAAACTTCCATTGATTATTATGGTACAGCAATATACTTGAATGCACTAAGCCCAAGCCTTTTGGCATTCGCTCTTGCTGCGGCCTTATTCTTGAATGGATAGATCCCATAACTAGCCAATGTATCTAGTGCCACATCTACCGAATCAATTAACCAAATATCACGAACACACGGAGGACTTCCAGATACTTTAACGTGAAATAAATCTCCATTTTCATCTAATGAAGAAATAGTTTTGGAATCCACATAATTTAGATCAATGTGAACTATCTCACCGTCACTTTTGTAAAACCTGGGATAATTATGAACTGTAACTAGAAGATATCTCATACTATATATTTGCCTTTTGTAGTTAATTTGTCATCGTTTAATGATTTACAGGCGGTATTGCCTCATAGCTAATGTGGTATATTTTTGCATTCTATTAATAGGTGTTCGCATGCACATAACTGTATCTAGTTCTGATAAAAATTTGGACTCTGAACATCACACTTTTGAACAACCTTCCTTGCTGCTTAAAAATCGTATTAAAAGCCCAGAAGCCCAATCCAAATTAAAAATTCTCCGTCTTTCTGATTCAGTACTCAATTGCCACTGTGTATCACCACCAGCCACAATGTATCTACGTAAAAGGGGGGATTACATATTCATGGTGAATCATTATGAGCATGGCCAACATCTGCAAAATTGTCCCTTGTACTCAGACATAAAAGGTTGCAGAGAAGCGGTAAATAGAGATATTTCGCCCTGAGGAATCCCCTAATGATTTTGATAAAAATCATAAATTTAAGGTAGATGCACATCTTGTCATGTGATCAAAT
>NZ_JAWOWE010000057.1:0-1337 GCF_033340275.1 Vibrio sp. 1402
ACACCTTGCCGCGCGCGCTGTTGTTCTTCTGGTGTCATGAAGTGTCACCTAATTGTGTGTTTATAGAGCAGAAAATCAGTATACGAGCCGTGGTGTGAAACACCTAACAATTTGCGGTTTTATTCACCATGAAACCCCATTACAATGTGCCCTCACTTTGTGTGCTGGTGGCATGCAAAAGCATTTCTACATCACCCAATCTGAGATTTTTCATGACCTCAACTTTGTTAGCCGAACAATCAGACTTACCGGTAACGCCTCAACGTGTGTTGGAGGAAGTTTTCGGTTATCAAACGTTTCGTGATGGCCAGCAAGAGGTCATCGAATCGGCGGTCGAGGGCAAAGACAGTCTGGTGATCATGCCGACAGGCGGTGGCAAATCTCTTTGCTATCAGATACCTGCACTGGTTCGCAGTGGCATCACCTTAGTGATTTCGCCTCTGATTTCTTTGATGAAAGACCAGGTCGATCAGCTCAAAGCCAACGGCGTTGCGGCAGAGTGTGTGAACTCCACCATGAGCCGTGAAGAGCTGCTGAGTGTGTATAACCGCATGCACAGCGGTCAACTCAAATTGGTTTACGTCTCACCAGAACGCGTGTTAATGCGTGACTTCATCGAGCGCCTCGAAAATCTGCCTTTGGCGATGATTGCGGTGGATGAAGCGCACTGTATCTCACAGTGGGGACACGATTTCCGTCCTGAATACGCTGCGCTGGGTCAGTTAAAGCAGCATTTTTCGCATGTGCCATTTATGGCGCTCACCGCCACTGCGGATGACGCTACACGTCGCGACATTCTTGAACGCTTACGTTTGCATGAACCTCATGTCCACTTAGGCAGTTTTGACCGTCCGAATATCCGCTACAACCTGGTCGAGAAGCACAAGCCGATTTCTCAGATCATTCGTTATCTCGACACCCAAAAGGGCAATTGCGGCATCATTTACTGTGGTAGCCGTAAGAAAGTCGAAATGGTGACGGAGAAGTTGTGCAACAACCACATCCGTGCGGCGGGCTATCATGCAGGGATGGACGCTGATGAGCGTGCTTACGTTCAAGAGGCGTTTCAGCGTGATGACATTCAAATCGTGGTCGCGACGGTTGCCTTTGGTATGGGTATTAACAAGCCGAACGTCCGTTTTGTGGTGCACTTTGATATTCCGCGCAATATTGAATCCTACTACCAAGAAACGGGACGAGCAGGGCGAGATGGTTTGCCTGCTGAAGCGATGATGTTGTACGACCCCGCAGACATCAGTTGGCTACGCGGCATGCGGGATGAAAAAGACGATGGACCGCAAAAGCAAGTAGAAAGCGATAAACTTAATGCGTTGTGG
>NZ_JAWOWE010000058.1:0-1332 GCF_033340275.1 Vibrio sp. 1402
GCCCTGAGGAATCCCCTAATGATTTTGATAAAAATCATAAATTTAAGGTAGATGCACATCTTGTCATGTGATCAAATGGTTCTGAGAAAAATCAATAACCAGACAACAAGATGTGCGAACTCGATATTTTACACGACTCTCTTTACCAATTCTGCCCTGAATTGCACTTAA
The DNA here is from genome assembly GCF_033340275.1 of Vibrio sp. 1402. Taxonomy (NCBI): domain Bacteria; kingdom Pseudomonadati; phylum Pseudomonadota; class Gammaproteobacteria; order Vibrionales; family Vibrionaceae; genus Vibrio; species Vibrio sp. 1402. The sequence goes on from NZ_JAWOWE010000058.1 coordinate 172, forward strand.
AACGACTCAACAGTTTAACGCTGGCTTGCCACGCATTACTTGAATGTAAAACGCTCACTCTTACCGAACTTGGTCGTAACCTGCCAACGAAAGCCAGAACAAAACATAACATCAAACGAATCGACAGATTGTTAGGTAATCGTCACTTGCACAAAGAGCGACTCGCTGTATACCGTTGGCATGCCAGCTTTATCTGTTCAGGTAATTCGATGCCCATTGTTCTTGTTGACTGGTCTGATATTCGTGAGCAAAAACGGCTTATGGTATTGCGGGCTTCGGTGGCACTACATGGTCGTTCTATTACTCTTTATGAGAAAGCCTTTCCGCTTTCAGAGCAATGTTCAAAGAAGGCTCATGACCAATTTCTAGCCGACCTTGCAAGCATTCTACCGAGTAACACTACACCGCTCATTGTCAGTGATGCTGGCTTTAAAGTGCCATGGTATAAATCCGTTGAAAAGCTAGGTTGGTACTGGTTAAGTCGAGTCAGAGGGAAAGTGCAATATGCAGATTTAGGTGCGGAAAACTGGCAACCTATCAGCAACTTACATAGCATATCCTCAAGTCGCTCAAAGACTTTAGGCTATAAGAGGTTGACTAAGAGCAACCCAATTTCATGTCAAATTGCACTGTATAAATCACGTCCTAAAGGCCGAAAAAATCAGCGTTCGACACGGACTAATTGTCATCATCCGTCACCTAAAATCTACTCCGCTTCGACAAAAGAACCATGGGTTTTAGCGACTAACTTGCCCGTTGAAATCCGAACACCAAAGCAACTTGTTAGGCTCTACTCGAAGCGTATGCAAATTGAAGAAACCTTCCGAGACTTGAAAAGCCCAGCCTACGGTTTAGGCCTCCGTCATAGCCGAACTAGCAGCTCAGAGCGCTTTGATATCATGCTGCTAATCGCCCTAATGCTTCAACTGACATTTTGGCTTGCTGGAGTTCATGGTCAGAAACAAGGTTGGGATAAGCACTTCCAAGCTAACACTGTCAAAAATCGAAATGTACTCTCAACAGTGCGCTTAGGGATGGAAGTTTTGCGGCATTCTGGCTACACAATAACGAGGGAAGACTTGCTCGCGGCTGCAACCCTGCTTGCTCAAAATCTATTCAAACATGGTTGTGCTTTGGGGAAATTATGAGGGGATCCCTCAG
>NZ_JAWOWE010000059.1:0-1328 GCF_033340275.1 Vibrio sp. 1402
ATTCTTTGTGAACTCAAGTTCCCAAATAGGCGATTCTAGGCGCGTAGCTAATGGTAGCTAAGTCTGAACTGCCCTAATCTCTTATCTACTTTCCCTATATAAAGAACAGCAGATTTCCAGCGGGATTGATATCTAGCCGCTAGTGATCCCTTGTCGTTGAATGTCACTGATTGGAATCTCAAGCTCTTGTTGATATTTATTAGCGTTTTTCTGGGTATTTTTAAGAACGTGTCTAGTTGTTGTTGGGATGATTAGCGTTGTTGTTCCTGTTATCATCTTAGGACAATACAAATATAGGATTAACCTTATGCCACATCTACGATTTCGCGCTGTAGAACCTCAAGCAGTACAAGCTTTGTCAAAGCCACTGACTGACGAGCTCCAGCCACTAATGAATAGTCCACGAGAAGATTTTACTTTTGAGTACATCTACACAACTTTCTTTAGTGAAGGCGAGGTAAGTCCTGCTTATCCTTTTGTTGAAGTTTTGTGGTTTGATCGAGGACAAGAGACTCAAGACAAGGTGGCGAAAGTAATTACACAACAGGTTCGTGGTGTAGTCGGTGAAGATATTGATGTAGCAGTCATTTTTTCTGCACTATCGCCAAATGCCTACTATGATAATGGTGAACATTACTAAAGGGGATGTATGATGCGGCTGAGTCTTTCTTTTTATTTAAGTTTATTTTTCTCAGCTCCTCTTTATGCTACGCCATGGGAGCAAGTTAGTGCTCCCACTCATAATATGTCCTCTTCTATTGGTAGTTACGCGAACGGCTGCTTAGATGGGGCCTCCCCCCTGCCTTTAGAAGGTACAGGTTATCAAGTGTTACGTAGTCGAACGAATCGCTACTATGGGCACCCTAACACTATAGATTTTGTTGAAAGCCTAGCTTTAAAGGCGAATCAAAAGTTAAAAACTACTTTACTAATTGGCGACCTTTCTTTACCTCGTGGCGGCCGTTTTTCATCTGGTCATTCAAGCCATCAAACGGGGCTGGATATTGATATCTGGTTGCGTTTAGCTGACTCTCCTCTCTCCTATAACGAACTTCAATTGCCGAAACCGATGAGTGTGGTTGATCTGCAAGATTACTCGATATTAAATCATCGATGGGATAAGAGGCATTTTGAACTCATCCGTTATGCTGCTAAGAGCGATGAGGTGGCTCGTATCTTTGTTCACCCTGTTATCAAGGAGCAACTGTGTGCTCAGGAAGGGGGAAAAGATCGTTCTTGGCTACGTAAAGTTCGTCCTTGGTGGGGACATCATTATCATTTTCATGTGCGCTTATCATGCCCTGACTCAAGCTCTAATTGTGTCGATC
>NZ_JAWOWE010000060.1:0-1327 GCF_033340275.1 Vibrio sp. 1402
CAAACAGATCATTGATGACACTACTGAACTGCGCGTATCGCGGTGCAAAACTGTAACCGCATAGATCCAGTAAGGCGAAGTTAACATGATTGACACCGTGTGTATCTGTCGAGAGTACGTCAGGTTTGATTTCACTGCTGTTGGATTGTAACAGGTCATAAATATAGTGTGATTCGTGCTCGTTGGAACCGATGATCCGAGCATTGAGGGCGCTGTGGTTGGCCACCAGTGTCATGGCCGTGATCCCTTTGTTGGTGCCGAAATACTTAGAGGAGTACCGGGTTTTAAAGGTTTCCAGATGGGTTTCGAATTTCTGACCATCCGCACTGGCGTGCAGCTGGTCCTCCTGAATATGGTAGTGGCGGAAGATGGGTAGCGCTGCAACCGCATTATTGATCACGTCGCTGGCGTCATGCAGCGTTTCAGGCCGGATATAGTTGGCCTGCACCGTACTCAGGTGTTCATAGCTTCGATCGGAGATCTGCGCCATGCCATACACACCACGGTGAGTGGCGTTGGCAATCAGAATGGCCAGTAAATCATCCTGATGAGTGAACCCTTGTTTTTGTATCGGAAGTACATGAGTCAGACATTTCATGAACCCGGTTTCGCGCTCTACATACCGCAGTACATCCGCGATACCGACCGGTTGCATTCGCTTAAAAAAGGGATTGTTGACCAGAGATGTAGCGCTTTTGGTCGGCAGACGCCAGCGGGTACCGGTACGATTTTTCATGATCACATTTCGATTGTCTCCCTCATCAATATGGAGAGCAACGTCTTTGAGTGCACTTTCCAGCCGGTGTTGTTTCTCCTGTAACAATAACTCTGCGGGCTGTTTTAGTCTGTCCAGTGTTGATGAGGCCAGCAAGGTATCCTGCGATGTCTGGGGGATCAGGTCGTCTTCCAGTGCGCGGTATTTGGTAACATTTGGCAAATAAATGCGTCCATTCAGTCGTGAGGTTAACTGCCGGTAGAGCAGCCATTCGTAACGTTGCGGGTTAACGTTATCCTGTTTAACCAACCATGGGAGGTGCTTTTTCGGGATGAGCGACGTATCCATCGTCTTCAGTGGTCCACCGAATGCGATTTCCGTCTGCATCTGTTGAAGTTGGGCGACGACGGCTTCTGAGCCTTTACCGGCCTCACATTCAAGGCACAAGAACACCTGCCTTAACAGTTGCTCCAGGAGATTGCATTGTTCATCGTAATGTTGCCACTGGTACTCTTCCACGGTCCGTTTCTGTTTTTTCAGGTAAAGGCAGAGGGTCTGGATATCCCTGTCATTCATGACCTTCAATGCCTGTTGTCTGACTACTGAGAAGGG
>NZ_JAWOWE010000061.1:0-1310 GCF_033340275.1 Vibrio sp. 1402
CGCTGACTCATGCAAACAGTCTGATGTCGAACATCGCTCACGTGAACAAGCAAATCGTTGAAATGCAAGGTACAGGCGGTAACCCAGCTCAATTGATGGACACGCGTGAAAAGCTGATCGGTGAGCTGTCACAAGTGATCGAAGTGAAAACAACCGATCAACCGGATGGCAGCATGCAGGTGACGTTGGTTTCTGGTCAGCCGTTAGTCATGGGCTCGGACTTTGGTCAACTGTCTGCGATTCCTGATCCAAGCGATCCGTATCTTGCGGATCTGCACGTGAATTTTGCTAATCAAAGCTTCGCTATTGGCGATTCGGTCGGGGGTAAGTTGGGTGCCATCAACGATTACCAAACCGACGTTCTAAAGCCAAACCAAGTAGCGCTTGATGACATGGCAAAAGCTCTGGCAGATGAGTACAACGCGGTACTTGCTACAGGTAAAGACTTGAAAGGCAATGCTGGCAAACCACTGTTTAACTACGACCCTGATAACCCAGCGGCAAGTTTAACCATTACAGATTTGAGCGCGGAAGAATTGGCGTTTTCAAGCGATGGTACGCCGGGTAACGCGAATGTTCTTAAATCTTTGATTGATTTGAGTAACAAACCGGTTGCGGTAACGGGCTACGGCTCAGTGAGCTTGAACGATGCCTTTACCTCAATGGTTGGCCAAACGGCGATCAAAGCGCGTCAGGCCGATGCGGATTACCAAGCAAAACTGGCAATGAGCAAGCAAGCGCATACCGCTCGCGACAACGTAAGTGCAGTGAACAGCGATGAAGAAGCCGCGAACTTGATGACGTTTGCTAACGCGCACAATGCCAACATGAAAGTGATCAGTACGGCGAACCAGCTGTTCGACTCTGTATTGCAGTTATTCTAGAGGAAACCCAGATGCGAATCAGTGATAACCAATTCAGCCAAATGATGCTGCAAAGCCTGCAGAGCAACAGCGCAGGCCTTGGGAAAGTACTTCAACAAATGTCGACACGTGAGCGACTGACTAAGCTGTCTGATGATCCAATGGCGTCTATCAAGCTGCTTAACTTGGAACGCGAAAACAGCGCGATTGCTCAATACCAAAGCAACATCGCAAACCTGAAAACAACGCTTTCAAGCCAAGAGACACACCTAGACTCAGTGAACGAAAGTTTGAAAAGCATGCGTGACATTGTTCTTTGGGGCGCGAACGGTTCGTTAACGGATCAAGACCGTAGCGGCATGATCACCGAACTGAAAAGCTACCGTGACTCCATCGAATCGTCTTTCAATGCGCAAGATGAAGAAGGCCACTTTCTGTTTTCGGGCA
>NZ_JAWOWE010000062.1:0-1300 GCF_033340275.1 Vibrio sp. 1402
TCGCTAAGGAGTATCACCTCTCGGTCAGAGCTTATGAACAATTATCAGCACGACGTCAAAGCCGTCATCTCTCGTAAAACTTATGTCATTGCCATTAAAAAAGCCGCTCGTTTCTCAACGGGCGGCTCATGTATTCAATGTACTTGCATTACACAGCTTGTGCAAATAGTAGGAAGCAGCCAAACAAGAAGATCATACTCATGCCCATCACACCGCCACCAGCTTCATAAACGCTGTTGTCTTCGACAGGTACACGGCGCACTTTCATTGTCATCGACAATGGAACAAAAACCGCCAAGAACACAAGAATAATGCCTGCGTAGCTTAAAATTGCTAAGAAATGTTCCGGAGCAAATACAGCACCAAGTAGCGGCAGAATAAATGTGGTGACGAATACCACTGGCTTGCTGGTTTTGAGCAAGTCCGCGTTTTGGTCGTAAAGCGCCATTGCCACACCCAAGAATGAAGTTAGCAACGCCAAACCAGTAAACATGGACAGAATAAACTCCAAGCCATTGTACTGTTGACCAAGAACCGAGATAAGTTCAGTGACGTTTGAGTACTGTACCAGCTCATGTGGCGGCAAGTTACCCACAACCGCAAACAACCACAATAGGTAACAAACCAAAGGAATCGCAGAGCCGACAACGATCATGTTGCGCAGCTGAGTTTTGCTCGCTTCTTTGTTGTAAGTCACCAACGAAGGAATGACGACCATAAAGCCAAAACTGGTGAATAGCACAGAACTGGTTTTGATCAGTGCCATTTTGTCGCTACTAACGACTTCGTTTAGGCCTTCGAATGAAACACTAGGAGCAAGAGCAAACAGCGTTAAAACAAGCGCAACAATCATACCGATAAACAGACCACGGTTCAGCTTGTCGACCACACCAGTGCCAGCAGAAACAATCAGACCCACTAAGATGGTAAAGCCAACTTGGCTAGAAACAGTGGAAACAGAAAGGCCGACTGATGCCGTGATTTTTTGCACTAGATCGCCAGCGCCAATGATGTAAGCCATCAATAGACAAACAAGCAACGCGTAAAGCAGACCATTGGTCACTAACTGACCGCCTTTACCAAGTGTTTCGCGGGCGATTGCGTTCATACTTACGCCACCACCGACTTTGCAACTCGCTTCAAGTAGAAGCAAAGCGGCATAAGTGGTTCCAGCCCAGATGAACAACATAAGAAGAGTGCCCCAAAGGAGGCCAAATTGAGCAAGCACCATAGGTATGGCAAGCATACCAGCGCCAAGAGCAGTACCTGCAACGATCAGGGAGCTGCCGACAAGTTTTAG
>NZ_JAWOWE010000063.1:0-1285 GCF_033340275.1 Vibrio sp. 1402
GTCTTGAAGTTTGGTATCAGCCCAAAGTGAACGCCCGTGATTTCAGTATCAATGGCGCAGAGGCTTTAGTACGTTGGAAACATCCGGTTGAGGGCTACATTAGCCCAGGATCATTTATTCCTGTGGCGGAACGAGCAGGTTTGATTGAGCATCTGGGTCGCGTGGTGATGCGTGATGTATTCAACACCGTAAAACGCTGGAAACAACAAGGCATTTTGCCGGGTCGCGTCGCGATCAACTTGTCTCCAGAACAGTTTGGCAACCCTCAGTTGATCGACTTTATGGAGAAGCTGCTGCGCACAACCGAACTTGATCCAAGTTGCATCACGTTTGAGCTAACGGAAAGCGCGGTGATGAGTGACAGCGAACATACGCTGCAAATGCTGAATGCGATTAAAAAGCTGGGCTTTGCTTTGTCGATCGACGACTTTGGAACTGGGTATTCGTCACTGTCGTATTTAGCTCGTTTCCCGATTGATGAACTAAAAATCGACCGAGCATTCATTAATGACATTGACGCCCTGCCAAAACAGGTGACCGTCATCGAGAACATCATCAACTTGGGCAAATCTTTGGAACTAACGGTCGTTGCAGAAGGCGTAGAAACGCATCAGCAAGCTACTTTGCTTTCCAACCTTCAATGTAACTCGATTCAAGGTTTTCATTTCTACCGACCTCAACCAAAACATGAAATCGAAGAGTTGTTTGTGCAAAACCGCCGCCACAAAAACTGATCCCCCTACTTCGTCAAATCAAACCTTTACCCCTACTCTCAAGGGGTAAATATTGAGTTTATTGAGCTAAACCTAACTTAGGTCAAATTAGCTATTCATAATTCTTCATAAAATGCGGGCACCTTTTCCTTCTCTATGATTGTGAGCATATGGAACTCTTGTGTCCCGCGGGTAACCTGCCTGCGCTAAAAACCGCGATTGATTGCGGTGCAGATGCCGTGTACATCGGCTTCAAAGACGATACCAACGCGCGTCACTTTGCTGGTTTGAACTTCAACGGTAAAAAGCTAGAAAAGGCCGTGCAATATGTGCATGACCACAACAAAAAGATCCACGTTGCACTCAATACCTTTGCCCATCCAAACGGTTTTGAACGCTGGACGAACGCCGTCGATAATGCAGCGGCATTGGGCGTAGATGCACTGATTGTCGCTGACATTGCTGTTCTTGAGTACGCTGCTCGCAAATACCCTGAGCTTGAGCTACACCTTTCCGTGCAAGCTTCTGCTACCAACGTAGCTGCGATTGATTTCTACAAGCAAAACTTCAAC
>NZ_JAWOWE010000064.1:0-1248 GCF_033340275.1 Vibrio sp. 1402
GGAGTAAGCTGAGTGCCAATCACGCCAGACCGGATCGAAACCTTTCGCTCTGATCATGTCTTCTACCGATGCCGCGCTACGCTCGTCACTGATTTCGAACTGTTCCAGTTCCACCTCTTCGGTCGCATAACCACCGGGTTGTGTTTTCGATGCCGCAGACATACTCGTAATGCCTAACGGTAATACATTGTCGCGAAACTGCGGTGATTCGCGCGTCGACAATGACAACTCCACTTCCGGATTAAACAGCCGATAGGCGCAAATCAATTGCACCAACTGCTTATCCGTCATGACGGATTTCGGTTGTAATCCCGACGCAGGTGCATTACCGGCACAAGGGCGTAAACGAGGAAAAGAAATCGAATAACGCGATTGCCAATAAGTACGCTCAAGGTAATCCAGATGCGCAGCAGCAAAAAAGCAGTCGGTGCGCCACTCTTCCAAACCAATCAAAGCGCCAATACCGATTTTGTCGATCCCCGCTTTTGCCAACCTATCAGGCGTTTCAAGCCGGTATCGGAAATCCATTTTGTTGCCACGTAAATGATGCTGAGCATATGTTTTGGGATGATAGGTTTCTTGATACACCATCACCGCATCAAGGCCCAATGTTTTGAGTTCGGCGTATTCGTCCTGATCCAACGGTTGGACTTCCATCGCTAAATAATTAAATCGCTGCTTGATGATTGGCACCATTTCGCGAAAGTATTTCATCCCAACTTTGGTCTCATGCTCACCCGTTACCAGTAACACGCTGTCGAACTTCATTCGCTTAATCGCATCAATCTCCGCCTCAACTTCGTCCCTATTCAGCGTTCTTCGCTTTATGCGGTTCTCCATAGAGAAGCCACAATAGGTACAAGCGTTGGCGCAAAGATTAGAGAGGTACAGCGGGATATACAGCGACATAGTGTTGCCAAAACGCTTACGCGTAAGCGAATAAGATAGCTTTGCCATCTGCTCTAAGTACGGTTCAGCTGCAGGAGAAATCAACGCTTTAAAATCTTCCAAATCTCGTTTGGGTTTTGCTAGCGCCCTTTCCACATCCTGCGCCGTTTTAGCATAAATCGACATGGATATGTCATCCCAATCGAGCTGCTGAAAGCGATCATAAAAGCTCATCTTGAACCCTCACTTCTACAGTTCATCGAGAAAAGCCGTTAGCGGACTCGAAGCAACGGCATGAGAAACTTTCCCTGCAAGCCCAGCTTCATAAGCCATACGACCTGACTCGACTGCCATCTTGAA
>NZ_JAWOWE010000065.1:0-1231 GCF_033340275.1 Vibrio sp. 1402
TTGCTGGTGCATCAAACCTTGTTGGGTAACTACCCAATGTCCATTCGCTGGCTTGCTCACCGTTATCTGCTCAATCAGAGTCTGAACTTCTATCAAGATGATTTTGCAGGGCGCGTTGCGACCAAAGTGATGCAAACCTCTCTCGCAGTACGTGAAACGGTCATGAAGAGCATGGACGTGTTTGTCTACGTGACGGTTTACTTCACCAGTATGGTCGTGATGTTAGCAGCTGCAGATTGGCGTTTAATGATTCCGATGATTGTCTGGCTTTTGGTTTACATCGCGATTCAGATTTACTTTGTACCGAAACTGAAAGATGTGGCCTCTGAGCAAGCCGATGCGCGCTCAACCATGACAGGCCGTATTGTCGACAGCTACACCAACATCCAAACCGTGAAGCTGTTTTCACATAGCCAGCGAGAAACCCAATATGCCGAACAAGGCATGAAAGGATTTCTCAACACGGTTTATCGCCAAATGCGCTTGGTGACAGGCTTTGACGTGGCGGTTGAAATTTCCAACTACATCTTGGTGTTTTCCGTCGCGGCTTTGTCGATTTATCTGTGGTTGGACAGCGCGATTAGCGTCGGTGCCATTGCTATTGCGGTCAGCCTAGCGCTGCGCGTTAACGGCATGTCGATGTGGATCATGTGGGAAGTAGGAGCCCTGTTTGAAAACATGGGTACTGTCGTGGATGGCATGAAAACACTGTCCAAACCTATCGATATCCAAGACAAACCGAATGCGAAAGACTTGGTCGTATCTCAAGGTGGCATCCAGTTCGATAACGTCAGCTTTCATTACGGTGAAAACAAAGGCGTCATCAACCATCTGAATCTCGACATCAAACCTGGCGAAAAAGTCGGCTTGGTTGGGCGCTCTGGCGCAGGCAAATCCACGTTGGTGAACTTGCTGTTACGCTTCCATGATGTGGAAGAAGGCAGCATTAAGATTGACGTTCAAAACATTGCTGACGTCACGCAAGATTCGTTGCGCTCGAAAATTGGTATGGTGACACAGGATACGTCTCTTTTGCACCGTTCAATAAGAGATAACATCTTGTACGGCAACCCAACCGCCTCAGAAGGGGAACTGCTGAAAGCGACGAAACAAGCGCACGCTCACGAGTTCATCGAAACACTGACCGACCCATTTGCCAATGTCGGCTACGATGCGCAAGTTGGCGAACGAGGCGTGAAGTTGTCTGGTGGTCAGCGTCAGCGTATCGCTA
>NZ_JAWOWE010000066.1:0-1191 GCF_033340275.1 Vibrio sp. 1402
CAGCAATACTTGACCTAGTCATTAGCAAGAAGCCAGATACTGCAAGGCATCATCTTGAGTGAGTAGCCCACGATATTCTTCTTTGGCGTCGCACAAGATCCAAGGGAAGCCTATACCAGCTTTGATCAAGTCTCGAATGGCCGCTACTGGCAAACAGGCGTCAACTTGCTCAAATGCGGTGCTCATCACCTGATTGACTGGCCGTTTCCAAAGTCGATGTTCGCGCTCGGTTTCTAAATCTGTCCCCATCGCTGGCGTCATGTGCAAGTTGACTTGCTCTTTGGTGATCAACCCAACGCAGCGGTTTTCATTGATGACCACCAAAGGTGCACTTGGGCTCAGATTCATGTATTCCACCGCCAAAGACAGCGGTTCACCTGGGTCGAGTCGGCGCACATCGTGATGACATAACGACTGTAACATCGCATCTTGAGTCGGTTTAACCATGACACCATTAAAAAGTGTGTCATGTGCTTGAGCGGTATCGAGTAGCACGACTGGCAATGCCTGAGAAAAGAGGAAACCCTGCATGTAATCAACACCAATACCAGCCAACACTTCGAGCTCGCGTTGTGACTCGACACCTTCGGCAACCACCTCGACGTTCAGCTTGTGTGCCAAATCGGTAATGGTTTTGACGATGTTATAACTTGTACTACCCTCATGAATATTCTTGACGAACTTGCGGTCGATTTTTAGTACATCAAATTGCCCTTCTTCCAAATAAGAAAACGAAGAGTAGCCCGTACCAAAGTCGTCAATCGCAATTTGAATGCCCTCTTGGCGAATCTGTTCTAACGCAAACGCGTGTTCTTCATCTTGCTCGAAATACGCGGTTTCTGTTAACTCAATAGTCACCAGTTTTGGGTTTACATCGCTGGCTTTAATCAAATCGAGCGATCGCTGGAGAACTTGCAATGAATCCAACTTGGTATTCAACGAGCGATTAATGGAAAGTCCGATATTTTCGCCATAGATTTTTTGCAAATGTGACCACTGCTTCAGCGCGGTTTGGCAAACAACGTCATCCAGCGCAGCGATCAACTCCAGGTCTTCAATGATGGAAATCATCTCTTGCGTGCTGTACTCGCTGTTTTCGTGATAGAAGCGCGCTAATGCCTCGAACTTCACCACATTGCCGGTTCGCGTTTCAATAATTGGCTGAAAATACACATCCACCAGCTCACTTTC
>NZ_JAWOWE010000067.1:0-1190 GCF_033340275.1 Vibrio sp. 1402
TGTCTAAAGAAAAATTTGAACGTACGAAACCGCACGTTAACGTTGGTACTATCGGCCACGTTGACCACGGTAAAACAACTCTAACTGCAGCTATCTGTACTACTCTTGCTAAAGTTTACGGCGGTGTAGCTAAAGACTTCGCATCTATCGATAACGCTCCAGAAGAGCGTGAGCGCGGTATCACAATCGCAACTTCTCACGTTGAGTACGACACTCCATCACGCCACTACGCACACGTTGACTGTCCAGGACACGCTGACTATGTTAAAAACATGATCACTGGTGCTGCACAGATGGACGGTGGTATCCTAGTTGTTGCTGCGACAGATGGCCCAATGCCACAAACTCGTGAGCACATCCTACTAGGCCGTCAGGTTGGTATCCCATACATCATCGTATTCATGAACAAATGTGACATGGTTGACGATGAAGAGCTACTAGAACTAGTAGAAATGGAAGTTCGTGAACTTCTATCTGAATACGATTTCCCAGGTGATGACCTACCAGTTATCCAAGGTTCTGCACTAGGCGCACTAAACGGCGAAGAGCAGTGGGAAGCGAAAATCGTTGAACTAGCAGAAGCTCTAGATACTTACATCCCTGAGCCAGAGCGTGCGGTAGATCAGCCATTCCTAATGCCTATCGAAGACGTATTCTCAATCCAAGGTCGTGGTACAGTAGTAACTGGCCGTATCGAGCGTGGTATCCTAACTGTAGGTGACGAAGTTGCTATCGTAGGTATCAAAGACACTACTACAACTACATGTACTGGTGTTGAGATGTTCCGTAAGCTTCTAGACGAAGGCCGTGCAGGTGAGAACGTTGGTGCACTTCTACGTGGTACTAAGCGTGACGAAGTTGAACGTGGTCAAGTACTAGCTAAGCCTGGTTCAATCACTCCACACACTAAGTTCGAATCAGAAGTATACGTACTGTCTAAAGATGAAGGTGGTCGTCACACTCCATTCTTCAAAGGCTACCGTCCACAGTTCTACTTCCGTACAACTGACGTAACTGGTGACATCCAGCTACCAGACGGCGTAGAAATGGTAATGCCAGGCGACAACGTACAGATGACTGTAGAGCTAATCGCACCAATCGCAATGGACGAAGGTCTACGTTTCGCGATCCGTGAAGGTGGCCGTACAGTAGGTGCTGGTGTTGTTGCTAAGATCTTCGACTAATTCATA
>NZ_JAWOWE010000068.1:0-1168 GCF_033340275.1 Vibrio sp. 1402
GTGTTGTCACACCGTCGCTTGGTAAATCGACTTTAACTGGTTCAGCGTCTCCGTATTGGAACCCTTTGATCACCTGTTTTACGCCAGAGATATTGCGCGAAATCTCCGTCGCGCGTTCACCTTGCTGAGCGGTTACATAGCCAAACAAAAATACATCACCATCCTCTGTAATGACTTTGACTTTAACGCCATTGAGGTCTGAGTCGGTTAATAGAGCCGATTTAACCTTGGTTGTGATCCAGCTGTCGTTGCTGATTTGCGTCACGCTCAATGGCTCTTTAGCCTTAATTTGGTTATGAATGGTTTTGACGCCATCAATGGCTCTAGCTCGTTGCTCAATTTGATTAATCAAATCTTGAGTTGGAGCTTGGCCCATTAAAACAACCGTACCATTGTACGAGCTCGCAACAACTCGAACATGCCCTTTAAATGGTTCTTTATTACCGATCGCTGCGACTTCAAATTCAATATTGTTGTCTTGCCAGATCTGCTTCGTGGTGCGAGTATCTGTCACAATATTTGCCGTGGTGGCAGCTCCAGCAATGAACAGTCCTGCACATCCGCTCAAGCTTAAGATGGTACATAAAATGACAAGGCTACGTATCATAATGCTGATTCTCAAATCTGTTATTCTTCGTGAGCAGGGAAAAGTACTTGGTCAATCAAATCGCATAAGCAGTGAAGAGTGACCATATGCACTTCGTGAATGCGAGCCGTGCGATGGGATGGAATGCGAATTTCTACATCGTTTTCGCCCAGTAATCCTGCCATCTCACCACCATCTTTACCTGTTAGGGCGATAATGGTCATGTCGCGAGTTACGGCGGCTTCCATCGCTTTGATGATGTTTTTGCTGTTGCCACTGGTAGAAAGCGCCAGAAGAATATCGCCTGGTTGGCCAAATGCACGAACTTGCTTAGAGAAAATCTCTTGATAGTGGTAGTCGTTTGCAACTGCCGTTAGTGTGGTGTTGTCCGCAGTCAGCGCCATAGCGGGAAGGCTAGGGCGTTCGGTCTCAAAGCGATTTAAAAGACAAGAAACAAACTGTTGTGCATTTGAGGCGCTGCCACCGTTGCCGCAGCAAAGAATTTTGTTGCCATTCAGCAAGCTCGAAACCATGGCTTGAGCGGCGTGCGTGATCGCATCAGGCAGAGCTTCTGCGGCTGCG
>NZ_JAWOWE010000069.1:0-1165 GCF_033340275.1 Vibrio sp. 1402
TCCTTCCATTTCATTGCAAAAGACTGGGGGATTATCGCGATATTGTCACTCTTAATCACATTTAACACGACGCCAGAAAGAGAAGATGCCACGGTTTCGACTTGTACGTTATTTAGGTATTGGTTGTGATTGGTCGTTTGGCTCACAGCCCATTCATCAGTCAGCACGCAGTGTTTCTCTTTAAAAAAACTGCTTGGTTGCATATTTCGGAGCATTCCGATCAGTCATTTCGGGATTATCCGATCACCCATTTCGGTTTAAACCGATCACTGATTCCGCGATTATCCGATCACTTTTAGCCTAACTCCGAAATCGGTGATCGGAATAGCGAAAACCCCGATCGGAATGCCCGAAATCCTTCCTTTTTCTCTTTTAAATCAATAGCTCGCTATTCTTTACTTCTTAAACAAGAACGTAAGGAAGCGACCATGGCCAAAAAGAGAACTCCAATGAACAAAATCAAAGAGGTATTACGCCTTAAGTACGACTGCGGTCTCTCCAATCGTGGTATCGCTTCTTGCTTGAAACTCGGCCCGTCCACCATATCGGAACTCCTGACTCGCTTTAAACAAAGCCAACTTGGCTGGCCTCTACCCGAAAGTTGCAGCGATGCTGATCTCACGCAAGCGCTGTATCACAGCAAGAAAGCCAGTCGCGATAAAGTCATGCCAGACTTCACTCAATACGCAGTCGAACTCAGACGTAAAGGCATGACGAAGATGCTGCTCTGGCAGGAATATCATGAGCAATATCAAGAGCAAGCTTACGCTTACACTCAGTTCTGCGAGCACTTCACTCGTTGGTTCAAAACCCAAAAGCGCAGCATGCGTCAGCTCCATGTGGCAGGTGACAAGCTGTTTATCGATTACTGTGGGCTTCGGCTTCAGGTAGTCAATCCTGACACAGGCGAAGTACGAGAAGCAGAAGTGTTCGTGGCGACCTTGGGCGCGTCCAATTACACCTATGTTGAAGCCTTCTCAAGCCAAGGTAAGTCATACAGGTTAGAGGCGCGCCAATGCGTTAGAGCACCTCGGCGGCGTACCACAACACTTGGTTCCCGATAATCTGCGTAGCGCGGTCACCAAAGCTAACCAATATGAGCCAAGGCTTAACGAGAGTTATCAGAAACTGGCGAATCACTATCAAACTGCCGTAATGCCAGCTC
>NZ_JAWOWE010000070.1:0-1152 GCF_033340275.1 Vibrio sp. 1402
AAGATAACCAAGTCGTTGGCCAGTTGACTATTACAGACTTTGTTAACCCAGGAGGCCTAGAGCCAATCGGTCAGAACCTTTACTTGCCAACAGGCGCAAGTGGCGACCCGCAAGAAGGTGTTCCGGGTTTGGACGGTTTGGGTGAAATTCGCCAATCGATGCTAGAAGCCTCCAACGTAAACGTGACAGAAGAATTGGTCAACATGATCGAAGCTCAGCGCGTGTACGAAATGAACTCTAAAGTGATCTCATCTGTCGATAAGATGATGAGCTTCGTTAACCAGCAGTTGTAACGGCGAAAGTTAGCCATTAAGGAGCTCATAATGAAACGTATCTGTTTACTTGCGCTGATCACAACCATGTCTGGCTGTGCGATGTTAGAACCCATCGAAACGGATGAAGTGACGCAAGCGACTACCGTTGTGGATGCGGTTGAAGGCGATAAGTCGAAAGACGAGAGTAGCGGCATCGTTGATACACTGCGTGGCAGAAATGATCCGGTTGCTGGTGATCCAGCGTGGGCTCCAATCCATCCAAAACAAAAGCCTGAGCATTATGCTGCGGCGACGGGTTCTCTGTTTAGCCCAGAGCACATTACCGATTTGTATGATGACTCTAAACCTCGCGGCATTGGCGACATCATCACAGTCACGTTAGATGAAACCACCAGTGCGACGAAGAGCGCTAACGCGGACTTGTCGAAAACCAACGAAGCGCAAATGGATCCGTTACAAGTGGGCGGTGAAGAGTTGAAAGTAGGCGGCAAGTACAACTTCTCGTATGACTTAAACAACACCAACACCTTTGCTGGCGACTCTTCTGCGAAGCAGAGTAACAGCATTAGTGGTTACATTACGGTCGAAGTGATCGAAGTGCTGGCAAACGGCAACCTCGTGATCCGTGGTGAGAAGTGGATGACGCTAAATACGGGTGACGAGTACATTCGCTTAAGCGGCACAATTCGTCCCGATGACATCAACTTCGACAACACAATTGCGTCAAATCGCGTGTCTAACGCAAGAATTCAATACTCAGGAACCGGTCTGTCGCAAGATATGCAAGAGCCAGGCTTCTTGGCACGATTCTTTAATGTAGCGCTATAAGACGCCGTACTGACGGCAAATTGACTGCAAGAGATTAAGTAAGCATGAA
>NZ_JAWOWE010000071.1:0-1152 GCF_033340275.1 Vibrio sp. 1402
TTTCTACGCTACCAGACGCGACTGGAGCCGCAGGCGCTGCAACTGGTTTTGCACTTTCCAATGTAGGTGCTGGTTCAAAAGCATCAGGGTTACCACGGTTTTTAAGGAACTTCAGACCAACTTGAGGGAACAACGCATAAGTAAGTACGTCATCAACGCGTTCACTCGCAAGCTTAATGCCTTCAGATTGAGCCTTATCCATTAAATCCACCGTGAGAGCTTCCATTTCTGACTCTAACAAATCAGCAGGACGACACGTAATTGGATCTTTACCTTCAAGGACTTTAGCTTGTAGATCGGCATTCACTGCCGCAGGAGCGGCACCGTACTCACCTTTGAGAACACCAGCGGTTTCTTTAGTGATGCTCTTGTAGCGCTCGCCGGTCAGTACGTTAATGACGGCTTGAGTACCAACGATCTGAGACGTCGGTGTTACGAGAGGAATAAAGCCAAGATCTTCACGTACACGTGGGATTTCTTCTAACACCTCGTCGATACGATCCGCTGCACCTTGCTCTTTTAGCTGACCTTCCATATTCGTCAACATACCACCTGGCACTTGAGCGATAAGGATACGAGAATCCACGCCTTTTAGTTGCCCTTCCCACTTCGCGTATTTCTTACGTACTTCACGGAAGTAAGCTGCAATAGGTTCTAGTTGATCAAGTTTCAGATTGGTGTCGCGCTCAGTACCTTGCAGCATTGCTACAACCGTTTCTGTCGGAGTATGCCCGTAAGTACAGCTCATCGAAGAAATAGCCGTATCGAGGATGTCGATACCAGCCTCTACCGCTTTGATTGCCGTAGCGGTAGAAAGACCAGTGGTTGCATGGCAGTGGAGTGCCAGTGGTACATCACAAGAGGCTTTGATGCGTGTGATTAGCTCTTGCGCTTCGTAAGGCTTTAGCAAGCCAGACATGTCTTTGATACACAGAGAATGACAACCGAGATCTTCCAAACGCTTTGCTAAATCAACCCAAGTATCCGTATTGTGAACAGGGCTTGTTGTGTATGACAGGGTGCCTTGCGCATGAGCGCCAACATCTACCGCCGATTTCACCGCTTTTTGGAAATTGCGAACATCGTTCATCGCATCAAAGATACGGAATACATCCATACCGTTGGCATGAGCACGCTCAACGAACTTCTCTA
>NZ_JAWOWE010000072.1:0-1152 GCF_033340275.1 Vibrio sp. 1402
CACAGCTCCGGGTAATGAAGTTCGCGACTACATGATGGCTACGCCGCTGGTTGACTCGGTTGGTGCCGCTTTGACGGCCTTGCAAGTCAGTGGCCCGGTGTATTCCGAGTTCCAGCTCAACATTCCTTTTGATATGGAAAAAGACGCGCGAGCTTGGGGTTATGCGGATTTGAAAGACAACCGTGTTGATATTGATGCGCCGCCAATGATGCTAGAAAAAGCCACAGGCCGCATTCAGTTCGACAACGATGTGGTGACGACATCTGGCTTGTCAGCAGAGTTACTCTCGCAGCCTATTTCACTCGATTTCCACGGCGAAAGTGCGGACCAAGGCTACAACGTGACCATCAATACTTTAGGTGATTGGGATGTAGAGCCTCTCAAGCCTTATTTAGGTGAACGTTGGTTGAGCTTGGTTTCCGGTCATGCGCCTTGGCAAATGGACATTGACTTACAGCTCAACGATGTGGGTTTTACTTACCAAGTAGATGTGTTGGCGCAGCTCGGTCGATTAGCCAGTGAATACCCATACCCATTGACGAAAAAGGTCGGAGAAGCTGGTCAGGCAAAACTCCAAGCATCGGGGAATCAGGAGAGCATTTCGGCTCGTTTGCAAATCCCAAATGCGAAATATCAGACCGAAATTGATATCTCGGGCGATGTGCCAGTGTTAACCGCGACCAACTTAGTGTTAGGCAAAGGCGGTTTTAAAATTAGCCCTGTCGTTGGGCACGATGCTTCGATTCGTCTAGATGAGTTAAACCTAGATAAGTGGGCGACGTTACTGGATACGCCAGAGAGTAAAGCGCAATCGGTGCTGGCAAACATGAAGACGCCTACGATTCCTTTACCAACGCGTATTGAAGTCGAAACGCCGAACTTGTTATTGGGCGGCATTGAGTTTCACGATCTGGCATTGAACGCCAGTAAAAAGAACCTAAGTTGGCAGTTGGACGTGAATAGTCAAGAGGTGAAAGGCAAAGCAACGTACCTCAAACCGTACGATTTATCGGTGTCTCTAGACCATTTGCATTTGTACTTGCCAGACTTTGAGGAAATGACCAAAGAGCGCAGTTCGATTTTCGCTAGTGAAGATCAGAGTGCGCCACTTATTACCAACTTTGACCGCAAGTTTCACGCAGAGATGCCAAA
>NZ_JAWOWE010000073.1:0-1139 GCF_033340275.1 Vibrio sp. 1402
CCGGGTAAGCAGATGTCGGTCACAATCACACCAGCTTCGTTGCTTTGTTTCATGGCTAACAAGGCGGATTCCGCATCGGAAAAAAAAGTCGCTTCGATATCGGCTAGCTCAAACGTTTGTTCTATTGCTAATCGAAGGTCGGCTTCATCATCAATAAAAAACACCTGACACATTATCTTATCCTTCTGATTGTTCGGTGCGTTGGCATATTGGTAAGCACAATGAGAATCGAGCGCCACCTTGGGCTCGGTTGTGAGCACTCAAGCTGCCGTTCATACCAGCCAATATTTGCTGAGATATAGAAAGTCCTAATCCCAATCCATTCTTTTTAGTTGTTAAAAACGGTTCGCAAAGTTCGGACAGTGTGTGCGAACCAAGCCCAGGGCCATTGTCATCGACATGAATCATCACTTTGTTTTCATCCGTATCCGTTTCAACGAGCAACCACACTTGTTTATCTTGTTGTTCTTTTACGGCTTCAATCGCGTTCGTCAGCAAGTTAACCAGAACTTGCTCCAATTGAATGGTATTGATTTGAACCTCGATGTCGTCAGTAGGAAGTTCGGTAGCAAGTAGAACACGAGCAGATTTAAAAGCGGGTTTCATGAGCTCTTTTGATGAGGCTATCACGGGCAACAGACGTGTTTGGGTAAGCTCATTGCCGCGGGCCTTTTTGGCAAACGAACGCAATTGCTGGCTGATGTTTGCCATTCTGTCTGTGAGGGCTGAAATGCGAGTGAGATTATCTTCCACTCGATCATACTTTTCTTTCTGAAGGAACAATTTTCCATTCTCAGCAAAGCTACGAATGGCTGCCAACGGATTATTCAGCTCATGGCTGATGCTCGCTGACATTTGACCGAGAACTGCCAGCTTAGCCGCTTGAATCAACTCATCTTGGGTCAAACGCAGTGTTTGCTCCGTTTCGGTTCGCTGCGCAATTTCAGCCTGTAACTCTGCTGTTCGTGCCATGACTTGAAATTCTAACTTCTGATTCGCTTCTTGTTGGATTCGTTCTAACTGAAAATGACGTTGTTGGCGGTGATAAATCAACTGGCCAATCAAGAACAAAACCGTAAAGGCCAACGTAAGCACAACGATATAGCCCATCGTAACCCAAACGATGGATTGTTTTGGCG
>NZ_JAWOWE010000074.1:0-1139 GCF_033340275.1 Vibrio sp. 1402
TTAATACGGGCGTCGATGGTGTCGGTTTATATCGAACTGAAATTGCATTTTTACTTCAACATCACTTTCCATCGGAAGATGAGCAGTATCATCAATATCGAGCAATATTAAACAGCTACTCGAGCCAACGCGTGGTGATGCGTACTCTGGACATCGGTGGTGATAAACCATTGCCATACCTGCCAATCGAAGAGGACAATCCGTTTTTAGGTTGGCGCGGGATTCGCTTTACGTTAGATCATCCTGATATCTTTTTGATTCAATTGCGTGCGATGCTAAGAGCCAGTGCTGAAAGTGGTAATTTAAGTATCTTGTTACCCATGGTATCTGGTATTAAAGAGCTGGATGATGCGATGACGCTGATCAACCAAGCCTACAGCGAAGTTGTCTTGCTTGATGAGCGTATCCAGGCTCCAAAAGTCGGGGTGATGATCGAAGTGCCATCAATGGTATATCTGCTTCCTGCCATCGCGCATCGAGTGGATTTTGTCTCTGTTGGTACTAACGACTTAACTCAGTATTTACTGGCGGTGGATCGGAACAATTCCCGCGTCGCTGATGTCTATGAATCCATGCATCCGGCAGTGCTGTTAGCACTCAAACAGATTCATGACGTGTGCGATAAATATCATGTGCCAGTGTGCATCTGCGGTGAATTAGCCGGTGATCCATTTGGTGCGCTCTTATTACTTGGGTTGGGATACACCAGCTTAAGTATGAACACATCTAACGTGGCTAAGGTGAAGTATTTGATTCGTCATAGCCAACAACAGGAACTAGAAAAACTAGCAGAACAGGCGATGACAAAATCGTACGGAGAGGAGATTCATCAAATGATGCATGATTTCTTTATCCAACAAGGTTTTGCAGGCTTCGTTCGTGCAGGGAAAAAGTAGGTAATCGTGACCGTCTCTTTATTTTTGTTATTGCTGGCGCTGGGCGCTTTTGTTGGTGTGATGGCGGGGCTACTCGGCATTGGGGGCGGATTAATCGTCGTACCTGCGTTGTTATTTTTGCTGCCTTGGGCGGGCATTTCTCCAGAAATGAGCATGCATATGGCGCTTGCGACATCTCTGGCAAGCATCATCGTTACATCAGGTTCTTCTGCTCTCAACCATCTTAAACTTGGCAACGTAGAT
>NZ_JAWOWE010000075.1:0-1136 GCF_033340275.1 Vibrio sp. 1402
AAGAGTATCTGGGTGATAGCCTCAAACAAATGCAGTGGGATAAATATGCAAAACTGTCCTCAGAGCAGCAAGCATTGTTCCTTGAAATCGTAGGTTTTGATCAAAATTGGCTGCAAGTAGAATATGACAAGAGTCCACTGGCTAACTTTGTATTCACGGGGACGACTACCTGGGCCGGTGGTGAAGAGAAAGAGTTCTACGCCAAGCAACAGGTTAATATCATCAATAATGCTATCAACGAAACCAGCCCTTACTATATTGGTAAGGAGCATGACCTGTTCTTCAAAGGGCATCCTCGCGGTGGTGTTATCAATGACATCATTATTAGCAGTTTTGATAATATGGTGAACATTCCGTCAGCCATCTCTTTCGAAGTCCTGATGATGACAGATATGCTGCCTGATACTATCGCCGGTGTGGCCAGCTCTTTGTATTTCACTATTCCAGCGGAAAACATCAAATTCATCGTTTTCACTTCATCCGAAGAGATCACCGATCGTGAACAAGCATTAAAGAGCCCACTGGTTCAGGTCATGATGACTCTGGGCATTGTGAAAGAAGAAAACGTTCTCTTCTGGGCCGATATGCCTGATTGCAGCAGTGGAACCTGTATCTAATCCAGTTTTAAAAGGCCCTTCGGGGCCTTTTTTCATGCTTCAATCTCAATTGCAGCGTGTGACCAGATCCAAACTCCCTGAAAAAGAGATTACTGATACTTGATTCAAATCAGGGTTTCCAACTGCTGGAGCTGCTCCGCTAAATCGTTGTATAGATTCACAAATTCCTTTTGTTGTATTTCGTGCTGCGTCTGCAATTGCTCGAATTCGTTCAATAATAGGGTTTCTAACTCGGTCATGTTCTACTTCTCCACCAGTTTGATAAGTTCGTTCTGGCCATCGTTGAGAGTCAATCCCCCTTTCACAGTGTATCCCTCTGGGATCACGATGTAACGCCCCTCTTTGTCCTGAAAGAAACGATAAGGATGCTAGGAAAGCTAGCGCACGCCGCCCTTTCGGCTGCGCCGACCCCTACCCATTTCGACTCAAATTTATGAGTGATTTGGGTATCTCTATGGTCGCTTTCAGATCGGGATTTTTCTCTTACCCTTTCGGGCTGCCCTGCGCTGTGAGTAAGGC
>NZ_JAWOWE010000076.1:0-1127 GCF_033340275.1 Vibrio sp. 1402
AATTATGCTGTTGATTGTTGTGCTGCTACTCAGTACAGAACGTTATAGCCGCAGAAAGCAGAAACTATTCCAAAGCCAATTTAACAGCCATGAAGATTTTCGTTACGAGTTAAGTGGCTGGAAAAAATGGGCGGCACTGGTGTGGTGTTGGGGACTGGTTGCTGTGGCGTTCATTTTGCCATTACTTCAGTTGATTGATTACTCCATTACTTACTTTGAGCAAAGCTGGACACCAGAATTCCGTGAGTACGCGTGGAACAGTCTTGTTGTGTCTGTCATTGCTGCGATCATCGGCGTGGCCGTTGCTCTTGTGGTTAACTTTACTCACCGAGTCAATGGCAAACGTGAAAGCCTTGCTTTTATGCGTCTTTCCTCAATGGGCTACGCAGTACCTGGAACGGTATTGGCGATCGGCGTGATGGTTGCCGTGCTGTTTATGGACTATCGCGTAAACGATATTGCGAAGGCGATGGAATGGGGTAGACCGGGGCTGATTTTCTCAGGCTCAATGTTTGCGTTGATCTTTGCGATGGTGGTGCGTTTCTCTGCTGTTGCGATTGGTAGTATCGAAAGTAATCTAAATAAAATTTCTCCATCGTTAGATATGGCGTCACGCACGATGGGATGTACGCCAAATACGATGCTGTGGCGAGTGCACTTTCCACTGGTAAAACGTGGTGCACTGATTGCGGCATTGTTGGTGTTTATTGAGTCGATGAAAGAGCTCAATGCCTCTCTGCTTCTGCGTCCATTCAATTTTGAAACACTGGCAACATACGTATATAACTTTGCCTCGGATGAGCATTTAGAATTGGCAGCTCTGCCTGCTGTATTGTTGGTTCTTGTTGGGTTGATCCCGCTTGTTGTTGTTAACCGTTCACTGGAGCAAAATCACTGATGAGCTGCGCACTATCAATTAAAAACCTAACTTGCCAATACGATGCTCAAACCGTTTTAGAGTCTTTGTCGCTAGAAGTGGAACAGGGGCAAATCGTTTGTCTTTTAGGGGCGAGTGGTTGTGGCAAAACGACATTGTTGAAAGCGATTGCTGGTTTGCTGCCTCTTACTTCTGGTCAAATGAGCTTAAATTGTCAGACGATTGATGATGGTGAAAATTGGTTGCCGCC
>NZ_JAWOWE010000077.1:0-1121 GCF_033340275.1 Vibrio sp. 1402
CTGTCGCACATCCCGCAAGCAACACACTTCCTAGAACCGATACAACCAACGGCTTAATGTTCAATCCCACCCAATCCTTACTTATTGATTATTGTTTTAGATAAGCGAAGTAGTTTTCCAGAAACTCGTCAAAAGATAACGTATCGCTTTCTTCCGCTTGTCGCTGTTTCTCAACTGAAGAGGCCACTTCCGTTTCCATTATATCTTGCGAGTAATGTTGGTAACCGTGAGCCAGATTTTCTTCACGGAACTTCATGCCAAGAGCACAACCTACTTTGCCAAGTCCACCAAGTTCTTTGGTTAGCTCAAGCAATTGGCCAGAAATCGTCAGTTCAGGGTTATCAATCCATGCTTCTAGCTTGTCACATACAGCTTGGTAAGCATCGCCACCAGCAGCAGAATCCATCTCTACTGCAATTTGGCGCAACTCAACGAATACTCGCTTCGCCCAATCTTGCAAAGATAAGCGTTCACCTTGGCAACCGATCTGCAGCATCAAACCTTTTTCACGACCAGAGATGATCACTTTGTTCCAGTTGTCACGCCAGCATTCTAGTTCGCAGTTATCCATTGGGTCAGAATCTGACAACGCCGCCCACGTTAGGAAAAGATCTAAGAAACGAACTTGCTCTTCGCTAACACCAACGGCACTGAATGGGTTCACATCTAATGAGCGCACTTCAATGTATTCCACGCCCGCGCGATTCAATGCATCTGATGGTTTCTCACCACTTTTCGCTACGCGTTTCGGACGAATTGGGGCGTACAATTCATTTTCAATCTGGAGAATGTTGGTATTGAGCTGACGGTACTCACCATCCACTTTTACTCCAATTTTTGCGAATTCTTCAGATGGTCGACGAATCGCATCACCTAAACCTTCAAGATATTGGTCAATACTGTTGAAACCAATTTTCAATACGCTTTGAGCACTGTTAGTATAACCAAGATCACTCAAGCGAAGAGACGTCGCTTTAGGGAGATACAGTGTCCCACCGATGCTTTCAAACGGGAGTTTAGTCTCACGGCCTTGAATGAACGAACCACATAACGCTGGCGATGCACCAAAGAAGTAAGGGATCATCCAACCAAAACGGTAATAGTTACGAATCAAAGCAAAG
>NZ_JAWOWE010000078.1:0-1120 GCF_033340275.1 Vibrio sp. 1402
CCTTACCTTCAAACTCGACATTAATTAGGTTGAAGCTGTTTTTGTTCAGCAGTTGATTCGCGTTGCTGCCAAAAAGCTGCGCAATCGACGTTTTGTTTTTGCCTTGTTGACGATGAATTTGAATGTCACCTTTTTCATTCGTTAAGAACACGTAACCTGTGTCCTCAATTTGGAAGCTGTTTAGAAGTGACACCATGTCATCCATCGACTTAGATAGACCCGACATCGAGATACCGTTTAAGTCTTGGTAGTTAGTGAACATTTTCACTTCACCATTAGCTTCTTGGAAAACACTCACTGATGTTTCGCGACCCGAAGAGGTGAAACCAAAGAACCACGCGTCTTGCGAATGGTTTAGCTGACGCAAGAAACCATTTTGGTTCCAGTAGTACGCCGTTTTACGGTTTGCGACCGATGCGTCATTCAATCCATACTGAGATTTGATGTTGTTTAGCTGCTGAACAAGCTGCGTTTCAGAAAACTGTGGGTGATCAGTATTTTTTAGCGCTTCGACAACAAATTCGTTTGTTGCTAGTTGCTTCGCCGCTTGCTGCATTTGCACAACTTCGCGGTCAATTTCAGTATTAATTTGTTGCAGCATGGCTGGCAACTCAATATCAATCAGGCGGTGACTTAACACGTCTCTCGCATGGCGTTGAGCCATCACACCAACGATAATGGTTGATGCAAGAACAGCAAAAGTAATACCAAGTACAACCTTTTGTTTGATACTCAGAGAATGAAGTTTCAACATATTCGGACCTTTTAAAAGAATCACTTGTTATTGGCATCCTAGATAGTGGCTATCAGGTGCATATCTCTGTGACATACACAGCATGGAACCTATATCGACCTGAGCGAACAAAACTAGAGGTATTTCTCACTATCTTATGCAAAATAAATGTAACACCCTGTCATTCAAGCACTTTCAGCGTTTTTCTTCGCTTGCAATCCTTTTCTTTGCCCCAATATTGAAAAGATAAATTTCGAGAGTGAACAGGAACTTTTTCCTGATTGGCAATGACCAATACTCAAAACGAAAATCAAATGGATATCGAGAGTCCAAAGCATGCATAAATCAAACTTCGAAACTCTTCAGCACTATTTAGAGTCTCAGATC
>NZ_JAWOWE010000079.1:0-1119 GCF_033340275.1 Vibrio sp. 1402
CAAGATGGATGGTGTGCCAGACTTCATTAAAGAACGTCACGTAAACCACGCTTACCAAGCGGACGAAGCCTACGGCAAAGGCTTAGAACTGGCGTTAGGTTTAGCGAAATAACCCACAGTAAATATTCCACAGTAAATAAAAAGGGAGGCGCACGTTGCACCTCCCAGTTAAGAGGAATTCGATATGATCAATTTAGACTTTTTCAAACTCTTCGATACCAAAGAGTTCTTCATCTACTACTGATTTTTGGCTACAGCCTTAATCAGTACTGACGTATCCATACGACCAAGCCCTTCACGTTGAAGGCCTGCGTACTGCTCGTCGACCATCTTAGTCAATGGAAGCTCAAGCCCAACACGCTCAGCTTCTTCCAAACAAAAGCCAAGGTCTTTGCGCATCCAATCAATCGCGAAGCCAAAATCAAACTTGTCTTGCGCCATGGTCGTGGCACGGTTTTCCATTTGCCATGAACCAGCAGCGCCGTGTTTCAGCGTCTCGACAACCTGTTCAATGTCTAAGCCAGATTTTTGCGCAAGCAAAAGTGCTTCACTCAAGCCCTGCAAAATACCACCGATACAGATTTGGTTTACCATTTTACAACGCTGTCCCTGACCATTTTCGCCCAGCAGAGTGATTTGTTTCGCGTACACATCCATCACAGGCGCAACATGGTCAAATACACTCGGTTCA
This sequence comes from Vibrio sp. 1402, assembly GCF_033340275.1. Lineage (NCBI taxonomy): Bacteria > Pseudomonadati > Pseudomonadota > Gammaproteobacteria > Vibrionales > Vibrionaceae > Vibrio > Vibrio sp. 1402. The sequence continues at coordinate 692 of NZ_JAWOWE010000079.1, forward strand.
CCACCGCACATGATGGTCAACACGCCATTTTCTGCGCCCGCTTGACCGCCCGAGACTGGCGCATCGATAAAGTGATTGCCCACTTTTTTACACGCATCCGCCAGTTCCACAGCAAGTTCTGCCGAGGTTGTTGTGTGATCAACCAAAACCGCGCCCGCTTTGAGACCAACTAACAAGCCTTCTTCACCATACACCACGCTGCGTACGTCGTTATCATTACCAACACAAGTAAATACGATATCGCAACCTTCTGCCGCTTCTCGCGGTGTCTCGCACGCAATGCCATTGTATTCTGCAGCCCATTTATCAGCTTTGGCTTTGGTGCGGTTGTATACTTTGGTTTCATACCCCGCTTTGCTCAAATAGCCCGCCATTGGGTAGCCCATGACACCCAAACCAATAAATGCTACTCGTTGTTTTTCCATTGC
>NZ_JAWOWE010000080.1:0-1118 GCF_033340275.1 Vibrio sp. 1402
TTGTATTCTAAGGTGCCTAAGTCTCCAACTTCGGTGTCACCTAAGTTCAGGCCTAGCTCGACTTGAACAGTGGACTCAGAGGCGTTCGACAACGTCACTTTGAAATTGGCTGTATCCCCCTCATTGATGGTGCCAGCATCGGTAATAGTCACGCTTGGACGGTCATCATCCGGATCAGGTCCTGGACCCGTACCGTCATCCACTATCGTTGCCGTCCCCGTATCGCTGCCTTGCACTGCGCCAATGCCAGTCACCGTGACACTGAAATCTTCAGGGCCTTCGTACACCGCGTCATCAATAGAAGCAATGCGCACATCAAACTCAGTTTGCCCTGCTGGCACCGTCACCACGCCATCGTTTGGCACTGCAACCCAACCACTTCCCGTGTTGTATTCTAGGGTGCCCAAATCTCCAACTTCGGTATCACCAAGATTAAGACCCAGTTCCACCTGCGTTTCCGCTTCAGACGCGTTCGATAAGGTGACTTTGAAGTTGGCTGTCTCACCCTCATTGATGGTGCCAGCGTCTGAAATAATCACATTCGGGCGGTCATCATCCGGGTCAGGGCCTGGACCACTGCCATCATCCACTATCGTTGCCGTACCCGTATCGCTGCCTTGCACTGCCCCAATGCCGGTTACTGTCACGCTGAAATCTTCAGGGCCTTCATAAACGGCGTCATCAGTGGAAGCGATGCGCACATCAAACTCAGTTTGCCCCGCTGGCACCGTCACCACGCCATCGTTTGGCACTGCAACCCAACCACTTCCCGTGTTGTATTCCAAGGTACCTAAGTCACCGGCTTCGGTATCGCCGAGATTAAGACCCAACTCCACTTGCGTTTCCGCTTCAGAGGCGTTCGATAAGGTGACTTTGAAGTTCGCCGTATCCCCCTCATTGATGGTGCCAGCATCGGTAATAGTCACGCTTGGACGGTCATCATCCGGATCAGGGCCCGGGCCACTGCCGTCATCCACTATCGTTGCCGTACCGGTATCGCTACCTTGCACTGCGCCAATGCCGGTTACTGTCACGCTGAAATCTTCAGGGCCTTCATAAACAGCGTCATCAATAGAAGCGATACGCACATCAAACTCAGTTTGCCCTGCTGGCACCGT
>NZ_JAWOWE010000081.1:0-1112 GCF_033340275.1 Vibrio sp. 1402
GGACTCGTCATACTGGGTTTTGGCTTTACTCTCAGCTTGCGCAAGCAAGGAGATTAGGGCACATATACGGCTTGCTGATAAGCGCATTAACGCGGCGTTATAAAGCGGACGTTTATTTTGCCAAACGCGATACTTCTCAAAGACTTGGCTAATCGGCATTTGAGTCAGATCTTGATGCATGCTTAATAGTTGGTTGAACTCTTTCTGCACACTTCGGATGAGAATGACCGTTTCAATGCCTTCGGCTTCTAGTTGACGCAGGATGCGTTGAGCACGATTAGCTTTACCTGCAAGTAACGCATCAATCCAGTTAAACGTCGTAAAGTGGTTGTGTCGACTTAAGGCTTCCTCTAAGCGTACAACAGTCAGTTCGCCATCAGGATAGAGCAAAGCCAGTTTCTCTAGACTCTGAGAAAGTGCAAACAAGTTGCCTTCATGCCACTGTGCCAACATCTGTAAGGATTGCTGATCGGGCTTTAAACCCAATGCGCGGCAGCGCGTTTGCACAAACATAGGCAAACGCTGAAGATCCGGCGTTAAGCAGCTGACCCAGTCGCCTTTGGCATTCAGTGCTTTAAACCATTTGGCATTTTCTTGCGCTTTAGTCAGCTTCGTTCCGATGATCACTAGCATGATGTCATCATGCAGCATGTCACACAGAGTCTGTAGCTCTTTGCTGATGGCTGTGGTGACACCGCTTTCTGGGATCTCAAGCTCAATGAGTTGTCGACTAGAAAATAAGCTCAGAGCTTGAAAGCAGTCATACACTTGGTTCCAATCTAAACTTGCATCGACAGCAAAACGGTGTCTTTCTTCAAAACCATGTTGTAGAGCGGTTTTTTGAATCGCTTGGCGGCTTTCTTGGATCAGTAGCGGTTCGTTTCCGAAGATCAGATAAACCTGCTTTAAGTGTTTGGCTAGATGGTCAGCTAGCTTGTCAGCATAAATTCGCATGTTGATTAAGAGTTTGTTTTCTCAGTTGGCGCTGCAATTTGCCCCGCTTCGTACTCAGCACGGATTCGGCCAAGTTGACGCATCATCTGTTTCGCTGCTTGTTGACGCATCTCGTCTTCGATTACGTCACGTTCAACCGATTTTGCCAATGCTGTTAG
>NZ_JAWOWE010000082.1:0-1109 GCF_033340275.1 Vibrio sp. 1402
CGAGTTCATGGAGTTAGTGGAAAGCAAATTTGGACTTGAAGTGCTTGACCAAGTGCTCGAACTTTCCGATGACGAAGGGGTATATACCTCTGTCGGCAGCTATGATCACCGGGACTTAGTCAAACTGATCGTCAATCTCAGCAAAGTTTCTGATATTCCCCCAGAGCAGTTACAAGAAGTGTTTGGTGAAAGCGTATTTTTGAACCTGCTACGCTCCATTCCCAGTCATGCAAGCTTGCAGCAGTGCGACAATACCTTTCAATTTGTTCGACATGTAGAAAGCTTTATTCATGTAGAAGTTAAAAAACTTTACCCAGACGCCAATCCGCCTAAGTTCGATTTTATCAGCGAAACACAGTCAGAACTGGTGTTCGACTACCATAGTGCAAGGCGTATGGCGCATGTTTGTTTGGGGTTGCTCAAAGGCTGTGCTGCACACTTTGGACAGGTCATTCATATTACGCATCAAAACCAAACTGAAGACGGAAGCCAAGTTCGATTTTGGCTGGAGGCACAATAAGAAGAGTATGACGGGTAACTCCTCATTAGAAAGGAAACTCAAACGAGAAATCGCCTCAAGAAAGGCGGCAGAACTGCTTTTAGAGCAAAAAAGTTATGAGCTCTACGAATCGACGCAAAAATTGAGTGTCGCGTTAAAGAAGCTAGAACTTCGATCGGAAAGCGATCTGCGCAAGTTTGAGTTTGAAGAAAAAATTGATGCCACGCTTATTCGGTTTGGACGGACATTCCTTTCCAGCACTTTCGACGAGACAATGATTGCCAGTTTTCTTGAGCAACTGACGTCCAATTCTGTTATTACCGCTTCGTATTTATACCTTGATCCTGTCCAACTCACTTCTTTGCGTCGTCATCATTTCGGGCATTTGGATCTAAAAAGTGACAAACCTATCGCTCGAACACCCAATTGGCAGAATGAGGCGCTACATTTACCCATCATCATTGATGAGCGAGTCGTTGGCGAATTGATATTTTCTGTGTCGTTGGAACAAATTGAGCAAGATTTTATCTCCAAACAAATGGAACTGGTTTCTGATTTGGTTCACGGCGTGATCAGTCGTCACCTCAGCCTTGAACGTGAAGTCGAGCTA
>NZ_JAWOWE010000083.1:0-1099 GCF_033340275.1 Vibrio sp. 1402
AAGCACTTTTTCTTGCTAAAGAAATTGGAGCAGATACAGAATCCGTTTTGGTGTATTTAGCCGCTGATAAAGCCAAAACGTACGAAGCTCAACAAGCTTGGGCGAAGATTGCAAAAAAGTTTAACGGGCTAGGATTATCAAGTATTTCAATGGTTTGTGGCATGTTTGCGTTGTGGCTTGGCGACCTTAAAATAGCTATAGCTAAGTGCGCATTATGGGTGAGTGTTATGTTGAGTGGTTCGCCTTTGGCCTAGAACGCGCAAAGGGTGGGCGAGAGAATTGCTCATTGTCGTAGCTCGCTGCGTACATGCCATGAGAGAGAATCGCTTTGAAGAGATAGCCCGTAACATAAAAAGCGTATAATGCGCATTAAGGAAGAAATGACATACCAAACGCTGAGTATGTCATTTTAGTTTGTCTTTGTTTTTAATCATGAAGTAGTTCAGGAGGCTTTTGCAGTCTTCTGGTCTTCCTTCCAGTTTGATACTTTTTATTTTTCCGCTTTTATCGGTTTTGTATTCATACATGCAGAAATCATCGCCGTTTCTGATTTTGTCTATGCGTTCCTTGCCATAGACTTCTTCAATTGGTCGGTTTGGGTCTTCTTCTCGACCAATGATTTCGCCCATTGTCTGGCTTGCCAATGAACTTGAGCTCATTAAGGCCATTGATAATATGATCTTCTTCATCGTTATAACTTCGTCGGTTAGCGAGCATTTTGGGAGGGGCCCGCTTAGCGGGAGGGACCTAAAAGCGGAGCCAAACCCCCGTCTAGTATTACGGGGGTAAATTCCACTGAATCATCAGTGTTCTCCGTGTATTCGCAAGCGTAGCGCGCCAGTGTTTGAGCGCTAGCGAGTCTTATCAGAGGAGAAATTATTTCTTGCTTTGTTACTTTGGTTCCTCAAATACAAACCTTCTACCATAATCGACAATGACTCGATCTCTGATTCATTAAAATCCCCAATTGCTGAACTAATTTTTTCTATCAGTCTCTCGTGTGGGTTTTGTTCTCTTCCTAAGATTTCATTTACAGATACACCTAGTCTCTTTGCTATAAGAACTAGCTCAGATGCTTTTGGTTCTGTCTTCCCCGATT
>NZ_JAWOWE010000084.1:0-1098 GCF_033340275.1 Vibrio sp. 1402
ACGCGTTAATGAGCTTTGATGATGAACTTTCTCATCAAGCACTAACCGCAGCAAACAAAGAGAAAGAAGGCCTGTGGCCACTGCCTCTGGCTGATTTCCACCGTGGTATGTTGCCGTCAAACTTCGCTGATTTATCGAACATCAGCTCTGGAGACTACAGTCCAGGCGCAAGTACCGCTGCTGCATTTTTGTCTTACTTTGTTGAAGACTACAAGAAAGGCTGGTTGCACTTCGATTGTGCTGGTACTTACCGTAAGTCTGCATCCGACAAGTGGGCAGCAGGCGCTACTGGTATGGGTGTCCGCACTCTTGCTCGCCTTCTTAATGAGCAAGCAGAAAAATAATATTTATGGTGGCGTCAGTTAGGCGCTGCCGTAGTCAAGTAAGTCACTTTTAAACACTATTATTACAAGTACAAAAAGGAAACTTTGTGGCTCTAGAAAGAACGTTTTCCATTGTTAAGCCTGACGCTGTGGAAAGAAACCTGATCGGTGAAATCTACAATCGAATCGAGAAGGCAGGCCTACGTATTATTGCTGCGAAAATGGTTCACCTGACTGAAGAGCAGGCGAGCGGTTTTTACGCAGAACATGAAGGTAAAGAATTCTTCCAACCTCTAAACGAGCTCATGACTTCTGGCCCTACTATGGTTCAAGTGTTGGAAGGCGCAAATGCGATTGCACGTTACCGCGAATTGATGGGTAACACCAACCCAGAAGAAGCGGCAGCAGGCACACTTCGCGCAGATTACGCGCTAAGCATGCGTCATAACTCTGTTCATGGTTCAGATAGTCCTGAATCAGCGGCTCGTGAGATTGAGTTCTTCTTCCCTGAGTCAGAAATTTGCCCTCGCTAATCGGTAGTTAGTTTGTGCTCGTAAAGATAGTTAGCCTCGGATAATTCCGGGGCTTTTTATTATCGAAACAGTTCGAAGGCGCATTGGTTGGGTTGTTTAATATTTAACCGAAGTGTTTTTAATGCCTTAGCAAAGACAGGGTTTTAGACCTCTTGTTGTAGCTGCATAAAGGCTGTACAATTCGCGCCCTTATTCTTGTTTCAGTCATTGAGAGGCAACATGACCACTGAAAAAATCAATCT
>NZ_JAWOWE010000085.1:0-1097 GCF_033340275.1 Vibrio sp. 1402
CCCAGCCAATGAAACCAACAAGGATAAGCAGCAAAAACGCTACAACCATGTTGATGTTACTGATCACTTTTACGCCGCCGTCGATACCGCGAACAACAGAAACCACTGCGAGCAGAGTAACCACAGTGATAACGACAATTTGCAAACCTAAACCAGGTTCAACACCAAACACATGGTGAATACCACTTGCCGCCTGCTGAGCGCCCAAACCAAGTGATGTCGCTAGACCAAATAGCGTGGCAAGTACTGCAAGAATATCAACGATATGGCCAGCCCAACCCCAAGCGCGATCGCCCAATAATGGGTAAAAGATCGAACGCATTGATAGAGGCAACCCTTTGTTGTAGGTGAAAAATGCAAGTGAAAGTGCCACAACGCCGTAAATTGCCCAAGGGTGAAGACCCCAGTGGAACATCGTCGCACCTAGCGCCAAACGTGCGGCTTCTGGTGAGTTTGCTTCTACGCCAAGTGGAGTTTCGTACCAACCAGTGAAGTAAGCCACTGGTTCTGCCACACTCCAGAACATCAAACCAATACCCATACCGGCTGCGAACAACATCGCTAGCCAGCCTGCATAAGAGTAATCTGGTGTCGCTTCAGTACCACCAATTCGAACTCGGCCAAGCGGTGTCACAATCAAGACCAAGCAGACAATGACAAATACGTTGCCAGAAGCAAGAAAGAACCAGTCAAGATTGGATACTAGCCAAGCACGTAAGCCAGCGAAAAAGGGTTCAACTTGTTGGCGAAAAGTTAGCGTTGCCACAACAAAGAGGACGATAGCCATCCCAGAAATTGCGAAAACTCGGTTGTGAATATCTAAGCCGAATGGGCCGACTTTTAACGCAACGTTATCCTGACCAATCTGATAGTCAGTATCTATCGCGTTTACCTTTCCATCGGGACGTTTAATCCCACCATTATTGTCGGTGCTCACGAATAATCTCCTTAACAATACGTGACCAAATTTAAATACTTTGTAGGAGTTTGAGTGATGATTAGTTCACATCACCAAGCACAAGTTTAAGTATATGTATTTTCTTAAAGTAGTAGCTCTCATTAGCATCTTAAAAGGAAACACCTCCATCGATCATTTG
>NZ_JAWOWE010000086.1:0-1095 GCF_033340275.1 Vibrio sp. 1402
GTTTTTTCTCGATCAGATTGTTATTAAAAACTGGATGCGAAAAACCATCAGTGAAACCTATACATGGATGCTTCTCTTGGCGTTGGCATTTATGGTTATTGGAACAGTCTCTACCACGCTCTACGTCGGTTTTGATGCTCTTGCCGATAAACTGGAGATCACTCAAGAAGACATTTTGTTTGCCAACCAAAGTGAAGCGCGATGGGTGTCCAACTTGCATCGCAAGCTGCTACTCGCAAACGGCATGGATATCTTAACGCAGCACCCTATTTTAGGCGTGGGCGCCAAAATGCTGCCCAACTTTATGATCGATTACTTCAACTACGATGAATTAGCAATTTACACCCACAACTTTGTGCTCGATACCGCCATCGAATACGGTTTGCTCGGCATTGCGTTTCTGTTTGGAGGCTACTTTCTTTTCATCAAATTTTGTTTTCGCAGTATCGATGACAACAGAAAAAGTCTTTTACTCGCGGTTTACGCCCTCATCATGGTGTTCTTCGTTGCCGTAAATACCACCATCATTTTGATACTTTTGTTGCCAGTTATGATCAGTCGAAAACGAACACCAGAACCTCAGACCGTCATCCATTCGCTGCCAGTCAATAAAAGTCACGAATTTTAATAATCAAGGATTTGATCAATGAAATACTCTATCGCTCGACAATTTGAAAAGAACCGAGAACTTCGGGCTGATAACTTCGTCTTGGTGTATCAAATGGGGAAAGTGGGCTCGTCATCTATCGAGCATACTTTGGAAGCGCGTAATATTCCGAGCTACCACATCCACACGTTTGACGATCATGAAGAATTTCACATGTACCACAACAAAAAGGATGTGAGTAAATTCTTCGATTTTAAAAATCGCGCGATGTACCGTTTGGTTCTGAATCAACGCAAGCGCATTTTGCAAAAGCGCGAGCAAATCAAGATCGTTACATTAATCCGTGACCCGATTGCGACAGTTTTCTCCCGTTTTTTCCAAGATTTGCATCTGCAATTTATCGAAGGCAAAAAGAACGACGCCATCCACCGCGATATGGAAGTGACCTACAAGCATCTCGAGCATTGCTTTGATAACTACATCAACAT
>NZ_JAWOWE010000087.1:0-1087 GCF_033340275.1 Vibrio sp. 1402
CACAATCAATTTGACCAGTTCATACTGACTGGTGTTGGTATCTTGGTATTCATCAACCAATAGATAGCGGATGCGATTTTGCCAACGCTGACGCACGTCTTCATTATTACGCAGCAGCAATACTGGCAGCAGGATCAGGTCATCAAAATCGAGCGCGTTGTACGCCTTCATCTGCTTCTGGTACATCTCAAAACAAAAAGCGAACAGCTGTTGTTGCTCGCCTTTCGCCATCGCTTTGGCTTGCTCTGGCGTCAACATGTCGTTTTTCCAGTTGGAGATCGTACTCAATAGTTGTTTGAGTAGGTCTTTATCACCGTCGAGTTGCTTTTCCGTCAACTCTTTCAACAGCGCCATCTGGTCTTGATCATCAAACAACGAAAAGCCCGCTTTTAACCCAAGCTGCTTGTACTCACGTTTGATGATATTCAAACCCAAGGTATGGAAAGTAGAAACCATCAAACCTTTCGACTCGGCTTTACCCAAGGTTTGACCAACACGCTCTTTCATTTCGCGCGCGGCTTTGTTGGTAAAGGTCACGGCCGCGATGTTTCTTGCTTTGTAGCCACATTGCTGAACCAAGTAAGCAATTTTATTAGTAATTACGCGCGTTTTACCTGAGCCTGCGCCGGCAAGCACTAGGCATGGACCAGACACGTATTTTACGGCTTCATCTTGTCTAGGGTTCAGCTTCATACAAATTCTCTGCGGGTGACAAATGTGGCGCCTATGATAAAGGGGTGGCTCTTTGAATGCTACGGTGATTTTCTCGTAAATTTTACCCCGATTGGTGCAACATTCTGTTGCATAGTAGACCAGACTTTAAGCTATAATGAATGAACGTTCATTCACTGGTAGTAGGATTATGACGGACAACCCTGCTGTAGATAAACGCGATCAAATACTTGCCGCTGCGGAGCAGTTAATTGCAGAGTCTGGCTTTCAAGGGCTTTCTATGCAAAAGCTGGCCAACGAAGCTGGTGTCGCCGCCGGGACGATTTATCGCTATTTCTCAGACAAAGAACATCTATTGGAAGAAGTGCGTCTTAACGTAGCCAAACGCATTGCTTCTGCAGTGCAAGCGGGCGTT
>NZ_JAWOWE010000088.1:0-1079 GCF_033340275.1 Vibrio sp. 1402
CACTGTTGAAAAAAGAGGTTTACGATAAAACGAAGCTCTTTGTTGCTGACTTTGTTAAACAGTATCCGTTCGCTGATTTAAGCATGATTAGAACGCCAGCTTACCGTGCTTGGTTAGAAGCCAATCAAATCAGTGAGGAAGACGCGGTAACAACGTTGGGTACGATGCCGGAAGCATTGGGAGATGTATCCGATAGATTGAGTTTGGTCACTGAACAAACGCCACAGATCATTACTTCGAAGGCGCAGTTATTAGCGTTGAACAGTTCGGCAAGTATTGAGAAGGTTAATGCCGCTTTGAACAGTCTGCAAGTGACTGCTGACTCAATGAGAGATTTCATCGATAACAACCCTGAGTATATGCGTTATTTGGCTGAACAAATGGCGGTTGAACTGCAGCCTTTAGTGGACGACATTGATCAAAAAACCGAAGCGCGTTTGTCTCAGTTAGGTGAAGAGCGACAAGCATTAGAAGACATGGTGCCTAGAGAGCGCCAAGAGCTCGCTCTGATCATCACGCATGAACGTGAGAAGTTTGCTCAGGATATGGATAGAGTGTCTCAAGAGGTTGTGAATCTCGCCATGACCAAGTTGATAGAATTAGTGAAGAGCACAATTGTCTACTTTATTCTGTTCATTGCTGCGATATTCTTCGCTCCGCTTGGTTTAGGTTATGTGCTTGGCAAGCGAGCGGCGGTGAAAACAAAAGTAAAACAAAGCTAACGTGTAGTTTAGATACAAAAAAGAGCGCGAATGCGCTCTTTTCTTTGTCTTTCATTCGGAAGGGAGGTTCTTCCTAACTCTGCGAAGTTAAGCCGTTTGCTGCTTTAATTCGCCTTCAGCTTGTTCAACTGCTTCTGATGTTGGTTCGCATTTATCAACAAACCAACCCATGTAAGACGTGAAGATAGTCACAATAATACATACAAAGCTTAGCCACATGAATGGGGCGTAAGACAGCGTAGCAACACCCAAAATACTAGCCATGTAGATACCGTTGTCACTCCAAGGGACCATACCTGAGGTTAGCGTGCCGCCAAATTCTGCGTTACGAGATAAGTTCTTACGTTTGTAGCCTAG
>NZ_JAWOWE010000089.1:0-1076 GCF_033340275.1 Vibrio sp. 1402
AGACTTGGCAAAACCAATCCAAATGCGTCCAACTTACCTTTTTCGAAGTGCTTCATCGCAATATCACTATCGCGGATAACCGTGATACGAATTTTGTCGACGTTATAGCGATTCTCGTAGTACTTATTGGTATAACCCCACCAGTCCTCACCTACGTGCTTAAAGGTAACGCTTTTACCTTTTTTGACGTCGGCTAAGTAATAAGCGCTGGTGGTTGGTTCACTTTTAAAGTTGTAGTAGCGCACAAAATCATCATGAATGCCGTCACCGTTCTCGTCTTTCTTCGGATTCGCATAGAAATGAGCAGGACGAGGACGTAGCGCCCCCATTCTCAACAACAACTCTTCTGGATTGAGCTCTTTCGCGGCCTTCACGGCGAAGGTGTGATCGTCAAATTTGATAACATCAGCAACCGTTTTGTTGTAATAGTCGTTGTACCAAGGCTCTAAAATGTCTTTCGAGCGGTAAAACTTAAGCATAAAAACAAAATCGTCTGCCGTGACTGGCTTGCCATCCGACCATTTAGCTTGTGGGTTCAGTTTGAAATAAACCGTTTTATTGTCACCCGCTAATGCCCACTCATTGGCTAGTTCAGGGATGAATTCAAGCGTATCTGGGTGGCGAACCACCAACCCTGGCGTTTCATCCAAGATGAAAGAACGTAAACCAGAGTTTGCATCAGGACCAACACTGCGTAGAGTCTGAGGAAAGCTCGACATGAAAGTGCGGTAAGTCCCGCCACGCTTTGCTTCAGGAGAGCCATATTGAGGCTCATCCCAGTTTGTTTGCCAGTTTAAGTCAGTCGGAAGCGTCGCTGACATCGCGCCAAAACTTAGGGCGCTTAGCGTGGACGCTAAAATTATTTTTTTCATAAAACTTCCCTTTTTTATGTTTTGCTCACAATGCATGCTTAAACATAGCGTGTGAATTTTTTCGGGTCGAATGCCGCTCGAATCGCTTCACCGATAAAGGTGACCATCACCAGTACCAGTACAATGGAAGTCACAACAGACGCCACAATCCATGGCGAGTCCAAGTTGGACTTACCTTGCTGCAGTAACTCACCCCAGCTTGGT
>NZ_JAWOWE010000090.1:0-1074 GCF_033340275.1 Vibrio sp. 1402
GCGATATTAGTTGCTTTAGAGTCATTCACCCATTTTACGCCACGATTATCCGCAACCACCTGGCATCGGTGTGTCAGTCCCGTGTAATTTTTAAGTGCATTCAAAGCGTTGTGGTAATCAACACCTGCAGCTTTGAGCAGAGCCAACACGACGAGAGCGTTCGCTAAGTTATGTTTGCCGACAAGTTTCAATTCATCGCTGGCGATGATGCGCTGACCATGATCAAGTAACCATGTGCGAGAACCATCGACTTCAAGGCCGTAAGCTTGCTCATCGCTGCCAAACGTAACCACGGGCATCTCAACCTCTGGGTACGTCTCTTGATCATCACGGTTAACTACAGCTAACTCTGCATGATCAAAAATACGCAGCTTAGCAGCGCGATAATCTGCCATACCTTCGTAGCGATCCATGTGATCTTCGGAAAGGTTAAGAAATGCCGCCGCTTTGAGTTTCAAACTCGACGTCGTTTCCAACTGAAAACTTGAAAGTTCCAGTACATACAAATCCGCATCTTGCTCAAGCAGCTCCAGTGCAGGCACGCCAATGTTACCGCCGACACCCACCGTCAATCCTGCCGCTTTCGCCATCACACCAGTTAAATCTGTCACCGTGCTCTTGCCGTTTGAACCCGTGATGGCCACCACTGGCTTATTCACCGCCCAAGCAAACAACTCGATGTCCCCCACGACAGGCGTGCCTTTCACTAGCACAGTTTGTATCTCTGGTGTCGCTAACGCTATACCAGGGTTGGTCACCACCAAGTCAGCTTCTGCAAGCCACTGAGTATTCCAACCACCACGGTGCAGTTCAACCTGTTCAGGCAGACGCTCAGCGCCTGGCGGATTGTCACGCGTATCAATAACTTTAACCGTCAATTGCGGCTGAGTTTTTCGGAGGTGTTTAACGACAGAGAGCCCGGTAATACCGAGCCCTACGACGACAACGTTATGTATGTTTTGCCAACGTTCCATATGTGATCACACTGTATTGCTTGTTCTTGGAAAGTGCGATTAACGCACTTTCAATGTCGCAAGACCAATCAGAACAAGAACCATAGAAATAATCCAGAAG
>NZ_JAWOWE010000091.1:0-1065 GCF_033340275.1 Vibrio sp. 1402
TGGGTATCTCGGCTAAAAACTTGATTGGAAGAGACGTGAAAACCAAATCGTTCCAGTACAACACTGATACGATTCAGTCATACGAATACAGTATGAGACCTGTTTACACAGTCGGTGCGGGTATCGTTGCAGACTACTTTACCATGAGCGTCGACTACGACTTAAATGAAGAGAAACGCTTTTCCTCATTTGATGACAACACCCAAATGATTCGAGCTGGCTTCGAAATAGACATTTTGCGCCAAATGGCACTACGAGGTGGCTATATGAAAAACCTTGCGAGAAGTAATGATGAAGGGACGATTACGGCTGGTATAGGCTTATCGCCATTGAAGCTGATTGAATTAGATATTGCTGCGAGATACACAAACGAAAATGCAATGGGCGCATCCATTAATTTCCTTGCGACCTATTAACTGAATCGTTATAGTCGGCTCCTCACATTGAGGAGCCTTTTTTATGTTTGACGATTTACCACCTATATCGCACAAAGAGCAGCAAGAAGCTGTAGAACGAATTCAAGAACTGATGGCAAAGGGCACAAGTACAGCCGAAGCGATCAAAATCGTGGCAGAGCAGATTCGCGCAGAATACGCAGCCAAACAACAAGGCAGTTAATAGAAGAAGCAGGGCACAGACCCTGCTTTTTTTACCCCTTTCTTAATCCATTTCCCATCAAACAATTTAAGTCATACCGTTACCGCGTAACACGACCTTCTTAACTACAGCAGTAAAAGAGGTCAACCATTTAGACGAAAGCAATGGGTAAAATTTTACCAATTTATTTTTACCCATAAGCATGCTTCAGTGGTGATTTTATGGTTACTCAGGCCAATCTTGGCTAAATTTTATATTAATCAGTGAGTTATCGTGGAATTATTTGCTTTTCCAAGATTGATGAATAATTTGCATGTAATTAAATTACACAGTGACCATTAAGAGGAATAATTAGCCAGTATAATGTGTTGAATTTTTAATTAAGACACAGTGTCACAAAACCAAATCAGAATTCGGTGCTTATATATACTTCCATATAAAGACAGTAAGTACTTGCAGACGGTGTGT
>NZ_JAWOWE010000092.1:0-1047 GCF_033340275.1 Vibrio sp. 1402
GATCTTTAGTCGTCAGCAGAACGGTGACAGTATACAGTCGGCCATCACGTTCTTCGGTCGACAGGCCATGGATATTGGAGCCTGTTTTCGAAATCACGTTGGTCAATTCTGCCAGAGCACCTTGGTGGTTGAGCATGTCGACTTTCAGTTCTTCGATAAACTCTTTGTCGTAATCGTCAGACCATGCAACGGCCATGTACTTGTCCGGCTCTTTTTGGTAACCGCGCACATTTGGACACGTTTCACGGTGAACAACCAGGCCACGACCAGGAGACACATGCGCAATGATGTGGTCATCTGGAATTGGGTGACAGCAATTAGCAAACGTCAGCAGCAAACCTTCCGCGCCACGAATTGGAAGTTTCTTCTTCGAGTCGGTTGGAATGGAACTGGTTGTCGTTAGCTCTTCAGTATCGCCCAGCAAACGACGAGCAATCACAATACTCATGAGTTCGCCTAAGCCAATTGCTGCGAGTAAATCGTCTGTGCTTTCTAAGCGCAGATCGGTCAGTACTTCTTGAATGTTCTCTGGGTAGATGGAGTCAATCGAGTGACGACCCAAAGCGTGATTCAATAGGCGGCGGCCGAGCGTGATGGATTCTTCACGGCGCATGGTTTTCAGTACTTGACGAATCTTAGTGCGAGCGCGAGAAGTCACGACATAGTTCAACCAAGCGGCATTTGGACGCGCACCTGGCGCACTGATGATTTCTACTGTCTGGCCGTTCTTCAGCGCCTTACTTAGTGGGTAAGGGTTACGGTCAACACGAGCACCAACACAGGAATTACCTACATCGGTATGTACCGCGTAAGCAAAATCTACGGCTGTCGCGCCAAGTGGCAGTTCAACAATACGACCTTTTGGTGTGAAGACGTAAATCTCATCTGGGAATAGATCCGACTTTACGTTTTCAATGAATTCGAATGAGTTACCGGCACTTTGTTGTAGCTCAAGCAAGCTTTGCATCCAACGCTGCGCTTTCACTTGTGCGGTCGTGCCCGACTTATCGCCCTTGTCTTTATAAGACCAGTGCGCTGCGACACCTT
>NZ_JAWOWE010000093.1:0-1044 GCF_033340275.1 Vibrio sp. 1402
ATTTTTGACGAACCGTCATAATTGACACTTCGTCATAATAGATCAAAAAACAAACATTACAAGTATGAATTTATCCATAACGAAAAATTACAAAAATCTATAGTTTTATCATTAAAATGCAAAAACAAAGGCTAGACAAACTGATGTGCTGAAGATTTAGGCGAGAGATAGACGTTAAGCCAAGAGCTTACAAACTCGATATTTCCCAATACCTAAGATGCAAGCCATTGGCTCTGAGAGATAAGTGAATGGATTAAATTGAAAGGCTTGGTTTATCCCCTGCTGCTGCAATTGCGTAGCGAATATCGTCAATAAAACGAGATTCTGTTTCTACAATTCCATCAGAGAATGTCACTGGTTGATGTGGCCCAGCAAGTAGAACTACGTTTGTGAAGTCGGAAACATTAAAGTTTTCAGCGACAACATTCTTCGAGTGAAAATCAATCACCGTTTTCGCTACTTGATCTTCAAGCTCCAGCAACTGTTCTTCCGTAATTTTCATTCGCGCCAAAGCAACACGAACGCATTTATCATGTGTCGTTGTTTGCTCTTTGATTATCTCGGTGTACTTATCGTTTAACTTCGAGTTTTCTGCGTAGCTGTAGTACAGCGGGCCGTGCAACGTAATACTTTTGTTTTCATCTACGTAAACAAGGTCTAGCAACTCTAGTGCACCCAGATAATCAGACATGCTTTGCTCTGATAAGTCGTATTTTTTCTTTAAAATTGTGTATCCATCTTTTCCGCGCAACATCCTCAGTTCACGATAAAAATCGTAAAGATGTGGGAACTGAAAAAACACTTCATCTTGTGTTCGACTAAAATAATCTTCATCTTCACCTTGCAACTGATTGGCTAACTTTTGCAATTCATCCAATGTACAGTCAATCGCACGACAGTATTCAAGCAGTTTATCTAACGCGAGGTTGGTACTGGTTAAATGTCTCTTAAAAGTGGACAGTGGCATGCCCATTTTTTCAGATAGCTCTCGATATGTTAGCCCCTTTGTTTTAATCGCTTGTCGTAAAGCGGCTAGTAAATATT
>NZ_JAWOWE010000094.1:0-1032 GCF_033340275.1 Vibrio sp. 1402
GCAACTACTACGTTATTGTTGATCCACAAGAAAATTATGCGGGACTCGAACACTACTCCCCTGATGAGATTTTAATGCTCTCCCCCAAAGTGCGCACCGCCGTTTCTAATGCAGTGGAATGCATCCATCCAAATGACCCCACGGTTTGCGGCGTTTCCCATGTACTTTGGACAGGGAAACCAACGCAAGACGGCGCAACGGCTCGCAATGCCGTTTTTTATGGCGATAAAGCACTCGACCGATCGCCATGTGGAACCGGCACGAGCGCACGCATGGCGCAATGGTACGCGAAAGGAAAACTCAAATCAGGCGAAGATTTCGTGCATGAAAGCATCATCGGCAGCCTATTTAACGGCCGTATTGAGGGTATCACCGAAGTAAACGGACAAACGGCGATTTTGCCGAGCATTGAAGGTTGGGCACAAGTGTATGGCCACAACACCATTTGGGTCGATGATGAAGACCCGTACGCGTACGGATTTGAAGTGAAATAAGGACAGTAAGGAAGAACAATGAATTCGCAAAACTCACAGGTGTTTTACGCCACCAACGCCTTTACCGGTGAACGATTAACGACGCCGTTTCCCGTCCATGGAGAGATGGAAGTTAACCAAGCTGCAGAAGCAGCAGACAAAGTTGCACGCAGTTTTCGCCGACTCAGCAACGAAAAGCGCGCCAACCTACTCTGCTCTATTGCGTCAGAGGTAGAAGCAAGACGTGAAGATATTGTCGCGTGTGCGCATTTAGAAACAGCGCTTCCACAGGCACGTTTAGAGGGAGAAGTCGGCAGAACGGCTAACCAGCTACGATTGTTCGCAGAGGTTGTAAAATCTGGCAGTTATCATCAAGCCATCTTCGATACGCCAAATCCTGAACGCCAACCTCTACCAAAGCCTGACATTCGTCGCCAACAAATTGCCATTGGCCCTGTCGCCGTCGTTGGTGCTTCGAACTTTCCGTTAGCATTCTCAGCCGCGGGTGGCGCTACCGCATCTGCACTAGCGGCTGGCTGTCCGTTTATTGTTAAAGGCC
>NZ_JAWOWE010000095.1:0-1031 GCF_033340275.1 Vibrio sp. 1402
ACGCTCTCTCCCTACAACAGAGCGTAACGATCTGCTGCAAAAATGGCTAAAGCCCAAACTGAAAAGCAATCGCTACAAACTGATTAAAAAGCCGTTAAAGTCTCTGACTCAACAGGCGAAAGGGGAAAATGGCAACCTTGAAGCCTTACTTGAACGCTGCGTTGACGCGAACAAACCAAGTAATCCGCAACCTCACTTAGATAGCTACCTGCTACTAATTAACGAAATTGAGAAAAAACTCGGTACCACGGTACTGCTTTCTCGTCCTGAAGATGTCGACCTATCGCATGACCAGCATGGCTGTTTGCTGTGTGTGTTATCAAATAACTTAAACCAACATTTCGACGACAATAACGCCATGATTGCACCAATTTCGATGCTTTTCCGTGGCCCAATGAGTCAGCGCTCATTGTTCCTTGGCAGTATTTACGCAAGTGGCACATTCAATTATGAAGTGCAATATCAAGACGAACAGTTCGTGCGCATCACGTTGGAGCTGGCGTAATATCCGCTCGGAATGAACTGAACAGACAAAATCAAAAAAGGCCACGACACTCGCGGCCTTTTGCTCTTTACTAAAGTACCTAGATACCTAATTACCTAGGTGTCAAACCTACTTCAGGTTAATCAATTTCACGGAAGCGAGCCGTAAAGTGACGTAAAACCGGAGGCTCATATTCGAACGTCAAACCTTTCAATTCATGAGCTCGGCTCTTCAACTCGATCAACGCATCCGCGATATAGTCCATGTGGTCATTAGTATAGACTCGACGTGGAATCGTTAAGCGCATTAATTCAAGCTCAGAGGCTTTCTGTTCACCCGTTTCAGGGTCACGTCCGAGCAACAATGAGCCAATCTCAACAGCTCGAATCCCAGCCTCCAGATACAACGCATTACACAAGGCTTGTGCTGGGAACTGATCGGCTGGAATGTGCGGCAATATTTTCGCCGCATCAACAAACACCGCATGGCCACCAGTTGGATATTGGATTGGAATTCCCCCCTCCCGTAGACGCTCGCCCAAGTATTG
>NZ_JAWOWE010000096.1:0-1029 GCF_033340275.1 Vibrio sp. 1402
ACTGGCGACGGAGTGTACCTCTTGTGGTTCGCCTTGTTCATCTTTAAGC
Organism: Vibrio sp. 1402; assembly: GCF_033340275.1. Taxonomy (NCBI): domain Bacteria; kingdom Pseudomonadati; phylum Pseudomonadota; class Gammaproteobacteria; order Vibrionales; family Vibrionaceae; genus Vibrio; species Vibrio sp. 1402. Next base: position 50 of record NZ_JAWOWE010000096.1, read on the forward strand.
ATGTAAGACTTAAATCCGTGCATGATGCCTGGCTCGCCAAGCGTTAGGGTGGCTGCGTGTTCACCCACTTTGTCCAAAGATCGTCCAGCAGGCTCGACGCCGTGGATCGCGACGTTTTCATCTTCTAAAAATGCGCTAAACAACCCCATGGCATTTGAGCCGCCACCCACACACGCGACAAGATTGTTCGGTAATTTGCCCGTCATCTCTTTGAACTGAACTCGCGCTTCGTTCCCGATGATGGATTGGAAATCGCGAACCATTTTAGGGAATGGGTGAGGGCCAACCACGGAACCAATGGCATAAAGCTGAGTTTCTGGATCTTTGAGGTACGCTTCAAAGGCAGCATCAACGGCTTCTTTCAGCGTTTTACGTCCGTGCGTGGCAGGAATCACGTTAGCACCAAGGATCCTCATACGGACAACGTTCGGATGCTCTTTGGCGATATCGACTTCGCCCATGTAAATGTCACATTCTAAGCCAACCAAAGCGGCAGCAGTCGCCAATGCCACGCCATGCTGGCCTGCACCAGTTTCCGCAATCAGTTTCTTTTTGCCCATTTTCTTCGCAAGGATGGCTTCACCTAAACAATGATTAATTTTGTGAGCGCCAGTATGGTTCAAGTCTTCTCGCTTTAGATAAATGTCGGCACCGTATTTCTTAGATAGATTCGCGGCATGAAAAATAGGGCTAGGTCGACCGACAAAGTGTTTATAAAGGCGAGCTAACTCGTCTTTGAACTCTGGATCTTGGCAACATTCTTCATAAGCGGCGTTAATATCTCGCATGATTTGCTCAAGCTCTGGCGGGACAAAGCTGCCACCATATTCACCAAAATATCCTTCATTGTTGGGCATGTTGTGGTCGAAAGAATTTTTCATTAGTTACGTCCTAGTAAATGAGTGTATTGATACTTTTATACCCAAAATTTAGAAGTGGTTGTGTGATCAGTTGCTTAAATCAGAGTTCGCGATCTAGTG
>NZ_JAWOWE010000097.1:0-1027 GCF_033340275.1 Vibrio sp. 1402
ATTGCTCCTATCGCGCAATTCCACATTCCATGTCTGATCAAAAACAGCTTTAACCCTCAAGGCGCGGGTACGCTTATCGGCCAAGATACTGGTGAAGATAATCTTGCGATCAAAGGTATTACAACGCTTAACGACCTAACCATGGTTAACGTATCAGGCCCAGGTATGAAGGGGATGGTAGGCATGGCGAGCCGAGTATTTGGTGCGATGTCTTCTGCTGGTGTCTCTATTGTATTAATTACTCAATCATCGTCTGAGTACAGTATCAGCTTCTGTATCGAGGCTGATGATAAGTTGAAAGCTCAACAAGTTCTGGCGGATGCGTTTGAACTTGAACTAAAAGACGGTCTATTGGAACCGGTTGATTTTATCGATGATGTTTCTATCGTTACCTTGGTTGGTGACGGCATGCGTACATCCCGTGGTGTTGCTTCACGTTTCTTCTCTTCTCTTGCGGAAGTGAACGTCAATATCGTCGCGATTGCGCAGGGTTCTTCAGAGCGTGCTATCTCTGCGGTAATTCCGGAAGACAAAATTTCTGAGGCGATCAAAGCGTGTCACGAAAACCTATTTAACTCGAAATACTTCCTCGATGTGTTTGTTGTTGGTGTTGGCGGTGTTGGCGGTGAGCTGGTGGATCAGATCCAACGTCAGCAATCCAAACTGGCAGAAAAAGGTATCGTGATTCGAGTGTGTGGTTTAGCAAATAGCAAAGGCTTGCTACTCGATAGTGAAGGCTTACCACTAGAACACTGGCGCGACCGCATGTCAGCGGCAACAGAAGAATTCAGTCTAGCTCGTTTAATTGCGTTGGTTCAGCGCAATCACATCATCAACCCTGTACTTGTGGATTGTACGTCTAGTGAAGACATCGCAAATCAATATGCAGACTTTCTAGCAGCAGGTTTCCACGTGGTCACGCCAAACAAAAAAGCAAACACAGCAAGCATGGCGTACTACCATCAGCTTCGAGATGTCGCTCGTAGCTCGCGTCGCAAGTTGATGTACGAAACAACCGTAGGGGCAG
>NZ_JAWOWE010000098.1:0-1026 GCF_033340275.1 Vibrio sp. 1402
CCTACTGGATTCAGACAAACGCTATCGCGTGATCGCGAAACTTGGCGAACGTACTAACACTTCAGACTCTGATGGTGAAGTGGTTGAAACGCGTCCAGTAGATGTGACTCTCGAGAAACTAGAAGCGTGTATTGAGAAGTTCCGTGGCGAATCTGACCAAGTGCCTTCGATGTTTTCTGCTTTGAAATACCAAGGCAAACCTCTGTACGAGTACGCTCGTAAAGGTATCGAAGTTCCTCGTGAGTCTCGTAAAATCACCGTTTACGAAATCGTTCTTCACCGTTTTGAAGGTGATGAAGTTGAGATGGAGGTGCACTGTTCAAAAGGCACTTACATTCGTACTATCGTCGATGACTTGGGCGAAATGCTCGGTTGTGGTGCTCACGTAACTATGCTGCGCCGCACAGCTGTAGCCAAGTACCCTTACGAGAAAATGGTGACTCTTGAGCAGCTTAATGAGCTACTTGAGCAAGCTCATCGTGAAGAAATCGCTCCTCGCGAGTTGCTCGATCCACTGCTTATGCCAATGGACACTGCAGTTGAAGACTTACCAGAAGTAAACCTAATTCCTGAATTAGCAGATATGGTTCAGCATGGCCAACCGGTTCAAGTATTAGGTGCACCAGAGCAGGGGTCTCTGCGCCTGACTATGGGCGAAGAGCGTTTGTTCATCGGTGTTGGTGAAATGAACGATGATGGTAAGATCGCACCAAAACGTTTAGTCGTTTTCCGCGACGAAGAGTAATCTCTATCTCACTTGAAAAATACCGGCATTTAAGCCGGTATTTTTATATTGCGCCTATAAGCAAACTTCCTTATAATTCGCGCTTCTCGTGTCGGCTGAATCAGAGATTGGCTGGCACAAACATTAACTTACTCTTATTAGGAGAGAATTATGTCTCTGAATGCAGAAACTAAAGCAGCAATCGTTGCAGAATACGCACAATCTGAAGGCGACACTGGTTCACCAGAAGTTCAAGTAGCTCTACTTACAGCTTCTATCAACCACCTACAAGGTCACTTCAA
>NZ_JAWOWE010000099.1:0-1022 GCF_033340275.1 Vibrio sp. 1402
GCTTGGTGCACAACAGAAGATGGTGAACATGTCATTTATTATCGAATCAGTGCCTCTCGCGTTGATCATGACATCACAACCAAATACGCGTTTCTTGACCGTGATGGCAAACCGAAACAGATTCACCATTCAGAAAAATTAGCGGTCGAGTTGATGACGTTGCACCCTGTCATTCGACTAAGGGATTCTCGTCGCTTTCCTCGTCCGTCACACATTAATGGTGACAGCAAAAACGCGCGTATAGAAAAACGCATCAACAACACCTGTCGACGTTTATTGGCGATGCCGGGTCATGTAAACAAAGGGGAAATACGAAGCAGTCTCGATGCCATGAAAACGTTGGTCGAGCACTATTTTGCGTTTCGTAGCATCAGTAAAGGCAATCCTAGAAAACCGAGAGACGGATTATTCTACACTAGCCCATCTTCTGATAAAGGATTGAGCCAATACCTGAAAGAGACCAACGATAAGCAAAGTCGCTTGCTCTTAATGGGGTTGCTTAATGCATATCTTCAAGCCAAAGGACCGACGGATTTAAGACGCTGCGCGCGGCCTATTTTGATCATCGAAGATCCAGAAGGTCGTTTACACCCAACGCATTTAGCTCGAGCTTGGTCGTTGCTTCAACTTTTGCCAATGCAAAAAATCTTAACCACGAACAGTGGCAGTTTGCTTGGTTCCGTGCCGCTCTACTCGATCCGTAGGCTTATCCGTCTGTCCGATAAAACGATTGCGAAGAGTCTAAACACGTCTAAGTTTGGTGGTGACGAGCTAAGACGAATTGGCTTCCACATTCGTTTTCATCGCGCTGGCGCTTTGTTTGCGCGTTGCTGGCTATTAGTGGAAGGCGAAACTGAGGTTTGGTTGTTTAATGAATTGGCAAGACAATGTGGATACGATCTCGCCGCTGAAGGGGTTCAGATTGTCGAATTTGCACAATCTGGCTTACGTTCATTAATAAAAGTAGCCAAAGAGTTCGGTATCGATTGGCATGTGGTTACCGATGGTGACCCTGCGGGTAA
>NZ_JAWOWE010000100.1:0-1019 GCF_033340275.1 Vibrio sp. 1402
CTTTTCTCTCAACTCTTCCGCTTCATTGCGAAAGATATAAATTCGACATAATACCGACGGATTAAACCATATCTTGCGACGAGTGTAGATAAAAAACTGGTTGTACCTATTTTCGATATCGTTAATTACTGATGTTATGCGGCTACACTACCGATATTTTGAAGCAAGTTTGTGAATTTAGTTCAAATTATCTGGCAAAAACAGCGGACCGATCGGCACGCAAGGCAATTCAAATTCTTCTGGATAATCGACATCGACTAAGTACAAACCTTCAGCCTTCACTGTTGCACCTGCAAGTTTGCGATCTTTTGCCTCAAGCAACCACTTGATCCACTCTGGTTTTTCTTCACCACGACCAACTTTAATCAGGCTACCTGTGATGTTTCGAACCATGTGGTGAACGAACGCGTTCGCTTTAATGTCGATAACAACATAATCACCATGACGAGTGACGTTTAGGTGCATCAAATTACGGCACGGACTCAACGACTGACAATGCGCTGCACGGAATGATGAAAAGTCATTTTCACCTAACAAATATTGCCCGGCTTCATGCATTTTCTTTTCATCTAGCTCGCCGTGATAATGGCTCACACCCGAGCTCAAAATGCCTGGGCGCAATGCGTGATTAAAAATGATGTAGCGGTAACGACGCGCTGTTGCTGAGAATCGCGCGTGGAAGTCATCAGGAACTTCTTTTGCCCAGCGAACAGCGATGTCACTTGGCATGTTCGCATTTGCGCCCATCGTCCAAGCCACCATTTTTCGATTAACGTTGGTATCAAAGTGAACAACTTGTCCCGTACCATGTACACCCGCATCAGTACGACCTGCACACTGCACTTCGACAGGGTGGTTCGCAACGATGGACAACGCTTTCTCTAGTTCTTCTTGAACACTTTTCACTTCTCTTTGGCGTTGCCAACCAAAATAATTTGTACCGTTGTATTCGATACCTAATGCGATTCTCATCTTAACCTTCGAACTCTAAAATGGGGCGGGAAGTATATACTCAAGTC
>NZ_JAWOWE010000101.1:0-1012 GCF_033340275.1 Vibrio sp. 1402
GTTTATCAATCGGTGATTTTGTTTCAATCTAAAGCCACGTCTAAACAGCTTGAACTCGATATTTCATTGGATGAAAACATTCCGGCTCGCGTGATGGTCGATGATCATCGCATAAAACAGATCATTACTAATCTGGTTTCCAATGCCGTTAAGTTTACTGAACAAGGCTATATCTCAGTCGACGTGAGTTACGAAGAAGCGTTAGAGCAAGGGCGAGGTTCGCTCACATTCCTTATCAAGGATTCGGGCATCGGCATTGAAAGGGACAAACTGGCGACCATTTTTGAACCGTTTACTCAAGAAGACGAGGGTGTTTCGAGACAGTTTGGCGGAACAGGGCTAGGGCTTGCGATTTGTCGCCAATTAGTGTCAATGATGGGAGGCAAGCTAGTGGCAACCTCGACCAAGGGGGTGGGTACATGCTTTGGTTTTTCAATAGAAGTAGAGGCGTTACCTCTCTTTGGTTGGCATTCCGATGTGGTCAAAAGAGGGCTCTTTATATGTGATAACTATGCTTATGCAGAACAAATTGTCCAAGAATGTCGTTTGGCTCAAATTGAGCTGGTAGGCGTTAACTCACTTTCGGAAGCAAAAGCGCTAGATGAAGATTTCGATGTCATTTTCTTATGTAATGACGGTCAGATGGATATCGATAGCTGTCTGAGTGAACTGGCTGAAGTTTATGATGTTCGTCGAGTAGTAGTGTGCCAGCACCATTTGACGAGCTCTTACACGAACGCGGAAAACGTGCATGCCGTGTTGACTCAACCATTCTTGGGTAATCGATTCAAACATGCCATCGAGGAGCTAGCTAAGCTCGAGAAGAATACATTGCGTGACAATGTCACAAATATTGCATCTCGCGCTGAATCTAAAATATCTCGAACTCATCGAAGAATACTGATTGCCGAAGACAATCTGATGAACCAAAAAATCGCGAGCTTTTTCTTAGATAAAGCAGGGTACGACTACTTAATTACGAGTAACGGACAAGAAGCGCTGGATGCCATCA
>NZ_JAWOWE010000102.1:0-1005 GCF_033340275.1 Vibrio sp. 1402
GCCCTCCTCCCCTATCTTCCACCCGCCCTCTTCTATTCCATAGCTGTCCATTTAGATTCACTCATCCGTCACTCAGTGCTGACCACGTTCACATTGATAGGAGCGACTTTCGCTCTTTTTATGAAAACCCGCATAAAAAATGTGACAAAAATGAACAAGTATATGAAAGTCATGGTGCATTGCTTATCCAACTGATTTAACATGAATTTTTTAAAACCTTGCTGCATTTATAAAAAATATGTTCGGATCAAAAAAATTAAAAATGGAAAATGAGGCGCTTAAGCAGGAATTAGCGAGCCTTAAAGACAAGTACCAAACCGACGTTGAGACGTTGGAACGTCAGTTAAAAGAAGCCAAACAACTACTGAACACAGCGCAACAGCGTTACGAAAGTAGCGACGAGTTGATGTCGAGCAGCTTGAAAGGCGGAGATATGCTCCAAACCATTCGCACAGCGATGGTCGAAAGCGCTCAATCTATGGCGCATGAAAACGAGGAGCTAAAGCTGCTTGATGATATGTTCAAGCAAACACATCAAGCACTCGCACGTCTGGATGACCGAGCGGTAAAAATCAGCTCACAAGCCACTCAAAGCATTGAATCTGTGCAGATATTAGATAACACCGCGACTTCTATTTCCCACCTTGTATCTACTATCCAAGAGATTTCTGACCAAACGAACTTATTGGCTCTCAACGCAGCGATTGAGGCTGCACGCGCTGGTGAAGCAGGCCGCGGATTTGCCGTGGTGGCGGACGAGGTAAGAAATTTGGCAGGCAAAGCCAGTGAAGCGAGCGAACAAATTGATTCGCTGGTTAATCAGGTGCTAACCCAAGTCAGCTCAATCAAAAGCGCGATTGATGAAAACCAAATCTGCGCAGAAGAAGTATCCGCCTCTTCGGCGCAAATTGGCTCAATCGTCAACGAGGTGGTTGTCAAATCAGAGCACATGAAACGGGTGATCCACTTTGCGTCTACCCGCTCTTTCCTCGATACGGTCAAGCT
>NZ_JAWOWE010000103.1:0-1003 GCF_033340275.1 Vibrio sp. 1402
GAGGTAATCTTTTGATAACTTTCCCCAGTAAGTCCTCCCCTTTTTCCGGACATTTACCAGTTTCTAGCAAATAAATATCAGCAGCATTACCTAAGCCTATAACGTCTGCGATTTCGGTTTGTTTGGCAGTTTCCTGCCTCTCAGCTTTTAGCTGCTCTGTTTTTACCTTATCAAATATAAATGGACTAGCTAAAACAGCAGCTCCTATCACTAACGAACCTATTAATATTGACTTACTCAACGTTTATCTCCTTTGCTATAACGCCCTGTTAAGGGGTGAGCAACGCAATACCGAAGCTTCCGCATACCGCCTTAACCACTAAAACCAACGCATAGTAAAAATGCCACGCGTTGTGAATCCCTCTTAAACAGTTTGTTAGCCCTTTGCCCAAATTTGGTACGTGTAATCAATATTTGAACTGAAACTTTGCTCAAATGTTTGCTTGAAACTCTGTGGAACTGAAGGGAAAAACACGTCGCCAGAGATGTGCTTATGAATCACTGAAAGATGGATAACATCTGCTTGTTCGATTAATGCTTTGTAAATTTCACCACCACCAGAAACAAAGACATGTGTTGTCGTATTGTCTAAGTAAGATAATGCCGATTCAATGCTGGTGAAATAAATAACATCTGGATCATTCGAGACCATTTCTGAGCGAGTAACCACAGCATATTTCCTATTGGGAAGTTTACCCATTGAGTCGAAAGTTTTACGACCGACTAAAAGCCAATGATTGTAAGTCATAGCTTTGAACAGGAGCTGCTCACCTTGTACATGCCAAGGTATATCCAATCCAGAGCCAATTACTCCATTCTCAGAAACTGCTGCCATAATGGATATTTTCATTTTTCCTCCTGAGGGCTAACGCCCGCCTAAGGGGCTGGCAACGCTACCGCACGGCTTAAATTTACAACCGTAACCACCACAGCTCATTGGGACTGGGAACGCCACGCGTTGACAGTCCCTCTTGAGGCGTTTGTTATGGCGCAATTCTCAAGT
>NZ_JAWOWE010000104.1:0-1001 GCF_033340275.1 Vibrio sp. 1402
CGAGAACTTACTCTCAATGTCCAAGAAGCAGCTCAACCGTACTCGCGCAGAGAAAATCGGCATGATCTTCCAAGATCCCATGACCTCTCTGAATCCATTTATGAAGATAGGCAAGCAGCTGAGCGAAGTGTTGATGGTGCACAAAGGCATGAGTCGCAAGCAAGCCATGGCGGAATCCATTCAGATGTTGGATGCGGTGCGGATTCCTTCTCCGGAAACGCGCATGAACCAATATCCACACGAGCTTTCTGGCGGTATGCGCCAACGTGTGATGATTGCCATGGCGTTGTTGTGTAAACCGGAACTGCTTATTGCCGATGAGCCCACAACCGCACTCGATGTGACAGTACAAGCGCAAATCCTGACGCTATTACGTGAGTTACAACAAGAGTTCAATACCGCGATATTGCTGATCATGCACGACATGGGCGTTGTCGCCGAAATGTGTGACCGCGTGGTGGTGATGTACGGCGGACAAAAAATGGAACAAGCGGGTACGGACACCCTCTTTGCTCAGCCCGCACACCCTTATACCCAAGGCTTACTGAGAGCAATTCCTTCGATCACCGAAGACATGCCTCGTTTGCCAACCATCCCTGGCAATCCACCGAGCTCCTTGATTAACCACCAAGGCTGCCCGTTTAGAGATCGCTGTGATTACCGACTCGCTCGCTGCCAAGCCGAAACGCCGAAGTTTATGCCGCTCAATGGTCGTCAATCCATCGCCTGCCATGTCAAAGCCCAAAGCAGCATTTCACTCATCCACCAGTCGGCTTAAGGAAACGTTATGAATCAGAAAGAAGTGTTATTGTCCGCTCGCGATCTGCAAGTGCATTTTCCTGTTTCGCGACACCTCATTCCGAGCCGAAGAAAGATCGTACAAGCCGTCAACGGCATCGATTTGGATGTTTATCGAGGCGAAACGCTCGGCATTGTTGGCGAATCAGGCTGCGGAAAATCCACCTTAGCGCGTGCTCTGCTGCGCTTAGTTGAACCCACGC
>NZ_JAWOWE010000105.1:0-996 GCF_033340275.1 Vibrio sp. 1402
GCCAGAGCGGGATTACCAAAGCTACCTGATTCAAATGTTGAAGTCGAACCTGCCTCACTAACCTTTGTAACGTGCCCGAGGGTATCGTCCTGATAGTGAGTTGCCCCTGCAGTATTATCTAAAATTGAAGAGATTCGGTTCTGTGCATTGTATATGTATTTTTTTTCTCTACCTGACCATTGCTGCTCGACTAATCGACCGACACCGTCATAAAGTTTGCTCTCTCTGAAACTCTCAGTTTCAGTGACAGAAAGCCTCCCCATAACATCATATTGGAACTTAATTTTTGGTAATGAGTCATTGCTAAACCGGATTTCGGAAAGCCTACCATTGGTGTCGTATGAAAAGTTAAGTGACGTCTTGTCTGGTAAGGTTTGCGAAACACGCTGTCCGACTCGGTTAAACTCTTCACCGATTTCAAATTGACCTTGAATACGCTTAGTTAAATGTCCAAATGAGGAATATTGATACTGTAGAGTTTGATGACGATTAGAGGCTAAAGTCAGTCTTCCACCTAACGTATAGTTAAAGTGATTCTCTACAATATTTTTTCCATTTCCCGCTTTAATATGCTGAAGAAAGCCAGCATCGTCATAGCGGTATAAAACGGTCCTATCTGCGACATCTTTTCGGATGATTCTTCCCATAGAGTCGTATTTGAATTGGCTGTGTAGCCCATCAAATCCAACGGTACCTGATAGTAAACCTTCACTGTCGTACAAAAACTCAAACTCTAGACCATCACTTCGAACTAATTTCGTTAGGTTACGTTGTTGATCGTACTCATAGGAAATATGGCTGCCATCAGGGAAGATTACCGCTTCTTGTTGAGCCAAAGCTCCCCATTGATAAGACGTGACACCTTCTGGTGTGTGTATCTGTGCAACACGACTAAACTCGTCATAAGCGTACTCTTCACTGTAACCGACTTGGTCTTCGTCGTTGAAATATCTTATCGATGTGCGGCGTCCGTAATCATCATAGGAAATCTGGGCA
>NZ_JAWOWE010000106.1:0-994 GCF_033340275.1 Vibrio sp. 1402
AATCACGATTACAAACCCAATATGGGCAGTGTGTTACCTTCACCACAAATTCAAGCGGCAGAACATGTGTTGCTGGGTGAAAAGTGGCAATTGATTTTGCTTGATTCTCAAGTAGTAGGCGTGCCTCATGGGCGTTTAAGCGATCAGCAGTTGACTCTTTTGGAAGAGAAATTAACGGAATTTCCTGAGCGTCATACACTGGTTTTATTGCATCACCATCCTTTGCTGGTGGGGAGCGCTTGGCTTGATCAGCATACGTTGAAAGACGCAGAAGCGTTTTGGCAAGTTGTGGATCGATTCGACAATGTAAAAGGCATTTTGTGTGGGCATGTTCATCAAGACATGAACGTAATACACAAAGGTATTCGAGTGATGGCAACACCATCAACGTGTGTCCAGTTTAAGCCGAATTCCGATGATTTCGCGCTTGATACCACATCCCCAGGTTGGCGTGAGCTAGAACTGCACACCAACGGCGACATCACAACCCATGTCGACCGTTTACCAGAAGGCCAATTCCAGCCAGATTTCTCTTCCAACGGATATTAATGATGCCCGAGCTCTGAGTTCGGGCTCGCTTTTTCATGCGAGACTTCTATGAGTAAACCTTCACTTCTATTGTACATCCACGGTTTCAACAGCTCACCGCTCTCAATGAAAGCCAATTTAATGAGAGAATATTGCGCGCAGCATCGTCCGGACATCAAAGTCATCGTCCCACAATTGCCTTGCTTTCCTGAACAAGCCGCTCAATTGTTGTTGGATATTGCTGAGCAATACAAAGATGACTACAACATTGGCTTAGTGGGTAGCTCGCTTGGTGGTTACATGTCGACGTGGTTAAACGCTAAGTATGGTTTTAAAGCGGTTGTCGTGAACCCTGCAGTTAAACCTTATGAGTTGCTTGTTGATTATTTGGGAGAGCAAATCAACCCATACACGCATGAAACCTATACACTTGAAGCTTGTCATATTGACGAGTTAAAAGCTCTTG
>NZ_JAWOWE010000107.1:0-985 GCF_033340275.1 Vibrio sp. 1402
CCGCAGTTCTCCCTCTAGCAGCTACAAGAGAGCGGTTTTATCGTGCTTTCGCAAGTTTTGATTAGTGCCTTTACCTGTCACCTTTGGAACTTCCCTTGGTCGGTGACTGATACGCATCGCTCTGTCCAAAACATCTTGAGTCCAAACAGAGTGCAGGAATACTTGAAGTGCTTAGATGATATGGCTATCATGAAAGGACTTACACAGGTCTTCAAACTAGTAAGTATTCCGAACAAAGCCAGCTCGCCAAAGCTGGTTTTGTCATATCTGGGGATTGAGATTACAACCAAAGAGCATGGATCTCAACGATCCTTTTCTAAGGTAATGAACGTCCTCAAGAAAAACGCCTCCCAATGGGAGGCGTTTTTCGTTTAAATTGAGCACTAAAATCGAACACGCACCTTAAACCAAACATGCCCAAAGAAAAGACCGAACAAGATAAAGTGAATGTAAAACGCATAAACTCAGGAATGCGTGAACTTTCTAAAAGTGTTTACAACAAAGTAAACCGCTCGAACTTTAAGAGCTTCACTCAATTCGACAAGATGTTTTGGGACGTAACCAACCGAGCATGGCTATCAGTAGAACACTCTACTTTTGAAGATAAGCTAGAGTTCGCAACTCTCTATTGGGAAGATTACTGCAAAAAGAACCTAAGTAATCGCTAAAACTCCAAACCAAGCCGTGACGCAGTAACGAAAAGGCCGCCTAGATAGGCGACCTTTTGGGGTTCGTACAAAGTGCAGTTACGTTAAATCACCAATAATCTCATTCATTAAATTGTCAATTTGTTCCACCACTTGTTCGCTGGCGTCTTCCATGGCATTAATTGCAGTCACCATGCCTGCCATGTTGCCAGATTTGGCTTGGCTCATTGCTTCACGTCCACCGTCATGCACGCCTTTGTGTGGTTCTTCAAGCAATGCATAGCTTCTTAAGTGGCTGTAAGCCTTGCCATCGCCACGGTAGTACCACTGACCCAAGC
>NZ_JAWOWE010000108.1:0-985 GCF_033340275.1 Vibrio sp. 1402
TGGTTCTTATGAATGGCCTATTTGTGATCATTGGTATTTCATTGTTGATTAGTGTTTTCGCGCTTTACTCTCCGCAGATAAGCGCATGGTGCGATAAGCAGCTTGCGAAAAAGAGAAAGTAAACCCATCACTTGCTGTATACTAATTGTGTTAATAATTCACACAGGTGGCTTTATGGGTAGAACAACAAGTGTCACCATTGGCGAATCGCTCGATGGCTTTATTGAAAAAATGATCGCAACAGGTCGTTACGGCTCAACAAGTGAAGTGATGAGAAGTGCATTGCGACTACTCGAACAACAAGAGAATCAACAAGACTTACTGCGAAAAGCTCTTGATGAGGGAGAAGCGAGCGGAGAATGCTCCCTGTCCTTAAAGGAAGTAGCAGAAAGAAGAAAGGCTCGTCTGCATGTATAAACTTTCTCAGAAAGCAGCAGACGATTTCGGCGACATCTATGAATATACCTTTCTAAATTTTGGCGAAGACCAAGCAGAACACTACACCGATGAAATGGAGCAGTGCTTACAAACATTGTCTGAGGCGCCATTCATTGGTAGGGATTGCTCCGAACTTCGTTCTGGAGTACGTCGGCATGATCATCAGAAGCACGCTATTTTTTATCGAATTCGAGAGTTCGATATATTTGTTATCCGGATCTTGCACCAACAGATGAACTCCATGTTGCATCTTTAGAAACATAGGAAAACGCCCCGTAGAGGGCGTTTTTTGTTTCAAACGAATAGTGCCATTTTTGCCCTGTAAATCGCTCTCAAAGCGTCACAAACTTACAAAGCGTTTTAGTCTTACATCCGCTCGGGTTAGGTATGAAAATCGCCACTACGCGCGTTCTGGGCGCTCTGAGCGGCGTTTTGAGCATCAAAGTGGGCCATTTAACATATAACCAATAATGACTACCATTTTTTTGATAAAAATCCCAAACGTTGGGAATTCGTCTTAAATGATGCCATAGTCCCTCTTGAAGCG
>NZ_JAWOWE010000109.1:0-978 GCF_033340275.1 Vibrio sp. 1402
TTGAAGAAAAACACTCAATAGCAGAAAAAACACCACATTGGGGTTGGGTTGTCGGCACAGGTATTGGCTTTAATGAAGTGAATGCACGTTTTTGGTCGACAGCACAGTGGCAGCTTATGCTGTGTCTGGTTATCGCAGGTTCAATTCTTGGAGGCTTGATCATCTCAATTCGCAAAATGCTCAATCTCTTAGGAGGTGAACCTAACGATGTACGAGAAGCGGTTCAAGCGGTTGCACAAGGTAACATCCAAACTAGCTTTGATACCGTCGCTCCAAAAGGCAGTATCTACCATGCGGTTCAGAATATGAGCCAATCATTGGCAACCATGGTGACTAACCTTGAACAATCGATGCACGCTCTACGCGATGAGCTATCAGCAGTAGAGTCGCGCTCAAATTCCATCGCCGAGCTTACCGTTTCTCAGCAGCAATCGACCGCAATGATTGCAACAGCGATGACAGAAATGGCTTCTTCCGCTAACCATGTGGCAAGCTCTGCTAGCGACACAGCACGTAATACCGATGAAGCAGATAAACAAAGTCAGCACACTCAATCACTGATCCACAGTACGGTAGATAACATCCAAGGTCTTGCGACTCAGCTGAATACTGCAAGTAAAGCGGTTGCCGATCTCGATCAAGATGTAAACAATATCGTGAAAGTCCTGGATGTAATCGGGGATATTGCGGAACAAACCAACCTATTAGCCTTGAACGCTGCAATTGAAGCAGCCCGAGCAGGCGAACAAGGACGAGGCTTTGCTGTAGTAGCAGATGAGGTGCGTAATCTTGCAGGTCGAACTCAAGACAGCACAAAAGAGATCCAACACATGATCTCGAATCTTCAAGAAGGCTCTCGCAATGCCATTCATACAATGGAAATCTGTGCGGAAACAAGTGAAAGCACAGTAACTGAATCGATGAATGCATCAGAAGCTCTCCAACAGATCGTTACCGCGCTTGAATCTATCACAGCAA
>NZ_JAWOWE010000110.1:0-977 GCF_033340275.1 Vibrio sp. 1402
TTTATCGCTACCATGCCATCGCGATTACTGATGAGTGCTCGGTCGCTGGCGTGGTCAAAGCCCATGCAACGATTGAGCAGCATAAACTTGATATCAAACAGATCGTCGGCAGTATGTTCTGGCTCAACGAAGAGTGCCAAATAGTCCTACTTTGCCCCTGCCGTAAAGCTTATGCTGAGATGTGCCGTATCATCACTAACGCGAGACGACGCAGCGAAAAAGGCAGCTATCAGCTTTCTGAGTGGGATCTGATGTCGATTCGTCACTGCTTAGTATTGTGGCTTCCTACCCATCAAGCGAGTGACCATTACTGGGGGCGCTGGCTCAATCAACACCATAGCAATCGACTATGGGTTGCGATTCAACGTCATCTTGGTGGCGACGATGATGCCTACACAAATCACTGCGAGAAGCTAGCTCACGAATTGCAACTGCCTATTACAGCTTGTGGCGGCGTACTCATGCACACGGCTGAGCGCCTGCCTTTACAACATATACTCACCGCCATTAAGCATGGTTGCAGTGTTGATAAGCTGGGCTTTGAACGTCTTTCTAATGCTGAACGCGCATTACGACCACTGAATAAGTTGGTTCGTATCTACAAACCAGAGTGGCTAGAGGAAAGTAAGTACATCGCGGATTTGTGCGAATTCAAATTGTCTGAGCTGAAATACGAATACCCTACAGAACTGATTCCTAATGGCTATACACCAAATTCTTACTTACGAATGTTGGTGGAACAAGGTAAAGAGCGTCGCTTTCCTGAAGGCGTGCCGGAGGACATCAACCAAACCATCGAAAACGAACTGAGGTTGATAGAAGACCTCAAGTACCATTATTACTTTTTAACCATTCATGACATCGTCATGTTTGCTAAACAGCAAGGCATTCTTTATCAAGGCCGAGGATCAGCGGCGAATTCCGTCGTGTGTTACTGCTTAGAAATCACCGCCGTCGATCCAAGACAAATCTCCGTC
>NZ_JAWOWE010000111.1:0-977 GCF_033340275.1 Vibrio sp. 1402
TTAGAAACCGTATTCGCAACCTCTCGGCGTAATACTTCCAATGTTATAAAAATGCTACATGACTATGGTTGGATAAGCTGGACACCAGGTCGTGGCCGTGGAAAAGCTAGTACTCTCAAAGTTATGATTTCTATGCACCAAGCCCTGTATAGGCAAGCGTTCACCGAGGTATCTTGACTTCCCAGATCTGAAGAAACATATGCAGTTTATAGATCAAAAACGTTTGGGTACGGTCTCTTCGTCACAACAGCCGTGATGATTTCACTCAACACTGACATTGCCGATAAGCCACGCTTTTTGCAGGTTTCGATGAGGGTATGTATCCTACTTCGGAATTTATCACCTGCATCCGAGGTCGTTCCGAAGCTGATTTTCCTTTGAATGACAAAACCTCTAATACATCGCTCAGCTTCATTGGTTAAGGGGATTGACGTTTTCTTGAGGAAAACCCACAAGCTCTCTCTATGTTTAAGCAGTAACTTGCATCGCCCTCTATACCGCTTGACCATCACACCTGTCCCTTTGCTCAACCAATGATCGAACGATTTTTGTAGCCTGTGCATTCGCCGCAAGTACCGTGAATAATCCAATTCACCTTGCTCATAACGATGCCGAGTATGGAAAATGGCGTTCGTCAGCAAACAAAGATGTTTGCCAATATAAGCGGTGTGGCCACCGCCACTATAATCCGCCATTTGCTGAAGGTTACGCTTCACATGTGCCCAACATAACTGATGACGGTCTGCGGCTATCCAGTTATAGCTAGGGCACTGGTCGCTGACCACAATGCCTGCATAGTCTTCATCAATGACCTTTTTCGCTGATGAGGTCGAGCGCGAATAAAGTATTTGCTCATAGACAAGGTCATCACTTGCCACTAACCAACACCAGCGAAGGCTTTGTTCATCATTTCTGTGATGAGAGGTCTCGTCAGCATGAATCAAAGGTGATCTGAACCAGGTCACCGTTGCTACTGG
>NZ_JAWOWE010000112.1:0-970 GCF_033340275.1 Vibrio sp. 1402
TTTGTAGTGTTTACCTTCTTCAAATTGAGCAGCGTGAGCGCTGAAAGCCAGTAAAAGTGTGCTGCATAGTGCAAGTAATTTCTTCATTGTTTGTTTTCCTTCGGGCACAACAGTGCCGTTTTAAATATAGCTAAGAGCCAGCTAGTGCTGGAGATAAATAAAGAAGAAATCAAACAATCGGAGGTCGGTAAGGTTTATAAATCACAACCACGGCTTTTTCAGTAGGAAGCTTATCAATAAGCGCCAAGCTGTAAGGCAGTAGCATCAATCCATTTTGCGACAAAGTCGTGGGAATTTTCACAATGCAAGAAGAGCTGCAACTGGTGTGCGACTTTTGCCCTTTTTCCATCATGTGTTCTTTGTGGTGCGGCTCAACACAATCTGTATTTACGCCGAGTTTTTCTTGAAGTGCAGTTTGCTGCATGGGAAAGCTTTGTGCTTCTATTGATGCTGTCGATGCTTGAACGCTCGATGAAACACTGGTTAGCAGCATAGCCACCAAACAAACCAGAGTAGTCATCAATGTACGATTCAACTTCAACATATCAATTTCTTCACAACACACTGATTTTCATCATACAGAAAGATCATATTCATACAAGTTTGAAGCACGAAGAGTACACGGTTATTTAACGAGCTATACCAGCATGAATCCGATAACGCTTGAAATACTTATGAAACACGAGTAATAGTTAGAGCAGTTTTTGTACTAACAAGGAAAGATTCATGCTTAAAAAGAGATTTTTCAAAACTAAAGATGAAGTTGAAGTCACTTTTGAACTCGATAAAAACCAATGGGAATCCATTAAAATCGCTGGAGATTTTAATGACTGGCAACCAGAGCCAATGAAACTGGTGAAAAAAAGCGGCCAATTTAAGTTCAAAACACGTCTACCCAAAGAGCAACACATCCAATTTCGTTATCTCCTCGATGAAGTTGAATGGGAGAACGATCCTCAAGCAGATGCTT
>NZ_JAWOWE010000113.1:0-967 GCF_033340275.1 Vibrio sp. 1402
ACTCGGGTGACGTTGAACGACGAGACTTTCAATGTCGAAGCGGTTGACCCACCAGCCCCGACCGTTGAACTAGCCTCCGACTACAACTTCAAAGACAACATCTACTTGGTGCCGATGACAGGTAACTACCTGGGTGATGCCATTATCAACTCTGAACGAGCTGATCTGGATATTGCCATATCGCGCAACTCTGATGTTCTTGAGTCTGAGACCTTCACTCCGGGATGGGGTGCCACCAATAAGGTGTATCGCCGCATCAATACCGATGAGCGAGCGTTGTGGGAGGAGACCACCTACAAGGTGAACGCGGCCTACAACAAGGTGCCTGATGTGAAGACTGAGGTTGTCTACCGGGCTATCTCTGCACCTTCTGACAGTATCCGTCCTATCGTTGAAGTTAAAGGTGATACCGCGATTGACACCCAGGCATTGCCGGTTAGGGTTCTCATCCGTGATCAGTACAAACCTGATGGTGACTATGACGCTAACACGATGGGGGTGTGGAAAGTACGCCTGATCCAGCAAAAGGCCTACAACGAGACGGTTGCGCTCACTGATTATGCGGAAGCATCGAACGGTGAAGCTCAGTT
Organism: Vibrio sp. 1402; assembly: GCF_033340275.1. NCBI lineage: Bacteria > Pseudomonadati > Pseudomonadota > Gammaproteobacteria > Vibrionales > Vibrionaceae > Vibrio > Vibrio sp. 1402. The sequence continues at coordinate 591 of NZ_JAWOWE010000113.1, forward strand.
CTCAGTAGACCTGTCTGGTGTGGATACTTCCTCCGTCCGTATCGCTGCTGAGGCTGTTCTGGAAAGCCCTGTTGAGGGTTACAACCGCACAGAGTTGTCTATCAGACCTGCCTTCTTGACAGTGCTTCGTGGTGGTGCCATCGGTGCTGGCGTGGAGGCTCGCAAGTTGTCTGGTGAAGCTCCGTTCACTGCTGTGTTCAAGCTATCTTTGGACGACCGTCAGGATCTCCGGGCTACCGGCCAGGTTGTGTGGGAAACCAGTAAGGACGACGGTAAAACCTGGGAGCAGTTCATCCCAGAAGATCGATACAAGTATCATCTTGTGAATACCTTCGACAAGTGGGAGTAACAGGTTCGGGCCAAGGTGGGGAACGTCA
>NZ_JAWOWE010000114.1:0-965 GCF_033340275.1 Vibrio sp. 1402
ATTACGGTTACCCAGAACTGACAGCGTTGCTGTAGTCGTTGAAAGAGGGAAAAGCAATGACGCAAACCAATCAAGCTCCTTTAGTCATTAAGCTAGGCGGTGCGGCTCTATCTTGCACTCAAACCTTAAGCCAACTGTTTGGTGCCATCGCGGCATACCAGAAGTCGGCGCAGCGACAAATCGCCATCGTTCATGGCGGTGGCTACTTGGTGGATGAGTTGATGGCGAAACTTCAACTTAAGACCGTAAAGAAACATGGTCTACGTGTGACGCCATACGATCAAATTCCAGTCATTGCCGGTGCGCTGGCAGGAACGGCAAATAAGTTACTGCAAGGTCAAGCGATTGCCGATGGTTTGAATGCGGTGGGCTTGAGCCTAGCGGATGGTGGTCTTTGTCACGTCGAAGAGTTAGACCCTGAATTAGGCGCGGTGGGCAAAGCGACGCCGGGTGACTCAAGCCTACTTCAAGCGATTTTAAATACGGGCGCACTGCCTATCATCAGCTCTATTGGTCTCACGGCTGAAGGTCAAATGATGAACGTGAATGCGGATCAAGCAGCGGTTGCCGTTGCGGGTGCTTTGGACGCGGAGTTGGTGCTGTTGTCAGATGTAAGCGGTGTGTTAGATGGCAAAGGTCATCTGCTTAAAAGCTTATCTGAGAAAGAAGCAAATGCGCTGATCGAAGGCCAGGTGATCACTGATGGGATGATCGTCAAAGTGAAAGCTGCTCTCGAAGCCGCAAACGATCTTGGTCGTCCGATAGAAGTGGCGACGTGGCGCTACCCAGACAAACTCACGCAGTTATTTGCTGGTGAAAGTATTGGAACACAGTTTCTGCCTCAATAAGCGGAAGCAAAACAGTTAAAGAATTCAACATTAGGAAGTGGTTGGCACTGACCGCCGAGCGCAGCGCCAGTTAAGTTTGGAGAAAAAACATGAGCAAAGTGAACGTAAATAAAGTGG
>NZ_JAWOWE010000115.1:0-962 GCF_033340275.1 Vibrio sp. 1402
TCGTTGCTAAAATGTTACTCGAACGCTAACTTGCTATGGTAACGTTAAGAGGACAGAAAATAATGAATAATGGCCAAAATGGAATTGAGTAAATAAAGTGACAAACTCTGATTACAGCGAATGGAAAAATGGCGCCGCACTGATCGTTAAGGAGTGGCAGCATGAAAGGAGCGACTTCAACCATTTGGATCAACGGCCACATAATTGGCACAGTCATCATCGAGGCCAGTTACTGTGTATAGATGAAGGGCTAATTCAGGTCAAAACCGATGAAGGAACGTGGATACTACCACCTCACCGAGCTGGTTGGATCCCCCCGGGTGCGATGCACAGTGTTTATTTTTGTGGTTCTCTGAAAGGTCGTTCATTACTGTTTACTCCAGAGAGTTGTGAGCGGTTTCCAATGAGACCTTGTGTTATCCAAATGAGCGATGTGTTGAAAGCCCTATTGGTTAGAGCATCGATATGGAGCAAAACAGACGATCTATCCATACAGTCTTTACGTATTCTTGCCGTAATATCCGATGAAATCGTCAATAGCCCTCATGAGTCACTCCACATCCCACTGCCCAGTGATCCGAGACTGCAAAAAGTTACTCAAGCAATTTTAATAGACCCAAACAGCAAGCATTCTGTGGAGCATTGGGCCAATATCGGGGCAGTCTCATCTCGGACGTTAAGACGATTGATTCGAAGTGAGTTAAACATGAGTTTTAGTGAATGGCGGCAACAAGTACTGCTAATACATTCATTAGAAATGATAGCTCGAGGGGAATCTGTAGGAGCGGTTGCACATGCTTTGGGTTATTCGACGCCCAGCAACTTTATCGCGATGTTTCGTCGGGTCTATGGCGATTCACCTACGCGTTACTTTTCTAATCGCGGAATATAATTTCCGTGCTTGCATGCTCATGATGTTCCCCTAATTATCTTTAATCAAAAAAGGTAAATATTGAAAAGAT
>NZ_JAWOWE010000116.1:0-962 GCF_033340275.1 Vibrio sp. 1402
CGTTACATAGGTAAGCATTTAGATTCGCTAGAATTTGGCGTTGATGAGTCTTTCATTACGGAAGATTTTGCCCATTGGCCAATCGCGGATATTAAAGTTGATCAGTTCAAACAGCAAAATGCTAAGTTTTTTGAACAGCGTGGAGAGAAGGTTGAACATCAGTGGTTACGTGATTAACGCTGTCATCTGAATCTAGATAAAAATAAAGCCCGCTAAAAATGAGCGGGCTTTGTGTTTTAAGGTTTCTAACTCGTTTAAGTGCAGGCTTAACGGTTCTTTGTAGAGCTATGCTTTTACCGCATCAAGATCATCAGATTGAACTGAAGGGTTAAAGAACAATTTAGTTTCTGCCAGTACAACATGACGAAGCGCAATCAAACCAATAAGGTTAGGGATCGCCATCAAGCCATTTACGATATCTGCCAGAATCCAAATCATGTCTAGATGCAGGAACGCGCCTGAAGCCACTAGAGCAAGGAAGATAATCTTGTAAGGCAGAACCGCTTTTGTGCCCATTAGGAACACCACACAACGTTCACCGTAGTAGTTCCAACCAAGGATCGTTGTAAACGCAAAGAACATCAGACCGATAGACACCAGCATTGGGCCAAATGTTTCTGCGTTGAGACCAACAGCAAAGGCATGTGTTGTCATCGCGGCACCTGACAAGTCACTTTGCCAAGCGCCAGTTAGGATCAGGGCTAGACCTGTCATGGTACAAATGATGATGGTATCGAAGAAGGTACCTGTCATCGAAATCAAACCTTGTTTAACACGAGAGTCTGTTTTCGCTGCTGCTGCGGCCATTGGCGCGCTACCCAAACCAGATTCGTTGGAGAATACACCACGCGCAATACCAGATTGTATTGCCAACATGATGCTAGCACCTAGGAAACCGCCCGTTGCTGCGGTAGACGTGAAAGCAGATACCAACACAAGTTCAACAGCATTTAGTAGTTGAT
>NZ_JAWOWE010000117.1:0-953 GCF_033340275.1 Vibrio sp. 1402
TTCCTTGATATCTTGCGCACACCAGAGCATCAATGTGTGATAGAAAATGCGGCAGGCAACCAAAAAGTGATTTCTTTTGGTCAACTGTTAGACAACAACTCACACCAAATTCCGGCTGATTACGATCTTTCAACAGCCAGCTGTTTTGATGATGTGGCAGCACGCTTTATCGAAGATTCAGATGAGGGCTATATAGCTGTTGCGGAAACTGCGAATGGACGCTTCCTAAACTCAATTGGTAGCTTTGACCCGGATTACCCTTGGTCAAATGCGGTGTCTGTGTTGGGTAACTGGCCAGACAAAGCGCTGGCGAGCCACTTCTTAGCACGTCGATTCTCGAACCGTTTTACCGATGAGGTGAGCTTTGCATCGCTGCTTGATATCCCTGGGGTGCAAGCTGAATACGAAGACATCATGGGCAACATCGTGGCAAATGACGCGTTAAATACGCCAGTTAAATTGGTGGGTAAAGACGGTAAGGAATACACCAATCTAAAAGGTGTTACTGTGAACCTACACATCACTGAGCAAATGGAGTCCCTACCACCAATGCCTCGTGGTATTGCAAGATTCCTTGATATTGGTGCAGAAGGCCGTGGACGTGTTGGCGATGTCATCTTGAGAATGGGTGTGCGCCAAATGAAGTCTTACGACTACACAGTGAAGACTCGTGGTCAATCTCAGTTTGATACGTTTACGAAGCAGCAAGACCGCTACGGTATCATCGCGGGTGACAAGGTTGAGTTTGTTATCGACGGCGAGAAGTTTGTGGCAACAAAAGCAAACAAGCTGGCTTACGACTACGCAAATCAACTGGTGACGTCCAAAGGTTACGATCTAAAAACGTACCTAGATAGCTATGAGCCTGCAACACTAAACAAGGTCGCAGAGAGCATCGATAGCGCTTGGGGGCCATTCCGAACAGCGATTGTCCCAGCGTTCCACGATCCTGT
>NZ_JAWOWE010000118.1:0-952 GCF_033340275.1 Vibrio sp. 1402
CATAAATAGAGAGTTAACGACGAGTTGTAAAAAAGGCGACCATCTGGTCGCCTTTTTGTCAGAGTAGGTTTAATTACAAACCTGCAGCTGCAAATACTTGATTCACAATCTCTTGTGCTTCAGCTTCAATTTGTTTTAGGTGTTCTTCACCCTTGAAGCTTTCACAATAGATTTTGTAGATGTCTTCCGTACCCGATGGACGAGCAGCAAACCAACCATTTTCAGTCGTCACTTTCAATCCGCCAATCGCCGCACCGTTACCAGGAGCGTGTGTTAGACGCGCCGTAATCGGATCACCTGCCAGTGTTTCTGCTGCAACCATTTCTGGCGACAGTTTCTTCAACACATCTTTTTGAGGTCCATTCGCTACCGCTTGAATACGATTGTACTTAGACTCACCGTGTTTAGCGGCAAGCTCTTCGTAGTATTCTTGTGGGTTTTTACCCGTTACCGCAGCAATCTCTGCCGCTAACAAACATAGTAAGATGCCGTCTTTGTCTGTTGACCATGGTGTTCCATCTTTACGTAGGAAAGAGGCACCTGCGCTCTCTTCACCACCAAAACCAAACTTGCCAGTGTAAAGGCCATCGACAAACCACTTGAAGCCGACAGGCACTTCACACAATTCACGACCCAAATCGGCTACTACTCGCTCAATAAGTGCACTTGAAACCAGCGTCTTACCAACAGCAACATCTTTACCCCACGCCTCACGATGACGGTATAGGTAGTCGATACAAACCGCTAAGAAATGGTTCGGGTTCATCAAACCTTTCGGCGTCACGATACCATGACGGTCATAGTCTGGGTCGTTACCAAACGCAAGATCGTATTCATCTTTCAGAGCTAGCAGACCAGCCATTGCGTATGGAGAAGAACAGTCCATACGAACCACGCCGTCCTTATCAAGCGACATGAACTGGAATGATGGGTCAATCGCTTCGCTGACCAA
>NZ_JAWOWE010000119.1:0-947 GCF_033340275.1 Vibrio sp. 1402
GATTGGCTTGTTTCTGATTATCCTCCGAAAACTTTTCTTCATTGCTTATGTCATCGCACCTCAAAATTGATGGGTTTTGTTGCTCTGTATAGGATTTCCATTTACGCTTTGAGCAACTAGTTGTTTTGGGCGCACTTTATCTATGACCAACATCTTTATCATTGTTGTTCTTCTGGTTGTATTCTTCTTTATTATTCAAAAGTACGTGATTAAGCACGACGACACGCGTGACTATCCATATCGCGCGAAAGGCCCGTTACTAAGAGGGCAAGAAGGTGCTTTTTTCAATGCGCTAAGAGCTGCAGTCGGAGAGCATGCTGTCGTGTTTGCCAAGGTGAACATGTCTACTTTGGTTGCTCCGAAAGACATCAAGAATAAAAAGCAGTTTTTCGTGGCCAATAATCGCATCGCGCGCAGTTATTTTGACTACGTAATTTGTGACCCAAGAACGTTAGAACCGCGCGTAGTTATCGAGTTTGATAACGGGCAGCAATTGAATAAAGGTAAGGTGGAGCGTCAGAAGTTGCTGATGCACGTATGTAAATCTGCCAACTTGCCTCTGATCGGGACTTCTGTAAAACACAGTTATCAAGTGGGGCGTTTACGTCGTTTGTTGGCGGCGCATATTGATTTGATCGAGCCTGAGAAAGAAGTGCGTTTTTGTAAGAAATGCGGCAGCCCTATGATCATCAAAACTGCCAGCCAAGGTGAATTTAAAGGACGACGATTTTTCACCTGTAGTCGTCAACCTAATTGTACTTACACTGAAAACTACAATGTGGTGTTTGAGTCTGACGACTAATACAACCAATCAAACGATAAACGTAAAGGCTTTGATTTGTGTAGATTAAGGCCTTTTTTGTATCGACCAATACGCCAAGACCTATACTTTGAGAAAGAAAGCGGAATAGGGAAGTCGTATGCGATATGGATGGATATTTGCACTG
>NZ_JAWOWE010000120.1:0-943 GCF_033340275.1 Vibrio sp. 1402
AACGCAAGTTAATCTAGGTGGCTAACGCAAACTCGATGGCAGTGGATTATCGATTTGCTTCGCTACGAGCCCAATAAGCAGGCTCAAATACATTCAGCGTAATACTAAGACATCGGTCAAAATTGGCTGTTCGCTGTCGTTCGCTTTAATAGGTTTCGAACAGCCCTGAGTTGTAGTCTTGAATCGCTTGTTCAATTTCTTCGATACTGTTCATGACAAATGGGCCATAGTGAACCACCGGCTCATTGATTGGTTCACCTATAAAGAGCAGGACCCCACTGTTGTCTGCCGCAGTAAACTTTGCGGCCTCTCCTTTTGATAACAGCGCCATCTCACCTTGCTTTACAGTGCGTTGATTTATCTCGACACTGCCTTGGTACGCATAAATCATCATGTTATGGTCAGCGTCCAAAGCTAGCTCAAGCGTGGCTCCTCTATGAGGCCGCCAATCAGCAACAGTTGCCACAACACCAGTTTGAGTCAACGGCCCAACAATTCGTCCTCCCGCAATCATCAACTCACCAGCAATGACACGAACAAGCCCTGTCTTTGCAGTGTCAAATTCCGTGATCGTCTCTGGTTGAAAATCGTGGTATTGAGCGGGTTTCATTTTGTCTTTGGCTGGTTGATTAATCCATATCTGAAAACCATGCAGCTCACCGTCTTGCATAATTGGCATTTCACTGTGTATTACTCCACGACCTGCCGCCATCCATTGTGCGCCACCAGAACGCAATTCGCCGACATTGTTCATGTGGTCACGATGTTGAAAATGACCTTTCAGCATATAAGTCAGCGTTTCAATCCCACGATGAGGATGAGGAGGAAAGCCACCAATGTAGTCAGAACGTTGATCGGATTTCAGCTCATCCATCATTAAAAATGGTGAAAAGCTCGTGTTGTTAAAACCTGCAACTCGACGAATTTTAACACCATCTCCGTC
>NZ_JAWOWE010000121.1:0-940 GCF_033340275.1 Vibrio sp. 1402
GTTTTGCTCGCGCTTCACCATTGCTCCAGCAGCTTTCAGAAGTCTCTGGTTCTCCGCCAGCTCCTCTTGGAGTTCCTGAGTATCCTCTTCTGTCTGAGCCTTTTTCAGCTCGGCCTCGCAATATTGGACCTCTTCCTGCAAGCTGACTTTCGCAAACTTGAGAGCGGCCAGTCGCGTCGTATAAACGCCAAAAGGCAATTCGCCACCTTCCCGGAACTGCTTCAAGCACCAGCTCGGTATAGATGGCAACCAACCAAAGTCCCCATTCTTCCGTGACCTTTTCCCCCACGTAATCCCATCTAACTTTTGGGCAAGATTGACAGAGCGTTGATCGCTGGTTGAGTTGCGTCGTTTCTGAATAGAGCGAACTATCCACTCTGTAACCTCGACCTTTGCTTTATCATCATCAGAGATGTAATAAAGGGCTGCGTACAACACAGCGCCTTTACGAATGACTGATGGTGGGTATGCCTGGGCTTTCATCTATCCCCCTATCGCTTTTTCTTTCCGACAAGACGGAGATGATCGGCGGCCAAGTCATACTGCTCGTTTTTGTCGCGGCGGCGGAATCTGTCAAAAAACTTCCCTCGTGGCAGGGTTTCTTCCATAGCGATCAGGCGGTTCAGCCACACTTCTTGAGGTAGCATCCCTGCTGGAGTCGGCCCGAGCTTACGTCCTTCCTTGACGTGCTCCATTGTTTGCGTGGCAGTAAAAATCGCACCACCAAACTTTCTCCACTTGAATTGCAGGGGCATATCTGGAGACTCATCCAGCATCAATTTCTTATTGGTTTGTTCTGTCACGACAATTACTCCACCATCCATTCTTCACTAAGCAGGAACGCCCAGCGCTCTTCTGCTTTTTCTGGGTTGTCTTTGGCCTGTTTCATCATGATCTCGGCGGCGTTAAAGCCTACCTCTCCACTGAACCGGCCCCATGA
>NZ_JAWOWE010000122.1:0-935 GCF_033340275.1 Vibrio sp. 1402
GATGCCTCTTAAGTACTTGAGCAATTTTTGCTTCGTCTTCTTTTGGACAGTAGATATAAAGGCAAGCATTTGATTCACTTGCGGATAACTCGTCCAATGCTGATGTTATGCTGATAGAATTATGCTTAGTTAATTCAGAAGCTTCTCGTTCTTGAAGCGTGTCGCTCATACTGTCTGTCATAGGAATGGAATAAGTTGTTTTCGGCTAGCCAATTGCTTACAAGTCGGCGATTATAATTTAATTCGTATAGAAATTATATCCCTTAATCCAGAACATGCTTGTAACTTTGAGAATTTTCTTGAACCTGAGTCCTTACTTATGGCTTGTTTTTGAATCTTGACGTAACTATATCAATGAATTCGACAAACTATGTTTGCGATATATTATGTTGTCTCGAAATTAAATAATTATCTAATTCACTATAATACGCAGTTATATCCGAGGTTGATTAGTTGTTGATAAAGTGCTTTTTTCGAATCTTCCTCACCATGTATAAGGTGAACCTCCTTAGGAGGAGTGGGAATGGCAGTTACAAATTGTATTAAGTCGTTCATATCGGCATGTGCAGAGTAGCCTGACATCGTATGAACTTGAGCTTTCACTTTTACGCGTCTACCTTCAATCAATACACTTTCTACTCCATCTTGGATACGCCGACCTAAAGTCCCTTCCGCTTGATAGCCGGCAAATAACACATCATTTCTTTTATCTGGCAGCAATGCTTCTAAATAATTGACGACACGTCCACCTTCACACATACCAGAGGCCGCAACCACGATAGCAGCTTCTGCCGTGCTCGCGAGTCGATTGACGAGCTTTAAATGGTCAGTGTGGCTTTCGACGGTAATACATTGATCAAACGAAAGAGGGTGTCGGTGATGCTCGAGCCGCTCTTTCGCTTCAGCTCCCCAAAGCTTTTTAAATTGCCTATAGG
>NZ_JAWOWE010000123.1:0-913 GCF_033340275.1 Vibrio sp. 1402
AGCTGAGCTGATTTGCTACATCCACAGTGCTTGGACGAGGCGAGGCGCTAGCTTGACCGAGGTGCTCTAGTTGAGACAGTTTAGTACGAGCATTTTTGATGACCGGTTTGGGTACGCCAGCTAAGCCCGCAACCGCCAAGCCGTATGATTTGCTTGCGGCGCCTTCTTGAACAGCGTGCATGAAAGCAATGCTGTCGCCATGTTCTACCGCATCTAGGTGAACATTTGCTAAGTTTGGTAGCAAGTTCGGTAATTCGGTTAGTTCAAAATAGTGCGTAGCGAAAAGTGTCATCGCGCCAATTTGTGTTGCAAGCCATTCGGCACTTGCCCATGCCAATGAAAGACCATCGTAAGTACTGGTACCGCGACCGATCTCATCCATTAACACCAAGCTGTTCTTGGTTGCGTTGTGGAGAATGTTGGCCGTTTCTGTCATCTCTACCATGAAGGTTGAACGCCCTGATGCCAAGTCATCTGAAGCCCCGATACGAGTAAAGATGCGATCCAATGAGCCAATTTGTGCTGACTCTGCAGGTACATAAGAGCCGATGTGAGCCATCAACGCAATTAGCGCAGTTTGGCGCATGTAGGTTGATTTACCCCCCATGTTTGGACCCGTGATGATGAGCATTTTACGGCTTGGGCTTAATTCTATTGGGTTAGCAATGAACGGGTCCGAGGTGACTTGCTCTACTACCGGGTGGCGACCTGCTTGAATGTGAATACCTGCGTCTTTAACTAGAGTAGGGCGGCAATAATCCAATGAGTCTGCGCGTTCTGCTAGGTTTTGTAACACGTCTATCTGTGAAACGGCAGAAGCTAGGTTTTGCATTTGTTCAAGATGAGGCATCAGCAAATCGAACAGCTCTTCCCACAGTTTTTTCTCTAGTGCGAGTGCTTTTGATTTTGAGTT
>NZ_JAWOWE010000124.1:0-906 GCF_033340275.1 Vibrio sp. 1402
TTAAGGACGTCGGAGATCTGACAATGACAGGCAAGCCAAGTCAATATCAAATTTACATGAGCGTAAAGATTGCGCTTATTGGTGTCGCTTTTATGGCTCTTCTAGTCGCTTCGGCGCGTGGTCAACCAACGGAAGGTTCTGACGATGATCGCGATTAAAACTTCAATCAAGTCCATATTAATTTGGGTACTGACTATGACAACGATATCCGCTGTTATGCCTGCTTTTGCAACAGATAAATTGAGTAATAAAGAACGAGCCATCGTTCCAATCGCGGCTTTCACCGCAAGCGGTGACGTAGAAAAACTCAAGATTAGCCTGAATGATGGTTTAGAAAGCGGCTTAACGATCAATGAGATTAAAGAAGTTCTTGCTCAACTATACGCTTACGCAGGTTTTCCCCGCAGTTTGAATGGATTGGCTGCTTTTATGGAAGTAGTTGAAGTGCGCAAAAATCGTGGTATTACCGACATATTAGGGCGTGAATCGACGCCGTTGACGGCAGATAAAAGCAGCTTAGAGCTAGGCAGTCAGAACCAAACAACGCTGGTCGGTATGCAAGTCAAAGGCCCGCTGTTCGACTTTTCACCTCAAATAGATCAGTACTTAAAAGCCCATTTGTTTGGTGACATTTTCGCGCGTGACCTCCTGACGTGGAAACAACGAGAAATTGCCACGATTGCAGCGCTGGCAAATATCAACGGAGTGAACAGCCAGCTTGCGGCGCACTACAACATCAGCATGAATAATGGCGTGTCTGCCGAAGAACTGAATGATTTCATTCTGGTTTTAAAGCAGTGCTGTGATGAAAGTATTGCGAGTAATGCTCAATCTGTACTGGATTCGGTGTTAGACGCCAAAAACTGATTGTTTTGGGTTTGGGAGAGGCGCTCTTGGGCATGAAAC
>NZ_JAWOWE010000125.1:0-902 GCF_033340275.1 Vibrio sp. 1402
GCCAATTACGCGTTAAGCTAGGGGTTATCAAAACAATATGGTCGGATTAAAGAAGAACATTTGGACTCTTTACATGATGCTGCTCACCGTCAGTATCGTGACATTTTCGCTATTCGGCTATTACCACTACCAAGCAACGTTAGACAAATACAAAGACAAACAGCTCCTACAATTGGAGCTGTTTGCTTCCTCCGTTGAGTCACTTTTAAAAGGGCAAGAATCGCTGCTAGAAGTCGTTGGTCATCAACTGGTGGAGCAAAATAGCTTCACTCGTACCGCGGCCATTCAAACTCGCCCAATGTTAGATAAACTTCTCAACATTCATCCGGCGATCATCGGTTTTGGCTTGACCAATCCCAACGGCGACTACATTTCCGTTAGCTCGAACTTGATTTTGGAAAAGCTACACAATCTCAAGCAAGATCCGCTGACCAGAGAGACCTTCCTTGAAGCGTTGAACTCCGATCGCATGGTGATCGGCAGAACCTACTTTATGGAAGCGCAAGATTCGTTAGTTATTCCCATTCGTAAAGCGATTCCAGATAAAAATGGCGTAGTACAAGCGGTAATGACCGCTGGCTTTAACATGAATACGTCGTCAGTGTTTCGTAACGACATTCATGCTAATGAACACAATCGCGTGTCCCTAATTAGAAACGACGGCTACCTTACGTTTAGCTCATCTGAAGACACTACGATCAAGGACTATCAAAAGCCCGCCGATGATTTAAATAAACAAGCCTTATTGGATCAAATCCAGCAAGACTACGGCTGGGATACCGACCAAGTAAAACAGCTAACCCGAGCAATCAATGTCGTCGTCGACACCCAACGTTTGAATGAATTAATCACACTCAAATACCTTCCTGATTATGGCTTATGGGCGGCGTCGTCGACCGATT
>NZ_JAWOWE010000126.1:0-899 GCF_033340275.1 Vibrio sp. 1402
TAAATCCCAGTTGGCATCAAGTGAATAGATACCTTCCACTTCTATGATATGGCTTTCTTCATCTTTGTAATCCACATCGCGATTGAGTTGGTCGAAGTCCACCAAGTAGGTGTAGCGCGACAACAAATTCAAACGATCGTTGTAAATTGGGCGATACGCCAATCCAGCGGTCGACTCAATAAAACGAGCCAACATTTTGTCGCTTGATTTGCTTTCTGAGCGTGAGTAATTGAACTTACCGAATAAGGTGTACTCTTCCGTCAGGTGATGGGTGTAACGGTTGGTCGTCACCCATTGGTCGATGCGTTTTTTGTCTGGGTCAGCAGAGTCATCTGTCTTATCGACACGATATTCCACTTTGTTCTTGAACAACACATCATCGACATCAATCGAGGTGCTTACACTCACCGCTTGGCGCTCGGTGGTGATGTTTTGATCATCCTCGATTTCGCCTTTCTGATAGCCGATACCCATGTCGATGTCGTCGTTCATGTCGTAGCCAAAGCCAAACGAGTCAATACGACCTTTGCCGTTGTTCTCATCCACAAATTGGTTTTCTTGGTAGAAATCGACCGTTGAAGTCAGATCTGCACGTTGGCCGACAATCACGTTGTTTTTGCCTTCGTAGCTGTCATCGACATAGGTTAAGTAAGTGCTGTAGTCTTCCGTCACATCATAAGTCACGCTGGCTTCAGCCGCATCGCCACGATCGCCCGTGGTGTATTCTGCGCCAACGACGAAGTCTTCTAAAATACGCGTTTCACCACCAATAGTGACGCTGTCGTTCTCATCGTACTCATCTGTTTTTCCAACGGTTTTTTGCCCTTTGATGTAAACATTGTTGTCGCTATCCCAAATGTAATCGGCACGCAGGCCCGCTAAGGTGCCTTTGCCTTTTT
>NZ_JAWOWE010000127.1:0-898 GCF_033340275.1 Vibrio sp. 1402
CTCGTCAACCGTGTAGGCGTGGAACAGGTCGAACTGCATCTGCCCAACAATCTGGCTCCATTGCGGTAAATATGCGGCCATTACCCCAAGTCTGTGCATCAAACTGAATGCTTTATGAAGTGCATTTGGGTGTCGACATAACGCTAAGAATTTTTCACGAGCCGCTGGAATCGTGTGTAAAAACTTGTTTAAGCGGCGACGTGCAGTACGCAGTTGTCGCAGGGTTGGAGGGCTTACTCCTTCAATGGTTGAGTCGTTTGCGATATGCAAAAACATATCAAGAATAGTTTCAGGTCTGGCTTGGAATAGCGCGGGTTTTCTGGCTTCGATTAACGATCCACGGCGTTGAAAATCTGCATCCAAAATTTCTGCGTTTTCAGTTGCACCACCATTGATGATGGCTTGATCAAACAGTTTGAGCAGCATTTTGTTTAATTCTGCGACGCGACGAAGTGTGCGATAAAACTCTTTCATCATCATCTCGACGCCGCGATTGCCTTCACCAACATAACCGAGGTTTTCGGCCACTTGTGCTTGATGTGCGAAGGTCAAACGGTTGTCGTATCGGCGAAGTTCAATGTGCAGCGCAAAGCGGACACGCCACAAGAAGTCCTGACACTCCACCAGTTCGCGGTATTCCGCATCGGTAAGAAAGCCGTAACGGCTCATCTCTAGCAGAGATGTGGCGCCAAAGTGACGGCGCGCTACCCAGCTCAAAGTGTGAATATCGCGAAGACCTCCTGGGGTCGATTTGATATCGGGCTCTAGGTTATCGGTCGTATCGTGGTAGCGAGCATGACGTTCGCGTTGTTCTTGGATTTTTGCGCGGTAGAAGGTTTCGCTCGGCCAGAAAGAGTCGGATAGCACGACCTTTTTTAGAGCTTGGAATGTGTCTTCG
>NZ_JAWOWE010000128.1:0-895 GCF_033340275.1 Vibrio sp. 1402
TCAAGAAGACTTGATCTGGATGAGCGAAAAAGCCATTTTTGATGGCAAAGCAGCATTACGTGGTGGCATTCCTGTTTGTTGGCCTTGGTTTGGCCGTATTGCTGCACCAGCTCATGGCTTTGCGCGTACATCCGAATGGGAATTGGTTGAGCACCGCGAAAATGAAAATGGTGTCATCGTCGAGTTGGCACTGTTCCCAACCGAAGAAACACATCAAATTTGGCCACACATGTTTGATGCGCGTCTTCTTGTCGAAGTGGGTGACGAACTCAAAGTAACGCTGAAAGTTCTTAATATCGATGATGAAGCTTGGACGTTCTCAGGCGCATTACATACTTACCTAAACGTGGGCGATATCAAACAAGCGCAAACAACAGGTATGGGCAATGAGTACATCGACAGCTTGAAAAATAGCGAAGTGTGTCAGGGTGGTGAGGTTCTTCAACTGACTGACACCATCGATCGCGTATACACGCAACCAGAAGCTCAAATTTTAGTGAAAGACCCTGTTCTTAACCGTACGTTGAGCGTAGCGAACCGCGGCCATAACTCCGCAGTACTATGGAACCCGTGGGCGGAAGGTGCACAAGGGATGGGAGACATGGCTGACAATGGCTATGAAACCATGCTGTGTGTGGAATCTGCCCTTCATGCACCAAGTATTGAAGAAGGCAAGACTCTTGAGCCAGGCGAGAGCTACGAGCTCGTGACAGTGATTGCTGCACAATAATCTTCCTAGGCCGGCTCATCCGGCCTTTTTTTGAAATCATTTCCGTTCTTCCTCGGTCACTTTCTAACTAACTCATTGGTTATCTGAGTTTTTTGACAATTTAATTAATAGATATCAAAAAAATTATTCATATAAACCGATAGCATGCCGATACAAAACTCATAA
>NZ_JAWOWE010000129.1:0-895 GCF_033340275.1 Vibrio sp. 1402
CCAATCGCCAATTGCTTGAGGGTGTCTTTGTCTAAGCCTAAGTGTTTGCCGAACGAAACCAACAGACAGGCGACATTTACTGAATGCTCGAGTAAATAAGAATCTTTCTGGCGCAATGCAGAAACACACTGCAAAGCGTCTGAATCAATAAATACACTTTCGATCATGTCATCCGCCCACGATTCAATCTCGTCGACTTGGATAACTTTGCCTTCAAAAGTTTGGTTGAGAAGTTTCTGCGCTAGGCCTTTTGCTTCCGCAATCAGCTTTTTAGCACGCTTGTGTTGGACTTCTCGCGAGCGATACGCACGTTGTACTTTGCTTGATACGGAAAGCGTTTTATCCCCTACTTCGATATCGATAGGTTCTTCGACGGGTTTGAATACGCACTGCTGAGCAGAAAGTGATTGATCAACCCAAACGAATTTCACGCCACTTGCGCGAAGCTTTTTAATGCCCTCTGCGCTCGAAACTCGACCAGCATTGGCTAAATTGACTCGTTTGTTATGCTCTATCGCGGTAACAAACATGCCGACAGCAACATCTGCGATTGCAATTTTAATTGAGTCTTCTGGGTTGTACTGCATATGGTGACATTTATTAAATACTATTAGGTAACGCGTGCATTATAAAAGATATCGCGCATAGCTGTTATAAGAATCCTCAATTCATTTCAATTAATGAGTATTCAGTCAATTAATAGCGCGATTTACTTCATAAAACCATTTTATTTTTATGGACTTAGCTCAAGAAATGACAGCATTATTAACTAATTTTAATAATTTGAGGAATGCATCAATAACTATTTCATATAAACACGATTTACTGTTGACTAAGTTTTATAAATATCGATGATCAGCAAGTTAAACTGAACGAAGTTTTATTCATTTGAAAG
>NZ_JAWOWE010000130.1:0-885 GCF_033340275.1 Vibrio sp. 1402
CTTGAGCAAACTCAATCAGTTCCTCAACCCCTGCTCTGCGAGCGTTCTCTTGTGCAACTTTCAGAACTTTCGGGTCGTTATCGAAGCCAAAAAACTTAGCGTCAACTTTCTTGACGCCGCGTCTAGCCTGAACGTTTGCTTCTGATTTGATTTCAGCCCATGTATCTGGCTCAAAGTCTTCAAGTGATTCAAAGCACCATTGCTTTCGTTTTACACCAGGAGCCATATTTGCAGCCATCATTGCCGCTTCAATCAGTAACGTACCAGAACCACACATTGGATCGAGAAGTGGCTGATGACCGTCCCAACCACAACGCATAATGATCGCCGCTGCTAATGTTTCACGAAGTGGTGCACGGCCAGATTCCGGACGGTAGCCACGTTGATGAAGGCCACTGCCTACCATATCAACACCTAAGATAGCTTTATCTTTGTGAAGGCGAACATGAACGCGAATATCAGGACGTTCTTTGCTGATGTTTGGTCGAGGTAAGCCTTTCTTCTCAAAGCAATCAACGATGCCATCTTTTACTTTCATCGCGCCGTACTGACTGTTGCGGATCTCGCGGTTGGTACCGTTAAAGTCCACAACGAAACGCTTAGAACTGTGGAATTGATTCACCCAGTTAATTGACGAAGTAGATAGGTATAGATCCATGTCGTCGTTACAGGTGAATTCAGATAAAACACGTACAAATCGTGATGCCAAGCGGCTCCACAAACAACAACGATAGATTTGCTCATTCGTGGCTTTAAATTTTACGCCCGCCTGTACTGGTTTCGCGTTTTCAATGCCTAGTTTAGTCAGTTCTTCAACAAGCAGGTTTTCCATGCCGTTTGAAGTTACCGCGAGATATTGATTCATAGTGTTCTTTCGTTAATAAA
>NZ_JAWOWE010000131.1:0-884 GCF_033340275.1 Vibrio sp. 1402
CATTTATGCAGGTCATCAAGCATAGGTTTCGCCAGTTTTTGTCGTTCAGTCATTCGCTCCAGAGCAGACCTTCCTTTCAGGCGAGTTTCAAGCGCATACAGTTTTTGGATTTTTGCCAGAGCGACATCCGCTTTTCCTGTTTTGCCTTTACCTTGTACCCTCTTCGCATCCATGAACTTACGGCGAGCATGAGCAAGACAGCCAAGGTGTTCAACCTTCTCCAGGCCGTCATAGACTCGGTATCCATCCGTTTGCAGGTAGCCATTGTAGTCACCAAGGAAGCCGATGGGACATGCTCTTGAGCGACGATTTTGATAATCGTACAGCACGATGTTTTTAACGCCTTCCAATGTCGCTTCAGGAGAGTCAGCACCAGAGCAGTAAACCCACATATAGCATTGCTTATCTTCTTTAAGCACGGTTAGTGGTGTTTCATCTGCCTGGATGACCACCTGCTCCAGCAAGTGTTTGTGCAGAGCGTTATACAACGGAGTAAAACGTTCGCTGACCTGCATCATCCAGCGAGCCATGGTTGTTCTGGATAGCTCGACACCAGACTGCTCGAACAGGGTTTCCTGACGGTAAAGCGGTAGCGCGTACTGATATTTTCCAAGGATGATGTTAGCCAGAAGGCTTTCTGTCGCGAAGCTTTTAGGGATAATACTGGCAGGTGCAGGCTTTTGGCTGATGCTAACCTTATCGGCTTCCTTTTCACACTGGCGGCAACTGTACTTAGGGCGAACATATTCCAGAACCTTCAGTACTGCTGGCGTGAACTCCAGCTTTTCACAACTATCTTCACCGATTTTATGCAGAGGGTGCTGGCAGCATGAGCAGACTTTTTCATCATCATCCAGGTCCAGAACGATATGCTCACGGGGCAA
>NZ_JAWOWE010000132.1:0-884 GCF_033340275.1 Vibrio sp. 1402
TACATGAAAGTAGCCGTTATTGGTGCCGCTGGTGGCATCGGTCAAGCCCTTGCCCTTCTGCTTAAGAACCGTCTTCCTGCTGGTTCTGATTTAGCCCTATACGATATTGCTCCAGTTACGCCTGGCGTAGCAGCAGATCTTAGCCACATCCCAACACCAGTATCGATCAAAGGTTACGCTGGTGAAGATCCAACTCCTGCGCTAGAAGGTGCAGATGTAGTTCTTATCTCTGCGGGTGTTGCTCGTAAGCCGGGCATGGATCGTGCGGATCTGTTCAATGTAAACGCTGGTATTGTGAAATCACTCGCTGAAAAGATTGCGGTTGTTTGTCCTAAAGCATGTGTAGGTATCATCACTAACCCAGTGAACACAACAGTGCCAATCGCTGCTGAAGTTCTAAAGAAAGCGGGCGTTTACGACAAGCGTCGCCTATTCGGTATTACCACACTAGACGTGATCCGTTCAGAAACGTTTGTTGCTGAGCTAAAAGGCAAAGATCCTAGCGACATTCGTGTACCAGTTATCGGTGGTCACTCTGGCGTGACAATTCTTCCTCTTCTTTCTCAAGTAGAAGGTGTGGAGTTTACAGCTGAAGAAGTAGAAGCTCTGACTAAGCGTATTCAAAACGCGGGCACAGAAGTTGTTGAAGCAAAAGCGGGTGGCGGTAGTGCGACACTTTCTATGGGCCAAGCGGCTTGTCGTTTCGGTCTAGCACTTGTACGAGCTCTTCAAGGTGAAGAAGGCGTTGTTGAGTGTGCTTACGTTGAAGGTGATAGCGAGCACGCTCCTTACTTTGCACAACCAGTGAAGTTGGGTAAAGAAGGCGTAGAAGAAGTACTAAGCTACGGCGAATTGAGCGACTTCGAAAAAGCGGCACTAGATGG
>NZ_JAWOWE010000133.1:0-883 GCF_033340275.1 Vibrio sp. 1402
CGCCAAAAAAATGTTATATCTTGCATTTAATTGCGCATTTTTGTGTAATATACACTCAACCAGATAAGCTCTTTAACTGAGGTGGCTAGATGAAACGAACATTACTTGAAAACCTACTCACCTGGAAAGACAAGCCGACAAGGAAGCCTTTGCTGATTGACGGTGCTAGACAAACTGGTAAAACATTCCTATTGCAGGAACTATTAGGAAGTACATTCGAAAATGTGATAAGAATCGATTTCCTAGAAAGCCCTGAGTTAATGGAAGCTTTTTCAGGCTCTCTAAACCCTAATGACATCATCACCAACATTGAACTATTAACAGGAGAAATCTTCGAACCATCGACAGATCTTCTCATTTTAGATGAAATTGGTGAATGTCCAAGAGCGGTCACCTCTCTTAAGTACTTTGCAGAAAAGGCTCCCAAAGCTTATGTTGCTGCTAGTGGTTCAAATATCGGATTGCTCACGTCCTTTCCCGTTGGAAAAGTTGAGCAACACAATTTAAGACCACTGACTTTCAGGGAATTCTTGTGGGCATCTGGAGAAAGAGCACTGCAAAAAGCATTTGACCAAAAGCTGAATTCTCCAGCAGCTCATACAAAATTAATCGAACTACTGACCGATTATTATTTTGTTGGCGGTATGCCTGAAGCCGTAAACTCATGGTTCGAAAACTCAGAACTCAGTATTATTGAACGCATTGAAGCCGTGTCTGAAGTCCATAGGAACTTAATTGAGGGCTACATGCGTGATTTCGGAAAGTACTCTGGAAAAGTGGACGCACAGCTAATCGAATCTGTATTTCGAAGCATTCCCGCTCAACTATCTTCGGTATTCGACGACTCCGTTAAACGGTTTAAATTCAAGGGAGTTCACGAGCG
>NZ_JAWOWE010000134.1:0-878 GCF_033340275.1 Vibrio sp. 1402
TCTTTTAACTCGTGTAGTTTTGGATCAAGCGTCAAAAAGTCAGATCTCAGCATTGAGTACTCAGTAGGGTAGAGTGAATGCCAGTTAAACTGAGTAGTCAACCAGGGCGCGGAAGAACCACCTGAACCTAAAATGATATTTTTAAGGTTGTCACCGGCTTGCTGTAACAGGTAGGTCTTATCCTGGGTATTGCGCCAGTTGTACAGGTTCACGTATTCAGCAGAGCCATCGTCATAGAGCCTGATGTTGTCAATGTCGACATGTGGCTGCTTATGCAGCCGCTGTAGCATAAGTTTTAGGTTGTCATATGACTTCAGCGTGTTGGTACTGATTGAAACCTTGAGTCTGTGATGATCTTCTGCAAAGGCAGAAATAGCTTCAAGCATTTCTGCCGATGTATGGTTTGACTCAAGTGGGAAGCGACTGATATTCAGTTGCGCCAGATGCTCTTGCGTCGGATTGATACGGCCCCAGGACACATAGCGCTCAGCTGTCGGGTGAGCCTCTGCAGAGGCGATGATGTCCAATACCTGATGTAAAGAGGGGAGAGATGCGTGATCAACATAAACTTCCAGTGATGGAGACACCACGGACACTTTTGCATCGGTTGAGTACTGATCACCATTCTTACTGGTTCCTTTAAACTGGAAGCAATACTCTTCATCGTTGTCCAGTTTTGGAGCGGTAAGTGTCAGATTGACGGTTTGGCTTGTGTCAGAAGGAATAATGGATATCGAACCACATGTTTGAGTCCAGCTGAAACTTTCTAAATCGGGATTGCTGTCGTTTTGAATCGGATTAAGGGTAAATTCTTGATTGTCTATGACATCGAATTTGACGCTGTTGTTGTGGGTCTGATGATCGTCATCAGAGCAGCC
>NZ_JAWOWE010000135.1:0-877 GCF_033340275.1 Vibrio sp. 1402
ACGCAAGTTGGAGAAGTGCATTAGCGCTTCCAAATCGTAATCAAACACTTGGCCTTTACGGTCGGCCAGTTTCAAGAAGTCGGCGTACAGTGCGTCTAGGTTGTACTCATCTTCTTTATAACCCATGGAATCCATGTGGCTCTTCACCGCCGCTCGGCCGCTACGACTGGTTAGGTTAAGCGCTTGGTTCTTAAGACCAATCGACTCAGGCGTCATGATCTCGTAAGTGTTCTTGTTCTTTAACATGCCGTCTTGGTGGATACCTGAAGAATGGCTGAATGCATTGGCACCCACGATCGCTTTGTTGCTTTGGATCGGCATGTTGCACAGTTGACTCACCAACTTGCTAGTACGATGGATTTCTTCGTGCTTGATCCCCGTGCTTACGCCCAGAAGCTCTTGACGCGTCTTGATGATCATCGCGATCTCTTCTAGTGAGCAGTTACCCGCACGCTCGCCGATACCATTGATGGTGCCTTCAATTTGGCGAGCACCGGCTTGTACTGCTGCAATTGAGTTTGCGACCGACATGCCCAAGTCATCATGACAGTGCACAGAAATGATGGCCTTGTCGATGTTCGGCACGCGGTTGAAAAGCGTTTGGATGATGCCACCGAACTCGCTTGGCACTGTGTAGCCAACGGTATCGGGAATGTTGATGGTGCTTGCGCCAGCATCAATTGCGGCTTCAACCATGCGACATAGATTGTCGATTGGCGTACGGCCTGCGTCTTCACAAGAAAATTCGACATCATCGGTGTAGTTACGCGCGTGTTTAACGGCGTTGACCGCCATTTCAAGTACGTCATCGTAACTGCGGCGTAGCTTGTCTTGAACGTGAATCGTGGAAGTGGCTAGAAAAGTGTGGATACGGAAT
>NZ_JAWOWE010000136.1:0-876 GCF_033340275.1 Vibrio sp. 1402
TTCATGCCGCCTGTTTTTCCTGCTCATTGGCACGTTTCGCAACCTGTTCTCATTGCGGACACCTTTTCCAGCCTCGTTTGGAAAGTTTCATTGCCAGACGGGACTCCTGCAATCGTCAAGGGATTGAAACCTATAGAAGACATTGCTGATGAACTGCGCGGGGCCGACTATCTGGTATGGCGCAATGGGAGGGGAGCAGTCCGGTTGCTCGGTCGTGAGAACAATCTGATGTTGCTCGAATATGCCGGGGAGCGAATGCTCTCTCACATCGTTGCCGAGCACGGCGACTACCAGGCGACCGAAATTGCAGCGGAACTAATGGCGAAGCTGTATGCCGCATCTGAGGAACCCCTGCCTTCTGCCCTTCTCCCGATCCGGGATCGCTTTGCAGCTTTGTTTCAGCGGGCGCGCGATGATCAAAACGCAGGTTGTCAAACTGACTACGTCCACGCGGCGATTATAGCCGATCAAATGATGAGCAATGCCTCGGAACTGCGTGGGCTACATGGCGATCTGCATCATGAAAACATCATGTTCTCCAGTCGCGGCTGGCTGGTGATAGATCCCGTCGGTCTGGTCGGTGAAGTGGGCTTTGGCGCCGCCAATATGTTCTACGATCCGGCTGACAGAGACGACCTTTGTCTCGATCCTAGACGCATTGCACAGATGGCGGACGCATTCTCTCGTGCGCTGGACGTCGATCCGCGTCGCCTGCTCGACCAGGCGTACGCTTATGGGTGCCTTTCCGCAGCTTGGAACGCGGATGGAGAAGAGGAGCAACGCGATCTAGCTATCGCGGCCGCGATCAAGCAGGTGCGACAGACGTCATACTAGATATCAAGCGACTTCTCCTATCCCCTGGGAACACATCAATCT
>NZ_JAWOWE010000137.1:0-875 GCF_033340275.1 Vibrio sp. 1402
CATGAAACTGGCGTGAGCTACCGTTGGAAAGCGACCGACAATTTCTCCCTAACGCCGGGCATTAACATTGATGCCAGCCCATCGGGTGCGTCAGTGTTCAAGTACAACTTGACGGGCGCGTACAAAATCAATGACGAGTGGGATGTCGCTGCGCGTATTCGTCATGGGTACAAAAACACGGACGACTCGCGTTACAACCAGCTCAACCTTTACGCAAACCGTAAGTTTGAATGGGGCAAGCTTGGCGTAGAAGCGGAGTACAAAGATATTCATGGTGGTGAAGGTGGCTGGAAAGACAAAGGTCATGATCAGCTGATCGACTTTAAAGGCGAATACACCAAGTTAGAAAGTGGTGTGATTCCATTCTTCGCTATCGCGGCTATCACGCACAAGGGTGACGGCTCAGAGTTTAAAGATGAATATGTTCCTCGTTTCCGTGTCGGTTTGAAATACAACTTCTAACAAGGAAAAGTGACCATGAAAAAACACACTTTAGCCTTGTGTCTGGCGGCCATATTGGCCCCAGCCGCACACGCTGCTGAGATTAAGGTCGAAGACCTGACTTGGAAAGCGATCACTTTTGGTCAATCGACCGACATGAACTTTGGCTCAACCATTTTGCCGGAAAAAGTCGGCGTGAACCAAGTGACGGTCAATGGTGATGTTGTCGCTGCTGGTACGTTAGCGTCCACATTTACCATTGAAAGCCGCGGCGGCAAGTTAGCTAACTCGCATGAAGGCCTCACCTTTTACTACACCGAGCTACCAACCGATGTGAACTTTACCCTCAGTGCCGATGTGGTGCTTGAACAGCTTGGCCCGGAAACAGGCGCGACACCCAACCGCCAAGAAGGCGCAGGTTTGATGGTGCGCGA
>NZ_JAWOWE010000138.1:0-871 GCF_033340275.1 Vibrio sp. 1402
TTCTGATAACAGTCATACCCGTCTGTCATTGAGCAAGTCACTCTATGTTTCTTATGGATATCTTGATATTCCTTCGAACAGTATTGTGAGCCTCTATCTGAGTGGTGTATTAGCTTTTCTTCACTCTGCCGTTGCCTGAGAGCTGAGATAAATGCCCGCTTAACTGATTGAGTTTTCATGTTGTCATCCACATAAAAACCAACAATCTTCCTTGAATAAGCGTCTGTAACCAAGCTGAGATAACTCTCTCCATTTTGAGTTGGCAAGTAAGTAATATCAGCAACCCACAGTTGTTCTGGCTTCGTTGGTGTCAGCCCATCTTTCACTTTGTTTGGGTGACAGAAAAATCGATGACGGCTGTCAGTCGTTCGGTGATAGGCTCGTCTTGCTCTCACTAACAGCCGATGCTTTCTGAGAAGTTCAAAGAGCTTATCGCGACCTATTTGAATGCCCTTTGTTGCTGCTAAGAACTTCAGTTTACGCGTGCCAATGCGTGGCTGCTTCAGCCTGACTTCACGGACAAAGCCAATGACAGTATGCTCATGATGTTCACAACGAGATTGAGTTTGGCATTGCTTATAATAAGCTTGGCGAGAGATTTGTACTAACTGACAAAACTTCGTAACGCTCAAACCTACTATGGTTTTCTCTTGGACAACGCTTCTTTGTGCTTTTTTGTCACTCTAACACCATAGTCACGTTCCATAACGTTCACGACAGCTTCAAAGAAGTCGGCTTTGAGTTGAGCATCTTCGAGCTGCTTCTCAAGCTCTTTAATACGTTGCTCTGGTGTAGGAGGTGAATTGAACTCGGTCATAGAGTCTCCTTTGGACATAAAGTTAGGTGTCCCTTTAGACCAATCTAGTCGACC
>NZ_JAWOWE010000139.1:0-871 GCF_033340275.1 Vibrio sp. 1402
GTGATTTTCAGCGCGTAGGCCACCAAAGAACCGGCACCCGAACCACGACCAGGACCGACTGGAATCGCGTTGTCTTTCGACCACTGGATGAACTCCATTACGATCAAGAAGTAGCCTGGGAACCCCATTTGGTTGATTACGTCGAGTTCGATTTGTAAACGCTCGTCGTATTCTGGACGGCGCTTTTTGCGCTCTTCTTCATTAGGGAATAGGAACTCTAGACGCTCTTCCAAACCTTCTCGCGACTTCATGACCAAGAATTCAGTTTCTTCCATCCCTTCTGTTGGGAAGGCTGGCAAGAAGTATTCACCCAAACGAACGGTCACGTTACAACGCTTGGCGATCTCGACACTGTTTTCTAGCGCTTCTGGAATATCAGCAAACAGCTCACACATTTCCTCTTCAGTGCGAAGGTACTGCTGCGGGCTGTAATTTTTTGTGCAGACCTTTTCGATGCGCATGAGATTCGTGGGTCTTCTAGTGTGTAACCATCATGAATCGCAACACGAATCTCATGCGCATCGAAAAGGTCTGCACTTAGGAAAACCACTTCGTTTGTCGCGACCACGGGCAAGTCATGTTGCTCAGCGAGATCGATGGCAAAGTGCAAGTACGTCTCTTCATCCGGACGGCCTGTACGAATCAATTCTAGATAGAAACGGTCCGGGAAATGCTGTTTGTAAAACTCTACACAGCTTTCAACCAGTTTACGGTTACCTTTAAGCAGCGCTTTGCCGATATCGCCATTTTTAGCACCAGATAGAACGATTAAGCCTTCTGACATCTCGGCCAGCCACGCCCTATCAATCACAGGTTGGTGCTGAACGTGGCCACGTAAGTACGCTTTGGAAATCAGTAACGTGAGGTTCTT
>NZ_JAWOWE010000140.1:0-870 GCF_033340275.1 Vibrio sp. 1402
CTTGATGAGCAAGAATTTGTGCCGCGTTGCTGACGATGTTCAGCATCGCTTGTTCTATTTGATCCGCATCCATCAAAATCTCGGGCAAGCTAGGGTCGTAGTCACGTTCGATGATGATAGAGTTTTGAGATTCTAACTCGACCAGTTGGCGTACTTTCTCCAGAATTTGGTGTAGATTTTCTTGTGTCTTTTTGCCCGGTTTCTGTGGGCCAAGTAGGCGGTCGACTAACGCTCTTAATCGATCGGCTTGTTCGATAATGATGTGGGTGTATTCGGTTAACGATGGATCGGGCAACATTTTTTCCAGCAGCTGCGCCGCACCGCGTAATCCGCCAAGTGGATTTTTGATCTCATGAGCTAAACCGCGCACGAGCAGTTTGGCGGCTTGTTGCTGTGCGTGTTGGTTGAGCTCTTGAGTGAGGCGTCGTTGTTGATCTATTTTGCGCATTTCAACCAACAGCATGAGCTGTCGTTGCCAAGTGATTGGACTTACTGTGACTTCCAGCATTAGCGGACGACCATCGACGACAAACGTCACGTCACTGTCGGTAATGCTTTGGCCACTTTGCAATGGCTGAGTCAGTAAGGCCAAGTCCAACGATGCATGCTGAATCAGTTGAGAAAGCGATTGTTCGACAATGCGTTTGGCGCTTTGCGAAAACAACAGCTCAGCGGCTGGATTGGCATAGCGGATGGCCAATCCATCATCAAGAATCAGCGTTGCTGTGACCATGTTGTTGAGTATGGCACTAGGGAGACTGGTATCCACATTACGTCCTTGTTTGCGTTGAGATTGTGCGATGCACAATAATGGTGCAATAGAACGTTAAGTATGGCGAAGAAAGCTCAGAAGAAAAAGTAAAAAGCCTC
>NZ_JAWOWE010000141.1:0-870 GCF_033340275.1 Vibrio sp. 1402
CTTGCTCGATAACGCGATTGTTTGTAAGTGGGCCAATCGGCGCTGTTGTAAGCGACTTATCTAGCTGGTGGTTTACATCAATGTAAGTGTCCATCTTAGTATC
The DNA here is from genome assembly GCF_033340275.1 of Vibrio sp. 1402. NCBI lineage: Bacteria > Pseudomonadati > Pseudomonadota > Gammaproteobacteria > Vibrionales > Vibrionaceae > Vibrio > Vibrio sp. 1402. The sequence continues at coordinate 104 of NZ_JAWOWE010000141.1, forward strand.
GAAGATGTGTGGTTTGCCGTTTAGCGGGTTTTTACCATTCAAGAACTCTAGAGAGTTAAATACGATGTAGTCAGCTGCGATTGCCACACCGTAAACTGGTGCCATAAGCATGTTTAGACCACCACGAGCGTAACGGTTATCTACCGCTTTCAAGTTGAAGCCCATAACATAGCCAGTTACCGCGTTGCTGCCAACACAACCTGAAAGTGAAACTGCCACAGCAGTCAATGCGCCAATTTTAGCAATTGCCTTTTTCATCAAAACCTCTAGTTAAAAAGTATTAGGTCGAAAATTCGGCGCGGATATTAGCTTATAAAAACTAGGGATAAAAGACAGAATTTTCCGAAGAAAGCATCTTTATTATTTTTAATACGTGGACATTTATCTAAACAATAAATAACCAATTTAAGATAAGGGTGACGAGATATTCAGCAAATAATAAACGTCACATTTACAACAAACTTTCCACAAAAGGTTATTATTTGCTCTCCTTGATTAAAATAATTTGTCGTATCCTTAATTAGAATGATTAGTGTGATTTTGACGCGATTGTTACATTGTTGCTAACTTATTTGACAGAGATGGTTTATGGCCAGAAGTAAAACAAGCAAAGTATTTGAGCTGCTCGGGCATAAAATACAACCAGGACAGCGTTTAGAAGTAGAATTCGAAGCTGCTCAGCTATACACGCACTCTCCACTTTCTATCCCTGTGGAAATCATTCACGGAAAACAAGAAGGTCCAGTGCTGATGGTGAACGCCGCAAT
>NZ_JAWOWE010000142.1:0-865 GCF_033340275.1 Vibrio sp. 1402
CGCTACTACGTGGAAGATAATCCAGAGATTCCAGATGCAGAATACGACCGCCTAATGCGTGAACTGCTAGAAATTGAAGCTCAACATCCTGATTTAGTGACGGTTGATTCGCCAAGTCAGCGAGTGGGTGGTAAGCCGCTTTCTGAATTTAGTCAGGTGACACACGAAGTCCCAATGTTGTCATTAGATAATGCATTCGACGACAGTGAACTCGACAGCTTCCATAAACGTGCTCAAGACCGAATCGGTGGAGAAAGCATTAAGCAGTATTGTTGTGAACCAAAGCTAGATGGCTTAGCCGTGAGTCTGCTGTATGAAAACGGTATTTTAGTTCAAGCGGCAACGCGTGGTGATGGTACTACGGGTGAAAACATCACTGAAAACGTGCGCACCATTAATGCCATTCCTCTGAAGCTGAGGGGTGATGACTGGCCAGCTCGTCTTGAGGTCCGCGGTGAAGTGTTTATGCCGAAAGCGGGCTTTGAAAAGTTGAATGAGCTTGCGCGTCAGAAGGGCGAAAAAGTGTTTGTGAACCCTCGCAATGCAGCAGCAGGCAGTCTACGTCAATTAGATTCGCGTATTACGGCTTCGCGCCCACTTAGCTTCTACGCATACAGTGTTGGAGTTGTGCAAGGGGCTGATTTGGCAGCCAGTCACTATGAGCGTTTTCTACAGATAAAATCTTGGGGACTGCCAATGTGTCCAGAGACCAAGCGAGTCGACAGTTTGGCAGACGTAAAAACTTATTATCAAGACATTCTGCAGCGTCGTGATGCATTACCTTACGAAATTGACGGAGTCGTGATCAAAATTGACGATATTGCCGTTCAAGAGCGCCTTGGTTTTGTTGCTCGCGCTCCACGTT
>NZ_JAWOWE010000143.1:0-864 GCF_033340275.1 Vibrio sp. 1402
TCAGAGCGGTTTTGAACATAATGCCAAGCCAACCCGCCATATCACGAAAATCCACCGCGGTAAGCGTGCCCGACCCTATCGGTAGGGTTTTAAAGCTGAACACCACCAGTTGCAGCATTTTTAAGTGACCATCGGTTGCGAGGAAAAACATGGTGGTCAAGAACATGAATAATTGACCAAGCAATGGCGTGTTCTGACCATTGGCAGGATCGACCATCGACGCAAAACCCAAGCTCGATTGCATACCAAGGATTTGCCCGAGCAACACAAACGTTTGGATCATAAATTGCGTCACCATGCCCATCGCGACGCCAATGATCATCTGCTCTGCGATGGTCATAAAACCACGAAATGAGAGCAGTTGAATGTCTTGCGGAACAGCAGGAATAGCGGGCATCACGGCAAAAGTAATCGCAAGGCCGAGATACAAACGAATACGAGGAGAAACAAAGCGAGCGCCAGTAACGGTCATCACCATCAACATCGACGAGATACGAACGTACGGCCAAAAATAATTGGCTATCCAGTCTAAGATGATTTGAGTGGGATACTCCATACCAGCCTCTAGTACAGAACCTGAGGCAAGCGCTCAATCAAGCCGAAGAAATATTCCATCAGCATTTGGGTCATCCAGTGACCAAACAGCATCAAAGCTAACAAAGTCACGATCAAACGAGGTAAGAAGCTTAATGTCTGTTCGTTAATTGACGTCGCGGCTTGAAAAATCGCCACGACCAAACCGATGAGCAAACTAGGGATAATAATGGCACAGACCATGATCAACACCATCCACAGTGCCTCACGGAAAAGCTCGACAAACATTTCAGGAGTCATGTCTTACCTCTTTTCTCTGTGCCAACCTAA
>NZ_JAWOWE010000144.1:0-864 GCF_033340275.1 Vibrio sp. 1402
TGCCTTCAATACGTGGTGGCACAACTTGTGGGTTGTCTAAACGGCGAGTATCAGCCTTGATGATCAGTTGCATGCGTAAATTCGCAGATTGCTGCGGATATAGCGTATGGTTATCGACACTCATATTGAAGCTGAACAAATCATCCAGATCGGGTGCCGATTTGTTCGCCGTGACTTTTAGCAGAATTGGCTCGGTTTTCATGCCATCGGCCGAAAAACTCGGGATCGTAATTATCCCTTCTTTCATTGGCGCTATAGAAATGCTCCATTCTGTGCGCTGATATTTTCGACCATTGATGTTGTTACTCGAACGCCCGTAGCGAGGCTGTCCTAGGAAGAAGTCTTTTTCCAATACGCTGAAGTCGATGGCGTCGGACGCAACTTCTGAATCTGCCATTATCCGTAGGTTGATGACTTCATTTTTAGCCACTTCAGTTTTGTTGACACTTGCCTGAAGGCTTTGTGCCATCACCGAGAAACTAGATAACAGGCTGGCCACAAGAATAAAGACCAGATGTACGCCTTTTTTCATCACGGGCTTACCACTCCTTCTGAGATTGTTGTGGACGTTGTTTTTGTTGAGCTTGCAACTGCATTTGTGCACGAATCAAAAAGCTTGGATCTCGAGCACTTTCGACAGCTTCTAGGCGGCGGAATTCAGGATCATCCTGATGTGATTTTTCTGGTTGGGCTTGTGCCTGCATAGGTTCACCTTTTTTTTGCTCACCTTGCTTTTCTACTTCCGTTTCGGCCTTTTGCTGCTTAGCTTTGTGTTCGGGATTTTGCTTTTCTTTTTTATTTTCAGCGTCTTGCTGATTTTGTGACTGCTGTCCTTGCTCTTGTTTAGTACTATTCTGAGACTTT
>NZ_JAWOWE010000145.1:0-864 GCF_033340275.1 Vibrio sp. 1402
CACATGATCTATCCATTCTGGCATGTCGGACTCGCGAGAAAACGTAATCAACATCTGGACGGATTGCGAAAGCGAGTGCAAATAGGTTGCGAGTGAAGCGCGGTGGGCAACATCTAGACCGACAAAAGGATTATCCAGAAGCACAAGGTCAGGTTGGGTTGCCAACGCTCTAGCGAGCATGACTCGTCTGGTCTCGCCAGTCGATAAAACACGAAAACCGCTCTGTTTTAAATGGTGAAGGTCGAGCTCTTCAAGCAGTCTTTCCGTTGTTGCTGCATCTTGGCAGCACTCAAAAATCAAAGCATAAACGGTACTGCCTTGGTCGATACGATCGAGAAAATCGGTGTCGTCCTTTTCTAGCTCACGTTCAAGTAGTCGTTGTTGCTCTGAAAGCGATACTTGCGCGACTTTCAATTCACCAAGATCCAACGTCCCTTGTGTGGGTTTCAGTTCGCCACAAAGCAGATCGCCTAGCAGGGAGCCGATGTCGCCTTCTGCACTGAAGATGCCCCAAGAGTCATTGTTATCGATTGTCCATTCATCAATGGAAAGTGTGGTGGTATGTCCTTGTACAGCAAGCTGACTAAAGCGAATAGCCATTGTGTTTGTCTTCCTTGTTATTGTTGTATTGGACTAGTTATAACAACTAACCAAGGGCCTAAGGAAGGGGATGTCAGTATTAATTTTAACCAAAGCAAAGCTTGTTACGACCAGAAACGAAAGACTTATGTAACGAATCTTCTGTTGAATAAGTCGCGGGAATATTTCTATATAGTCATCATTATGCGCATGGATATTATGCTGCTACACTCATATGTGGCGCTTATTTATTAAATGTAAGGATGCATGTATATGAGTGAAAAG
>NZ_JAWOWE010000146.1:0-863 GCF_033340275.1 Vibrio sp. 1402
TCTTTGACTCGATAAGGTATTAAGTAAGGAAACTTTTGCAAGATTAGTTCTCTTGTTCCGAACACTCTCCCTGGTCGTCCCATTGCTGGGTTTGCTTTCAGGAGTTCTGTTAGTTCGTGAACTTCTTTAACAAAGTCCCTTGCTGACTGAGGGTTTTGTTCCTGTAAGTATTCAGCTGAATGCTCTAAATTGATTAATGCTTTTTTTAGCCATTTAATCTGCATTCACACCCCACTTAGAGAAAGCACTTTTCACATCATCTGCACTAGCAAAATGACCTGCATCAGCTTCGCTAAGAGCTTCTTTAATTTCATTTATCTGCCAAAGCTCACGCTCTAAGTAATCTTGGATAGCTTGGTTTGTTATCCAAGACTTTGTTCTGCCTGTTGATTCAGCAAGCTGCGTTAACTTTTGCTCGATATCGTCAGGAATTCTTACCGACATAGATGGCATGGTGGTCTCCCTCTTGTATTGCGTTGTATGCATTGTAATACAAGAGGGAGGATTTACCATAATAGGAATAATGAACACTAAAAAAACTTCTTTATTTTTGATGAGTTATCGATGACCAATTTCCATTTTTTGTTAGTAGAACCTAAATGATTTTTGTGATCTCTGTCAAAAAATCATTTACATCATATGCAGATTAGGTAATACTAGCTTCGCTCTGCTGTTCAGAGTTATTAAATGCAAAATCCAGTTGTAAAAGTAAAGCCCTCAGAATTTCTTCGTAATTGTTGTTTTCCTCAGCGTTTCCCTTAGCTTCATAGATACATTAAATAATTCAATATCTTAGCACTTCGTATTTCGCGATATAATTAATTTAATAAGGGACAACAATGTCTAATTCAAATAAAGTAACT
>NZ_JAWOWE010000147.1:0-858 GCF_033340275.1 Vibrio sp. 1402
TAAAACTGCCAGCCGAACAAGAAAGTAATACGCTTCCAGTCACAAACTGGGTTAAGTACGCACGCCAACAAGCGCGTTATCTTGAGGCAAAATCTGAGTTCACGAACAATTGGTTTAAGCATGGCGAAAACCTATCGACTGACGTCATTTGGGATGGTAACGGCACCAACCCAAATGCAGCATTAACAGTATTCCGTCATTTCGACAGTGCATCTGTAGTTCAAGGGTTGGTTGGCGAGCAGCCAAAAACAGTCTGGATCTTAGATTACGCTTTGCTGGAGCGTATTCACTACCTATTGGTAGCAGGGTTTGACGTATACGGTAACTTTGGTCACCAGTTGATGACGCGTATGTTCATGGACTTCTTACGTCTTGAAGGCGAGAGTAACTTTGTTACCTTGTTGCCTGCGGATATGCGCCACCAGCTTCAATCGAGCTGGTATCAAGATCAAAGCCCTCAGCTTAGTGACTTTTTGCAACGTAACGTGAAGCCTTTTAATCAACCGACCAGCGTTGTTTACAAAACGGACGATCCAAAAACCGAGCTACTGAACATGATGCGCAAACGCTTATCGCCAGTGCTGTTGCCGCGTTATGAGATTACCGATACTGCGCTTTCAGATAAAACGGAAAAAGAGCTAAAACGCATCGGTCAAGTGCGTGGTGAAGGGCTACAAACCGTCCCACAAATCACGATGCTGATGGTGCGCAGTAAGTCAGGTAAAGACGAACTGTTCACCCTACTTCACAACAATGCGCACACTAATATTTCGAGTTTGTTTGATGAAGAAAGCAACCGAGACTTCGCCAACGACGATATGACCATCGTGCGTGGCGTTGTCGGTAGCTACCCAGCAG
>NZ_JAWOWE010000148.1:0-856 GCF_033340275.1 Vibrio sp. 1402
ATCCACCGCGAGCACCGTCAGTGGCAGTCGTTCGCTTTCTTCTGTTTCAACAGGAGCGGCAATAGCTTGAGGTGCTTCAACATGTTCATTGATCAAACTTTGCAGCAGCTTACGGCGTGATAGCGGTTTGGTTAAGCACTGGATTTGATGCTCGGTCATGATTTGGTCGGCAAGCGCTAATTCGGTGCTCGGTGTACCCATGATGACACTTGGCGCCATGCGCTTCGCTTGCTCAATCCAAGCAGCGACTGATTGCTCGTCATAAGTTTGGTTAGCTGCCAAGTTCAGCAATACGTAATCGTAGTGCTCTTCGTTCTCTGGTAAGGAAGAACGATAGGTCACGAGAATACCTTCTTGACTCAAGATCTGCTGAGTCACCGATGCCGCTTGCATGTTTGGTTCTACCAACAGCAACTGTTTGCCCGTAAGTAGCTCGACTTCAATCAGATCGCTCATTGGCATTTCTGTCGAGTTGAGGCGAAGCGTAAACCAGAATGTCGAACCTTGGTGAAGACGACTGGTCAAACTGATTTCGCCGCCCATCTGACTAACCAGTTTCTGGGTGATAACCAAGCCCAGACCCGTACCACCATATCGACGAGATATGCTGGCATCCGCTTGGCTGAATGCTTGGAATAACTGCGCTTGTTGACGCTCTGAAATACCGATACCGGTGTCTCGCACCATAAATTGCAGCTCAACCGAGTCACCTGCTTGTGAACGCATTTCGACGCTAACATCGATGTTTCCGCGCTCAGTAAACTTAATGGAGTTCCCCACCAAGTTCGTCAAAATTTGTTGGATACGTAGCGGGTCTCCGACTAGACCTGGCGGGATCTTCGGATCCACTTTCAAG
>NZ_JAWOWE010000149.1:0-851 GCF_033340275.1 Vibrio sp. 1402
TGAACAAGATGAAGAATTCATCTTTGCGATGGTGGCACGTGCGAAAGAGTTGGGTTTCCGTTCGACCAACCTCGATTTGATCTACGGTTTGCCGAAGCAGACCAAAGCCTCTTTTGCGAAGACGTTAGAACAAGTGCTGGAAATGCAGCCGGGTCGTCTGTCGGTCTTTAACTACGCACACATGCCGCAATTGTTTGCTGCGCAGCGTAAGATTAAAGACGAAGATTTGCCAAAAGCAGAAGAGAAAATGGCAATTCTCCAAGACACGATCGCAACTTTGACGGGGGCTGGCTACCAGTTCATCGGCATGGACCATTTTGCGATGCCTGACGACGAACTCGCCGTTGCGCAGCGCGAAGGTGTGTTGCATCGCAACTTCCAAGGCTACACCACTCAAGGTGAATGTGATTTGGTGGGCTTTGGTGTTTCTGCCATTTCAATGATTGGTGATGCGTACGCGCAAAACCAAAAAGAGCTCAAGAAGTACTACGCTCAAGTAAATGACCTTCGCCACGCATTGTGGAAAGGTGTCTCACTCGATTCGGATGACTTGCTCCGTCGTGAAGTCATTAAGCAGCTGATTTGTAACTTTAAGCTTGATAAAAAAGCGATCGAATCTGAATTCAGAGTGAAATTCGATCAGTACTTCAAAGAAGACCTGCAATTGCTGCAAACGTTCATCAATGATGAGTTGGTGGAAGTAGATGACAATGAAATTCGAGTAACACTGCGTGGTCGCCTGCTTATTCGTAACATTTGTATGAGCTTCGATAAATATCTGCGAGCAAAAGCGCGTCAGCAGCAATTCTCTCGCGTGATTTGATCATCGCTTGCCGATTCCAAATACAAAA
>NZ_JAWOWE010000150.1:0-850 GCF_033340275.1 Vibrio sp. 1402
GATTGTGGGCGAGCGCGGTCGCTTGACCGTCGTGGGTGATGATGACCAATCGATTTATTCGTGGCGTGGTGCCAAACCGCAAAACTTGGTGCTGCTCGGGCAAGATTACCCGAATCTGCGTCTGATCAAGCTGGAGCAAAACTATCGCTCGACCAGTCGAATTCTTCGTGCTGCAAACATTTTGATTGCCAACAACCCGCACGTGTATGAAAAATCACTGTTCTCAGAGATTCCTGACGGCGAAAAACTGAAAGTGTTGCTAGCCAAGAACGAAGAGCACGAAGCAGAACGGGTCACGGGTGAGTTGATTGCGCACAAGTTCTTAAATCGCACGGAATATCGAGATTATGCGATTTTGTATCGCGGTAACCATCAATCGCGCTTGATTGAAAAATCACTGATGCAAAACCGCGTACCCTACAAACTGTCTGGCGGTACGTCGTTTTTCGCGCGTGCCGAAATCAAAGACATCATGGCGTATCTTCGAGTGTTGGTGAACCCTGACGATGACAACGCATTTCTGCGCATTGTGAACACGCCGCGACGCGAAATTGGCCCGGTAACGTTAGAAAAATTGGGCAGTTACGCCAATATGCGCGGCAAAAGCCTATTTGAAGCAAGCTTTGAAATGGGATTAGAACAACACCTATCGGGGCGTGGTCTCGAAAATCTGCGTCGCTTTACACAATGGTTGGTGGCGATTGCCGATCAAGCTGAGCGAGGCAACACAGTAGAAGCTGTTCGTTCCTTGGTTCGTGACATTCATTACGAAGATTGGCTGTACGAAACCTCAGCCAGCCCGAAAGCCGCTGAAATGCGCATGAAGAACGTTTCGGATCTCTACTCTTGG
>NZ_JAWOWE010000151.1:0-848 GCF_033340275.1 Vibrio sp. 1402
GGCATTCATGGCGGGCAGGATAATGCTCTGCCGCCGCAGATTCTCGACAAGTGCGCTCGCCAGCACGATGCCTTTGTCGGTCTGCAAGGCCAGCTCGGTCAATGTATGCACGGCTTGCCGATAGTGGCTCATGGTGAAGGGCTTGAACCCAAAAACCGTTTGCAGCTCGACCAAGTGCTCCCGCCGTGTCTGTTCGCGCTGGCCGTACTCGCTCCAACTTTCCACTGGCATCTTGAGTTGCGCGGCCACCATGCGCAACAGGGGCGGAAACGGAGGCTCATCGACGCCCAAAAAGGTGCCAGGGAATCGCAAGTAGCAAAGCTGCACAGCGAAGCCCAATCGATTCGCGGCGCCGCGACGCTGACGGATCACCGACAGGTCGGTTTCGTTGAACGTGTAGTGCCGTATCAGTTCGTCTTTGGCATCTGGCAGTGCCAGCAGGCTTTCGCGCTCGGTGGCGGACAGGATTGAGCGGCGTGGCATGGTCAGTCTTCCCGCAGGTACTGGTACAAGGTTTCGCGGCTGATGCCGAAGTCACGGGCCACCAAGGTTTTTTGGTCGCCTGCCGCAACTCGCCGTTTCAACTCGGCAATTTGTTCGCTGTTCAGCGATTTCTTTCGTCCCCGGTAGGCACCGCGCTGCTTGGCCAGCACGATTCCCTCGCGCTGACGTTCGCGGATCAGGGCGCGCTCGAACTCAGCGAAGGCTCCCATGACCGACAGCATCAGATTGGCCATCGGTGAGTCCTCGCCGGTGAACTTCAGCCCTTCTTTGACGAACTCCATGCGCACGCCCCGTTGTGTCAGCCCTTGGACGATGCGGCGCAGGTCATCAAGGTTGCGTGCCAG
>NZ_JAWOWE010000152.1:0-847 GCF_033340275.1 Vibrio sp. 1402
GCTTCTCGAATCGGCACAAGTGACATCCAATAACGTTGAACAACAACAATCCAATATCTCAGAAATGGGGCGTCAACTCGAAGAGATTGCCTTTGCTGCGAGTAATACGTTGGATCAAGCTAATCAATCGGTGCAAAAGTTGTCAGATTCAAAAGATGAGATAGAACAAGGTCGTGACGCACTTGAGCAAAATAAAGCGACCATGGAAAGTTTACACAGCAGCATAGAAAGCGCCAGCACCCAAGTTACGCAGTTAAGCAAAGAGAGCGAAGCAATTGGCCGCGTGACGGAAGTGATTGAAGGGTTAGCAGAACAGACTAATTTGCTGGCACTCAATGCGGCAATTGAAGCGGCGAGAGCTGGTGAACAAGGGCGAGGTTTTGCTGTGGTTGCCGAGCAAGTACGAGAGCTATCTGCGAAGAGTAGCCAGTCCGCTATTGAGATTCGTCACTTACTTGATCGTAGTGAGCAAGAAGTGAAGCATGGTCAAGACGTGGTGACGTCAAGCACCGAGAGGATGAACACTATTATTCAGCAAGTGACGACGATATCTCATGACGTACAAAGTTTATCAAGCATTATGGCAACGCAAATGACAGCGCTAAAAGAACTTGATGAAGCGAGTAGCGAAGTGGCGAATGGTGTAGTGAATACAAAATCCATTGCCGAGATTGTGGCTCAATATGGCAAAGAGCTCAGCGGTCAAGTTGTTGCTGTCCGGACGCTCACACAACAACTTGATCAAGTTGTCTCAAAAATCTAACCCCACAGCATAAAGGACTGGATGTCTATCCAGTTCTTTATTATCCTGTCGCAAATTCATTTCCAAAGAGTATTTATAGTGATT
>NZ_JAWOWE010000153.1:0-847 GCF_033340275.1 Vibrio sp. 1402
GCTCGATTGGCGTGGATAGCGGCTACTGAAACTATCCAGAGCTTTATCCATGATAATCAATTGCTCGAAACGATCTTCTTCATCTCTCATCAATGTAATGTGTTGACGCTTTTGTGCTTGGTGCGAGCGTGCGTTATCGATCAAGATTTGACGCATCACTTTGGCGGCCATCAAAAAGAAATCGCGCTTTGTTTCAATTTCACTCATGTCGCAGTTGGACATTTTCAGGTAAGCATCATGAATTAATGCCGTGGTGCTGTTGACGCTGTCTGCCAGTACTTTGTTGTTGGTGCCGTACTTTTCTGCATTTCGTTCACGCTCATGTTGGGCGATCTTACGCAACTGTAAATAAGCAAACTGATAGAGCTCGCTCTCAGCTCGTTTATCACCAGATTGCCATTGTTGAATGATTTGTGTCAGTGCTACTGCTGTTGCCATGGTTATACATCCTCGCTCACTTTGACAAATTCAGAAATCGTATGCGTTTCAATATGATCAGAACCATCTCGGTTGCGACTAACGTTCTGTTGGTAGCGATACAAAATGCCTTGCTCCCAGTTGGCTCCCGCCGGTAAGTATTCCCATGTGGTGTAGTTGATTTCTGCCGGAGTGGTTGACCAGCGCACCATGATGTTCATTTGCGCCAAATTGGCTTTCGGTTCGTCATTGTTTACCCACCACATATCGGCAAACTCGCGGGTGACATCTTGGGTGTATAGGCTTGCATCGGTTGGGCAGGTCTCGGCGCTGCGTGGCAATCGCATCACTTGTTGGTGGCGCATTAACAGACACGATTGTGTCATGGATTGCTGGCGGTATTGGGTTTGCTGCCACACTCCGAGGTAGT
>NZ_JAWOWE010000154.1:0-845 GCF_033340275.1 Vibrio sp. 1402
GTAGTGGCACATCTCGCTCAAACACTGGTATGGCAAAGTTACGATGACGACAACTCCCAACACTCCTCTGCCAAATAGTCTTCAAAAGCCTCTTGAACGCTTCTACGAATTCTTGCGAAGCGAAAAGGGGCTCAGCTTGCACACTCAACGCAATTACAAGCAACAGTTGGAAACCATGGCGCAGCATCTTGCCGAAATGGGATTGAAAGATTGGTCTCAAGTTGATGCTGGCTGGGTTCGACAACTTGCGGGTAAAGGCATGCGAGAAGGCATGAAGGCCAGCAGCTTAGCTACGCGCTTGTCTTCGCTGCGTAGCTTTTTCGATTTCTTGATTTTGCGTGGTGAGATGTCAGCCAACCCAGCCAAAGGGGTGTCTGCACCTCGTAAAAAGCGCCCGCTGCCAAAAAACCTCGATGTGGATGAAGTGAATCAACTGCTCGAAGTGAATGAAGATGACCCATTGGCGATCCGCGATCGCGCAATGATGGAGCTGATGTACGGTGCCGGCCTGCGTTTAGCCGAGTTGGTCAGTGTGGATGTGCGAGATGTGCAGCTGCGCAGTGGCGAGCTTCGTGTTATCGGTAAAGGTGACAAAGAACGTAAAGTGCCTTTTTCGGGGATGGCAACGGAATGGGTTGGTAAGTGGCTGCGCGTTCGTGGTGACTTAGCAGCGCCAGGTGAACCTGCATTATTTGTGTCTAAACTCGGAACCCGTATTTCGCACCGTAGCGTGCAAAAACGCATGGCCGAGTGGGGACAAAAACAGTCTGTAGCCAGTCACATTAGCCCACATAAGTTGCGCCACTCATTTGCCACGCACATGCTGGAGTCGAGCAACAACTTAC
>NZ_JAWOWE010000155.1:0-843 GCF_033340275.1 Vibrio sp. 1402
CTGTCATGCTTCATCTTGTGACTCAAGAAAAACCTGATATCCCAATTATTCTTACGGATACCGGATATCTGTTTGCAGAAACGTATCGCTTTATTGATGAGTTGACAGAAAAACTCAACCTTAATCTAAAAGTTTATCGAGCGGAGCAAAGTGCTCAATGGCAAGAAGCACGTTATGGCAAATTATGGGAGCAGGGCGTTGAGGGGATCGAGAAGTACAACAAAATAAATAAAGTCGAGCCAATGCGTCGTGCATTGAAAGAACTTAATGTTGGAACATGGTTTTCAGGTTTACGTAGAGAGCAAAGTAAATCACGAGCGGGTTTACCGATACTGTCGATTCAAAATGGCGTGTTTAAGTTTCTGCCCGTAATCGATTGGACTAATAAAGATGTTCACTACTACCTCGAGCAACATGGTCTTACCTATCATCCACTTTGGGAAGAAGGTTACTTGTCTGTTGGGGATACACATACGACACGTAAATGGGAGCCAGGAATGTCAGAGGAAGAAACTCGCTTCTTTGGTTTAAAGCGTGAATGTGGACTTCATGAAGATGATGGTAATGAACAAGATGGTTCAGGTATCTAGTTACAGATATATCTATCTATAGAAGAAAGCTGTGATCACGCAGCTTTCTTTATTTATAGGCATAAGTAATGGGATTAAAAATACACATTTTAGGATAACTCTGTGGATAAGTTGTTTGATAGTTTTGGGTAAAGTTGGATAAATAAAGCTTTGGGCGAAAAGTCGTCGTTTAATCATTATTTTTGCAATTTTTGCAAAATAACACTTGCCAATGTGAGCGCGATCTCTATAATGCCACCTCGTCGACAGGGCA
>NZ_JAWOWE010000156.1:0-836 GCF_033340275.1 Vibrio sp. 1402
GCCAGCATCAGACACAATATTTTGCGTGGACAGCAAGTTAAAAACCGTATTTGGCGACAAACCAATACTGCTGAGCTTCTTCATCGAAACTTCAATAAAGACTTGCTCTTGCTGCTGACCAGAGACAGAAACCTTGCTGACGCCATCGACCAGTTCAAGTTCACGGCGTAAGTAGTCGACATAATCCAGCAACTCTTTATAGCTGTAGCCATCCCCTGTCACTGCCAACAAGATGCCGTACACATCACCGAAGTCATCAATAACCTGAGGCTCATTAACACCCGGTGGTAACGTGACTTTTAAGTCGTTCACTTTTCGACGCAATTCATCCCAAATTTGTGGTAAATCATCGGGACCATAGTTGTTTTTCATCGTCACGGTGATCTGAGATAAACCACGGTTGGAAATGGAGTTCACTTCGTCAACGTAAGTCAGTTGCTGGATGGCTTTTTCCAGCGGGTACGTCACTTCTTCTTCCACTTGTTGCGGCGTCGCACCTGGGTATGACGTCACTACCATCGCATCTTTGATGGTAAAGGCCGGATCTTCTAAACGTCCCAACCCGAAGAAGGCAGCAATACCACCAATCAAGAAGATCAAAGACACCATCCAGCTAATCACGCGATTTCGAATGAAATAAGCCGCAATGCCCGTTACATCATCATCACTTTGAGGCACTTTGTTTTGCTCGCTCATAAACCAGCCTCCTGCTTAACCACTTCCACTTTCATTCCATCTCTGAGTCGCGAAACGCCAGCAACCACCACTTTGTCGTTAAGCGCTAATCCATCAAGCACTTGAATCGAGGTTTTGGAGGCTTTGCCGGTTCGGATTTG
>NZ_JAWOWE010000157.1:0-834 GCF_033340275.1 Vibrio sp. 1402
GCTTCAGCAATGTTAACCTTGCCAGCGCAGGCGATAACAGTACTTACAAGCATTAAACCGATCCAACTGATGGTGACTGAACTGACGGAAGGCGTCACTACTCCTGAAGTGCTAGTTCAGTCAAACGCATCACCACACGATTATTCGCTGCGACCTTCTGATGTAAAAAAAGTCGCGTCTGCGGATTTGGTGATTTGGTATGGTCATGATTTGGAACCGTTTCTTGAAAAAGTCGTATCAAATAGAGCTAGTACACTGACGTTAAGCGAAATACCAAATCTAGCACTTCGTGAGTTTGATAGTGCGCATTCGCATGATCACGACGGTCATGACCACGGTAGCCACGACCCGCACTTTTGGTTGGGTATTAAACCGGTTAAACAGGTCGCCCAAGCTGTTGTGAACAAATTGGTGGAAATCGATCCAGCTAATGCGAAAACGTACAGCAACAATCTTGTTAAATTTGAAGAACAGCTTGCGGCTAAAGATAAGGAAATAGAGCAGCAGTTAGCACCAGTGAAGAACCAAGGATACTTCGTTTTCCATGATGCGTACGGTTATTTTGAAGAGCGTTACCAGTTAAATAATCTAGGACACTTTACGGTGACTCCCGACCGAAAGCCGGGTGCCAAGACGCTGATTCAGATCAGAAAAACATTGGGAGCAGGTAACGTGGCTTGTGTGTTTTCTGAACCTCAATTTACACCAGCCGTTGTCGAGAGTGTGATGCGTGGCAGCAATGTGGCCAAAGGCGAGCTTGACCCATTAGGCAGCACGATCAAAGTGGAGCCAGGCAGTTACTTTAACTTGTTAGGCAACATGGCTGACAGCTTT
>NZ_JAWOWE010000158.1:0-830 GCF_033340275.1 Vibrio sp. 1402
GAGATAATCGGTCAGGATCAATAATGCCATACTCATTGGTGCCATTAAACTACCACTTAACGGGTGCTTAATATCCGCCATAAATAGGCGAGGATTGGTGGCGTACTTAATCAGAACGGGAGCGAGCAATAACGCGCCAAATGAAGCCAGAAAAGGACGAATTGGCGTACCAATATCGGGAACATAGAGCGCCCACGCTTGGCCAAGCCCGATCATACCCAGTGCCAGCGCCGCTTGAGAAGGCGGGACACTATAAAACTGCACAAGTCTTTTCCAGTTCAAATCTACTCCGAATTGATTTTGCCCGAATGAAACGAAAAGTGATGTTTAAAACCAAATTATCTTTGGCTGCTTTGCGTGTGAAAATCGCGAACGGCGTGGAATCAGATCGTTGATTCTCTTCATCTTAGCCTGCTGCTGCCTTGCATTGCGAAACGCGAATTTTCAACGCATGTTTTACGCAATTGTTGACTCATTTTGGCCTGTAATGGGCGGATTTGAGTGGAACAATTGCTCTATTTTATGGCGCGAATATTAACAAGTTTAACAGGCGATGACGCCTAAACATGATGGGTAAATATCAGAGAATGAGAATTTTGTCAGTTTGGTATCGAATATTTTCGAACCGTTGCAAAATTATAGAAATGCAGGCTCCAAACATTCGTGATACTTACAAGTAGGTTTGGAGCCGGAGTGCTTTAAGTTGCCTAGGAGGCCTGATTTTCAGGGAGATCTTGTTGACGTAGCTTGTCATTTTTAAGCGTACGATGTAGCAACTGGCTGTAAATCGGTTGCCCGCCAAGTAACTGCGCTACGATTACCGCGCCTAA
>NZ_JAWOWE010000159.1:0-827 GCF_033340275.1 Vibrio sp. 1402
AAAACGGGTATAGACACTATTAAGCTACAGCAGCAAGCAATACTTAGTCGGTTCCATTTCACGGTGTTTCTCCTAAAAAATCGTGTTGCTTTTTGCTGTTTCATCTCACATTTGAGATAAAACATCACAAATAACAGTGTTTGAGTAAGTAAATTATCAACCTACTGTTAAACCTAGGCTTTTGTTTAGAATATCCAGAAGTTCGCCTGATTAAACCTTAGCACATGTGCAAAATGTTGCTTGGCAACCGTTTGTGTTTAAGCAAGAGAAAAGCTTGATTTCTTAATATCATAGCATTCCACGACCTGTGCAATTCCCTGCTGCACCTGTAACCCCGCCCCTTGAGTTAATCAGCACATCGCCCCTTGCACATACAACGAAAATATGAAGATTTTGACTAAACTATAGACGTAAATATTGGGGTGACAAACTTTTGACTTAGTTCAAAGTGGGGCGAGGTAGATATGGAACGAGTAACTTTTGGCTCATTGATGAGTAATATTGTAGTTATCGGTCTCGATGGGGAAATTAGAACCCTCGAACAAGGACAGTTGCCTAAACCAGGGGAACTAATCATTAACGAAGTTTCAGACACTTCAGAACTGGTCATTGAGCAAGTGACACCGCAAGGCAGTTCCATCAATGTAACTGGTGATATTACTGCGTTGATAGAAGCTATTGCAGCGGGACAAGACCCGACCCAACTAGGTCAAGAGTTTGAAACCGCAGCGGGCGAAGCAAATGGGTCTAGTCCTCAGACAACAGGGAATGTTGCGCGAACAGGGACAGAATTGCTCGCCAGTACCAACTTTGAGACAGTTGGCACT
>NZ_JAWOWE010000160.1:0-827 GCF_033340275.1 Vibrio sp. 1402
ATATGATGAAGTCACCACAGAGTTTGCCTACGCAGAAGGCGAAGGTGATAGAACGTTGAACTGGTGGCGTGACGCACATGCTGCATTTTTTAAAGCCGAGTGCGATGAGTTGAACATCGATTGGCATGAGCAACGTTTGCTGGTTCTAGAACACTTTAAAGTGGTTTATCCATTTGAATAATCAGCGTTGAGTGACTAAAAAACAGCACCGAGTTTGGTGCTGTTTTTGTTTTTATTCCTGCGTTCAGATTAACGTTTCACTGCCGTGACGCTGAATACATGCCAATGTTTAGGCGTCCCGACTATGGTGGTGCCATCTTCATCTCTTTCATGCATGGAGACGATGTCATAGCCTTCAAAACATTGCTCGACTTGCTGGCGAGTGAGTGAGGTTAGATGAGCATGCGAGTTTGAATCAACCCAAGAATCGTTCACGCCTAAAAAGTCTCCGCAGAAAACACCACCTGATGGCAAAGAAGAATCGATTTGATTCCACACGTTTTCAAAGTGCGCTTTTGGGCAAAAGAACAGGCTGGCGCTAGCAATAAATAGGGTGCACTTAGGGTAATCAAAATCGCTGAAACACGCTTGCGAGATGGAGAAGTTCGACTGTTCAGAAAAACGCGTCTCACAGGTTTTTATTGCATCTGAGTTGTTGTCGAATGCGTGAACACGAAAGCCTTGTGCGAGAAGAAAATTGGAGTCTCTCCCTGTACCGCAGCCAGCGTCAACGGCAATTTTCTCTGCTAATGTGTGAAATTGTAGGGCTTTCTCTACATTGATCCTGTGTGGTTGTTGAGCGACTTTTTGATAGTACGGATCCCATG
>NZ_JAWOWE010000161.1:0-825 GCF_033340275.1 Vibrio sp. 1402
CTTTTTCTGGAAGTTGAACCACGAGCGCCCATGTAATGCCGCGTGTTTGAATTGGGGCAAATGCAGCGATAATTTCTTCGCCAAGTCCATTGGTGTAGGTGCCAACGTCGGTTTGTCCCGCTAAAGCTTTATCGATGACTTCAAGACTGTTTTGAATACTGTCTTGCTTGGTATTAATCGTACGTGGTTGCTGATCGCTGCCGACCAGTAGAGTGTTGATGGACGATTCACGGTTTTTATCTGCGATCAGCTTGGTAATGCCGTTGTTTGGTAAACGGAACATAGCATAGCTGTGCAAATAGCCTTGCTGAACGATAGGTGCACCAAGCCAAGCGACTTGTCGACCATGTTCCAGTTCAAAATCAGAAATAATGACGGGCGTATAATCTTCATTCACTTTGCGGCGTTCGTTGACGTCATCCGCTTGACGTTTAAGGGTGTTACCTAATGCCGGGTCTTTGTAGCGCCCCGGTAGTAGGTTAGTACCGTAGTTGTCATCTTTGTTGATGGAATAAGTCACGTTGCCGTTAATATCGACCAGCAAAATATCATTAAAATCTGAGCGTTTGAGTAGCTCCAGATACGCCCAGTGATAACGTTTGTGGAGTAAGCGATAACGTTCACTGCCGACATAATTTGAGGACTCCGGCAAAATCGATGTTTTGATTTGGTCACCGCTGCCTTCGATATAACGTTGCTGAGCATTTTCACGTGCTTCTTCAATATCATTGCCTAAACGGCTAAATGCATTGACGCGGCCGTAAAAACGCCCACCACTGGCATACGCCAGCTCAGAGCGTACAAATCCAATGACTTCGGTTTCTT
>NZ_JAWOWE010000162.1:0-818 GCF_033340275.1 Vibrio sp. 1402
GAATTGTGGCAAGCGCCGCTTAAAGAGACGTTGCGTTTAGATATGGAAGGGCCGGCGATAGAAGTGCTTGACCAATTGCTTGCAAAAGCGGTGAGTGAATCACCACTGGAAACGTCCATTTTTGACGGTGCGTTAAAAGAGCGAGTGGAACTGTTCCAACGTTGGCAGGGCATCGGTGTGGATGGCATTGCGGGTCATCGCACGTTAGAGCGCTTACAACAAAGTGTGCAACCTAATGCGCCAACACTAGCAAGCATTAACAAGGAGGAGGCGTAATGTCAGTCATCAAACATGTTGGACTCTTTCTTGTGCCTATTAGCGTGTCAGCGATTGCGGTTGCGTGGCATTTAGATTTGCTTACGCCAGAGACTCAAGCGGTTACGCCAGAGGTAGTGGTGGCGGAAGTCGTACAACCATTTGAAGTTTTAGATTATCCAGAATCAACGGATCTTGCTCAACTGCCACGAGAATGGCCGAGTGCCGAGTTATCTCGCGACATTGGGACATTCTTGCAACCCTCCGAGTATGCCAACGAGAGTGAAGCTCCAGATCCGACAACGGCTACTCCCGTCACGAGCACTGCATCTACGCATCGTCGTGACGACTTAGGTTTGTCATTGGATGATCTAGACTTGTCTTCCTTGTCTCCAGATCTCGCCAAAAAAGTGGAAAATGCGCTGTCTCAAAACGATGCGCCTACTTCTGCGCCGTCACAGGTGAATGACTTGGAGCGCAATGCGCAGCAGTGGCAAGGACGTCTTCCGGCCCTTAATTTGCAAACGCACATGTATGCCAGTGATGCCAATCGTCGTTGGGTG
>NZ_JAWOWE010000163.1:0-818 GCF_033340275.1 Vibrio sp. 1402
AAACGCTTTATTTACGTGATGGTTCGGAGTTAATTGTTCTGACCAAAGCCGCTCAAAAGTTTACGGTGCGCGAAGTTATTGATCTTACTCAAGGGGATAAAAAGCATTCTGTAAGAACGATTGATTTGCTTGCGGGCGCATATTCCCTGTTGGTGACGCACAATGATGGTCGCGTTTCGCAGTGGTTTGATACTTTGCAAAATGATAAGCGAACCTTAACTCATATTCGTGACTTCAAATTAGCGTCTGAACTTAAATACTTATTGCCGGATTCACACCGCAAAGGATTCTACAGTTTCTACACCAACGGTACGCTTCAGAGTCATTACACGACCAGTGAAAAACTGGTGTTGTTTAAGCGAGCTTATAAACAAGCGCCTGCGATGGCGGCAATGTCGAACAATGAACGCTATCTGATTACTTGGAATGATGACTCGTTAAAGGTGGCAGAGGTCGATAACTCTTACCCTGAAGTCTCGCTTTCTTCACTGTGGCAGAAAGTGTGGTACGAAGGCTATCCAGAGCCTGAATTTGTATGGCAATCTACATCGGCCAGTGACAACTTTGAAGCCAAATTTAGCTTGGTGCCGATTGCGTTCGGCACGATAAAAGCGGCTATGTTTGCGATGCTGTTTTCAGTGCCTTTGGCGGTGCTAGGCGCTATTTATACGGCGTATTTTATGTCGCCACGCATGCGTCGAGTGGTTAAGCCGTCCATTGAATTGATGGAAGCACTGCCGACCGTCATCATCGGTTTCCTTGCCGGGTTATGGTTTGCTCCGATAGTCGAAGACCATCTGATTACGGTCGTGGTGATG
>NZ_JAWOWE010000164.1:0-816 GCF_033340275.1 Vibrio sp. 1402
GACAGACCAACGTCCATTAGAGTTTGCAGCTTGCGGGCAATCGCAGGAACAGGATCGAAGAAGGTGCGAGCATCCTCGACGGTCATTTCCAGTACTTCATCGATGGTTTTGCCTTTGTAGCGTACTTCCAGTGTTTCGCGGTTATAGCGCTTACCTTTACACACATCACATGGCACGTACACGTCTGGTAAGAAGTGCATCTCGACTTTGATAACACCATCCCCCTGACAAGCTTCACAGCGACCACCGCGAACATTAAAACTAAAGCGGCCAGGTTTGTAACCACGTGAACGTGATTCCTGCGTACCAGCAAACAGCTCGCGAATAGGGGTAAAGATTCCCGTGTACGTCGCAGGGTTCGAGCGTGGTGTTCGGCCAATTGGGCTTTGATCGATGTCGATAACCTTATCGAAATATTCTAGACCTTTAATCGACTTATAAGGCGATGGGTGTGCAGTAGTAGCGCCATTGAGTTGGGTGTGTGCAATTTTGAAGAACGTATCGTTGATCAAGGTTGATTTACCGGAGCCTGACACGCCAGTAATACAGCTAAACAATCCGACAGGAATAGACAAGTTGACGTTCTTCAGGTTGTTACCTGTTGCGCCTAGTAGCTCGACGGTTTTCTTTGGATCGCGAGGGGTACGCGCTTTAGGGACTGCTATCTCTTTTGTGCCACTTAGATACTGACCTGTGAGAGAGTTCGGGTTCGCGATGATCTCATCCATTGTTCCTTCGGCAACCACATTACCGCCGTGTACCCCCGCCCCCGGGCCAATATCAATCACGTGATCGGCACAGCGAATGGCATCTTCA
>NZ_JAWOWE010000165.1:0-815 GCF_033340275.1 Vibrio sp. 1402
GAAGCCGGCCTTGCCGCAATCAACAGCGATATCGACCTCATCCTACTGGATGTAATGATGCCAAAATTGAATGGTATGGAAACGCTGAAGCGTCTGCGAGAGAACTGGGAAACCCCCGTGTTGATGTTGACCGCCAAAGGCGAAGAGATTGATCGAGTGATCGGTTTAGAGCTCGGCGCAGATGACTACTTACCAAAACCTTTCAGTGACCGAGAGCTGCTCGCTCGTATTCGCGCGATTTTACGTCGCACCAGTAACACGCAGAAAAACGGCAAAAACAGCGATTGTATTGAGTACCAAGAGTTGCGCCTGTATCCGGGCAAGCAAGAGGCTTACTGCGATCAACAATTGCTGGATCTAACCGCAACCGAGTTCGCGCTGTTGACCCACTTTGTCC
Source organism: Vibrio sp. 1402 (assembly GCF_033340275.1). NCBI lineage: Bacteria > Pseudomonadati > Pseudomonadota > Gammaproteobacteria > Vibrionales > Vibrionaceae > Vibrio > Vibrio sp. 1402. The sequence continues at coordinate 398 of NZ_JAWOWE010000165.1, forward strand.
AAAACCCAGGACACGTACTCACCAAAGAGACGTTGAGCCTCGACGTACTAGGTAAACGACTGGCGGCCTTTGACCGTGCAATCGATATGCACGTGTCGAACTTACGCAAAAAGCTGCCCGACCAAAGCAATGGCAAACCGCGCATCAAAACCCTACGTGGTCGCGGCTATATGCTGCTTGAGGAGGATTAATGCACCTATCACGCATCAAACTGCCAAAGATTAATAGCTTGTATGGACGCATCTTTGCCATCTTTTGGTTCACTATGCTGTTGGTGTTGATAGCCGTGCTATCACTGCCACATTTGGATCCAAGGAAAGCACGCGACATCCCAGACGAGCATTATCAGCGGATCATTGAAACGCGTGATGCCATTCAAAACAAGTACAGCAAAGAAACCGATCTAGGACGCATTTTG
>NZ_JAWOWE010000166.1:0-815 GCF_033340275.1 Vibrio sp. 1402
TTCTGTATTTCGCGCCTGAAAATGATGATTACGTAAAACAGTTCTTGCTTGAAGCATTGATGCACGAGTGTGAGTTAGTTGATAGAGATGTCGTCACACTGGTAATCACAGAAGACGGCTACACCGTGCCAAGCTGGCTTAAAGAAGAGTTTGATTTAAAGATACTCGCAGAGATCTACAGCGTGAAAAAAGGCGAGCACACTGCGATTTTGCTCGGTAAAGATGGCTTAGAAAAATACCGCTGGGGGGCAGAAACCGACTGGCAATACATTAACGATTTGATTGACCAAATGCCGATGCGGAAACAAGAGATGCAGAGGCAGCGAAGCCCCTGCGAAATCTGAAGCACTTGAGGAAATGAAGACTCGTGAAGAAACAGGATTCTTCGTTACTTTCCGAACCACGCCAACTTATTATGCAGCTGCGTAACGCTCCCCACCACAATCAATGCAGGGCTTACTGCTTGCTCTGCCATGTTAGACAGTTCATTTAGTTTACCTTGGAACACGCGTTGCTCTGGTCGCGTCCCATTTTCGATGATTGCGCATGACATTTCTGGGTCTAAGCCGTGCGTGATGAGCTTGTCCATAATGTGACTGCTTTGCTTCAAACCCATGTAAAACACAAGCGTGTTGTTTGATTGCGCTAACGAGTGCCATTCAATTTCGCGACCGTCTTTTTGCACGTGACCCGTGATGAATTGAACGCTTTGCGCATGATCACGGTGCGTTAATGGAATACCAGCGTAAGCCGTCGCGCCAGCCGCAGCAGTGATCCCCGGCACCACTTCGTATTGAATACCGTATTCTGCAAGC
>NZ_JAWOWE010000167.1:0-814 GCF_033340275.1 Vibrio sp. 1402
GAAGAAAATGACGAAATTGTAGTTTCTATATCTGACACCGGAATTGGAGTCTCGAGAGCAAAACAAGCCCATTTGTTTACGGCATTCCATCAAGGTGATCGCTCAATTACTCGAAGGTTTGGTGGTACGGGCTTAGGGCTTGCTATTACCAAGCACTTAGTTGAAATGATGAGAGGTGAAATCTCTGTAAAAAGCCGCGAGAATGAGGGTTCTGACTTCACCATTCGAATTCCAGTTCTAACACGTTACAACCAAAGCCGTCCTGTAAAAATTGAGCATAATAGACCAAGCAAAGCTCTAAACTTGCGTATTGTCGAAGACACTCAATCAAATCAACTTGTCATTAAATTGATTCTTAACAAGCTTGGCCATAATGTTCATATGGCAAGCCATGGCGCAGAGGCGCTTACATTTCTTGAAGAAAACGATACTCAAATTGATATGATCTTGATGGATGTCTCGATGCCAGTAATGGATGGAATAACAGCAACTAGGCTGATTAGAAAGAAAGGAATTACAATTCCAATCGTCGCTTTAACAGCGCACGCGCTAGAAAGTGATAAAGATAAGTGCTTAGACGCTGGCATGGATAGTTTTGTATCAAAGCCAGTTCGCAGGCAAGATATCTATGAAGCTATACAATCATTAATAGAAACGGCGTAGTCATTAATATAGATCTTAACAATCGATAGATTATTAAGATCTATATTAAGTATTTTATGGTAAATGCTGATTATGTTTAATCAGCTATCTAAAGTTAGCTCAAATTTAAAATCTGAAAGAGATAGGAGAGCAAAGTAGCAAGAATATGACG
>NZ_JAWOWE010000168.1:0-812 GCF_033340275.1 Vibrio sp. 1402
ACTTAAAATCTTCCAGGTGTATCCCTCGTTCCCCAGTAGAGTTGAAACGCATCAAGAGCTCATAGAGTCTAATCGAGTGTGCAGATTGAAGATTAGCTATATTTCTAAGTTTATATTTTGTAAATCGACTCTGTAACTGGCTTATATACTTAAGTACATCATCAGACCAAGTTAAAGTTATGACTCCCTCACCTTTCAACTTCTTTGCTTTCTTTTGAATCCAGTAAAGCTCAACTTCTTCCTGCTCATCTCGCAATACAATACTTGACTTAAATAACGCGTCAGCAGCTTTATACATCTCTCTATGTGCATTCTTCATGTCAATACACATCAACTCAGAGAACTCAGAAGCTGAGAGTCTAACTTCTTTGGGGATTTCACTTCTGGAGTCTAATTTAGCTAGACATGCTAATACTAACTTTTGCGCCTGAGCATTTAGCTTATAGCTAGCATCTACCAGGCAGTTAGATTTACTTACAGATAGATTACTCACATTACACCTTATGGTGGATTGGTATTTATTTAGTCCACCTTACATAAAGGAGGACTAACTTTCAACTAGTCCTCCCAAACCTGTGAATACCACCGTAAATCTGTCCACTTACCACCGTAAATCTGTCCACCCAAGAACCGTAAATCTGTCCACCTTTACCGTAAATCTGTCCACCATAGATCTCTGTAGCCCTTAGCACATAAGGGCTTCGGGACCATTAAAAACAAGAATAAAAAGAATAAAAAAGATTATTAAAAAGAAATTCTGTTGTGAATAACAACGATGCTACGGATGAATGTGGAAAAACTGGAACGGGCAA
>NZ_JAWOWE010000169.1:0-812 GCF_033340275.1 Vibrio sp. 1402
ATCATGTCATTGCAAGGCGTTACGAATGCCAAAGTCCTTTTTGCTACAGAAAAGTTAGTTGTCGATTTTGATGACCATTCTCTAAGTTCGATCATTGAACAAACAGCGCGCCAAACTGGTTTCCCGCTTTCTGCGCTGGATAAACCAAAGCAAAAGAAAGAGAACAAAGGCTGGTTCGGTTTTGTTCAAGACAATCTACAGATTTTATCGATCGCAGGTGCTATGGCATTTGCGGGCCTAGTCGCACGCATCAACCCTCAGCTTAGTAGCTGGATTTTTACTTTAACCTGTTTGCTGGGTTTGTATCCTATTGCCCGTAAGGCCGTCAAACTGGCTCGTGGTGGCACACCATTTGCCATTGAAACACTGATGAGTGTTGCTGCATTAGGTGCGTTGTACTTAGGTGAAACCGCAGAAGCCGCGATGGTGTTATTGCTCTTCCTTATTGGTGAAAAGCTAGAAGCATACGCATCGTCGCGAGCTCGAAGTGGCGTTCAGGCCTTAATGGATTTGGTACCAGAAAACCCCACGCTGATCATTGATGGTGTACGCAAAGAAGTACCAGCGTCTCAGCTTCAACCTGGGGACGTCATTGAAGTGGCACCTGGCGGTCGTTTGCCAGCTGATGGTGTATTGATGACGACGTTAGCCAGCTTTGATGAAAGTGCATTGACCGGTGAATCAGTTCCTGTTGAGCATGAAGAAGGCGGGAAAATCATGGCGGGGGCTGTGGTAGTCGATAAAGTAGTGCAGGTGCAAGTGACCTCCCGCCAAGGTGAAAATGCCATTGACCGCATCCTTCATTTGATTGA
>NZ_JAWOWE010000170.1:0-811 GCF_033340275.1 Vibrio sp. 1402
TAGGTATTTCTCCTGAACTATCTCAGGCGGCTTACCGTGTGGGTGACTCAGTATCGAACATCATTTCGCCTCTAATGGTATTTTTCCCTCTTGTAGTGGTTTACTGTCAACGTTACGTGAAGTCGACAGGCATTGGTACACTTGCGTCACTGATGATGCCATTCTCGATTGCTATGTTGATTGGTTGGTCAATCTTCCTAGTTCTTTACTGGATGGTAGGTATCCCACTAGGTATTCAAGCACCGTACACATACACGATGTAAATGATCGAATATTAGAGAAAAGCGCAGGTCGAAAGGTCTGCGCTTTTTTGTTTTGAGGTGCCATTACGAAAGAGGCGCATCTCCAAAACTTATGTCCTGCTGTAGTGAAAGCGATGTTGGTGGTAATATTTCGCTATTCATAGTTACCTTCCTTTCTGGAGCCCTTTTGTCAGAGCATCAATTTACCCCACAAGACGAAATTTTTATGCGCCGTGCACTTGCATTAGCTGAACAAGCTGAATTGGAAGGAGAGGTGCCTGTGGGAGCGGTATTAGTTAAAGATGGAGAAGTGATTGCAGAAGGCTGGAACCGCTCTATCTGCTCTAATGATGCAACAGCACATGCGGAGATTCAGACTCTACGTAATGCTGGGACTGTGTTAGAAAACTATCGACTTTTAGACACCACTCTCTATGTCACACTAGAGCCTTGCCCGATGTGCGCAGGAGCACTGTTGCACAGCAGAGTGAAACGCGTGGTATTTGGCGCGCTAGATCTTAATGCGGGCGCGGCTGGTACGGTATTGAACTTGTTTGTGGGCCAAGCGG
>NZ_JAWOWE010000171.1:0-810 GCF_033340275.1 Vibrio sp. 1402
GTTCCTAACTCAGACATGGAAACACCGCACTTTGAAGTAATTCGCGTACGCGAAGGTGAAGAGTTTGATTTAATTTCTTACCTACTTCCTAAGAAGTTGGAAGCAATGAAAGAAGCAGAAGGTAAAGAACCTTCTGAAACAGACATCAAACCTAAGCGAATCGAAGAGCCAGTTCTTAAGGGCTTTGCAGCGCCAGCTCAAACCGCTCCAGCTCCTGTTTCTAAACCTACGCCGGTAGCGAAGAAGAAAGAAGTAGAGCAAGAAGCAAAACCTGGCCTATTCAGCCGTTTGTTTAAAGCACTAGGTAGCTTCCTATTTGGTGGTTCTGAAGAAGTAAAAGAAGAACCAAAACAAGAAGAGAAGAAATCAAACCGCGACAACAAGCGCAACAAACGCGATCGCAACGACCGTCGTCGTAGCAACCAACGCGATAACCGCGAAGGTCGTGAAAACCGTGATAACCGTCGTCGCCGTAAGCCTCGTGAAGAGCAAGCTAATGAGCAAAACGAAGCTCAACAGCCTGCAAACAAACAGCAACCAAACCGTAGCCAGAAGCGTAAGCCAAAACCTCAACAAGCTGAAAAAGCTCAAGAGCCGAAAGCAAACGCGAAAGTAGCGGAAAAAGGCTTGCAACTTGCGGCTGAAGCTCGCTCAGAAGTGAAGCCTGAAGAGAATAAAGCGAAAGCAAACGCGAAAACAGAGAAAGTCAAAGAGCGCCGTCAACGTCGCAAACTGAACAAATCTGTTCGTGTTAAAGATCAACTTGCCGATGAGCAAGTAGAAGAAACAGCAGTGAAAGCAATTGAACCT
>NZ_JAWOWE010000172.1:0-805 GCF_033340275.1 Vibrio sp. 1402
TGCTGCCAGAACACGAGGCACATTGTGCCTAGCCTTGCGCCATTCTCCATCGAGCATCTGGTAAACGATCACAGCATGATCATCTTGCTCCGCTGCAATCTCTTCGTCTGTTTTTTCGCTAAGGCCAACTCGTTCCTTTAACTCGGGAGACCAGTATAAACGGCGTTTACCGTCAATGGCCTCGCTGTACTCAAGCCAACGGCCAGACCAAACACCATCGCCTGTTTCAGCGAAACGAGACAAAAACCCAAAGGGGTGAATCCCCTTTTTCTTGCCCTTCTTGGTGCTACCTTTAGCCATTTCTCGATCCACTCCCCAGTGTCTCGAATCGTCTTGTTTTGCTAGGTAGTCACCAACGCTCACACCATGCTTAATATCAAGCGCATGTTGACGGAAGGCATCGAGTGAAACGGGTGTGCCGTCTGGTTTCAGCATCAGCCCAGCCCTTTCGCAACAAGCCTCCCAACGTTCAAGAAGCAGTTCCTCAAAGACTTCTGTCGGCTCCGCTGATAGCAGTCGTTCAAGCCTCTCCGCGTGGCGCTTCGCCTTAAACTTAGCCTTGAGGTATGCCGACAAGCGATCTCGATTGATTTCCTTATCAATACACCAAAGCTCGTGAGTATGTGGGTGCCAGCCGTGTTCCTCTCCCCATGTCACCTCCAGTGACCTGATAAGAGAGTCAAAACCAAACACCTCTTTAAACGTGTTCCATGCCTTACCCCTCCGAAGACGCACCAATGCATCTTTCTGTTTATCCAGTACATCTCCTAGTTTTTCCCCTAGACTATGGCTGAACGTAAACGTG
>NZ_JAWOWE010000173.1:0-802 GCF_033340275.1 Vibrio sp. 1402
CTAGGAACGATTATCCGTGTAGCTGACTGGTATGGCATTAAGCACATTATTGCGAGCACTGACTGTGCAGACCCGTATAACCCAAAAACCATCAGCGCGACAATGGGCAGTTTTGGGCGTGTGCAAGTGAGTTTGGTTGATTTGCCAAGCTACTTAGCAGAAGCAAACTTGCCAGTGTATGGTGCTTTCCTTGAAGGTGAGAGCGTGCATAAAACTGATTTTTCAGCAGAAGGTATTTTGTTGATGGGCAGCGAGTCACATGGTGTGCGAGAAGAAGCGTCCAAGTTCGTGACAGATAAGATCACGATTCCTGCTTTCGGTGGCGCAGAATCTTTAAACGTGGCAATGGCGACGGGTATCATTTTGGACAACATGCGTCGTCAGCACAGCTAATCGTATCAACGAATTTTAGATACAAAAAAAGCGTAACGGCCTAGGCGATTTCAAGCTGAGGTTCATTACGCTTTTTTCGTTTTGAATGCGGTTATTTTTCTAACATATCCAACTTGTTTGGCACGCCGTTCCATTTTTCCGCTTCATCCATCGCTGGTTTCACTTCAGTTTGTACCGGCCAGATTTCTGCGAGTTCGGCGTTGAGCTCTTTGTAGATGGTTTGATCTTCAGGCAGCTCGTCTTCTTGGAAGATTGCCGCTGCGGCACACTCGTCAACACACAAGCCACAGTCGATACATTCTATTGGGTTGATTACCATGAAGTTTGGACCTTCGTGGAAGGCGTCAGCCGGGCACACCGCGACACAGTCGGTGTATTTACATTGGATACAGTTATCGGTTACGACAAA
>NZ_JAWOWE010000174.1:0-800 GCF_033340275.1 Vibrio sp. 1402
ACCTTTCGGCCATTGTGACAACAACATCGGCCCTTGCTGAATAAGAAAACGGGCGACATCCAAACCAAACACGTTGTTCAAACACTGCTTGGGCTTTTTAAGTACCACTTGGCGCATCGCAAAACTGTGCAACGCCCCGCCAATGGTGAGCATTAACGTACTGAGCGCATCAGGAGGAAGCAGAGCCAAGCTATGGTGTGGCTTGTTAAAAGCCGTTTCTGGAACAGGCGCAAGCGCCCACTCTTCTAAACACCAAAGGTTGAAGTTTGGGTTATCTCGCCAGCCATCCAAATTAAGAAGCCAAGGCTGTTTTGGCACGATCCAGTTTTGCTCTAGGTACTGACATGGGCAGTAGTTGAACTGATGCAGCACCTGAGCCATCGGTGTTTCAGGGTTAACCACGCTTTGCGCTCCTGCGGCACCACGTGAACGTCGCGACATTCGAGCCAATCAATAGCAGTACCATAAACACTAAAATCCCGATGAGATGGTTCGCCGTTTCTTTGGTAACTTGCACCGACAAAATACTTTTAAATTGGTTGCTTTGAGTCGTCACTCGCACCTCCGAAGATGGCACCATCACGACGCTAATGTGGTCGTAATTCAGCCCTTCAATACTGTTGTTCACCAACAATTTGATTTGAGGCACGTAAGAGTCCAATGCCACATCGGCAGCATGTTTAATAAACACCGATGCCGAAGCAGGAGTCGGACGCTCGCCTGGGCGAAGATCTTGATCTTCTAGTACCACGTGGACTCGCGCCACCAGCACACCATCAATTTGCGACAGCGTTGATGAC
>NZ_JAWOWE010000175.1:0-796 GCF_033340275.1 Vibrio sp. 1402
GGTAAGCGATCTACAACCAGTGCGTGTTTGAAGCATGCAACCGCGCCAATCTCATTTCTCACCTTACCCACAAGTTCGCCTTCTAGCGCTAACTCATCAACCTTGACGCCATCTTTCAGCACAACGAAACCAAGTGGTAGCTGCCCTTTCAGATCATCGTGAATGCCAACTACTGCACATTCTGCGATGGCTGGGTGACCACCAACAATTTCTTCCATTTCACCAGTAGACAAACGGTGGCCAGCGACGTTAATCACATCGTCAATGCGTCCCATGATGAACAAGTAACCATCTTCATCAAGGTAGCCGCCATCGCCAGAAACATAGTAACCCGGGAATTGGCTTAGGTAGCCCGTTTCAAAACGATCATGGTTTCGCCACACGGTTGGTAAGCAGCTTGGCGGTAACGGACGTTTTAGCGCAACGAAACCTTGTTGATTAGGTTTTACTGGTTCACCCAGTTCATCGAGGATTTCTACTTGATAACCCGGAATAGGCTTAGTTGAAGAACCCGCTTTTACTGGCATCATTTCAATGCCCGTTGGGTTCCCCGCAATCGCCCAACCTGTCTCTGTTTGCCACCAGTGATCGATAACCGGTTTGTCCGTTTTACTTTGTACCCATTCAAGCGTAGGAGGATCTAAACGCTCACCAGCCATAAAGATAGTTTTCAGGTTTGACAGATCATACTGCTTTAAGAACTCGCCTTCTGGGTCTTCTTTCTTAATCGCGCGGAAAGCGGTAGGCGCTGAGAATAAAGCATCCACTTTATACTCGTCACACACACGCCAGAATG
>NZ_JAWOWE010000176.1:0-795 GCF_033340275.1 Vibrio sp. 1402
CCTCATCATCTTATCCTTGTGCCTTGTCTACCCGATGATTCGTCTCCTTCGTTTACCTATCGCCAGTGGGCTGAAAGGGGACGCGCATGTTGATTAAATTGGCTTGGCGTAATCTTTGGCGAAACAAATTAAGAACGTCCATCATGCTTGGCGCGATGGTGTTTGGTTTGATGGGTGTTGTCGCCATGATCGGATTTATGAATGGTTTAGTGGACAGCATGATCAAAAATGCGATTGCTTGGCAAACCAGCCATTTGCAGATTCATCAAAGTGCGTATCTCGTTAATCCTGAACTGAGAGACACCATACCTGACTCGCAAAGCATCGTTACAACGTTAGACAAGCATCAAAGCGTGAAAGCCGTATCGGAGCGGTTTCTCGCCGATGGCATGATAGCTTCTGCTCGCAGTTCTCGCGGTATTCGTATTAATGGTATTCATCTTGAACAAGAGCAGAAGATAACGCCGCTTTCTGAGCATATCATCGATGGTTATTGGTTGGATGAAGAGGGCCGGAATCCAATTCTTGTATCGCAAAAGACGGCGAAAAGATTGAAGCTACGGGTCGGTTCAAAAGTCATTCTGACGCTTTCCGATATCAATGGGGATGTCTCTGGCGCTGCGTTTAGAGTGAAAGGCATCTTCAAAACACCGTCCACGACCTTTGATGACGGCAACGTGTACGTCCGTAAAGCTGACCTAGAGAAAATTGCAGGGATAGCAGGGGCGCATGAAATCGCCATTTTGCTCAACGCCAATGATGACGACGTGTTGCAAAATATCGTGTCGTTTACCC
>NZ_JAWOWE010000177.1:0-795 GCF_033340275.1 Vibrio sp. 1402
GTTAAGTTCAACTGCCATTGATGTTCCTTAAATAAGTTCCGTTTTAGCCTTTAAGGCGGTTTTCTAAGAAAGGCACCAGCTCTTCGTGTGCATGACGTAATAGTGCCTCAGTTGACTCCCAATTAATACAAGCGTCAGTGATAGATACGCCGTATTTCATCTCATCCAAAGCCAGATCAGAAGATTGATTACCTTCATTAATGTGGCTTTCGATCATCAAACCGATGATCGACTTGTTCCCTTCACGGATTTGGTGAATCACATCTTCTGCGACCAATGGCTGACGCCGGTAATCTTTGCGTGAATTTGCATGACTGCAATCCACCATCAATGACGCTTCAAGACCTGATTTCGCCATTTCTTGTTCGCATTCCGTAACGGATACTGAATCGTAGTTCGTCTGTTTACCACCACGTAGGATCACGTGGCCATTCGGGTTACCTTGGGTTGTAAGCAACGCAACTTGACCTTCACGGTTGATACCCATAAAGCGGTGGCTAGAAGAGGCTGCCTGCATCGCATTGATTGCGGTTGCCAAACTACCATCTGTGCCATTCTTAAAGCCAATCGGCATCGAAAGACCACTAGCCATCTCACGGTGTGTTTGTGATTCTGTTGTGCGTGCGCCGATCGCTGCCCAACTAAAAGTATCGGCTAAGTATTGTGGGCTAATTGGGTCAAGTGCTTCGGTTGCAAGTGGGATTTCCATTTCCGCCAGTTCCACCAGCAGTTCACGTCCTACATGCAGACCGTGTTCAATGTCGAAGCTGCCATCTAGGTGTGGGTCATTGATCA
>NZ_JAWOWE010000178.1:0-795 GCF_033340275.1 Vibrio sp. 1402
CGATCCGGCGCCAGTCGGTAGCATCGTCACGCTCGCTTACAGCTACACCACTGCATCCGGTGATGACATCACCGAAACCACCCAAGCGATTATTGGGGCGGATGGCGTAACCGCCACGTTTACCATCGATACCGTGGACGATGTGTATGCCGAAGGCGATGAAGTGTTCCGCGTCAGCGTGTCGGGCATTGTGGATAGCGACAGCAATCCGATTTTTGAGGCATTAGATGTTTCAAATGCCTTTGTTGACACCACCATTAGCGATGAAACCGACCCAGGGCCAGAAGATACGGTTACCATCACCATGACTGGTCCAGCGAATGTCGTGGAAGGCGACACCACCACAGAGTACACCGTGACACTGAGCGATCCGGCGCCAGTCGGTAGCATCGTGACCTTAGCTTACAGCTACACCACTGCATCCGGTGATGACATCACTGAAACCACCCAAGCAGTGGTTGGTGCCGATGGTGTGACGGCTACGTTTACCATCGATACGGTGGACGATGTTTACGCCGAAGGCGATGAAGTCTTCCGCGTCAGCGTATCGGGTATAGTGGACAGCGACAGCAATCCAATCTTTGAAGCGTTGAACTTAGACAATGCGTTCGTTGACACCACCATCAGTGATGAAACGGATCCGGGTCCAGAAGATACGGTCACCGTCACCATGACAGGTCCAGCGACTGTCGTAGAAGGCGATACCACCACAGAGCACACAGTGACGCTGAGCGATCCGGCACCTGTGGGCAGTATCGTGACCTTAGCTTACAGCTACACCACCGCATCCGGTGA
>NZ_JAWOWE010000179.1:0-792 GCF_033340275.1 Vibrio sp. 1402
CCGTGATCAAAAGACCTTCACCTGACAACGCACGGTCGTATTCCGTTTTTCTTCTGTTTTCGAAGTAAGCTCTTGGACCTTGCTGTTTCAAGTACGGATCGAGATACACCACACCCTCGCCTTGACGAGTCTCGATTGTGCTAGAACCAGACGCTTCAATCACTTTCGGTTTGATGAAACCAGCAGCTTCCTTACTCCATGCCAACATATTGACCGGCGTTTCCCCTGCATACGTATCACCTTGTTTACTTGCCCAACTTCCGCCACCCATTAATCCCCATTGGCCAACAGAGCCGGAATGTTTGTAGGAGTACAAATCAGGTAGACCAAGCATCAAGTGTCCAAGCTCATGGGCAATCACGCCCATCGTAGATTGATGGTCACCTTGGAAGTCAGCAAACAAACAGTAATCTCGAATGGTCTTTCCATCGATCTCAATCGCATTATGACTATAACGATGAGGCCAAATGTACGGCGTATTTACCGAACCGGCAGATTTGTCATACCCCGCAAATACAAACATCACAGACAATTCGTCAGGTGTGATTTTGTCGTCGTTATTCAAATCGTAAGTAGACAAATCCACATAACGGTCTAACTTGTCGTAAGCAGCTTTAAAAGCCTCATTGAGCTTACTGTCACAAGTCGCATCATTTTTTGAGTGGCAGTTCGGGTGAGCGATATCCAACGTAAGGTCGATGACACCATCGTTCGCTGTACCTTCCGTTTCTTTCGCAGGCTCTACGATGTAACGTCCGTAACTATTTTTACTGAAGTAGTCTTTTACACTTT
>NZ_JAWOWE010000180.1:0-791 GCF_033340275.1 Vibrio sp. 1402
GTAACCATCGATGATCTCGAACAGGCCATTCAGCTCAGTAATAGCAAAACCCAAGGCAAGAACGTTCGCGTAAACGGGCAAAATTACACATTGGAGTCGGGACGGTTTCTGACCAACGCCGAAGAGGTTGGCGATCTTGTTATCGCGGTGCTCAATGGCAAACCCGTTTATTTGAAAGATGTCGCGCGTATTTACGACGGTGAAGGTGAGGCAACATCCGATACTTGGTATCGCGATAAAAACCACGATGAAGCATACCCAGCGGTGTTTATTTCTGTCGCTAAACAAAAAGGCTCGAACGCGGTTAATGTCGCTCAGTCTGTTCGGGATAAACTGGCGGAGCTTCAATCCGAGCAGTTTCCTCCACAAGTTCAAGTTGAAGTCATTCGCGACTATGGCGAAACGGCGAATGCGAAAGTAAACAACTTGGTATCAAGCCTTGGCATCTCTATTCTAACGGTCGTGGTGTTTGTCGGTTTGTTCTTGAACTGGCGAAGCGCATTGGTGGTTGGTATCGCGATTCCGATTAGCTATGGTGCCGCGCTCGGGATGGACTTGACATTTGGCTATTCCATCAACCGAGTCACACTCTTTGCGTTGATTTTGGCGCTAGGTTTGATCGTGGACGATCCGATCGCGAGTATCGACAACATTGAACGCTACCTCAAACGCAAAAATCTAACACGAACCAACGCGATTGTTCTCGCCATGGCAGAAATTCGTAGCGCCTTGTTAATGTCGACGGTCGCAATCGTGATCGTGTTTACGCCGATGTTTTTTATCACTGGGAT
>NZ_JAWOWE010000181.1:0-790 GCF_033340275.1 Vibrio sp. 1402
TATCTTTGCGAAACTCTGACTTTGCAAAATGTCAAAGTTGGGATATCGTGCCAAAAATCTGACACTGTTCAGTTGGGCAATAGGGATATTGTTGTAGATAAGGGCCTATAAAAAACAAGGCTCATAAGTTAACGGCAATTAGATTTATATATCTTTATTTTTTGAGGATAAGAATTATGGCAGGTGAATCGATGGGTATCGATACCACTCTAACAGATGGGCTGACTCAAGCTGAGACTTGGCTTACAAACAACTCAGACCTACTTATTCAGTACGGTGTGAACATTATTTCAGCGCTGATTATCCTATTTATCGGTAATATTATCGTTAAAGCAGTCGCTGGCAGTGTTTCCAAAGTACTTGAAAAGAAAAACATGGATAAGGCGGTCGTAGAATTTATTCACGGTCTTGTTCGTTACCTACTATTCGTTATCGTACTTATCGCAGCTCTGGGCCGTTTAGGTGTTCAAACGGCATCGGTTGTTGCTGTAATCGGTGCGGCAGGTCTTGCTGTTGGTCTTGCTCTACAAGGTTCTCTATCAAACTTTGCGGCAGGCGTACTGATTGTTGCATTCCGTCCATTTAAATCTGGCGACTATGTAGAGATTGGCGGCGTAGCGGGTAGTGTTGAAGCGATTCAAATCTTCCAAACAGTTCTAAAAACACCAGACAACAAAATGGTTGTTGTACCTAACTCGTCTGTTATTGGTGGTGCAATCACGAACTACTCTCGCCATGCAACGCGACGCGTAGACTTGGTTATCGGTGTTTCATACAAAGCCGATCTTAA
>NZ_JAWOWE010000182.1:0-790 GCF_033340275.1 Vibrio sp. 1402
CATCAATTCGCGATATTGACCCAGAGCCAGCGGGTTATCTACCACACATTAAGGATGAAGATGAACCCGTCATTGAGCAAAAAATTGAAGAACCGGAAGAGCCAAAAACACTGCTAGAACAGGTGAGCGATGCCCTTAAAACTCATCAAATCACGTGTACGAAAAAAGCGGTAGCGAAGCAATTTAGACTTTCTGCGGAAGAGGTAGACAAAGTCTTCGAAGAGCTTGCAGAGCTTGGGCTGGTGGGTAAAAAAGCCAACCACCATTACCATTGGATTGGTCAAGCTGAAGCCGCTTAATGGTCTAGACTCAGTAAACTATTAAAGAGCGTCGATGGACGCTCTTTTTTTATTTTCAGCCCTAAAGTACCTATTTCAGTAGGTGATAATTTACTTGGTTTCATCGTCTTAATGGAAGGGGTACAATCCATCTGAGATTGTTATCAATAGTAATTGTCTGGATGAACAAGCAAGCTGGCTTAGTCTTTGAGTTGCTCATTTGTCCGGATTCGCATCCTTCCTAGCGCAGAGAAAAACGCATGAAAATCAGCCCTTATCCGACTGGTCGCTTCAAAAACTATCTAGAACAGAAAAGTGCCGCGTTTCGTGATCTCATCTATCAGTGCCAAGTAAACACTCGTTATTTTGATGCAGGCGAAGCCATTTTGCGCCAAGGCGAGCAACTTCAGTACCTGTATATCGTGCCTGTTGGACGTGTTTCTATGAGCATTTTGGCCGCCAATGGGCGACGTTTCCAACTAGGGGAGGCGACCTGCGATTACCACATTTAT
>NZ_JAWOWE010000183.1:0-786 GCF_033340275.1 Vibrio sp. 1402
TTCTACGACCGATTGCAAGCGATGACGACCATTCGCCTTTTCGACCGTACAAAGTCAGAAACTGAGACCCTAAAAGGGGCATCAGAGGTATTTCGTACCCGCACGATGGATGTACTAAAAATCGCATTCCTTTCTTCTGCGGTACTGGAGTTCTTCACTTCTATTTCTATCGCTATTACTGCGGTTTACTTCGGCTTCAGTTACATCGGTGAATTGAACTTTGGTTACTACGGTACTGGCGTCACCTTATTTGCTCGCCTGTTCATCCTGATTTTAGCTCCTGAGTTTTACCAACCACTTCGAGATCTCGGTACTTTCTATCACGCGAAGCAACAAGCGGTGGGCGCTGCCGAAAGTATTGTCGAGTTTCTTGAACTAGAGGTCGATCAAGTGAAAGATGGAACTCAATCTCTTGAACAGAACACACCAATTCAAATCGAAGCTCAAGATTTGGTTGTTTTCAGCCCTGAAGGCAAACAATTGGCCGGCCCTCTGTCATTTTCATTGGAAGCCAATCAAAGCACTGCGCTTGTTGGCCCAAGTGGCGCAGGTAAAACCAGTTTGGTTAATACCATTCTTGGCTTTATGCCATACAAGGGCAGTTTGAAAATTAACGGCTGCGAGTTGTCTCAACTTGATCTATCGACTTGGCGCGAAGCTGTCAGCTGGATAGGCCAAAACCCAATGTTATTGCACGGCAGCATTCGTGATAACGTCACGCTTGGTAAACACGATATTCCAGACACACAAGTGAATACAGTGCTCAACGATTCTTACGCAGCAGAG
>NZ_JAWOWE010000184.1:0-786 GCF_033340275.1 Vibrio sp. 1402
CATGGCGAAAAATGCCGATTCTGCTCTAAAGCTAGGGCAGGCTCGCGGTAGTGCGATCGTTGCGGCGGTGAATGCGGATCTTCCTGTGTATGAGTATGCTGCCCGTCTTATTAAGCAAGCTGTAGTGGGGACTGGTGGTGCAGACAAAGTGCAAGTTCAGCACATGGTGCAGCACATGTTAAAATTACCTGCAAAGCCTCAAGCCGATGCCGCGGATGCACTCGGTGTGGCAATTTGTCATGCCAATACGAACAAGACCTTGGTTGCGCTCGCAGGTAAAGCAAGCAGTGCGAGAAAAGGGCGTTATCGCTAGACTCTCACCGTACTAAAAATGAGACACCTCAGACAGATTTAAGGAATAAATTTGTTGTGAAAATGTTACAAAACTATAGTGGTCGGATGTCTAATAAGAAATCAATCAAGGAAGATTGAACATGAATCCAGCCACGCTGTGGCGCAGTGTATTTATGCCGCGCCAACCTCAATGGACGAGAACGCAACAACGTCAAGCTGACATCCTCTCTTTATTTACCTTCATCGCTTTTCTGGTCGGAATTTATAGCGTAATTAAGTGGTTCAAGCATGGACACGAAAGCTTGATCTTAACTTCTGTCATTCTGATTACTCTTGAGCTTATTTCCGCTTCTAGTCTCAAATGGTTTAAGCAACCTGCGTTATCACTTAACCTTGGTTTTGTCGGGATGTCGGTGCATGCACTCAATATCATTTATCAAAGTGGTGGTGTGGTTGATTCAACTCAAACTTATTGGGTGCCTTTGTTGGTTG
>NZ_JAWOWE010000185.1:0-783 GCF_033340275.1 Vibrio sp. 1402
CACTTTTAAAGCGTGAAGGCTATCTGCCGTCCACGTGTTCGCGGGGGGATTATTCATCGTAATCATTGCGACGTGATTTTGAATGGTGTGCTCAATGGCTTGTGGCGTTGATGACATAATGTGACTTCCCCTTTTGATGGCGCAGACCCGATAGCTTGTTAGAGCAACGCTGACGTTTCTGAGAGCAGACGACGCGCGATGATCAGACGCATAATTTCATTAGTGCCCTCAAGAATTTGATGTACGCGAACGTCACGGAAATAACGCTCCATGGGGTACTCTTTTATGTACCCGTAACCGCCGTAGATCTGCAACGCTTGGTCGCAAATTTGAAAACCGACGTCGGTTGCAAAGCGTTTCGCCATCGCGCAGTACGTCGTCGCATCGGGATCGCCTCGATCGAGTTTGCTGGCGGCATAACGCACCAATTGCCGTGCTGCGACAAGCTCCGTCGCCATGTCCGCTAACTTGAATTGCAGCGCCTGAAATTGCGCTAACGATTTTCCGAACTGTTTTCGCTCCTGCATATATTGCGTAGCTTGATTCAGAGCTTGTTGCGCCGTACCAACGGAACAGGTCGCGATATTAATGCGCCCACCGTCCAATCCTTTCATGGCAAATATGAAGCCTTGCCCTTCTTCGCCCAGTAAATGACTTGCTGGAATAACGACATTGTCAAACGTAACCGCGCGTGTTGGTTGACTGTTCCAGCCCATTTTGGGCTCTTTTCGCCCATAACTGATGCCGTCAGCTTGAGCAGGAACAACAAATGCAGACACACCT
>NZ_JAWOWE010000186.1:0-780 GCF_033340275.1 Vibrio sp. 1402
CCCTATGAGCTAAGGGAACGCCACGAACGATCACTCATTTAGGAAGGCTGGTTTATAACCAGCCTTTTTTGTATCTAGAGGGTACCCATTAACGTTCCTGGGTGACTTTTTCTATCGTATGCAGTCACTATGCTGTAGTAAGGGTCTTCACCTTGTGGTCGTTTTAGCTCTACAATGACCATGCCTGAACTTGATTCTAAGATTATCGGCTTGTTTGGATCCTTACCGTACTCAATCAGAACTTCAGCGCCACCTCTGATTACATTTTCTATAAACTTAACCACATCAGATGCATCTTGAGCATTAATTTCACTTCTGTGCTTATCCCAAATATGACGTAGGCCAAAAGCCCCTTTTAGCTGCTTGACCTTAAGGTCATAAAAACCAGGATCACCTAGCTTTAAGATAACTTCTGCTTCTGGGAATTGACTATTTAACTTTGGGATTTGTCCAAATGATGTAGTTCCCTTTGAGTTTGTTACCCTAGCGTTTTTTGTTTTTTTATTATTTAGTACCTGATGCGATACATCGCCTGGTAACAATACATTCATTCATTCCACCTTATTAATTTCTTATTATCTTCGACACATATTACTTACTCTTTATTTAAAAAACTAAAGTTCGTCTTAACTGGTAACTGACTGACTTCCACCCCGTCTAAGTCTGCCATCTTCAGACTTCCTTTCAGCTTTGAGTTTGGAAAGAAGCTTTGACTCTTTCTTCAGCTTTTTGAATAATCCCGATAGATCATAAGAGTTTGAGCTCTGCCCTCCCTTCTCA
>NZ_JAWOWE010000187.1:0-778 GCF_033340275.1 Vibrio sp. 1402
CAAAACGGCGTTTGCTACGTCCATGACTTCTGCACGCGTTGGCATTGGGCTATTGATCATCGATTCCATCATTTGAGTTGCAGTAATGACAACGCGGTTCAAACTGCGAGCTCGACGAATGAGTTTTTTCTGAACACCGATCAGCTCAGGATCGCCAATCTCAACGCCTAAATCGCCGCGAGCGACCATCACGACGTCAGAAGCTAGGATGATATCGTCAATCGACTCGCTTGTGGCGACGGTTTCTGCACGTTCTACTTTTGCGACGAGTTTTGCTTCTAAGCCGGCATCCCGGGCCAAGCGTCTGGCATAGTGCATGTCCTCGCCATTGCGTGGGAAAGAAATGGCCAAATAGTCGACCTTAATTTCTGCGGCTGTGATGATGTCAGCTTTGTCTTTTTCCGTGAGTGCATCGGCTGATAAGCCACCGCCTTTTTTGTTGATGCCCTTGTTGTTGGATAATGGACCACCAACGGTCACACGGGTATGGACTTTATTTCCTTCTACGCTGGTGACTTGCAATTGAACTCTGCCATCATCAAGCAGTAGAATGTCGTTCGGTGAAACATCTTGAGGCAGTTCTTTGTAATCCAAACCAACGGATTCTTGGTTCCCTTCGCCTTTTGGTAAGTCGCTATCTAGTGTGAATTTATCGCCGACTTTGAGTGTGATTTTACCGTCTTTAAAGGTCGAAACACGAATTTTAGGTCCCTGTAAATCGCCAAGAATGGCAACCTGACGCCCTAATCTTGCGGCAATCGCGCGTACTTTTTTAGCG
>NZ_JAWOWE010000188.1:0-777 GCF_033340275.1 Vibrio sp. 1402
ATCTGTTGCAGCCATGATGCCTTTGCGCACTTCTAGATTATCCAACAAAGGCATTGCCGTATTCATCCATACGCCACCAGCGCCTTGTGGTGATTGGTTGAATCCCCAATACTTTTGGATATAACCTTTTTTGTAAACATCAGTGTTCGTTTTATCGTGCCAAAAGCTTGGTAGCACCATTTCAAAGTAATCGAGATTACCTTTTTCGAAGTGCTTCATCGCAATGTCAGGATCGCGAATAACTGTGATACGGACTTTCTCTACGTTATAACGGTTCTTGTAGTAACGATTGTTGTAGCCCCACCAATCTTCACCAACATGCTTAAAAGTAACACTTTTCCCTTTTTTAACCTTATCTAGGTAGTATGGTGCTGCCGTTGGTTCAGCTTTGAAGTTGAATTTACGTACAAAATTATCCGGCATGCCATCGTTGTTTTCATCCTTCTCACCTTTGAAAAAGTGTTTTGGACGAGGTTGGAAGCCATTGCTTGGCATATTAATCATGACCATCAGAGAATCATGACTCTGTGCAACCGCTAAATTAACACGGATGGTGTAATCATCAATTTTTTCCACGCTAACAATGCTGTTGGTAAAAAAGTCATTGTACCAAGGGTCAATAATGTCTTTTGAGGTGTAGTACTGCATCATGAAGACATAATCATCGGCCGTGATCTTCTCACCATCAGACCATTTTGCAGTGTCATCAAGCTTAAAATAAACCGTTTTATTATCTTCACCAAATGCCCATGACTTAGCCAATTGAGGAATCCACTT
>NZ_JAWOWE010000189.1:0-777 GCF_033340275.1 Vibrio sp. 1402
GGTCAGTAGGCTGCTTAACATGCCGAGTAAACCCGCGATAACCACAAAACCAGAAACCGCCATCAAGGCCTGTTCTGCGACAGACATCATGCCCCATAATTCGTGTAGCGCGACACCGGGCATAATTGCACTGAGAGGCTCTTTCGGGTAGTTGTTGATCTGCCTTTGCAACGCAAAAGTTTGAATGCGCGATTTCAAGCCCACAAGCATGGCAGTAATCTGTTTTGGTTGAAAATCCCTTTCTTGTAATACCGTGGCATCCGGCGTTGGGCCCAAGCGTGCGCCACTTTCCCAACCGACATGAATGGCTTCGATCGCCTCTAACGAGACGTGAACAGTCTTATCTACTGGTGTGCCAGTTGGAGCTAAAATACCAACAACTTTGAATGGCAGTTTATCGTGACGGCTGAAGCCAACATCGCTGATACCATGGGCAATGATGATTTCACTGCCTATCTGGTAACCCAATTGTTTGGCGACGTCCGATCCGAGTACGGTTTCAAATAATCCATTGAACTCTTTCCCTTTCGAGAAAGTAAGTGCTTGCTTACTTCCGTACTTATAATGCTCAAAGTAACTATGATTGGTTCCCATCACTCGAAAGCCTTTGTGAGAGTCTCCGAGCGAAATGGGAATTGCCCAATCAACCGCGCGATGCTGGCTGAATTCTTGATAGCTTTTCCAATCGATATTATTAGTGGCATTACCGATACGAAAGACTGAATACAGCAGTAAGTTCACTTGGCCTGAGCGTCCGCCGACAATCAGGTCCGTTCC
>NZ_JAWOWE010000190.1:0-774 GCF_033340275.1 Vibrio sp. 1402
TGTGGTGGTGGATGTTTTTTTACGCCCAAGGCCTTGTACTTTTTCCATCAGTAGCTCAGTGCTTGGATCAAAGTTGAGTGCAACGGAGCGGTATTTCCAGTCGCCTTCATCATCAAAGTCTTCGAGAGAGAAGCCGTTCAAGTCGTTGCGGGTGCATCCTGTGATAGAGCAACCAACAAGGTTAAACCAATCCGCAAATTTGCTAATCGGCTCGACAATATCTTCCGTAATTTGGTGATTCGGCGATATGAAGCAACCTTGAAAATGGTCGCCAACACTCGGGTGTTCAATTAACGAATCTTTGGTGATGGTGAATCGGGTCTCACCAAAAGGGGGGCGATATTTGGGGTGATGTTTATAGCGCAGATCGTAGGCACAAGCGCGGCCCTGCCAATCTTTCTTTTTGATCACGATGTTTTTGAACGTGATGCCGCGAGGTTCAAAGATGATCTCATCAGAGGCAAAGTTTTCCTCAATGTACTGCTGGCTTTCGTTCAAGTGATCAATCGCCTCATCGACAGAAACCCAGTCGAGGTTGAGATGTCGTTTAGCATCATCCAGATAATTGAGATCGAGACTCTTGAGCTGGCTTTGAAAGCGAGGATCAGACAACACACGGTTGGCTAAGACAATTTCCTCACGATTCTCAGGCGTGCTGTCGAGAGAAAGCAGCAGACGCGTCATATTGATGCTGCGACTGGGTTTGGTGGTTGCCATCGTTGGCGTAAGCACTTCTTGGCTCGATAAGGTTGTCAGCAGATAACCTTTGTCATC
>NZ_JAWOWE010000191.1:0-773 GCF_033340275.1 Vibrio sp. 1402
TTTTCTTTTTCTTTTTTCGATTAGACCTAGCCTTGGATCTTTTTGATGAGTCAGGGACAGGACCAAATCTATCCCTCTTTTCGTCGTCAGAATGCACAGGAGGGGAAATAAGAAGATCTACAGAGCAAGATTCTAATACCTCACTTTTTTGCACAGGAGGCGTTACAGGAGCTTCTAGGTGTAGTTCTAAATGCTGTAACCACAGAAGGGCAAATTCAGTCCTTTTATCGACTGGATATTTACCCGTTTCAAATCTACTTATCGAATCATTGGAGAGATCCAGCTTATCGCCTAATTCGGACTGACTAAGCTTTAAAACAGACTTTCGAATGCGCTTAAACTCGGACGGATGCATAAGTTACCTTATTTCGACATTTTGTCGAATTGTACATCACAGATTCGACATTTTGCGGAAAAACAAGGTACTTTCACCCCGTATTACTATACGGGGATGACGCTGCACCTCCTATTTCCTCCTCCTCAGTCATCGTCGTCGTCAGTCGTCGTTTGCAGCTAACAACCAGATAGATATGTAAAAAGACGTATTTATACATATTTGTGAAGCTGACGCGCGGATTTGAATTAGGTAACAAAAATCAAGAATGTTTCCGCTTGTCGGCTCAATTGAGAAACAAAAAAAGGGAGCACAAGGCTCCCAAATTTTTATTTCCCAACAGAGCTATTTATAAGACCTGATCTAACAGAAAAAGAGCGTGGCGAAGTTGCCCCTCAGAGTAGGTAGCTCCATCAGGTGTAACAATATGACCAGACTT
>NZ_JAWOWE010000192.1:0-771 GCF_033340275.1 Vibrio sp. 1402
ATAGATAGTGATAGGGTCATCTGTAATCAGATGGCCCTGTTTTCTCTATATCTAAGTAAGGAATAAAGGTAAGGACATGACCCCGCAAATCGATCGTTACGCCGTGTTTGGTAACCCTATCGGGCACAGCAAGTCGCCATTTATCCATACACTCTTTGCTCGTCAAACGAATCAGTCCCTTACATACACCGCAGAGTGTGCGCCTGTGGGTGGATTTATCGAGGCGGCGAAAGCATTTTTTGCTGACGGCGGCAAAGGCTGTAACGTGACCTTGCCTTTTAAAGAAGATGCCTATCAATTTGCTAGCCGTTTGACCGAGCGTGCTCAGCTTGCTGGAGCAGTGAATACACTTAAGAAGCTTGATGATGGTGAAATCATTGGTGATAACACTGATGGTGCAGGCTTAGTGCAGGACTTGTTGCAACATCAAGTCGTTTTAGAAGGCGCACGTATCCTGATCATAGGAGCTGGTGGTGCCGCTCGAGGAGTGATTAAACCATTGCTCGATCAAAAACCAACATCTCTAACGATAACTAATCGTACATTTTCCAAAGCCGAAGAATTGGCAGAATTGTTTTCTGCGTATGGCCCTGTTAAAGCAAAAGAGATGAATACCATTGCTGAAGAGTTCGATGTCATAATCAACTCTACGTCTGCATCATTGAGTGGTGAGTTACCTGCGATCTCTTCCTCGGTGTTCGCCGCCAATAGTACAAGCTACGACATGATGTATGGCAAAGGTGATACCACATTTAACCAATGGGCTAAGCA
>NZ_JAWOWE010000193.1:0-769 GCF_033340275.1 Vibrio sp. 1402
AATTCAAAGAGCGGTAAAGCGCTCCGCGCTCGATGCAAGCATAGAAAAAACGGTCACCTGTCACACGTTAAGACATAGCTTTGCAACGCATTTATTGGAATCTGGTGCCGATATTAGAACAGTGCAAGAGCAGCTTGGCCACACCGATGTAAAGACCACACAAATATATACCCACGTGATTGAGAGAGGTGCAGGCGGAGTCCTAAGCCCTTTATCAAGTCTTTAAAAAAACAAAAGCCACCTGGTTGGTGGCTAGTATCATGAGCGGGTGATGAGTTAGTACAAGTTAGTGACGCTCACCAAGTTTAACCATTCCTTTTGAGTCAAACCACAATGCTTGCGAGCGGCGACGACCAATAAGAATTGGACCATCATCATAGAACAAAAAGTTCTTCCAATGCTTTTTAAAAATCGACCATTTTGTTTCTATGACATTGTACTTTTCGTAACAGAAATACACGGTCACATCATCTTGCCAATCGATATGTGCATCAACTTCTTGTGGCATTTCAGGCTCATCCGATTCCCATGCAGCCATCCAATCTACAGATTCTAACCAATTTGATTCACTCATCGGCCAATCTTGTGAGCTTAGGCGGTCCATATCAGGGCTTTGCGCGCTAATGTTCTCTTTCCAAAATTGCGCAGAACGAGCTTGGCTCATCGGCTTGATAAATGCCAAATCTTCTTCTGGCACTGGCATCGACTGATGCGTAAAAATCCATTTTCTTTGGTATTCATCCAAAGGCAAATAAGACATTCAGTCTCC
>NZ_JAWOWE010000194.1:0-768 GCF_033340275.1 Vibrio sp. 1402
GTCATTGTGTCATCAACGTCCATTAGTACTTTTTCAGTCTTTTTAGGGTAGTTAAGTTCTTGGAAAATACGATGACCTAAGAAGTCAGGAGACCACATTGCTACTGCTAGGATTGCAAAAGGCAGTGACGCGATGAAGTGTTCCATATTAGGAAGACCGAGCATCCAACCTTCTTCAGTGCTGCCCCACCAGTAAACAGGGTTTAGATTCGGTAGACCAGTTTCAGTGACGAATTTGATGTCAAAACCAGCACCTAGCACTAGAGCGATAATAAGGCCTGTGAAAGCACACACTGGAATCGCAAGCCAACGTTTGTTCACTTTTGCAAGGAAAGCGTATAGTGCGATAGTCACTGCAAGCACGATCAGACCCACGTAACCCATGCTGCCTGCTTCAACAGTAGAAGATTGTAGGCCCACTGCCCATTCTTGAATCGAGTTGATTTGGCTCATGGTACCCGTCAAGCCCAGGAAAATGAGCAAGCCACCAGCTGTACCCTCTGAGGTGAGGTTCACCAGTTTAGAACCGCCTTTCAAGAAGCTAAGTAGAAGACCGAATACACCAATAAGAATTGCCAATGCAAGAGGGTGAGCACCAGCAAGAGCGATGGTACCAATAAGAGGGATCATTGGACCGTGGTTACCTGCCAAGTTGGCTTTCGGGTTGATAAAGCCAGAAGCAAGCACACAGAAAAGTAGTGCAGGGATTAGCATTTCTACACGCGCAACTTCAATGGCAAAATCTTTGCCTAAGTTAACGTGGTCCCAT
>NZ_JAWOWE010000195.1:0-767 GCF_033340275.1 Vibrio sp. 1402
GAGGGCACTGAGCAAGCGCAAAAATTCCGTATGGAATGGCAACGAGGCTGGAACGAATACAGTAATTAATAAATACAGTAATTAACGCCAAGACTCATTCTGTTTCATAATCAAGACGATAGTTTGGCTTGTTGAACTTCTGACAATTCTATCGGAGCGCTTTGGTCTACTTGGCTCATTGAGATTGAGTAATAAGTGATATTGAAATATGAAAAAGTACTTTTTAGTTGCGTTAGTATTACTGCCGCTAACCGCAAGTGCCGGCAATGTGCTGAAAGACACGATCAAAGCGAAACGTAAATACGACCATAACAAGCATCAGATTACGAATACGCTCAATAATACCAAGCGGGATATTGAAGATCTCACCAACGGGACTTACGTGCAAAACAAAATGAAACGGGAAGTAAACGAGGCGACAAGCCAGTACACGAATAAAGTGGAACGCGTTAAAAATGCCACTGATCCAGACCAGATCAAGCGTAAGGTGAATAACGAGTTAAATCGCGAATTTGACGAGTGGTTGTATGATGGGGATTGATGTTTGATGTATCAGCTCCGGCAAAAAGATAAGGTGGCCCATGAGCCACCTTTTTACTATCCAACCTTCTTACATTAGGTCAGTTTGCTTTGTGGCTTTCTACCGCTTTACGCAAGAAGCCGTCTTGATGATGAAGGTGCTGACGTGCGGACTCGATATCAAGATCGGTCAAGATCATTAAGATCGCCAGTTTCACCTCATAATTGGTCTGCTTAAGTACCTCGGT
>NZ_JAWOWE010000196.1:0-766 GCF_033340275.1 Vibrio sp. 1402
GTTGTGTTTCATCGATTTGTTCGATGTTGGCGATAGTACGTTTGTCTTCTTGATTTAGAACTAGAGCATTAAACATAAGGTTCTCCGAGTGTGCGATAGCGCGGCAGGAATGCCACGAGCAGCAAGCCATTAACTGCCTGTAAGTGTATGCCTTCTTTATTTATGAATAAAATGAAACTTCATCATCTAATTTATGTGTTTTATGAATAAATTATAGGGTGCCTAATAAAAGAAAAGGCGACATAAGATGCCGCCTTAAGTGTAATACCAAATTTTGCTGGTATTGGTTGATACCTAACTGGTGATGTTAAGGGCTACGGGCGCTCAAAGACAGTAGCGATACCCTGACCAAGACCGATACACATGGTCGCAAGGCCGTATTTGGCGTCCTTGGCTTCCATTAGGTTGATAAGCGTTGTTGAGATACGTGCGCCAGAACAACCCAATGGGTGACCTAGAGCAATCGCGCCGCCATTCAGGTTCACTTTTTCGTCCATCACCTCAAGCAGACCTAGGTCTTTCGCACATGGCAGAGATTGCGCTGCAAACGCTTCGTTTAGCTCGACAACGTCCATATCTTCAATTGCAAGACCTGCACGTTTCAGCGCTTTTTGCGTTGCAGGTACAGGGCCGTAACCCATGATGGATGGATCGCAACCTGCGATCGCCATGCCTTTGATTCGTGCGCGAATCTTCAAACCAAGTTCATTGGCTTTCTCTTCGCTCATGATCAGCATTGCGGATGCACCATCAGATAAAGCGGAAG
>NZ_JAWOWE010000197.1:0-764 GCF_033340275.1 Vibrio sp. 1402
CTGCGGTAATTTCACAAATGTTATTGAAGTGCACTGCATTACCATTAAGTGCGTCACTGCGGTTGTAAGCTTCACCGATAATGAGGGGGACGCCATTTTCCATTTTCATGACAGATTTTACGTCGAACGAAATGGTGTGATCACTGGTATTGTTCCATGCAGCAGAAAGGCTTTCGCTCACTTCATAAGGCGCGGGATCTTCACCGCGAACATTTGGAACGAGAACGAAGAATGTGGCACAGCCATCCTCTCCTGTCATTCGCTGTACGTAACCATTGACATCGACTTCCGCTAAATTCTCACCTTGTGGAAGAACGCCGGCATCAAGAAGAAGTTGTTCTATCACTAAGAATTCACCATTTTCTGGATACTCAGGGTTGAATGGTTTAGGAACGGGTACACTGTCAGGTATGTAAAGGTTGACCGGCCAATTCGGAATCAAGCCTTCGCCTTCATCATGAATACCGTTACCGTTCATATCGAACGACTTACACACTTTAAGATTGGCAATACCGATAGAACCAAAACGGATGGTTAACACGGGATCATCATCAAAGGTTGGTTGAGCCCAAGCACTAGGCATGAAACCAACGTCATTCTCCTCATTACCGCTGGCTTCATCTGTGTCCTCACCAGCAGAACGTTTGATGGTTTCGTCGAAGTCGGTTTGACATGCTAGAGCGTTTGCAAAGCCTATATGCAGATCGCCATCTTCGAACGTCGGTGCAAAGTCTCTTAAATCTGCGAAGGTTGTGAAGTGAGTG
>NZ_JAWOWE010000198.1:0-763 GCF_033340275.1 Vibrio sp. 1402
TGAAAAATTATTAAACACTCATTGCGATATCTAGCCAATACGAGTATTGCTCATCTGACTCAAACTCATTAGGTGACACATGACAGTCAATTTCCAGTCCATTCTGGAAGACTAGAAATCCACAATCACAACCAAAAGCATATTGGTCAGCAAATTTTACTTTAAAGCGGATTTCACGGTACTTCTCTGATAGCGCGATGAATATTGGGTATGGCATATTATTAAAGGAAATAAAGCTAATTCTACCGTAAACATATTCATATTTTTCCTCAAGCTTGAATTCACTGTGCCAAGCGTTCCATTTTGAGTACCAATGTTTATAATTCCAATCACTGTCTTGCTCAACATGACAAGAACTATTCTTTCCTTCCAAAACCTTCAGATACTCAGGGCTAGGAATTAACCTATTAAAATCTAACACATTATTTTCATTACTAATGCACTCAATAATGGAACTTGCATGAGCAAGATCTTCAGTTTTAAATTCGATAATATTTATTATGCGATTTGACATTATTTTTACTCTTATTTATGAATCATTTATATGGTTTTAACTTGAAATTTTTTGTCTTCATAAATATTGAGTAAATCCACTGGGATCTTTAGCCTTAAAGTCGCGCCTTCACTCAAGACGGTTGTCCATCGTTTTTTTGAGCCACCCGAAGTACAATAGCCCGATAGTAATGCAATCCCAGTTTCAATTCGAGCACCTGAATCACGACTAAATGCTTTACAAACAGGATACCCAAGAAACTCTATCGCC
>NZ_JAWOWE010000199.1:0-762 GCF_033340275.1 Vibrio sp. 1402
AACCATACAATTTAATAACCAACAAAACAACAATCTATACAAATAAGAAACAATAGAGAATTTCACTTAAATATTGAGCAGATAAAAAACAATCATGAAGAGCGGAAAATTTCAAACTAAAGGCTTCAAGTTTAAGCAGTTTTGTATCGAAGGAGGCGAAAGTGGCATGCCGGTGAGTACCGACGGCGTGATGCTTGGCGCGTGGATGGAAAGTCCGAGCCCTGCCCATATCTTGGATATCGGGACAGGAACAGGGTTACTCGCTTTGATGTGTGCTCAACGCTTTCCTGACGCAAAAATTACCGCCGTTGATATCGAAACCACAGCAGTTGAAGCCGCAAGCCACAATTTTTCGCACTCGCCGTGGCACGACCGACTCTCAGTTCAGCATACCGATGTTTTGATTTTTTCGCCGCCGCAACGCTTTCAACGCATTGTTTGCAACCCACCCTATTTCAACACTGGTGAGCAAGCTAAACAAAGCCAGCGAGCAACCGCTAGGCATACCGACTCCCTACGCCATGATGCGTTGCTTAACTGTTGTTATCAGTTGCTAGATACAGAAGGAAAAGCCAGCTTTGTGCTGCCAATCACCGAAGGGGAGCTATTTATTGAACTAGCATTAACCCAGGGTTGGTCTCTATCTCGACTGTGCCGCGTGCAACCATCGGAAAAGAAACCCGTGCACCGTTTGCTGTTTGAACTGGCAAAGCAACCTTGCGATACTCAAGAGTCACATTTGATCATTCACTCATCAGACGG
>NZ_JAWOWE010000200.1:0-762 GCF_033340275.1 Vibrio sp. 1402
AGCGGAAAAAGCACTCGAGCAAATGGCAAATACACATGCTGTTCGCGGTTTGATCTGTACGGGCGATGCGTTTGTTTGCACGGCTGAGCGCCAAGCGTTCATTCGTGAAAACTTCCCATCCGTTATTGCGGTTGAAATGGAAGCATCAGCTATTGCTCAGACTTGCCACCAATTCAACACACCATTTGTTGTTGTACGTGCTATCTCTGACGTTGCTGATAAAGAATCGCCAATGAGCTTTGAAGAATTCCTGCCTCTAGCAGCAAAAAGCTCTTCAGAAATGGTCTTCAAGATGCTGGAACTGGTTAAGTAATCCAAGTCATTCATGGAAGAAATTTTTCAGCAATTCTATGCTAACGGTGCGCTCCTCGTGATGTGGGGCGCATTACTGTTTCACCTGATCCTCCCTATTCCTCATTCCGCTCACCCTGCAACTTTATGGCGCAAGGTAGCCGAACAATTAGCAGAGAAAGTAAATAACCACCATAGCTATTCACAAAGCATTCTCTCAGGAAGCCTCGCTCTTATTTTGATGACATTGCCGTGTTTGGTGCTCTTAATCGCTCTAACGCCCTTAGTTTGGCAAGAGCCTCTGTACGAACTTGCTCTGTTACTATTAGCGTTAGATTGGCGGAGTTGCGAAACCCTCACCAAACAACTTGCCCTCGCCTTGTCGCGTGAGGATAAAACGCGCTGTCGCGATCTACTCAAGCCTTTTGTGAATCGTGATACCGAAACGTTGTCGCTTGTCGGTATAGGTAA
>NZ_JAWOWE010000201.1:0-761 GCF_033340275.1 Vibrio sp. 1402
GCTTACACGCGCTACGTATTGGATGCGGGAATGACGGGCGACTTAGTTGACTTGTATGCCGCGCTCGCCCCTTGCTCCATCGGCTACGCCGTCATTGGTAAAATGCTGATTGAAGATGAAAACACGGTATTCGAAGGCAATCCTTACGCAAGTTGGATTAGCTTGTACGGCGGTGAAGAGTTCCAATCTGGCGTGGCAAGTGGGGCCGAACACTTTAACCAGTTGCTGGCTGAAATCGACATCCACAGCCAGCGCGGTCAAAACCTGATTCAGGTCTTCAAAACCGCAACGCGTATGGAAGTGGCGTTTTGGCAACAAGGTCTAAACGCACAATAAGGTTAATTGGAGAATCTCATGTTAATAGAACAAATCACTCAAGCATTAACCGCAGTGCGTCAGAAAAAGCCTTTAGTCGTGAACATTACCAACTACGTGGTGATGAACAACACGGCGAACGCTTTGTTGGCTATCGGAGCTTCGCCAATCATGGCGCATTCAAAGCAAGAAATGGCAGAAATGATGTCGTTTGCAGGCGCTTTGGTGATCAACATCGGCACCCTAGACAGCGTTTGGACGCCGCGCATGAGCTATGCCGTCGAGCAAGCCAACTCGAACGGTAAAATCGTTGTGCTCGACCCTGTCGGTTGCGGTGCAAGTTCACTACGCACCGAAACCTCGCGCGAAATCGCCCGCCTTGCAAACAAGTTAATCATTCGTGGTAATGCTTCCGAAATCATTGCTCTCGCTGGTGAGCAAGCGCA
>NZ_JAWOWE010000202.1:0-761 GCF_033340275.1 Vibrio sp. 1402
GGCGCATGCCTTCTTCTGTACGTTCACCGTCACACGGTTCTAGCAACTCGGCTGCGGTAATTGGCGCATCTTCGGAGCGACTAACATCTAGTTGATTTGTTCGCTCTCCAAGTGCCGCACTGAATACTTCCATAGCAGTATCGGCTAGACCCGGGTGGGCAACCCACGTACCGTCGTGACCGTTATTCGCCTCAAGTGACTTATCGTTGTGAATTTTATCCAACACTTTCTGGTTTTCTTGCGGGTCTTTCGCGGGAATAAAGGCGGCCATTCCTCCCATCGCGAAAGCACCACGCTTGTGACAAGTACGAACCAACAAACGCGAATAGGCGTTCAAAAATGGTTTGTCCATGGTGACGACTTGGCGATCCGGCAGAACACGATCTGGGTGTTTCTTCAGTGTTTTGATGTAACTGAAAATGTAATCCCAACGACCACAATTCAGCCCTACGATATGCTCTTTAAGTGAGAACAAAATCTCATCCATCTCAAACACAGCTGGTAACGTTTCGATCAGCACGGTCGCTTTGATCGTGCCAGTCTCTAAACCAAAATATTCTTCTGTGAAATGGAACACTTCACTCCACCACATCGCCTCATGATGAGACTGCAGTTTAGGAAGATAGAAATATGGACCGCTGCCTTTTTGAAGCAATGCTTTGTGGTTATTGTAGAAATACAGTGCAAAATCAAAAAGCGCGCCTGGAATGATCTGACCGTGCCACGTCACGTGTTTTTCTTTTAAATGAAGGCCGCGAACA
>NZ_JAWOWE010000203.1:0-760 GCF_033340275.1 Vibrio sp. 1402
TTGACAACAATACAACCAGCTGTTTTTAAAAGCTAAAATCCTTGGCACGCATTGTGATTACTCCTTCTATCAGAAACCAAATCTTAAGAACTCAAGGAGAAACACATGACGGATATCGTAGTATTTGGCGAAGACTTCGGCGGCCTACCATCATCAACGCAGCACATCGTTCAGCGACTTGCCACCAACCATCGCATTCTTTGGGTTAATTCCATCGGTTTAAGACAACCAAAACCGACGGGTAAAGACATTCAACGTTTAGTGAGCAAGTTTTCCCGCGTTATCAGCAATACTGGCTCAGATAAGCCAACCATGCATTGTGATGCGGTAGACAACATTTTCACGGTAAATTTGCTGACAATACCGGCTCCCCACTCTGCTTTTTCAAGAAAAGTGGCAGCGAAGATGATGCAGCACCAACTAGAAAAACACTTAAAAGCGTTGAACTTCGACAACCCACTGTTTTGGACATCCCTACCAACCGCCGCTGATGTGTGTAATGCCATGAATAAACGCGGGCTGATTTACTACTGTGGAGACGATTTTGGCGCGTTAGCGGGCGTTGATCATCAAACAGTGATGGAGCATGAACGCACACTGGTTGAGAACGCCGATTTTATTCTTGCTGCAAGCGACAAGCTGGCCGCTCGATTTCCGGATAATAAAACCACAACGCTGCCACACGGGGTCGATTTCAGTCTATTTTCAACGCCTGCAGAAAAGGCAAGCGACTTGCCGAACAATGGCCGTAAAGTATTGG
>NZ_JAWOWE010000204.1:0-758 GCF_033340275.1 Vibrio sp. 1402
GCTAGAGAAGCTGAATCAGTCAATCAGTAAATTTTCATCACTGGCTGATGAGAAACGTGTCGCTCGTTTCCGCAATGACTTGCAAGACTCCGTGCAAAACTTAATACCTGCGCTCACTCAACTGACTAAACAGTTCGACCCATCTCAGTTTGAAGAAGGCATCTACCGCTTTGAACATGGCGAACTGCCTACTTGGCTAGAAAACCAATCTAAAGAGCTAAAGCAGTTCAGCAAGAAAGCAAACCAAAGCGTCGCGAAAATCGCCGATCTTATCGCAGAAAGAGTCAAAGATGGCGAACTCG
The DNA here is from genome assembly GCF_033340275.1 of Vibrio sp. 1402. Taxonomy (NCBI): domain Bacteria; kingdom Pseudomonadati; phylum Pseudomonadota; class Gammaproteobacteria; order Vibrionales; family Vibrionaceae; genus Vibrio; species Vibrio sp. 1402. The sequence goes on from NZ_JAWOWE010000204.1 coordinate 303, forward strand.
CGGCAAGATTGGCCGAGCCTGCGCTCGCTGAACTAGGTTTCTATATTCAACGACTAGAGAACCTTGCTCAAGTTTGGCATTTAATGGCAGAGCCAACACGAGAAAAAGGAGCACCTTTAGCGAGATGGCTAGAAACTCACCCAGATCGTGAAGGCGATTTTATTGTGAGTGTCTCCCCTCTTGAGATTGGATGGCAGCTAGACCAACAGATTTGGAGTCGTTGTATTGGTGCCGTATTAGTTTCAGCAACAATGCGAGCGTTGAACTCTTTCCACTATTTTTGCCATCAAGTAGGCATGGATGGAAAGCCAGAATCTGGGACTCAGTTTTTGGCACTCGCTTCGCCTTTTGATTATCAAAACCAAGCTGAGTTACTCATACCGGCAATGAAGTACGAACCATCGGCACCTCAATTTACTGAATATCTTATTGAGATCTTGCCTAAGTACTTAGAAG
>NZ_JAWOWE010000205.1:0-757 GCF_033340275.1 Vibrio sp. 1402
TTTCTGCCTGACCAACCTCATCGAATGCCATGACGATCACCGCTGCGCCATAACGACGGATCAGTTTAGCTTGCTCAACAAATTTCTCTTTGCCTTCCTTCAAAGAGATAGAGTTCACAATGCCTTTACCTTGAATGCATTTCAGACCCGCTTCGATCACTTCCCATTTGGAAGAGTCGACCATGATTGGCACTTTGGAGATTTCTGGTTCTGAGGCACATAGGTTTAGAAAACGCACCATACAAGCCTGTGCGTCTAACATCCCCTCATCCATGTTGATGTCGATGATTTGGGCACCATTTTCCACTTGCTGACGCGCGACTTCTAATGCTTCGTCATACTGTTCTTCTTTGATCAAACGTTTAAAGCGAGCAGAACCTGTGACGTTAGTTCGCTCACCGACATTGATGAATAAAGTCTCTTTCTCAATCGTTAATGGCTCTAATCCGGAGAGACGACAAGCAACAGGCAAATCTGGCAAAGCGCGAGGTGTAACACCTTCAACGGCCTGCGCCATTTGGCGAATATGCTCCGGCGTTGTACCACAACAGCCACCAATCAGATTTAAAAAGCCGCTGCTAGCCCACTCTTTTACATGCTCTGCCATATCTTCTGGAGAAAGGTCATATTCTCCAAAAGCATTCGGCAAACCTGCGTTAGGGTGCGCGGAAACAAATGATTCAGAAATACGAGAAAGCTCTTCCACGTATGGGCGCAGTTCATCGGGCCCCAATGCACAGTTAAGACCGAAAGATAA
>NZ_JAWOWE010000206.1:0-757 GCF_033340275.1 Vibrio sp. 1402
GCATAGTGATCTCCTTTAGGCGAGCTATAAAACGAATTGGCGCAGAGTGACAAACGCCAATCCCGATTATTCATTCGCCAAAAACATGTATAATTTTTATGCAAGTCATTCAAATAACAAGAGCTCAACATGAAAATTCAATCGCTTCTCCCTGCGCTATTACTCTGTGCCGCTTCTGCCAACGCGGCGAACAATATTCGTATCGAGTACATACCCGCAGAAACAACCCATGACAAACTTGCCGAGCAATCCATTCAAAGCAGCGATGTGAACCCGATTTTTGTTCGACTTTCTCAAGCCTACTTCCCTTTTCGTAAACCGCTCACCCTGATTTATGGCGGCGAAGATGGCCCTATGTACGATCCCGACACGCACACCATCCATATTCCGTATACGTTTTACTTGGAGTCACTCAATTACTTCTCCAACAACCAATATGAAGATCGCTACGGAAAATCGCCAAAGACTGGTGCATTAGATACCTTATTACACACTTTGCTGCATGAAGCTGGGCATGCGTACATCGAGGATCAAAGCATCCCTGTGTTGGGGAAAGAAGAAGATGCCGTTGACAATTTCGCCACTATTTTACTGATCGACTATTTAGACGATGGCGCCGATATGGCCATCAGTGCCGCCGACATGTTTGCGTTTGAGTCCGATGACAGACCCGACTATTACGATTTTGGCGAGTACATTGACGAACACAGTTTTGACCTGCAGCGTTACTTCTCCACTTTGTGCTTGGTGTATGGCA
>NZ_JAWOWE010000207.1:0-755 GCF_033340275.1 Vibrio sp. 1402
CTCGCATCCAAGGTTTGACTCTGGATGACATCGCGAAAGAAGTGCTGATCCGTCACCGCATCGGTTACCCACAACGCGAAATCCCAATTCAAATGCTGGATGTGGGCGGTGTTTACCAGTGGAAACAACGTGGTGAGAAACACCTATTCAACCCAGAAACTATCTCTCTACTCCAGCAATCAACTCGCAACAAAGATTACGAGCAGTTCAAGCAGTATGCGAGTGCCGTCGATAAACAAGGTGACAACGCGGTAACGCTACGTAGCCAACTGGAATTCATCAAGAACCCTGCGGGCTCTATCTCTGTCGATGAAGTAGAACCAATCGAAAGCATCGTAAAACGCTTTGCAACAGGCGCAATGTCGTTTGGTTCGATCTCTTATGAAGCGCACTCAACACTGGCTGTTGCGATGAACCGCTTAGGCGCGAAGTCCAACTCAGGTGAAGGTGGTGAAGACCCAATGCGCTTTGAGCGCAAAGAAAATGGTGATTGGGAACGCTCTGCAATCAAACAGGTGGCTTCTGGTCGTTTCGGTGTGACGTCTTACTACCTGACTAACGCTGAAGAACTTCAAATCAAGATGGCTCAAGGTGCGAAACCGGGTGAAGGTGGTCAGCTACCTGGTGATAAAGTGGATGACTGGATCGGTGCCACTCGTCACTCGACTCCAGGCGTCGGTCTGATCTCACCACCGCCACACCACGATATCTACTCAATCGAAGATTTGGCTCAGCTGATCTACGATTTGAAAAAC
>NZ_JAWOWE010000208.1:0-754 GCF_033340275.1 Vibrio sp. 1402
CTTCCGTTGCTCGCGTGATGGACGTACTCGCCGAAGAATACAATAAGACACACCCAGATAATTACATCGCGGTACAGGGCATTGGTTCTAGTGCGGGGATCACCATGGTGAACAAAGGTGTCGTGAAACTTGGTATGAGCTCTCGCTATCTGACAGAAAGCGAAAAAGGCGAAGACTTGAATGTGTTTCCAATTGCTTACGATGGCCTTGCCGTTGTTGTGAACCGTACAAACTCTGTGACTAACCTTTCAGCACAACAACTGTTTGACATCTACAAAGGCGAAATCAAAAACTGGAAAGAAGTCGGCGGCGCGGATCAACCGATAGCAGTTGTCACGCGAGAAGCATCTTCTGGCTCGCGCTACAGCTTTGAAAGTTTGTTGGGTCTCACCAAAATCATTAACGACCGTCTGGTTTCTGATATCAGCCCAAACAACTTAGTTGTAAACAGCAACAGCATGGTTAAAACCATTGTGAACCATAACACACGTGCGATTGGTTTTATTTCGGTGGGGTCTGTAGACCTTTCTGTGAAGGCGATTCAGTTTAACGGGATTGAACCAACAGCAGCGAACATCGCAAATCACAAATACAAACTGGCTCGACCATTCTTGGTGCTTTACAAAGTCGACTCGCTAGATCAAGCAGGCAAAGACTTTGTCGCGTTCCTAAAATCGGAAGCGGGACAAAAAACCATTGCTGACTACGGGTACATACCGGTTAAAAACTTTAACCAGTAAAAACAAAAAAGAGA
>NZ_JAWOWE010000209.1:0-754 GCF_033340275.1 Vibrio sp. 1402
CGCGAGTTGCGCCAAAATCTAACAGCCCGATTTGTTTACTTTGTTCAAGATAGAGGTAGTTTGCGAAGTTTGGATCGGTTTGCACCATCTTGAATTCAAACAGTTCTTTAAACAGCAGTTCCAACAAATTGTGCATTACAAAGTCGCGAGTTTCTTGGTCGTAGTTTGCGATTTTCTCTATGGGCGTCCCTTGAATGAACGCCATAGCCAGAACGGATTGGGATGAAATTTCCGGGTAGATTTTTGGCACCACAAAATGCGGATGGTCTTGTAGAGCCTTTTGATATCTATAGGCAAACTGAGCTTCTCGCTCATAATTGGCTTCGTCGTGCAGCTGTTTTTTCGTCTCTTCCAACAGTCCTTTATAGTCAACTGACTCAGGGATAAGGCCAACAATTTTCAAAAGCGTACCGACATTATCGACGTCGCTGTCGATGCTCTTTCTGATACCGGGATATTGCACTTTAACTGCCAAATTATCGCCAGAATCGCTGTAGGCTTGGTGAACTTGTCCTATGGATGCACTCGCAATAGGTTTGAAGTTGAAAGCAAGAAACGCAGATTTCCACTGTTCACCAAGTGCATTTACCATCACGCTGTTGAGCTGCTTTGATGGCATTGGATCGGCATTCGAACGTAATCTGGCCAAAATCTCGGCCAACTCCGGTTCTAGAATGTCTCCCGCATCCATCGACAGCATTTGACCAAGTTTCATCGCTGCGCCGCGTAAGTGCGCCAGTTGAACGGTCAGCCG
>NZ_JAWOWE010000210.1:0-753 GCF_033340275.1 Vibrio sp. 1402
ATTGCAATCATGCGTTTAGCCATCGCATCGGTTTCCATCAGAGTGATGACAGGTAACGGTGTTTCGCCTTTTTTGTAGTACAGACCAACCGCGATGTGAGTCGGGTTCGTTACTAATACGTTGGAGCGCTTAACGTTTTCGCGTTGATTAGAAGCTTGAAGTTCTTGATGAAGCTGACGGCGTTTACTTTTGATCTCCGGGCTGCCTTCCATCTCTTTGTATTCACGTTTCACTTCGTCCTTGCTCATTTTGAGCTTCTTCGTGTGGTCAAACTTTTGGTAGGCAAAATCTGCCGCAGCTATCACAACAAAACCAACCGATGAAATGATCATCAATTGTTTAATCATAACTCCCGTCACCGCAGGGACACATTCCAATCCACAAGTTGGAATTTGCATTAAGGTGTTGATGTTGCCCCGCAATGTAACCCAAATGATGCAGGAAAGCAGAGATACCTTGAGTATCGACTTGATGAACTCAATGACGCTTTTTAGCGAGAAGATGCGCTTTGCGCCCTCGACAGGGTTTATTTTCTTAATGTCGGGCTTGATGGACTCGCCACTAAAAAGAAAACCAAACTGTCCCATGTTAGAAAAAATCGCGATAAGCGCTGCGACCAAAATAATTGGCGCGAGGAGGTAGGCCATCTCTTTGGCGATAGCGATGGCAACATCGATCAATGCGTCTTGAAAGCCTTGATATGCGAGCTCGCTTGGCAGCAAAAGTAGGGCAGAGATGTGCGACATGTAGTAA
>NZ_JAWOWE010000211.1:0-752 GCF_033340275.1 Vibrio sp. 1402
TGGAAACGTGGTTACGATTCTTTTGAGTCTGGTTTTGTTGGCTCTTGTGTTTCTGGCTCAACGTTTTGTTTTTCTAACTCTTCGTCGTCGTCATCGCGGCTTTCGATTACGCCGTGCATTTCTTTCCAGCTTTCCCAGCGTTGGTAGGCCAGTTCTTGCATGTCGGTGCTCTTGTCGGCTTCGTCGATGATTTCTTCACCAACTAAGTGCTCAAAGATGTCTTCTAGTGTCACAAGGCCAAGCACGGTGCCGTATTCGTCGACCACAAGTGCCAGTTGTAGGCGGTGCGTCATCATTTGATCGAATACTTTTGGTAGCGCTGTATTGTTCAGAACCACTTGGATTGGACGCATGACCGCACCGAGTTGTTTCTGACCACTGCCTGATTGCTGCATCTTAAACAGTTCTAGACGATGCACAAAGCCGATGATGTTGTCTTTCTGCTCGCTGTATACCAGCGGACGTGAGAACGGTGTGTCTTTGTGTTTGTCCAGAAACTCATTGATGGTCATTGTTGCGTCAACGCGGAAGACAACAGGACGAGGTGTCATGACTTGTGTGACAGGCACATCTTGAATCCCTAGCAGGTTGCTTAAGATTTTAGATTCGCCTTCTGCAAACTCACCACTTTCGCGTGCCAAAATCGCCATCGCAGAAAGTTCATCACGCATTTTTGGTGCTTCGTGGTTACGAGCCAAACGCTTGGTGATTTGCTCTGAAAACCATACAAATGGCGTTAGCGCCCATACCAT
>NZ_JAWOWE010000212.1:0-752 GCF_033340275.1 Vibrio sp. 1402
ACACACCGAATAATGCGGCTTCTCTGCACAACGCGATTCGTCTGCTTAATGAGTCACCGTGGATGAAGGTCACAATGGGGCTTGAAGCCTTAAATGTCGCACAGCTATACAGCGCGGAACGCTGCTACATGCCAATCGCTCAATATTTATGTTCAGAGCATGCACCAACCAGTCATCACGGTGCCAAAGCGCGAAACAACGTCAAAGGATATGACCATGTCTAAAGCAATGACCAACATGTCACTTTTCGCGATTGCGTTAGTGATCAACAAAAGCATCAGCTTACTCATGTTGCCTGTGCTCCCACACTTTTTGACGCCAGAGCAAATGGGCAAACTCGAGCTACTGACCACTTTTGGCGTAGTGACAACCTTGTTGGTCAGCTTTGCTTTGCACGAAGCTCTCTATCGTTTTGTCGGCGTGGAGAAAGACGCACAAAAAAGAACCGTTTCTCTCAACCAACTTTATTCATTGTCGGTGCTGATCGCCGGCGCGGTGGCTGCGATTCTCCTGTTACTGATTGCGTTGCTTTCTATTCCTGAACCTTTTACGCGCATCGAATTTGCTGTTGTTACGCTTGCCATTGTTCTGGAGGGCAGCATTGCGATTGGCACGGCTTGGCTGCGCACTCAAGATGACAAAGCCAAAACACTGCTTCAAGTGATGGTGACGACGACTCTACTGCAAGTCACGTTTATCGTCGCGGCGCTTGCGCTGCACCCGCATGTCATCTCGGTGCTGATTGGCGGTCT
>NZ_JAWOWE010000213.1:0-751 GCF_033340275.1 Vibrio sp. 1402
GGGCTTCTGGTGCTGCCTAGAGACCATAAGCGCTCTAAGCCTGGTACGCGCCTTCGTTTCCCTCAGCAATCGCCATCACTCCAAACAAGGTGGTGCTCATCAGCCTTGAAGATCGATGTTGGCCGCAGAGCTCTTAATAACCAGGAGCGCTTCAAGGGGAAGAAGATCCTTTTCATCACTGGTGAGCGCCGGGAGGAAAGTGCAAACAGATCCAAGTACAACCAGCTTGAGGCTCATGCCTGTGACAGAAGATATGGGAAGACTGCACGGTTAGTTGATGCCTGGAGGCCCGTTCTTCATTGGACTGAGGAGGAGGTATGGGAAGTAATCGAGCGTCACCGCATCCTGGCCCCAGTCCCTTATCGCCTTGGCTGGAGCCGGTCGTCGTGTATGACCTGCATCTACAACTCACAGCGTATCTGGTCCACGATCCGTCACTACTGGCCTGAACGAGCTGGGAAAATTGCTCAGTATGAACAAACCTTTGGTGTGACGGTATCAAGAAAAAAAATCGACGTAATAGATTTAGGTTCTGCTGTTGCGCCGATACAGATTAGTGATGTTGAGGCATTGGAGCAGGTATCCAGAGAAGATTACACGCTCCCGATTTTTGTGCCGGAGGGGCAGAAGTGGGTTCTCCCTGGTGGCGCATTTGGCCGAGAGGCCTGTGGTTCTGATTGATTTGTGCAGAGGTGGCAATGTTGGATTTTGTTTTTTTGGTGTTTTTGGGGTTGGGCATATCTACGGTGCT
>NZ_JAWOWE010000214.1:0-751 GCF_033340275.1 Vibrio sp. 1402
AGAACATCACTTCTGAAAAGATGAACCAACTCATCCCCTGACGAAATGATCGAGTGATCTGCGCGCTGTATTTGCCCGTCAACGATTCGGTGATGACGTTACTAAACCACCCTGCCAACATGTAAAGCAGAAACAAAAAGCCTACGGCAAGCACAATGCGACCAACAACACCGACCGCACCATCGCTTTGAGTACCTTGCACCGTCATGCCCGCACCGACGGCGACTAAAAACAGAGCAAACGCGCCAATGATCGGCCAACTACTTTGAGCAGGAACGTAGTAGGTTCCAGGTTTATTACTCATCAGTTCTCTCCTTACAGACACTATTTGGCCTGTATCTCACTCCTTGAGAGGCTAACTGCCTGTGGGAGGAGGAAGTTTGTAGAGTGTATAAGACAGCGTTAATGTATGTATTGAGTCCGGCAAATCGGGCTCAATATAGAAAATCAATGCCATCTGAGCGTGCTGCTTTCCATCCAGCGGCTGTTGCGTAAAACAAAAGCACTCTATTTTGTTGAAGTAAGCTGCACCGTTGCCGGGAGAAACGGAAGGCACCGCCTGCCCCACCAGCCTTTGTCCACTTTCGTTAAATGCCAAGTATTCAGTTTGCACGACTTCACCTGGATGAACATTCATCGAAATGACTTTCGGCTTAAACTCCCACGGCATATCTGGGTTGACGTGTGCCATAAACTCCACACGAATCGTCCGGCTCAAATCGGGCTGCATCCCCGTAGGTTGAATCGCTGC
>NZ_JAWOWE010000215.1:0-751 GCF_033340275.1 Vibrio sp. 1402
TGATGGGTGTTGGCACGAAATCTTGGCACATTCTAGACCTGATGTTCGGCCCTGTGATCATGCAAGGTGATGAACCGCCAGTAAACGTACTCGCTAGCCCTGTAAAAGCTTGGTTCAACCGCTACAAATCAAAAGCGGGTCTGATCAAGTGTATGTCTGTATAGCTATCTCTTTTTAATTATTAGGTTTAAGTGAAGTTGAACTTATGAAATTCGTAAAAATCGCTCTTATCGTCGCTGTTGTAGCTATTGCTCTGTTCGCGGCAAAACAAACTGGTATTCTTGAAATCATCACTGACATCAAGAGCCTACAAGATTGGATCGCCAGCTTTGGTGTGTGGGGCTACGCCGTATTCGTAGCAGCATTCGTGTTTGCGTGTGTTTTCCTACTACCGGGCAGCGCGTTCACCATTGTGGCAGGTATCGTATTTGGTCCTATCAAAGGTGGCGTATTGGCGCTGTTTTCTGCAACGCTTGGCGCGGTGGCGGCATTCATCGTGGCGCGCTTCCTACTGCGTAATACCATCATGAAGAAGTTTGGCGACAACCCAATCTTCAAGAAAATCGATGACGGTGTCGCAGCAAATGGTACAAGCTTCTTAATTCTGACTCGTCTTGTGCCTGTATTCCCATTCAGCCTACAAAACTACGCTTACGGTCTAACCAGCCTCAACCTTGGCACTTACGCTCTGGTTTCTCTGTTGACCATGGCACCAGGCGCATTCATCTTCGCTTACATGGCGGGGGATATT
>NZ_JAWOWE010000216.1:0-749 GCF_033340275.1 Vibrio sp. 1402
ACCTACTTATTGACACTGGTTCGGCTTACCTTGAGAAACTTGGCGATTTGTGTGCGTGAGTGTCCATCATTTGAAATGAGTAAGGGTCAGTGGCCTCATTTTCATCTGAATGGATTTTTGCTGACTTGCGAGCTTTTTAAAGTCGATATTAAGGATGTAATGATGGTGGTTTGGTTCGATAAATAGCGAACACATATAGAGCACTTTTTACTAATAGTTATAAGGTTTTTAGATAAGCGAGTTTTTAGCGATGTTATTGTGGGGACTGCGTAGGACGGAGGTTTCTTAGTAAAGAGGCTATCGTGGTAAGAAATGGGTTATTTATTTTTAGGAAACCCTTTGTATTTTTAAGTGACCGGCTTGATAAAGCTTAAGATCTGGCAGGTTTTCGTAAGCTAGGGTGACTTGATTGCCTCCTGAGTGCTTTGAATAGTACATCGCTTTATCGGCCTCGATTAGAAGCTCTTTTGCGTTGGATTGTTGTGAATTCAACCCTGCTACACCAATACTAACAGTGGTCGTAATTTCAACGTCATCGACATGACAGATCGTTGCTTGTATAGCTTGGCGGATGCGTTCAGCTACTTCATACGCTTGAATCGCATTCGTATCTGTTAAGATTACTGCGAACTCTTCTCCTCCCAATCGACCTATAAAGTCGCTACCACGAATGACTCCTTGGCAAACGTGAGCAATGCGAGTGATAACATGATCCCCAGAAAAATGGCCAACTCTATCATTAATATCTT
>NZ_JAWOWE010000217.1:0-749 GCF_033340275.1 Vibrio sp. 1402
ACTTCGATAGGTAACATCATGGGGCCAGCCATGGTCAGTCAATTGCTACCGCCGCTCTCTTCAATGTTAGCGACCAAGTTGCTTGCAAGCTTTGGAACTGCCGCAGTCGCTGCTTGGGCGCTAGGCTCACGTTACGAGTTTTTTGCCATTGTGTCTGTATTGGCACTGACCATGTCGATGCCTCCAATGGTGGGGCGCTTGTTAGGCGCAAAGAACTATCGAGACATTCAATCTCTGGTTGGAATAGCGGTTAAGTTCATTCTTGGCTTCCAGCTTTTGATTGCGGCGATTACCTTCTTGCTTGCAAACCCGCTCGCGTTGTTAATGACAAGTGATACCCAAGTAGAACAAGTGCTCCACATGCATCTAATGATTGTGCCGATAAGTTTGGGCTCTCTTGGCGTTTGTATGCTGATGGTGTCGATTTGCAATGCGCTAGGGAAATCGTACACAGCATTAACCATTTCGGCATTACGCTTGTTTGTTTTCTTCCTACCTTGCCTATGGCTGGGTGCGCAACTGGGCGGTATCAGAGGTCTACTGTTTGGTGCGTGTGTGGGTAATATTATGGCGGGTATTTCTGCTTACCTTACTTACCGTAAAACCATACACAAACTTGCGATAAAGCAAGCTACAGCCTAAGTTTTAGTATTAACAAAGAAGCCCTCAACTGAGGGCTTCTTACTATCAACTTTTGGCTATACCATGCACAAGTTTACTGGTCAGCAGGGAATACTACGCCAGTTTGT
>NZ_JAWOWE010000218.1:0-747 GCF_033340275.1 Vibrio sp. 1402
TGTTTGCGTTCATGCACGTAGGGGACGACGATATCCATACACGCTTGCATAATGCCGAGTGGGCCAGCAGCTAAAACAACGCGCTCGTAATCAAGCCCACTCATCAATACTTCGACGCCACAATTGAGTGCTCCGAGAATGTTTTCTTTAGGTACTTTGCAATTGTTGAAGACGAGCTCAGATGTGTTTGAGCCTCGCATTCCCAACTTATCGAGCTTTTGCGCGTCACTGAATCCGGTAAAACTGCGCTCGACGATAAACGCTGTGATCCCGCGCGATCCCGCATCAGCGTCTGTTTTGGCGTACACCACGACCACGTCCGCATCGGGGCCGTTCGTGATCCACATTTTTGTGCCATTGAGTAAGAAGTGGTCGCCTTTGTCTTCGGCTTTTAATTGCATGCTGACGACATCCGAACCCGAATTGACTTCGCTCATCGCCAGAGCGCCTATGTGCGAACCATCAACTAATTTAGGCAGATACTTTTCTCGTTGCGTTGGGGTGCCGTTTCGAAAGATTTGATTTACGCAAAGATTAGAATGCGCGCCGTAGCTGAGTGCGACGGAGGCTGATGCTCGGCTTATCTCTTCCATTGCTACAACGTGGGCGAGGTAGCCCATTTCAGCACCACAATATTCTTCGCTGACGGTCACGCCAAGCAAGCCCATTTCGCCAAGAAGTGGCCACAAATGGCTAGGAAACTGATTGTAATGGTCAATATCGGCGGCAATAGGAGCTATATGCTCA
>NZ_JAWOWE010000219.1:0-746 GCF_033340275.1 Vibrio sp. 1402
TAACGATGACCAACGCAAGCCAAGCACCGGAAGAGGTGCCTAAGGTCAGCGGTGAGGTGAGGTTGTTTTGCGTTAACTGTTGCATCAAGCTACCAGTCAGCCCGAGCATTGCACCAACCAATAACGTGATGCTCAATCGAGGTAACTGAGACTGCATAAAGAAAACATCACGAAATTCGCTGGCGCTTTCTGGTTGAGTGAACAACTGCCATTGTTCACTCAACGACAAGCTCGTATCAATTTGTAAGCTCAATAGGCTAAGCAACGCAATCAGCGCGACATAGCCAATGTACGGTTTCGTTCTCATTGTTTTGGTGCCAGTTCAATTAAGCTGTCGGTAATGGCTTCTGCCATGTATTGCAAAGACATCGCGCCGCCGTAGGCCCACACCGCTCTTACCGAATTTACGCGCTGTTTTTTCACGAATGGCATCGCTTGCCAAAGTGGTGAGCTGTTCAACTTGCTCTCTTGCGGGAAAGGCTGCACGTAAAGTACGTAGCTTTGTTCAAGGTTTTGTAAGCGGTTGATGCGATCTTGTTTGATGCCCCAAGCGCGCGCAGAGACTTGGATAGGGTTGGTTAACCCAAGCTGCTCAACCACATAGTCAGTGGTCGAATTTTCCGTCGATAGCAGAACAGAATTGGGTGTCGAGAAGCGCATCACCAACACGTCTAATGGGGCAGAATAATGCTGACGAATTTTGTCACGCAGTTGTTTGAATGAGTCATTGAGTTTTGCCAGTTTTT
>NZ_JAWOWE010000220.1:0-745 GCF_033340275.1 Vibrio sp. 1402
TTCTTATGTGTGACTAAGTTTTATACCTTCCAAAAAGAAAAGTACTTTTTAATGTACCAAATACTCCGGTTTAAAATGTTGATACCAGTTACTTTTTAAAAATATAAACTTTATCTTGTAACCAAGACTTGTCTTCGTCAATCGAGAAAGAATAACCTTGTCTTATTAAGTGTTCTTTAGTAAGAAACATAAGTGCAGTTGGCGCTACAATTGTTATGATTGAAAAGGAAATTATAACCCTTACGAAAAGTGCTTCTTTTTTGTGTGATAACTTTCTTTTATTTAAAAATACAGTTATTAAAAAAATAAAACAAGATATAAATATCCAACTTCCAAATAGTCCATAAAGTGCGCCCTGAGAAATGATTATAACTTCATCTTTGTTATATATATTTTACATAGTTAATTACATCGTTGTAAAAGAAGTAAATGCAAGATAAGCCTAATAAAAGAAATAACAATGATATCAAAAGTGTTGATGTTAAATCTAAGTCATCTTCTTGTTTCATAAAAATACCCCATTCTTTATGTAACTTCTACCTATCACATCGTTGATTCTCATTTCTTCTTGTTTTAGTGATTCATTCAATGTTTTCTCTAGTGCTAGTTTGAATTTTTGGGTTATCTCATATTTATTATCAATGTGGTTTAAAATGTTCCCGACAACCAAGCTTACATCTATAGCTAAAAATAATGGGCCAGAAGTTAGAGCGAAAATAGTAGTCGCTCCAGAAATTCCTTTTAC
>NZ_JAWOWE010000221.1:0-744 GCF_033340275.1 Vibrio sp. 1402
TGCATCTGTTTTATTCCTTCAAATTACCGCTCCTTCATGCTCAGGTGTGGGAGCTGTTTCCTTCTGCTTCGTGCAGTGATTGAGTTAAACGTCGTAGCAAGATGACGTTTAAGTCTGGGTATAACAGGCCATAGATGAGCCAAAAAGGACTATCGACTGTTAAGCTACTCATTTTAACCGCTAAGCGCAAATTGCGTCCGACATTTTTATCTAAGGTGATCGGTTTTTTGCGTGATCATCGTGCGCAGCCAATTCAAGGCTGGGTCGTTTTCTCTGTCTCTGTGCCAAAACAGAGTGTAAGCCATGGGCGGGAATTCAAGCGGCAATGGCAAGACCACCAAGTCGAGCTGTTTGGCAGCCAGTTGCACAAAGTGGCTCGGCGCAGTAAAGATGAAGTCGGTGTAAGAACACAAGCTGGCGGCACTATTGAAATCTGGAACGGTGACTGCAATATCGCGCTCTGCGCCAATGTCCGCTAAACGATAATCCAACAACCAACGGTCGTTTCCATCACATCGCACTTGTACGTGACGAAGTGCGAGATACGCTTCGAGGTTCCACTTCTGTTTTAGTGCGGGGTGGTTTTTACGAATGATGCACATCTGATGGTCGCGATAGATTTCGAGTTCGCAAATATCATCCGGTGGCAGTAGGGTAAGTTTTGCGTCATTGATGTCGATGTCTTTACCAGTTAATCCCAAGTCCAACTCACCACGCTGCAACATTTTGAAGGTGTTATCTGAC
>NZ_JAWOWE010000222.1:0-743 GCF_033340275.1 Vibrio sp. 1402
GTTCTACTTGGTAAAACCTCAAGCGGCTGACTTAAACACGCTACTTGGTCACCAAAGCCGCAGCGCTGCTGAACTGCGCGTTCAAGCCCAATAAATCATGGAGGATGTTTGAATCATGAGTCAGAACGTTTACCAATTTATCGATGTTCAACGCGTAGATCCGGCGAAAAAACCAATTAAGATTCGTAAGATTGAGTTTGTTGAAATTTACGAGCCGTTCACGAAACAACAAGCAACAGCGCAGGCCGATCGCTGTTTGGATTGCGGTAAGCCATATTGTGAATGGAAGTGCCCCGTCCATAACTACATTCCCCAGTGGCTAAAACTGGCGAATGAAGGCCGAATTTTAGAAGCCGTGGAACTTTCACACCAAACCAACAGCTTGCCTGAAGTGTGTGGCCGTGTGTGTCCGCAAGACCGTTTGTGTGAGGGTTCGTGCACACTAAATGATGATTTTGGTGCAGTCACGATCGGAAACATTGAAAAGTACATCACCGACAAAGCCTTTGAAATGGGCTGGAAACCTGACATGTCCAAAGTGGAGTGGACGGATAAAAAGGTGGCAATCATCGGCGCTGGCCCTGCTGGTCTGGCAGCAGCAGACATCTTAGTTCGCAACGGTGTAAAACCGGTGGTGTTTGACCGTTACCCAGAGATTGGTGGCCTACTTACCTTTGGTATTCCTTCTTTCAAATTGGAAAAAGGGGTCATGGAAAATCGTCGTCGGGTATTTACCGAAATGG
>NZ_JAWOWE010000223.1:0-742 GCF_033340275.1 Vibrio sp. 1402
GAGTAGCAAAAGCACTCAATCGTGTTCATGCCGAATACCATGAGCAATTGAATGTTCAAACATTGGCGGAAGAGGCCAACATGAGTGTCTCTGCATTTCATCAGGCGTTTCGGAGCGTAACTTTAGAATCACCTTTGCAATACATCAAAAAAGTGCGTCTCAATAAAGCGAGAGATTTGATTCAACTCGAAGGGAAACGAGTCAACGATGCTGCTCGACTTGTAGGCTACAGCAGCCCATCACAGTTTAGTCGCGAGGACAAGCGACATTGCAATGAAACACCAAGGTCAACAAAGGCATAGTGATCTTTATTTCAAAATGACGACTTTTTTCGCCTTTTTTATTAATTTGCGAGTCACTTATTTATTCGAATTATAAAATTAGTTGCTGGTGCCAAATAATAGGTATTTTGTTGCAACCATTTAGTGGATTCTTGAGAGGTGGTGTTGAAAACTCGCAAATACATAGTGTGAAATTTCCAACTTGTACTTAAGTTATTTTACGTCGAAATAAAAGTAAGAACGTGTTGTTTCAAACACGTTTAATATTGTTTTAACAATAACTTAAGGAAGAGCGATTATGCACCTTAAAAACGGGAAAGCAGTGAAAAGTGTCTTTACGCTAAGTACGCTGACTGCATCTTGTCTATTGGCCTTCAACAGCTACGCAGCGGTTGATTGTGGCCCTCTAGAAGTTTGGGATTCGTCAAGAGTTTATAATGGCGGCGACCAAGTTCAGCACG
>NZ_JAWOWE010000224.1:0-740 GCF_033340275.1 Vibrio sp. 1402
CCAAACCACAATATTGCGTTCATCGATTTTCGCTGTGGCATTTTTGTTGAGTTTGCCGCTGTCCATGTCGCTTAGCATGGTGGCACACGCTAACGTTTTGAATGTGCTCATTAATGGGAAACGTTCGTCTCCGCGATAATCCCAACGCTCGTCCGTTTGTGTATCCCAGACTGACACTCCAATTCGCCCAGATGTTTGTTTCTCGATGAGGGAGATGTCTTCGTTTAATTTGGAGGCGTAACTAACAGTTGAGCAAACCATCAGCCCAACCAACAGGAATAACTTTTTCATGCGTGGTGTTCTTCGTTCTTTTGGTTTTGATTCGCACTTTGGCGATGTTAAGCAAACTATAACGAGTGAATACTCTAACCACTGTTAAATCCCTGTCGATTTTCTGTAGGATTCTGCGCAATACCTCCAAGTTTGTTATTAACCTTGGTTATATTGTGGGTTTACTCAACTTTACGAATATTGACGTTGCATTACGCTAGAAAAACTAAACTAGAGTTGTCGTCAATTTGAGAGTGATGTTCATGAAAACTGTACGAAATTTTGTATGGATGATAATTGCCGCCGTGTCTGTGTTGTGGTGGATGAGTGAACCGCAACTGCTGTCCTCGACCCAATTCTTCCAATGGCGCTCCGCGCTTATTCAATATTCTGGTGTTTTGTCGTTGGCTTTGATGTCTATTGCGATGGTGTTGGCGCTGCGCTTACCTGTGATCGAGCAATGGGTTCAC
>NZ_JAWOWE010000225.1:0-440 GCF_033340275.1 Vibrio sp. 1402
CACTTATTTTATTCCTTATCGCTTCACTCAAGCGTTAGGCTGTGCAAAATCTAACCTTGAATAAGCGGTATGTTATCTCATCACTGGCAAAACATCATGCATCGTGTGCTCAGCAGTCAATGCGGTTTATGTCGCTTCCCGATTCTGGCTGCCGCTCAACCCAATGCGCTGCGTTGGTGTGATCACTGTTATCAATATCTTACGCCAGTAAAACGCTGCCAACGTTGTGGATTGAGCTTAAAAGCAGAGGAAGCGAATATAGAGAGTATTTGCGGCGAGTGCCTCTCCGAGCCTCCCCCTTGGCAACGGCTATTTACCTTGGGAGACTACGATTTTCCGCTGTCTCGAGAAGTACAACGCTTCAAAGATCACGGACAAATATGGCATGTTCGCGCTTTAACGCAATTGCTTGCCCAGCGCATTTCAACTCCCGCTCCGCT
>NZ_JAWOWE010000225.1:450-739 GCF_033340275.1 Vibrio sp. 1402
CGACATTTGGCTGGTCACCTTAATGTGAGGTTTGATAATCACGTGTTTCGCCGCGTAAAACACGTCCAGTCGCAGCGTGGGTACAAGAAATCCAGCCGAGAACAGAATTTAAAAGGCGCTTTCACCTTAAATCAGCCACCAAAGTATAACCACGTCGCAATCGTAGATGATGTGGTCACGACGGGAAGCACGGTTCGACAATTATGTCATTTACTACTTGAAGTTGGCGTAGAAACCGTCGATATTTACTGCATCTGCAGAACCCCTGCTCCTGGTGCTGTCTAGATCG
>NZ_JAWOWE010000226.1:0-738 GCF_033340275.1 Vibrio sp. 1402
AAGCGATCCACTTGGTCTTGGCGCATGGTTTGGCCGTGAATGAGTACAGGTCGGCGGTCTTGTTTTCCTAGCTTTTCATTTGCTTTGGTCACTGCATTGATAAATTGCTCGATCGCAGCGTCACCATTGGCATGCGTCAGCACCTGCCATTCATTTTTAAAGGCCGTTTCTACGTAATCGTAAGCTTGTTGATCTTCAAAGGTTGGGTAGCCTGCGTAGTCTTTATCTTGTCCATGTGGCGGGTGGAAGTAAGGCTGACTTAGCCATGCCGTTTTACCTTGTGGAGAGCCATCAAAGTTCAGCTTTACGCCACCGATGCGGAAATGGTTTGTGTACTCTGGCGTGTTGTATTCCGAGTCCATAAAATCACTGCTCGATACCATATCGGCGTACGCAACCAAGTCGATCATCAGCTTGTCGTTTTTCGACGCGCGTTTCATCGCTTCATAACCTTCTGATGTTGCTCGCCCTTCTTGAGCCGTGGTATAGCCATATTTCGCGTACATACTTTGCGACGCTTCTAACATGCGATCTTGAAGTTCAGAATCAATCAACTTATTGAGGTTGAACAGCATTGCAAAGTGCGCGTTTTCTTCTAGGACCCCATTGGGTTCTTGGCTGTTTTCCATTCGGCGGATAATGCCACCTTTTGGATCTTCCGATTCTGATGTGATGCCTGCTAGCTCTAAGGCTTTACTGTTTGCGACACTCAAATGCCCCGAAGTGTGAATGATCAAT
>NZ_JAWOWE010000227.1:0-738 GCF_033340275.1 Vibrio sp. 1402
TGACAGGTCAAGATGTTCAATACCGACACAACCGCGCAGTAGTGGGTGGCAGTGTGCCAATTGAGGGTGATCTGATCGCCAATGGCGTGACGATTTTGGATTGGCGGGAAGAGGTATTGGACTTTTCTCAGGACTACTTCCCATCGGCGGTATGGCTTGTTTCTCGTACCGATTCAAGTTTAAGTCCAATTAAGCCAAGTGGTTCCATCGACGAAGACGTCAAGACAGTGAAAGAGTTGATCGATGGACGAGAAGTGTTGGCGCTAGAGCATTCGTGCCTAGACCCAAACCTTTACGACTTGTACGACACGGGTGCCAAAGTGATTTTGCCCGATGGCAAACGACTCCTAAACGAAATGGTACCTGCCATCATGAAAAATGATGCTGAAAGTACCTTATTGGATGTAGCAGACACATTAATTGCTTTAGAAAAATGGCCGGGAGAAATAAAAGTTATTGGCCCTGTTTCTGAAAATCAAAAAATGGCTGTTGCGTTCCGTAAAAATTCACCGGAATTACGCGAAGCGTTTGATCGTTATTTAGATTCTATTAAAAAAGATGGGACGTATGAAAAGCTCGTTAAAAAATACTACCCGTCCATTTACTACTTTTATAACGATTACTTCTTAGAAGATAGTAAGAAAATTCGATGAAAAAGGCTGTTAAAAAAATATCCAGTAAAAAGATAATAACGATAAGCGCAATAATCGTTTCTATTTATTTAGCGATACTTATCGT
>NZ_JAWOWE010000228.1:0-738 GCF_033340275.1 Vibrio sp. 1402
TCGTCACGACGCGCACCGTCACTGGTGAAGTACATGCCCTTAAAGGTTGAGAAGTAGGTTTGTTCGAAGCGTTCATGGTCGCCGTAAACCGTACGCATTTGACCTGGCCAAGAATCAAGAATTACCAAGTTACCTTCAGCCACGGTGTCTTCAAGGATATTACCCATGTTATCAACCAGCGCAGGTTGTACGCCGAAGAATGGGCGAGTTGCTGAACCTGGTTTGAGATCTGTCGCGCCCGGAAGTGGAGCGATCAAGATGCCGCCGGTTTCCGTTTGCCACCAAGTGTCGACGATAGGTGAATTTTCGTTACCGATCGTTTTGTAGTACCACTCCCATGCCTCTGGGTTGATTGGTTCGCCCACTGAGCCCATGATGCGAAGGCTTGAGCGAGACGTGCCAGCAACCGCTTCGTTGCCTTTTGCCATCAGCGCACGAATAGCTGTTGGTGCGGTGTACAGAATGTTCACTTGATGCTTATCGACCACTTCGCTCATACGGCTTGTGTTCGGGTAGTTTGGTACACCTTCGAACAGGATGGTTTTCGCGCCGTTCGCAAGTGGTCCGTAGATAAGGTACGTGTGGCCAGTAATCCAGCCTACGTCTGCGGTACACCAGAAGGTTTCACCTGGTTGGTAATCGAAGACGTATTTAAACGTCATGGCAGCATAAACAAGGTAGCCACCTGTTGTGTGAAGTACGCCTTTTGGTTTGCCTGTCGAGCCTGATGTGTAGAGG
>NZ_JAWOWE010000229.1:0-737 GCF_033340275.1 Vibrio sp. 1402
ACTCAATGATAAATATAAACTTAAAAACAAACCTGGTGATAAAACGATCTTGTCAATTCTGATGATCTTTTCACCAAACTCAGATCGGTCAAAGATCAACCGATCGGTTATTTATCCACACATTCATTCTCTAACTTCATGACATCTACATAAAATCAAGCCTAAAAACGTTTCAAAACCCCTGTTTATTCATCCAGCCCATCAGTAGATCCACTTATATGTACCTATATCTGTGGATAAGTTATGAATTGATCATTCTTAATCCATCTCGATGAAATCTTGGACAGTAGATTTTGTTGAAATTTGTTAGACTAGGATTTTTCCATTGTCATGCAGTTATTATGAAACCAGAACCACAATCAGAAGCGGAGTTAATGGAACGCGCTCACGATATTGCCGGACTCAGTTTTGCGGAATTAGCGGACGAAGCAGGGATGACCGTTCCAGAAAACCTCAAACGCGATAAAGGCTGGGTGGGACAATTGCTGGAATGGCATTTGGGCGCTCCTGCGGGTAGCAAACCTCAACAAGACTTTTCCAAACTTGGTATCGAGTTAAAGAGCATTCCAATTGGCTACAACGGACGACCGTTAGAAACTACATTTGTATGCGTTGCACCCTTAACTGGTGTTCAAGGACTGACATGGGAAACCAGCCATGTGCGCAATAAGCTCTCGCGCGTATTGTGGGTTCCTGTAGAGGGTGAACGAGAAATCCCCCTTGCCGAGCGTCGTGTA
>NZ_JAWOWE010000230.1:0-737 GCF_033340275.1 Vibrio sp. 1402
TGTATGCGCAGCAAGGGCTGGGGGAAGTGCAAGAATATTTGATCCGCACATCGCTCAAAGAGTTGATTGGGCAGCTAAACCCAGAGCAGTTTTGGCAAGTGCATCGCTCAAGCGTGGTGCAAGTGTCTAAAATCATTAAAGTAAACAAAGACTTTGCAGGAAGAATGTTTGTTTATGTTGGTGAAACTAAGCTGCCAGTGAGCCGCGCTTCTCAAAGTTTGTTTAAAGGCATGTAACTTTTCCCTAATCCGTTACTGCTCACTCTTTACACTGTAAACTCGCCCCTCATCATCTAAATTATCAAGGAAGATAAATGAGTTATCGTGTGACTTTATTGAATGCGACGGGAGCGTTGTCTCCTGTTGCTGACTATTTGTATGAACAGCTGAATAGCCTGAGTCTGCAACTCGCCGATCATTTTGAGCTGACCAATATTGATGTCACCATCAGTCCATTTGGTCATGGTGATGCGCCGCAAAGTGGCATTGGTGGTTACTGCTTAAGCCCCTACCGAGTCGAAGTCTTGTTAGACACTCAGCGCACGGATATAAAAACCGTCATTGAAAACGAACTGGCTGCAGTGCTCGCGCATGAATTGCATCATCTGTTTCGGATGCGAGCGGGAGAAAATGGACTCACTCTGGGAGCGGTGTTGATCATGGAAGGCTTGGCTTGCCATTTTGAACGTCAGGTCAACGGCGGCATCATTCCGAGTTTGTTTGAGTTGATAAAAGACC
>NZ_JAWOWE010000231.1:0-737 GCF_033340275.1 Vibrio sp. 1402
CTGGGTTGTTGTATTCAACCGTCACATAGCCAGCATTTGCCGAGCCAGACGCATCGCCACCAGCGGCCGTTGCTTCAAGAATTGCTGTCGGGTCGGCACCTTCCAAAATCGCTTGTTGGATAGCAGCAACATCATTTGCGTCAAAATTAGCACTATCAATCGCCGTCGGGTCGAAAGCAATTTGACCATCAACCGGGGTTTGAACCAAAGTTTCCGGTTGTTCTGATGAAGGCTCGGGAAGACACGCGACACAGTTTTGGTCGACAAGATAGAGCTCGTTATTGATTAGAACATCCAAAGACGCATTGTTTTCTGTGACAATGACATCCCCTGTATTTAACGCATCTCCGGCGCTTACCACTCGGATCTTACCTGTAAGATCCAATACCAAAACTTCCCCTTTGACAGCATTTACAATCGCGTTTTGCGGCACGGTTTGCGTACTCATCTGACCTCCGCTAATGGCCAACGTTTCCCATTAACCTATTGCATAGTTTTTAGTTGAATATATGTGGTGTTTTGCACATCGTTGGTTGATTAAACTAACTATCAACTCATTAAACAATCGACTTATTGCGTTCCACATCCCAAAACAAGTGAAAGTTACTATCTGTCACAAAAATGGTACACATATCCTAGCGGCGCAATATCAATTAATTATATGAAATGCGTCACTTATTTCTAAACAAGTGTAGTCGGTCTGATAAAAAACGGAGTTATCAAAGTCACTTAACTAA
>NZ_JAWOWE010000232.1:0-735 GCF_033340275.1 Vibrio sp. 1402
AATTAGGCGCATTTCGAAGTCAAACAACGGTTCATAATGTACCTCAGAACGAGGTTGAATATCCGACGTGATAACGAGATCTAACTCGCCAGCCAACAATGCGGGTAGGGGCTCAAACCCGAAGCCGGACGAAAAATCCAACGTGACGCTTGGCCACGCCAATTGATATTCCCTTAGAGCAGGCATGAGCCATTGGAAGCATGAGTGACATTCGATCGCCATGTGTAATCGACCGTTGACGTCCTCTTTCAAACTTGCCAGTTCGTTTTCTGCTCTTGCCAGCTTTGGCAAAATATCTTCCGCGAGGCGCAAGAGAATTTCACCCTCAGAGGTAAATTTCACTGGGCGAGTTTTGCGTAAAAATAACTGACCGCCAATACGAGATTCGAGATCTTTGATTTGGTGAGAAAGAGCGGATTGCGTTAAGTGCAAGGCAGTAGCCGTAGCAGTTAACGAGCCGGTGTCTCGAAGCGAAGTTAATGTTCGCAAATGTTTTAGCTCTATCATGAATCCCTTTCATCCTTTGTGGTTCGCCGTGAACGAATTCCTATCCCAGTCAATAACGACTCAATATGGTTTCTTAATGCTCTGTCTTGTTGAAATACTCAATAGCTACTTTGAATTTTTGATTTAAGAATAAATACTTATCAAACAAATCCACTTCACTCGCAAGCAATTTTTTATTGCTGTTAAAACGTATTGATTGACTGCGACAGACATAACTAACTTAACGAC
>NZ_JAWOWE010000233.1:0-735 GCF_033340275.1 Vibrio sp. 1402
TCATTGATGAACACGTTCTCAATCTTCAGCAAGTCTTTGTGACCCAGAGCTGAAGATGGCAAGTTCAGACCAATCGTTACGCGTTGAGAAGAATTGTGCATATCGAACAATTTCAGCACTTTGATACCAATTTGTGCTGGAATGTGGTCGATGACGGTGCCGTTTTTGATTGCTTCTACCTGCAATTGAGTTTCTTTAGCCATGTTTTTATCTCCTCGATTACAGTGTTTCGTTTAGAACCAAAGCCAACAGCGCTTGGCGAGCGTACACGCCATTTTGTGCCTGCTGGAAGTAGTACGCGTGTGGGGTTTTATCTACGTCTGTCGTGATTTCATCAACACGAGGTAGCGGGTGCAGTACTTTTAGATTTTCACGCGCGCCTTCCAATAGAGCCGCCGTCAGAATGTAAGCCGATTTGATGTGCGCATATTCAGACTCGTCGAAACGCTCTTTTTGAACGCGAGTCATGTAAAGAATATCGAGCTCAGGAATTACCGCTTCCATCTCTGTGTGTAGGCTGTATTCAATGCCAGCTTCATCGAGTTCTTCGCAGATGTACTCTGGCATCGCCAATGCGTCTGGAGCGACAAAGTAGAAGCGGATGTTATTGAACTTCGCCAGTGCTTGAGTCAGTGAGTGAACGGTGCGGCCGTATTTTAAATCGCCGACAAATGCTACGTTTAGGTTGTCTAAGCGACCTTGCGTTTCCGCGATGGTGTAGAGGTCAAGCAGAGT
>NZ_JAWOWE010000234.1:0-734 GCF_033340275.1 Vibrio sp. 1402
TAAAAACATGATTGGCGCATTTTACCAACCGAAAGCGGTGATCATCGATACCAACTGTTTATCGACGCTACCTGAGCGTGAATTTGCTGCTGGTATAGCTGAAGTGATCAAATACGGCATTATTTATGATGGTGCATTCTTTGATTGGCTGGAAGAAAATTTAGACCGTTTATACGCGTTGGATGAAGACGCGCTTACCTATGCCATTGCTCGTTGCTGCCAAATTAAAGCTGAAGTGGTTGCACAAGACGAAAAAGAGTCTGGAATTCGAGCGTTGCTCAATTTGGGTCACACTTTCGGTCATGCGATAGAAGCTGAATTAGGCTACGGCAATTGGTTACATGGTGAGGCGGTGTCTTCTGGTACGGTGATGGCGGCCAAAACGTCACTTCTGCGTGGACTGATTTCTGAAGAGCAGTTTGAGCGTATTGTGGCATTGTTGCGCAGAGCGAAATTGCCAGTCCATACACCCGACAGCATGAGTTTTGATGACTTTATCAAGCATATGATGCGTGATAAAAAAGTGCTGTCAGGTCAATTGCGCTTAGTTCTACCAACCGGAATTGGCAGTGCGGAAGTGATAGCCGATACTTCACAAGAAGTGATTCAGCAGGCTATTGATTTCGGTCGCAATATTTAACCTTGTAATGACGCCATCTGGCGTCATTCTTGTTGTTTAAGAAGGTTATTAGATGAGTTTTGCTCACGTTCTGGAATTAGATTCTCAAACCGAG
>NZ_JAWOWE010000235.1:0-734 GCF_033340275.1 Vibrio sp. 1402
TGTTCAGCCAAGCCATCAAACCTACGCCAACATCACCCATCGCCCATGCTAGGTTTGCGGTTTTTACTGTACCGTAAAACACGGCTGAAATAAGTACCAGTTTTAAGATAAACATCAGACCGTTCACTTTAAAGGTACGGCGAATGTAGGCAATGTTTGTTTCTGCGATGTAGTAGTAAGCCAAGATCGTGGTGAATGCGAAGAAGAACAGTGCAACAGCGATGAACGGTTTACCAACTCCAGGCAGAGCACTTTCAATCGCCATTTGCGTGAATACTGGACCATTGGCCCCAATATCGGCTGGTAGGTTTTGCACAAGGAATGCACCTTCAACCGCACCGTGTACGTTGTACGCACCTGTGATAAGAATCATAAACGCAGTTGCCGAACATACTAGTAGTGTATCGATGTAGATTGAGAATGATTGAACCAGACCTTGCTGTGCAGGATGATCAACGCTTGCTGCCGCTGCTGCGTGAGGGCCGGTACCTTGGCCTGCTTCATTTGAGTAAACACCACGTTTAACACCCCAACCAATGGCAGCGCCAACACCAGCCATAGGAGTGAACGCGTCTCCTAGGATCATGCCGATAATGCGTGGGATTTCACCGATGTTTAGAAGAATGATAACGAAAGCGGTGATGATGTACGCCAATGCCATGAATGGCACAACGATCTGAGTGAAGTTCGCAATACGCTTTACGCCACCAAAGATGATGAAGGCAAGAATGACA
>NZ_JAWOWE010000236.1:0-732 GCF_033340275.1 Vibrio sp. 1402
GATGCAGGTGGCTTTGATCATGAAAACCACATTCTTGTGCGACATCAGAGATTCTCTGCCCTTGTTTGAGCAGCTTTTTCGCCATACGTAAACGTTGCTGGATCTGGTAAGCATGAGGCGGAAAGCCAAATTGCTTTTGAAATTCGCGCAATAAGTGAAAAGGGCTCAGCCCAGCCAGTTTCGCGAGTTCTTCCAGCGACACATCGGTTTGTGGAAAGTCTTCTAAAAACTCCTTTACAAGCTGTAACTGTCGTTGCGCTTTGGTGGATTCTTTTAGTGGTGCGCGGTGAGTGCTGTGTTTACTCGCCAATTTGATCAACGTACCGTACACCAAGGTTTCTCGCAGCAGTCGATTGTCCGATTTTTCTAGAGTCTCAAACACCAAGCGCAATTGGCTTGCCAGTTCGGGATCATAAACCACAGGTTGAGGGAAATAGGGCAGCGCGATATTGGGTGAGCCAAGCTCTTGCCCCAAGGTTTGAAATTGTTCTGGCACAGGATACATTGCTTTGTATTCCCAGCCCCCCTCGGTTGCTGAATGGCCGTTATGCACTTCATCAGCGTTAACTAAGATAATGCTGTCTTGTGGTGCAATGTGGTTGCCGCCAGTGCGGAAAAATTGTTGAGCGCCTTTTTCGATCACACCAATGGTGTAGCCTTCGTGACTGTGCCGAGAGAAGTTCTGCTTTTCATACTTAGCATCTAGCAGCTCCAAGCCACCAAGTTCTTGAG
>NZ_JAWOWE010000237.1:0-731 GCF_033340275.1 Vibrio sp. 1402
AAATAGTGCAATACAACACTTTTTAGCTACGGTGTCTTTTCGTTTTAAGAAGAGGAGAGTTCCGCCGGAGCCGCTAGGAAATGAGCTCAATTAAGAAGAGTGCTTGAGGCCGTCGCTAAGATTAATGGTGTTTGTGAAAATGTCAGCTCGTACTAGTTCGTTGAGTGCATAGGAGCATACATTCACCGTTTACATGTCATGCATTTTGTTTTTTGAGAGGGGAGAGTGCGTACCACCCATAGGTAGAAAACAATAGGTATAAAAAGCCCCGCATTGAGCGAGGCTTGTATTTTATGAGAGGTTTAGCTAGTGAGCAGTCTTTGCAATTTATCGCGCTGTGCTTCGATGTAAGCACGTTCAGGGCTCTGTTCTTTACAGTGTTCAAGAATAAACTCAATCGAACTCAGAACCGTTCTCCAGCGCGGTGTTTTAGGCAAAGTTTCGATACGCATGTATTTATCGAGCGTGCGGGTTTGCAGTGTGCTTCGGTCGAGGTAGACGCGCCACAGTCCACTTTGTTCGGCAAACGCAAATTTACTTTCACCCGTAACAGACTCCCAATAGTCCAATGCATGCGTCATGGCATCGACCAACACTTCACGCATCAAATCTTGCTTATCTTTTTTGTTGCCCAAAGCCCTATCAGCCAAACGAGTAAACTCGCCACCAAGCTCTTTGAGTTTCTGCAACTGGTCTCTATCACCATCGAATGCATAACTTGAGAGTACTTC
>NZ_JAWOWE010000238.1:0-730 GCF_033340275.1 Vibrio sp. 1402
TATTCCAACCAGAGTCGTCAACTCGTCTATTCAAGCTGGCGATTTGCAGCCCATGTGACATGCGCTTTGCTCCAAAAATCATGGCGAAGATTAATCAACAAGCGCCAAACGTTCAGCTACATCTAGACGCGGAATTTGACCGTCTTCTTTCTGAGCGCATGCGTTACCAAGAAATCGACTTCGTGATCGATTACGCTCGTTTTGATGAGCAAGGTTTCTCAAGCACAGAAATCTTCAAAGATGAATTGGTGGTTATCGCTTCGAAAACGCACCCACGTATTCAAGGTGGCGTAAGCGCCGAGCAGCTAATTAACGAAAAGCACGCGAAACTGTCTAAAGTTCACGGTCAACGTAGCTTCTCTGAGCAGGCGTACCGCGAGCTTGACTGCCAAGCTGCGTACGAAGGTTCAAGCCTAAGCAACTTGCTTTACGTTGTTAGCCAATCTGAGTTAGTGACTATCGCACCACGCTGGATGGCGGAAAATGCGGTGAACAGTGACCAACTGCAGATTCTAGATTTCCCATTTGCGAACAAAGAAATCAGCGGCTTCCTTAGCTGGCATGAATCAAGTGAAAAAGACAAAGGCCACATTTGGCTACGTGACCAGCTAATGGTGACGTGTGGTGAAGTGGTTGCATCAAAATAAGTTTATTATTTGGTCTGATGAACTGGTCAGACTGGATTTGTAATCATCAATTTTTACAATTGTTTGGCCCCGAGAGACGCTTG
>NZ_JAWOWE010000239.1:0-730 GCF_033340275.1 Vibrio sp. 1402
TTTCATTTGTCTGCGTTTTAATTTCACTAAATCATTACACCCACTGACCTGCCACAAAGCCACTCGACCAGCACCATTGGAAGTTATAGCCACCTAACCAACCGGTAACGTCCATCACTTCTCCAATGAAGTACAAGCCTTTGATGTTTTTACATTCCATGGTTTTAGAAGACAGGTGATCGGTATCTACACCACCCAAAGTCACTTCCGCCGTGCGGTAGCCTTCGGTGCCATTAGGTGCGATTGACCAGTTTTCTAAACGCTCCACCACGCTAGCAAGCTCTTTCGGGTTGAACTGCTTGAGAGGTTTATCCATCAGCTCTTTACGCTCAATCAGCACTTCCACTAAACGCTTTGGCAGCACTTTTGCTAGGGTGTTCTTTAGCGATTGATTTGGATGTTTCTCAAGGCTGCGCTCGAGCAGCAGAGCGATGTCTTCGTTAGGAACTAAGTTGATAGAAACTTTCTGACCCGCTTTCCAGAAAGAGGAAATTTGCAAAACCGAAGGGCCCGATAAGCCGCGGTGAGTAAACAACAGCGCTTCTTTGAACATGGTGCCGTCTTCGGCGGTAATTTCCGCAGGCACAGCAATGCCAGACAGTTCAGCAAAATCTTCTTTGTCTTCTTTGTGCAGCGTAAATGGCACAAGTCCCGCCGTGGTTGAGATTACTCGCAGACCAAACTGCTCAGCCACTTTGTAACCAAATGGCGTCGCGCCCAGTTTTGGCAT
>NZ_JAWOWE010000240.1:0-729 GCF_033340275.1 Vibrio sp. 1402
CGGCGAAAGCTGGTCGGTATCGATGCCAGCAATGACAGCATAGTATTTGATACGATGCCAAAACGTCTGACGAGTCATTTGGCGTGCTCGTTTACTTGGGAATACCACATCGGAAGACGTTTCTCCCAATAATGCAGGGCGACCTTGCTGGATGAATGTTTCAATCCAATCGATCGCATTCTCCCCCATCGGCACCAAACGTTTCTTGCCACCTTTACCCGTCACACGCACGACGCCCTGACGTAAACTGATGTTTTCCATCGTCAGGCTGACGAGTTCTGTCACACGCAACCCAGTCGCGTACAACAACTCAAGCATGGCTTTATCGCGCAGTTCTACCGGATCATTAGGATCTGGCGCGTCCAAAAGTGCGTCCACTTGCTCTTCGCTGATGTCTTTCGGTAAGCGTTGTGGCAATTTCGGGCTGACCAACAAGGCACTAGGGTCATCGGCACGCACTTTTTCACGGTGAAGATACTGAAACAAACGGCGAATGGCTGACAGCATACGAGCACGTGACGTCTGCTTGTAATCCAAATCCACCAGATACGTTTGGTATTCTTGAAGTCCAGACAAACTGATGAAATCGAGGCGGTAACGATGATGCTCCATCCAAGTGAGAAGCTTCATTAAGTCATTTCGGTACGAAGCCAGCGTATTCTCTGACAGACCGCGCTCCATCCACATTGCATCTAAGAATTGCTCAACAAGCGCAAAATCTTGTTGATT
>NZ_JAWOWE010000241.1:0-729 GCF_033340275.1 Vibrio sp. 1402
ATCGGCTCTAACGCGCTCAGGTAATCTTCAAGCGGTGAAAATGCACGGACATTTTCCATTTGAGCATCCAACCACGCCGCATTTTGCGCCCCTAAGGTGTGGTAAAGCACTGCATTGCTAAAGAAGTTGCTAAACGCAGACGCATGACGGTTATCGTCCAAGTTGATATTGGTGACGACCAGAGTCTCATCTAGCGTGCCGTTTTTGGCTTTCTCGCTCAGTTCTCGGTAGGAGTACATAACGATCTCCACTCGGCTGCCCGCACGCTCTAAACGCGAAGAAATCGCTCGCGCGCACCGGCGTAGCGCCGTGTAATTGTACCCTGCGATGGTGATCAGCTTTGGTAACTTGACCGCATCTCCAAATGGGCGCAACACCGGCTTCCAGTTTGGCAACAAGTTATAAGCAGCGACGCTACCGAAATTGATCTTTTCGCTCTTCATCACTTCGGCTAACTGCTCCGGTCGAATCAAATCACTGATGTATCGGCGCTGAGCCTGAGACAAAGCGTGCTTCGCATGATGGTTAAACAGTGCAAACAAACAACCGTCTTCCGTTCGACTGCGTTTACTCGCTGGGGACGTTTCACTGTTCGGTGTCGACATGTAGTGACCGCACATGTCATCAACAAGGACTGGCTGTGGTTGCAGAGTATTCGCAGCGAGCGATGGGTTCTCCATCTTTTCATCGTTGACGATCCAGATCGTCACCAAATCCGTTAATGCTCGA
>NZ_JAWOWE010000242.1:0-728 GCF_033340275.1 Vibrio sp. 1402
GGGTAATAAAGGCGGCGTGAAAACGGCTTTGGAGATCAATGGACAACCTTTAAACGTCATTTCTGCACACCTGGATTCCAACAAAGAAGTCAAACGTGAGTTCGAAGGCAACAAGTTGATGGAAGGCATTAATCCAAATGAGGAAGTTCTGATCACTGGCGATCTCAATGAACGTGAGAAGCGCGTTGCTGAAGGCTCTGATGTGCTGTACGACCCAATTGCCCACGATGATACGCACTTAGCGAAACATGGCTTTAAGTTCAAACCACTCGATAGCCATACTTACATGCAGCTAGATAAGCACACTGGCAATATTAAGCAGAAAGAAGGCCGAGATCGCCCTGACTTCGGTGAGCTGGATAACACTGGTTTAACCAACAAAACGGGCAACTTACAGAACCACCAAACCAGTGTTATCACTGATGGTTTTGAGAATGTCAGCGACCATAAGCCAGTGCAGTCAACATTCGAAGTCAGAAGCTTTTCTCAAAAGTTGATTGAAAACGCATTTACTCAAAATGCCAATGACTTTAAAAATGATGCCGCCTATCTGAAGCCAGGCACGAACCCAGCTAACGCAACGTTTGATGATGTGACCTCTGCTAACCAAGCACGTCTGGGTTTAGAAAACTTAAACCCGAATGAACAAGCATTCGTGAAAGAGAATTTTGCGAGCTTTATTATCGGTAAAGACGCGATCTTCAGCCAGCTAACTAGCGGCTTTATGG
>NZ_JAWOWE010000243.1:0-728 GCF_033340275.1 Vibrio sp. 1402
GCTATGCAGCTTGAAATGGACATCCCAAACAACAAGAAAGTGGATTATTACCGTACGTGGTATTTGAAACACCCAAACCACCTGTACACGGTATCTAAACGTGCAGCGCCATTTCTTTACATGATCACGCAACGTATCGAAGAACGTGGATTGCCAATGGAGCTTGCTCTTCTACCGGTTGTGGAAAGCTCATTTGACGCTTTCGCCTACTCGCACGGTAGCGCAGCAGGTTTGTGGCAGTTTGTTCCAGGCACCGGGAAAATGATGGGGCTTGAACAAAACTACTGGTATGACGGGCGTCGCGATGTCGCTGCCTCTACCGATGCTGCATTGGATTATCTTGTTCAATTAAATGAACGTTTTGACGGAAACTGGGAACACGCAATCGCAGCCTACAATAGTGGCGGCGGTCGTGTATCTAGCGCTATCCGTAAGAACAAAAAATTGGGTAAACCTGTCGACTTTTTCTCTTTAGATCTGCCAAAAGAGACCAGTAGCTACGTGCCAAAACTTCTCGCTCTTGCGGACGTGGTGGCAAACCAAGAAAAGTACGGTATCGACATTCCATCTATCCCAAACAAACCAGTGCTGACGTTAGTCGATCCGAAAGAACAACTGGATCTCGCTATCGCTGCTGATTACGCGGGCATCGGGGTAAAAGAGCTGCAAAGCTACAACCCTGCCTACAACCAATGGTCCACCGCACCAGAAGGGCCTCATCAGCTTCT
>NZ_JAWOWE010000244.1:0-727 GCF_033340275.1 Vibrio sp. 1402
AAGCCGTTTCCAAAAACTGGGTGGTAAGATTCCAACTGGTGTTTTAATGGTTGGTCCTCCAGGTACGGGTAAAACGTTACTTGCAAAAGCTATCGCAGGTGAGGCAAAAGTACCGTTCTTTACTATTTCAGGTTCCGATTTCGTAGAAATGTTCGTTGGTGTTGGTGCATCTCGTGTACGTGACATGTTCGAGCAAGCGAAGAAAGCCGCGCCTTGTATTATCTTTATCGATGAAATCGATGCTGTAGGTCGTCAGCGTGGTGCTGGTGTAGGTGGTGGTCACGATGAACGTGAGCAAACACTGAACCAAATGCTAGTAGAAATGGATGGTTTCGAGGGCAACGAAGGTATTATCGTTATTGCTGCGACCAACCGCCCAGACGTATTAGACCCTGCATTGCTACGTCCGGGTCGCTTTGACCGTCAAGTAGTTGTAGGTCTTCCTGATGTACGCGGTCGTGAACAGATTCTAAAAGTACACATGCGCAAAGTGCCATTAGCTGGTGACGTAGAGCCTTCTTTAATCGCTCGTGGTACACCAGGCTTCTCTGGTGCTGATTTAGCAAACCTAGTCAACGAAGCGGCGCTATTTGCTGCGCGTGGTAACAAGCGTAACGTTTCTATGGTTGAATTCGAATTAGCGAAAGACAAAATCATGATGGGTGCTGAGCGCCGTTCAATGGTGATGTCTGAAGAGACAAAAGAGTCAACGGCTTATCACGAAGCA
>NZ_JAWOWE010000245.1:0-726 GCF_033340275.1 Vibrio sp. 1402
TTTGCAATTTTTAAAATACTGACCACTCAAGTCTTGATGTGAAAAGTCAGCTTGTACATATAACTGGTCTGTTTTATCCATTTTGTAGCCCTCTTTTTATTTGAGTCGAAGACTAACATTTACCAACCAGTTCTCAAGAAAAATAAACACCTTAAAAACAGCAACTTGCAACCACTTAAAATCACAAAAATAAGGCGCCAAATTGACGCTCTAAGGCGCTGATTTTTGATCTACCCACGCCGCATGGCTAGAAAAAAGTTTTGTTCAATTACGGCGCTTACAAGAAAAACACATAACGCTTATTAGATGGCTTTAAGCCGTCTTTATCCGAGAATAATGCCGCCTTTCACTAATGCATTCAATTTAGTATCAATCAATTGTGAGGTGTCGGAGTAAGTTAAACGGTGATACGTGGTTTAATTTAGAGGAAGTGATTTAACGTAACGGCACTCAGTGCGAACTGAAAAATAGAATCGCATTGTTCTACACGAACACCAGAAACAAAAAAGCCTCCCATCCGGGAGGCTTTTTTGTGGAGAATTGCCAGACTTGGAAGATCAGCATTGAGATCAAACGCTTTTGGGATTAATCTCTTTCTCCAGATGTGAAAAAACCGCCTTGCCGGGCGGTTTTTTTCGGAATACTTACTATGGTTTGACGGCCTGTGTAAGTCCTTTCATGATAGCCCATATCGTTTAAGCACTTCAAGTATTCCTGCACTCTGTT
>NZ_JAWOWE010000246.1:0-725 GCF_033340275.1 Vibrio sp. 1402
GACGGCCATACCCACAGTCAATACGATACCGGCAATACCTGGCAGCGTCATCGTTGCCCCTGGAATCATCGACATCACACCAATGATCAACACTAAGTTAGCCATCAACGCAATATTGGCAATCAGACCAAAGCCGCGGTAGTAAAGCAGAGTAAATAGCATTACAGCTACCATACCCCAAACACACGCTTGGATACCCATGTCGATGTTTTGCTGACCCATTGACGGACCAATGGTACGTTCTTCAACGATAGAGATCGGTGCGATAAGTGCACCAGCACGTAATAGAAGTGCGAGGTTGTGCGCTTCAGCAGCAGAGTCGATACCTGTAATACGGAAGTTACGGCCAAGTGCAGATTGAATCGTTGCTTGGTTAATCACTTCTTCGTGCTTAGTCAGGATAACTTTGCCTTCAGGCGTTTTACGACCGCTGTCTTTGTACTCAGCAAACACGGTAGCCATTAACTTACCAATGTTTTTCTTCGAGAACGCCGACATCTTGTTACCACCCTCGCTGTCTAGCGAGATGTTAACTTGAGGGCGACCGTATTCATCCACACTAGAACTTGCATCCGTGATGCTAGCGCCGCTTAGGATGACACGCTTTTTAAGTACAACAGGACGACCATCGCGATCTTGTTTGATTTCACTGCCCGCAGGTGCACGGCCATTCGCCGCCGCTGCTAAATCAGCTTTATCATCAACTTCACGGAATTCAAGAGTTG
>NZ_JAWOWE010000247.1:0-723 GCF_033340275.1 Vibrio sp. 1402
GATCACGCACCTCAATGCGGGATTGGGCGACGGCGGTGGTTTTGCCATGCTGACCGGTGAGGTAGGAACAGGCAAAACGACAGTGGCCAAAGCCATGCTCGCGAATTTAGATGAAAGCACCAAAGCGGGGCTGATTCTCAATCCGACTTTTTCGAGCCGAGATCTGCTAGAAGCGATTTGCGATGAATTTAAGATCTCTTATCCGCAGGATGCGACGTTAAAACAGCTAAACCAAGTCATACATCATTATTTGCTGCGTAACCACAAGGTGGGTTGGCAGACGTTGCTCGTCATTGATGAGGCTCAGCATCTTGCTGCCGATGTACTTGAGCAACTGCGCTTGTTAACGAACTTAGAAACCGATACCAGAAAGCTGCTTAAAGTGCTGTTGGTAGGGCAGCCAGAGTTACAACGCTTGTTACAGACTACGCAGTTGCGTCAGCTCGCACAGCGTATCACTGGCCGTTATCATCTGTTACCTCTTGATGAGAAAGAGACTGCGGATTACATCGCGTTTCGTTTGCACACGGCTGGTGGCGATCAGCAACTGTTTCATCGCAGTTCCAGTAAGTTGATTGCGAAGTATAGCCATGGCATTCCGCGTCTCATCAACCTGATTTGTGATAAAGCATTGAATATGAGTTATCACCAGGGCAGTGTCGTTGTCGATAAACAGACGGTGCAACAAGCCTGCGAAGAAGTCATGCAGTTTCAGGCGGACAT
>NZ_JAWOWE010000248.1:0-723 GCF_033340275.1 Vibrio sp. 1402
GTCTCGCTTATAAACTTCATGAGCAACAAGCCGATTACCAAGCCCAAATAGCTCAGCTACAAAACCAACTAGAAAAAGCGCAAGCTTCGATGAAGCAAGAGCTAAACCAAGTTAAAGAAGAAACCATCGAGAAAGCGACCACAGTAACGCACAAAGCAGAAGTGGTGCTTGGTCAACAACAAAAGAGCATTGAAAGTTTACAACTCGCCGTAGCAGATGTTAAAGGCCGACGTCCAAACGACTGGCTATTGGCAGAGGCCGATTACCTTGTGAAGTTGGCTGGTCGTAAATTGTTCTTAGAGCATGACGTAGAAAGCGCAACTCAACTAATGGAAAGCGCAGACCAACGTATTGCCGCGCTAAACGATCCAAGCTTAGTTAAACTGCGTAAAGCGATGGCAAACGACATCACCAAACTGCGCACTGTCCCATTGATTGACCGTGACGGTCTTGTTCTGCGTTTAACCGCTCTACAGCAGCAAGTAGATAAGTTGCCTCTAGCAAATGCACTACTGCCGGAAGCCCAAGTCGTTGCTCAACATGAAGTATCAGAAGACATTTCAAACTGGCAAGATAATTTGATGACCTCTCTGAAAGACTTCTCTGAGAACTTTATTACTTTCCGTACTCGCGATGGCAACGTCATCCCATTATTGTCTCCAGAGCAGCATTTCTATTTAAAAGAAAACATCAAGGCCAAACTTGAAACAGCAATCAAAGCGG
>NZ_JAWOWE010000249.1:0-722 GCF_033340275.1 Vibrio sp. 1402
AGAAAGTGCAGATCGAAACCCTGCTCAAGCAGCAATCAGAAAAGCGTACCGCACTGGCCAGTACGCAGTCGAATCGTAAGCAAACGCTGAACAAAATTCAGAGCAGCATTAAAAACGACAAACGTTACCTTGCTGAGCTACAACGCAATGAAACCCGTCTAAAAGCCGAGATTGCAAAAGCCGCCAAGCGAAATGCGGTACCAATGGACGGGCTCGGCAAACAGCGCGGCAAACTACCATGGCCACTCAAAGGCAGTGTGTTACATAACTTCGGTACGCGTCAAACCGGACAAGTAAACTGGAAAGGTATGGTGCTTTCCGCTAACTATGGTCAACAAGTTAAAGCAGTTTACCCTGGCACAGTCGTATTTGCAGAGTATTTAAGAGGTTACGGTTTAGTGGTGCTGCTTGATCACGGTAAAGGTGACATGACGCTTTACGGCTACAATCAAGCGTTAACCAAAAAAGAAGGCGATAAAGTCACCGCAGGCGAAGTGATAGCACTCGCTGGTGATACAGGCGGGCAGGACCGACCATCACTGTATTTCGAAATCCGCCGTAATAGTGAAGCACAGAACCCGAAGTCTTGGTTAAAGCGCTGATTATCTAACTTATTTATTTACTTGTAGTAAAAACAAAGGAGCCACTCGGCTCCTTTGTTGTATTCATATTTTGGAAAATGCTATGCGTAGTACGTTTCTACCGCATCAATAAATGCATTC
>NZ_JAWOWE010000250.1:0-722 GCF_033340275.1 Vibrio sp. 1402
CATCTAATCCTGTCAGCGTGTGCATTTCACCTTGCTCGATGTAAGAAACAAAGTTGGCATAAGGCACACCGATATGACGAAGCACACCACGTTCACGGATTTCTTTAAGGTCATTAGACCAAGCCGAAGAAGACATCACGGACGCGGCCAAAATCGCCACTGCAGTGATGGTTCGTTTAAGTGTTTTGACTGACATTGTGTATATCCTTCCCTTCAACAAAGCGCCCATAAATGGGCGCTTGAGTGATAAACAACGACGTTAGAACGAGTAGTACAGATCAGCAATCGCTTCGACCAATCCTTCTACATCTCGCTCATCATGGAACAAGTGTGTAGAGATACGAAGCGCGTACGTGTCGTGTCCATCATCTTTGTACAGCTTGAAGTTCGTTGTACGGATGATGTAGCCATATTCTTCACGCAGACGGTCACGGAACTCAGTCAGGATTTCTTCGTTCGTCACATCATAAAATGGGTTGAACGTCGTTAATCCACTCGTCAGCCCTTCCACATTTGGCGAGAACATTTTCGCATGTGGCAGCACGTCTTGGAGTGAGGTTTTACATTGGTCACTCAACGTTAGAATGCGGTCTTGGATTCGGTCACGACCAATCTCATCCCACATTTTGCAGCTATCAACTAGTGCTTGTTTCGCAGGATAGTTATCGTTACCAATGTATTGCATTTGCAGTTGTTTACCCAGGTAATCAGCATGAGAAAGT
>NZ_JAWOWE010000251.1:0-722 GCF_033340275.1 Vibrio sp. 1402
GCTAACTTTGAGAAAGCCCCATTGGTATCAGTATTGGAACCAACGTATACGGTTTTAACTAGGCCGTACTCCCCACAGGCAAGAGCAAAATTAACTCGGTTCTCTGACCGGACGGTGCTCTGAATGCAACGTAGACCTCACCCAACGAGGTCAAATTTATATCCCAAATTGGGATAAGTGGGTGGTTGTGAATTTTCATTTTGCGCTTCCTCTGATCTAAATGCAAATATTGTTTTTGTTGCAGGCTTTTTGTTGCGTGAAATCATACGAAAGCTCATTAAATCTCGCGCTATGTGGAATTTTTAAATTCTACATAGCGCGAGTAGGCTCGCGAAATTTGCGAAGGGTCTCTCCTGAATTTGCAACGCGAAGCGAGCAAACAGGGAGGGACGCTGAGTAAATTTGATAGGGGTATTAAGTGACAGCGTGATGAAAGATGAATGTTCACAACGAACATTTGGCTCCGAACTGACGCGCTGCGCTTGTCGCATCCATGCACCAAGAAAAGCGGCGTTGCCGGTTTTCCTGGTATATGGATGAGAGTTTGGACCTTCAAATCTAATGATACGCTTGATGGAAGAACCAATGAAAAAGAGGCTGTTATGTTTATTCGAGTTATTTTTACAGTATTATCATTTTGCGCTGTTTTCGTTGTGGTGAGTGACAATGTGCCTACTTGGGTGGAAGTCTTGGCTTGGGTTTACATCTTAGGAATGATGCTT
>NZ_JAWOWE010000252.1:0-721 GCF_033340275.1 Vibrio sp. 1402
CGTTCAGCACTTAAACACCAACAAGACACCAATCATCGAGAAAATCTTCCTCTTCGACTTAGAACGTGAAGACGGCATTTTGGTAGAAGTGGCAATGCAGTGGAACGATGGTTTCCAAGAGAATATCTTCTGTTTCACCAACAACATTCCACAGCGCGATGGTGGTACTCACCTTGCTGGTTTCCGTGCGGCACTAACACGTACGCTAAACAGCTTTATGGATAAAGAAGGTTTCTCGAAGAAAGCGAAAACGGCAACGTCAGGCGACGATGCGCGTGAAGGTTTGACTGCCGTTGTTTCAGTAAAAGTGCCTGATCCAAAATTCTCAAGCCAAACTAAAGATAAACTGGTTTCTTCTGAAGTGAAATCAGCGGTTGAATCGGCGATGGGTGAGAAGCTATCTGAGTTCTTGGTCGAAAACCCAAGCGAAGCGAAGATGGTTTGCTCGAAAATCATCGATGCAGCACGTGCACGTGAAGCCGCACGTAAAGCGCGTGAAATGACTCGTCGTAAAGGTGCGCTAGACTTAGCAGGCCTACCAGGCAAACTTGCAGACTGTCAGGAAAAAGATCCGGCACTCTCTGAACTATACATTGTGGAGGGTGACTCTGCGGGTGGTTCAGCTAAGCAGGGTCGTAACCGTAAGAATCAGGCAATCCTACCGCTGAAAGGTAAGATTCTGAACGTAGAAAAAGCACGTTTCGACAAGATGTTGTCTTCG
>NZ_JAWOWE010000253.1:0-719 GCF_033340275.1 Vibrio sp. 1402
GGCTGCGGTCAAACTAAGCAGCGTTGTGATTAAGAATTTCTTCATCATTTGCCTAATTTGAACTCCACTTTTGCGGTTTGTCCGAACTGCTCAATCGACACACCATTTTCAACTTTGGGTTGGTATTTCCACTTCTTCAACGCGCTAATGGCTTCTTTTTCAAACATACGCTTTGGCTCTGCATCGATCACTTCAATGTCTTTTGGACGACCTGTCGTGTCAATCGTAAAGCGCATGATCACATAGCCTTCAACCTTGCGTTTTAATGCTTTACTTGGGTAACGAGGTTCAACTTTATACAGCGGTAACGCTTGTTGATTGCCCATGGTTCCCTTTAGGTTTGGCGCATTAATCGCAATACCATCTAACGCCGTGTTTAACCCAAGCGCGCTGATCGGTGTTACTTGGCTCATCGGCTCAACTTGCGTGTTGGCTTGAGACAGCTCCATCGGCTCTGGTGCTTGAGGTGGCTCTGGCTGCTCTGGTACTGAACGTTGACGACGCTGCACATCGGCATCGTTTTCAACCATGACCATATCAAAACGCACTGCCTCAGACGGTTTTGGTGCGCGTTGATTGCCATTATCGACCATCCACGCCATAAAGCTAAACAAACTCACGGCGATCAATAATGACGCTGGTAACGCAATTAACAGCCTACCCATTAAGGTTTCTCCGCTGCCAGTGCAATGTTCTTCACGCCAGCACCTTTAGCGGCA
>NZ_JAWOWE010000254.1:0-719 GCF_033340275.1 Vibrio sp. 1402
AAGTATACCCAGAAAGGTCGACAGGTTCACTTGCAAATGTCATTGTTACACCTTCCGGTGCGCCTAATATCACTTTAAATGGCGCTTTTCCGGTAAGTTCTACATCTTGACCCGGTTTCTGAGTGCCACTTACGAGCGTTTTGCCGTTTGTATCTTTTACTTGGATCCAGCAATCTGCTTTAAATTTCATGGTGAGCAGAGTCATACCTTCTGGCACTACAGGAGATGCTTCTTGAACCTCTTCTGCTGCTTCAATCACAGCAACTGGTTGTTGAGTTGCTTCTGTTGTCGACTCTTCTGTTTCTGCAGGTACCACGTCATCAGTTTGCGCTGCATTGATGGATGATTCTGATGCTGTATTGTTTGATGCCGCTAGCTCTGCTGGAGTACTTGCGATCAGCTCTTCTTCGGTCATTAGATCAATATCAGCAATTTCATCGGCACTTGGTTGGCTTGTTTCAACATTAGCCTCTGCTACAACTTGAGCGAGACTATTTTCTTGCTGATTTTGCCACCACCAAGCTGCTGAGATACCGATGATGACAATGGCTATTACCCAAGTCAGCAACATAATTCGGCTGTTGTGTTTCTCGTGTTTGGTTTTACGAGAAAAGCTTTGCATTTCGATTTCTTGCTCTTTTGGCTTTACATCTGCCGTTTGTTCTAGAGCAACCAGCACCACTTTCTCATCTAGCCCGACAAACTTTGCGTAAGAACGC
>NZ_JAWOWE010000255.1:0-717 GCF_033340275.1 Vibrio sp. 1402
TGCCTGCTGGCCACGTTCCTTTGGTGACTTGCATGTAGATGGATTCTGGCTCGCGTCTCGCCTCAAACTGGGTGCGCCAACGAGTACGGAAATCTTCAATCGCTTCTTTCGTCGTTGGGAATTCATGCGCAGGCAGCAATTGGATTTGCTGAATATCTTCGATAGAGCGCTGGTTTTCTGGATCGAAAGTGCGAATGGTGTCGATCTCATCATCGAAAAAGTCAATACGGTAAGGATCAGCACTGCCCATCGGGAATAAGTCGAGAATCGAACCTCGGCTCGCGTATTCACCCGGCCCAAATACTTGGTCTACGTGACGGTAACCCGAGTTCTCTAGTTGCACTCTCAGGTTTTCTAGCGAGAAATTATCGCCTGTTTTGACCATTAGTGTGTGCTGTAACAAAAATTCTCGCGGAGATTGGCGCTGAAGAACAGTGCTGACTGGCACGATAGTGACGCCGCCACGTTGATTTGGCAGTTGGTATAGGCGAGCAATACGGTCAGAAATGATCTCTTGGTGTGGAGAAAAATTGTCGTATGGCAACGTTTCCCAATCAGGGAAAAGGCTTACTGGTTGGTCGGTAAACTGTTCGATTTCTGCTTGCAGTTTCAACGCGATCTGCGGATCTGGCACAACCAGTAGTGAGTGACTTGAATGCTGCTTGGCCAGTTCGGCAATAGCGAGTGGCAGCGCTGCACCGGGTAAGTTGCCAAGTT
>NZ_JAWOWE010000256.1:0-717 GCF_033340275.1 Vibrio sp. 1402
AGAAACAACAGAAGCGAATGCAGAACAGCAAGCTCCTGAAGCGCCAGCAGCAGACGACGCGGAAGAGGGCTCAGAAGACTAATCTTCTCCTTCATCGCTAAATATGAAAGCCGAGCAAAATGCTCGGCTTTTTTGTATCTTCATCAACGCAATCTCTCAACCAAACCAGTACACTAAGCTTATGTTTACTCACGGGTATCGCTATGTCTTTATGGTTCTTCATTGTCATCACTTTGATGGGGCTTTTTATCGTCGTTTTGTCACTTAGCGCTTCTAAAGTTAAGCCTACGCAGTGGTTTGGCTTTTGTTTGATGGTGTTAGCACTCACTAGCGC
The DNA here is from genome assembly GCF_033340275.1 of Vibrio sp. 1402. Taxonomy (NCBI): domain Bacteria; kingdom Pseudomonadati; phylum Pseudomonadota; class Gammaproteobacteria; order Vibrionales; family Vibrionaceae; genus Vibrio; species Vibrio sp. 1402. Next base: position 335 of record NZ_JAWOWE010000256.1, read on the forward strand.
TGGCTACTTGTTGTTGAAGCAAACCCCACCGCAACCTATCCAAGCGGAGATAGCTCGAATTATGACCTCGCGAGACATCATGGATGAAATACAGCAACAGTTAAAACAAGAGCCTAATAACGATGAGCTTTGGTTTCAGTTAGGTCAAGGTTATCTGTTGGAGGGAGAATTTGATGCCGCGTTGATTTGTTTCGACTACACACTCCAACTCACTGACAACGTAACCGCGATGCAACTTGCCGCTAAGGCGACAACATTATACTACCTGCATAAACAAGCGATGACTGATGAAGTCAGTTTACTATTAGAACAGGCGTTGCAACTTGAACCTTATAATGAAGCCGCATTGTCGTTGATAGCGAACGATCACTTCATTTCTTTCC
>NZ_JAWOWE010000257.1:0-715 GCF_033340275.1 Vibrio sp. 1402
AGCTTGAAACGCTTGTCACGCATTGCTAGCAAATCGCCAGCGTCTGACCAGTAGAAGAACTCATCACGAGCAGACTCTTTGTCTTTACCCATCAAGTAATTCATTTGGTTGTAACCATCTAAATGGTTTTTGTATGTGCGATCAGCAGACGATGATTTGTAGCCTTTCAGCAAGTCTTGCTTGATGGTGTTGTTACCCGCCGCAGAAAGCAGTGTTGGGAACCAGTCTTCACCCGCAAAGATGTCGTTTAACTTCGTATTTGGTGCAATGTGCCCAGGCCAACGAACCATTGCTGGTACGCGGAAGCCACCTTCCCAACCTGTGTTTTTCTCACCACGGAAAGGACCAAATGCTGCATCAGGCCAGGTCGCGTTCATCGGGCCGTTATCGGTTGTGTAAATCACGATGGTGTTGTCGGCCACTTTCAGATCATCCAGTTTATCTAGCAACTCACCAACCATGTTGTCGTGCTCTACCATACCATCTGCGTATTCACCCAAACCTGTTGTACGGTTTTCTTCTTTCACATGCGTCCAAATGTGCATGCGTGTTGCGTTGTACCACAAGAAGAACGGCTTGTTCGCTTTAACTTGACGCTCCATGAAATTCATTGCCGCGTCTAGCGTTTCTTGGTCGACCGTTTCCATGCGCTTACGCGTCAAAGGACCTGTGTCTTCAATTTTGCCATCGGCATAAGAATGGATTACGCCACGCG
>NZ_JAWOWE010000258.1:0-715 GCF_033340275.1 Vibrio sp. 1402
GGAAGTCCACTTGACCGATAAACTCAGGATTTCCCAACTTCGCGGTATCTTCTGTTGTCAGACCAATAACCGCAATTTTAATGCCTTGCTTATTGAACATCGCGTAAGGTTGGAATAAACGCTTGCCCGTTTTTTTGTCGTAGATGTTGGCTGACAGCATTGGGAAGTTAGCCCAATCTTGCTGTTTGAATAGCACGTCTAGCGGATTATCAAATTCGTGATTACCTAACGCCATCGCGTCGTAACCAATCTTACTCATGCCTTTGAAATCTGGTTCAGCGTCTTGTAAATCAGATTCAGGAACGCCGGTATTAATATCACCACCAGACAGCAACAGCACGCTGCCTCCTTCTGCTTGAATTTCATCACGCAGATCATCGATCAACGTCTTGCGCGCGGCCATGCCGTACTCACCGTGTTTATTCTGCCAAAAACGACCGTGGTGATCGTTGGTGTGTAAGACAGTCAATTTATAAGTGGTATCTGCATTCCATTCATGAGCAGGTTGCGAAGCACATCCAGCCAGCGAGGCCAAAATAGCGGCACTCAAAGCGGTTTTGATAATCAGACGCTGATTCATTTTTTTTCCTTTTTCTTATCGGGATTACTGATGCACATTTTCAAACATTAGAGCTATTTGAAAACCACGCGCACCCTAACACATTGATTTCATAATTATGATGCATTGTTTAGCAATAACAAATTCATCAGTAAC
>NZ_JAWOWE010000259.1:0-714 GCF_033340275.1 Vibrio sp. 1402
TCTAAAAACGTAATGCCAAAGAAAACCAAAATCATGTAGGTAGCGCTAAAGAGTAAACCGACTTTGAACTCGTTAATCAAAATGATGGTTGCGACGATGGGGTAGAGCCACAATAATTTTCCGGAGGGCGCATCATTAAAAAGAAGTAGTAATAACCCCTCAAACATGATGACGGCGCTGAGCAGTAAATCGGCATATTTGTGATGCCTTTGTACTTTTATGAGATAGCAGATCCCTAAGCAGGCGATGGCACTGAAGGCATGTAAAACGCTTAACCCCCAATGATTTTCGAGCGATTGGACGATAGCGCCGTACACCAATAGTGTGGCGGCAATGCTAGAACACAGAAAAACGATTTTCTTTTTTCTCGTCGAGCGGATATCCGCCATTTCTTCTAGGCGAGCCCCGGCCAATGTCGACATCTTCTATCCCTACTTAAATTGATATGTACGTCTATTCTAGGCGGTATTTTAGCGATAAATAGAATAACAAAATCGCCAAATGTGAACTTAGTCATGTTGCGAGGTGATTGAATCTTGTAAGGAATTTTCTGGGTGTGACGACGCCAAGGGTTTTGTTTATTACGATATCTATCGATATGTTGCCTGCAATATGGTGATGACGGTTACAAAGTTACCTTGATGTGTGCACGTTGATAAATACAGATAATGCATAAAAACGGCTGTTGGTGAGTCGATTCTCAATTCGCTGAAT
>NZ_JAWOWE010000260.1:0-714 GCF_033340275.1 Vibrio sp. 1402
AAGTTGCTCATTATCCAAGGGAAAGAGGATATTCAAACTTATCAGAAAAGTGAAAATACCGAGCTATGTTTTTGTCGCCATTGCGGCTCAAGTTTGTATTCGAAAAAGAATAACGGAATCGTCAATATTCGCTTAGGTGTGTTGGATGATGCCCCATCTCACAAACCAAGTTTTCATATTTTCGTGGCGTCAAAAGCGCCGTGGTTAGAAATAACCGACAACCTGACCCAGTTTGAAGCAGGGCCAAAACTTTAGAGAAAATCCGTTGTTATCGCGGGGCGAATATCAACGCCTCGCGGATTAAAATTCCACTGCACACGAACGCATTTTCTGAACTCTTCAGACTTCTACTTCGCTTGTCATGTTCATTCTCAAAATGACAAAAAACACCCTTATCATCATAACTCTTTGTTAGATAAATAATTTAATTTAGGCACCATAATTGCTCCTTCTTGCATATGACCAACGTCCGGTTAAAGAAGGGGAACATTATGAGAACAGGGAAACTAATCGCGCTTTCTGGCTGCTGCTTATCATTTTCAGCCAGTGCGCTTATGACCAGCGACTTTACCTTTGAATCTGGTAGTGACAGTTCAAATTATTCAGCTAAAGGTAAACCCGTTAATACCTATTCGGTCGCAGAAACCTTGCCGCAAGATGTGCTTAGTAACGTTTACTCCATGTTGCCAGAGGGCACACTCGTCAACAGCGCCT
>NZ_JAWOWE010000261.1:0-713 GCF_033340275.1 Vibrio sp. 1402
TCTTCTTTCATTTTTTTCGATAAAGCATCGAACGCGCTAGCCAGAAACTCTTTATTAAAAATCTCCTGCGCCTTTTCAAAATCTTTCGTCCAGCCCTGCGTCATCGATTCAAAGCTGTCTGCAGGCAAAATAAAATCACCATCTTTGTAATAACGAGATTGCACATCAGCAAAGAAGTCTTTAACTGCAACTTTTACGTTATCAAACGCGCCCGGCGCATCCAAACTCGCTGCCACATCATCAATGATGTCATTGGCAAGTTCCAAGCCATCACTCGCTAGCTGCTTAGCTTGAGGGATATAGGCATTCATTTTTTCGCGATATGCTTCAATCGCGGCTTTCTGCTCTGCATCGAGTTCAATCAACTCACCTTTGATGAACAAGTTGTTGTCTTCGTCCACGACGGCTTTATCACCAGAAGTCTGGCGAATTTCCAAACTCTGTCCATCCATACGAACTTCATTATGGATGTCCACACGACATTGCGCTGCATAGCCTGTTGCACTAACCATCAGCAATGAAAGTGTAAGAAGTTTCTTCATGTCATTCTCTTATCTTCAAAATAACTTCTGTTAAACATAACACTCAGTTATACATTTGATGTCAGAACACCGTCACGACTTCGTAACAAGTTGTTTTATCGCCAATTTTCATCTCAAACTCTTCGCCTTCCTCTTTGCCAAGTAACGCTCGTCCCAATGGTGATTTCGCTG
>NZ_JAWOWE010000262.1:0-713 GCF_033340275.1 Vibrio sp. 1402
ACCACTTCCAGAATGCGCCTTGAAGATTAATCGCACGTTGCTCTAAAGGCGTGTATCGCTCGCTTTGATGCTGACAACAATGGTGGTGGGCGCTCGCTTGCTTTGGCTCGGGGCGTAGAAAATCATCAGGATGAAATGCGTTGACGATCAAACCCGAAACCGTACCTACCACAATGCCAAGTGCGACGACGCCAACGCCGACGGACGGTTTTGCCGCGAGTAACAAGAATGCCGCATCGCCCATGGTTGATGTCAGTACGGCTACGATTGCGCCAAATCCTACTCGTCCACTAATAAATTGAGTCGTAACAACAATAGCGCCGCCACAGCCCGGAAGCGCACCGAGTAGGGCCGCAAAAAACACCTGATGATGACGAGAACGATGATAGAGCTGAGTGATGCGGTTCGTCTTCGACATAAAGTTGGAGAGGTAATGATAAATCGCCAAGGTTGCTGCGATATAACAAGATACTGCCCAGAAAGAATCGGAAAGCGTGGTCACTGTGATCTCTCGGGTGTTCTCATTCGCTAATAAGACAAGCATGATAATGGGGATAAGCAGTCGCTTATAAGCTAACTGGAACTGAGTTGGCTGAAATAGCTGCTGTGCGGAGTGCAAAAATCGGGTCGCGTTCATCGTTAACTCAAATGCAAATGGTAATAATTATCATTATATGTAAATGGGATTTATTCGCAATAGGGTTGTGAGCTTT
>NZ_JAWOWE010000263.1:0-713 GCF_033340275.1 Vibrio sp. 1402
ACCCTTCGGTGGTTTCAGGGGTTTGGTCTGCTGGCATTTTAACTTGGAATTGCGCCGCTAAATTCATCGCATTGACCATTTTGCCTTTAGCCGTACCTGGATGAACGCTTACGCCATGGAAAATCACATCAGCGCTTGCCGCATTGAAGTTCTCATATTCAAGTTCGCCTTGCGGGCCACCATCGATAGTGTATGCCCATTTCGCGCCAAACTTCTCAACATCAAACAAATCCGCACCACGACCGATTTCTTCGTCCGGCGTAAAACCGATACAAATGTCACCATGAGGAATGTCTGGATTCTCAATCAACATCGCGATCGCAGACAAAATTTCTGCAATGCCCGCTTTGTTGTCCGCGCCAAGCAACGTTGTGCCATCGGTGGTAATCAAATTGTGGCCGTGTAGGTTGTGCAAGTCTGGGTACTGAACCGGAGACAACACTTCGTCTCCCAACCCAAGTGCAATATCACCACCTTGATAGTCTTCAACAAATTGCGGATTTACGTTCTTACCAGACGCATCTGGTGCAGTATCCATGTGGGCGATAAAGCCGATTGGTGGAACATCGTAATCAACATTCGACGGCAGTTTTGCCATCAAGTAACCGTGTTCATCTAAAGTCACATCGCTCAAACCAAGATCTAGCATCTCTTGTTTCAACAACTCTGCAAAAACGAGTTGGCCAGGTGAACTTGGGCATTGGGCCACATGG
>NZ_JAWOWE010000264.1:0-712 GCF_033340275.1 Vibrio sp. 1402
TTTACCCAGTTGCTCGTGGTAACAGCCGTTTGATGATGTACCGTATTGAACGTAACTGGTACTCACTAGCTGAAAAAATTGTTAAAGGTAATGCAGAAGAGTCAGAAAAAGCGCGTACGAAACTTCGTAACGATCTACTGACTCTAGCGCCAATTTTTGCTGAATACGAATACTTCATGAGTGAAGAATTCAGCCTAATCGATTGTTACCTAGCTCCACTATTGTGGCGCCTACCTCAACTTGGTATTGACCTAGTTGGCCCAGGCTCAAAAGAAATCAAGGTATACATGAACCGCGTATTTGAGCGTGATTCATTCCTTGCTTCTTTAACTGAAGCTGAACGTGAAATGCGTCTAGTTCGCTAAGCGATTTAAAGACGTTATGGATATTGCAAAAATGACTGCTCGCCGCCCGTATATGCTTCGCGCATTTTACGATTGGCTAGTAGACAATGACTTAACTCCCCACTTGGTTGTTGATGCAACTATGCCGGGTGTGCGTGTGCCTGTTGAGTTTGTTCAAGATGGTCAGATTATCTTGAATATTGCTCCTCGTGCCGTTGGTAACTTAGAGTTGGGTAATGATGCGATTACCTTCCATGCTCGTTTTAGTGGCCGACCACACTCAGTGATCGTGCCAGTGTATGCAGTTCAAGCGATTTATGCTCGTGAAAACGGTGCTGGAACAATGTTTGAACCAGAAGAAGCGTACA
>NZ_JAWOWE010000265.1:0-712 GCF_033340275.1 Vibrio sp. 1402
TACTGACTTACCGGCAAGAAGTACAACAATCAGTAATCCAAATGAGACCCAAAGCAAGTAATGACTTTTCTTAAACCATTGCTCTAAAGGTACTTGAAGTATCACCGCAGAGGTCCCGATCGCCAACACTAAGAAGGTGGCATGACGCAACATGAAGTGGAACGGCTGATCGGTCAATCGTGAGCTGATTGGGAAAGACGCAGAGGTCACCATAATCAAACCAGTCAACATCAAACCCAACGCAATCCACACCAACTGGCGATCAAACAGCGCTTCTGGCGCAGGATGCTTAAGCCAATTACCAATGTTGTGTTTAACGTTACTTAAACCCACGAAACGAGTAACCTTTAGTTATGCATATTTCTGAGCAAGAACAGCAAATGCATCGCCTCTTGCCATAAAATTGTCGAATTGATCAAAGCTAGCACATGCGGGAGACAGCATCACCATATCACCAGATTTTAACTGCGAAGATATTTGTTGAATCACATCTTCCATGGTGTTGAAACGGATTGCTGACTCATGTAGTGGCATAAAATCATCGCCATCTAGGCCAAAACAGCACAGTTGTAGGTTAAGCGTTGCAAAGATCGGTTTTAATGGCGTGAAGTCCGCGCCTTTACCGACACCACCAACGAGCAGATAAAGTTTACCGGTCGACTCTAATCCTGATAGCGCAGCCATAGTGCTTGCGATATTAGTTGCTTTAGAG
>NZ_JAWOWE010000266.1:0-711 GCF_033340275.1 Vibrio sp. 1402
ATTTGTAAGAGGCCCGAGATAGTCGAAAGCTTATTTTGATACTCGTGACGCGCAACGCGCATGTTCTCCATGTACTGCGTCACCTGACTGATTTTCTCCGAGAGTACGTGCATCTCATTTTGGTCACGCAAGCTAAACACTGCGCCATAAGGTTCACCTGTCGACGTACGAAGCGTAACTCGGTTCATCACCAAGTTTTTGCCATTCACGCGAATCAATCCATTAATGTAATCGTCACCTTTCAGCGAAAAACTTTCTGGGTTATCTATCCCGTTGGTAAATACGTTACCAAGCTCTTGATGATAGTTGAGCATAGCGCGAGCGGAATCATTAATAAGATACAAACTTCCCTCGGAGTTTATCGCGACTAATCCTTCATACGTCGCTTGCAACACGCCTTGATGCGTTTTTAATGCCTGTTTAAGCTGCCAAGGTTCTAACTCTTGCATTTGAGTTCGAACATAGCGAGAAAACTTCCAAGACAACCAAATACAAATACCGACGGCAATGATTCCGAACGATATCAAAGGCAACAACCGTTCGCTTGTCCAGAGATCCAAAGTATCAATCAAATAGCCAACTTTGATCATGCCAATCACATCACCGTCATTGGACAAAATGGGAGATATGTAACGAACCGATGGCCCTAAAGATCCCACGCCATAAGAAAGGTAGGACTCGCCGTTTTCCAGCGCTCTTTCAATGTCACCT
>NZ_JAWOWE010000267.1:0-711 GCF_033340275.1 Vibrio sp. 1402
ATAAAGAACGCGCCAACAATTGGTACCACCATAAATGCCTGAGGCGAAGGACCAAAACGGTTAACAATAGAACCCATGTTCATCACCGCTGTTGGCGTCGCACCCAAACCAAAACCACAGTGACCACCCGAGATAACCGCCGCATCGTAGTTGCTGCCCATTACCTTAAAGGTCACGTAATAGGTGAAGATGGCCAAAAGCGCCGACTGAATCGCCAGAATCACTAAGAATGGGATCGCCAAATCAAAGATGTTCCATAGCTTCAAGCTCATGAGAGCCATCGCCAAGAACAGAGACAGCGACACCGTACCGAGCATATCGACGGTTTCAGCGTCCAGTTTACGAATCTTAGTCACCTCTAAGAAGTTCGTAATAATCACACCAATGAAGAGCGCGTAAACGAAATCAGGAATCCTCAACCAAGAGATTTCGTAGGTACTCACCCACTGTTCAACGTACTTCGCACCCGTCACACAAATCAGTAAGAAGAAGAGTTTTTCCACGACCTTTTTCGCCGTTACTTTGTCTTCTTCGTACTCGTTGTACGTCACCAGCTCTGGGAACTTCTCGTGGGTTTTGGCATCTCTACCACCACGACCGTACTCAGATTCGATACCATGTTTTTCCACTAGGCGTTGAGCCACTGGGCTACCAATGATACCGCCGATGATCAAACCAAAAGTGGCCGATGCCATCGCGATTTCCAGAACG
>NZ_JAWOWE010000268.1:0-710 GCF_033340275.1 Vibrio sp. 1402
TGGTGCTGGGAAAGCGTTGTTAAAGCATTTGGCGAATATTGCCATTGATCGTGGTTGTGGCCGTTTTGAATGGGCTGTATTGGATTGGAACCAACCTGCCATCGATTTCTATCAGTCAATCGGTGCAGAGCCTCAAGATGAATGGAAGATCTATCGACTGGCGGGAGATGCATTGCAGCGCTTTGCTAAAGGATGATGTGAATGGGAGATTCGATGTATCCACACGACTATCAAGGGAATGGCTCGCAAGCGCGCTTTTCCGTCTCAGAAAGGGTCTCAATTGAGCCTCTTACCACCAAACATGCGACGGTTTTACTGGAAGTGGTGAACACGTATCGAAACAGCCTATCTGGCTATTTACCTTGGACGGACTTTGTGACCAACCGCAGAGAAGCAGTGAACTACATCTCTCAGCGCGTGAACAGCAAAGCGTTAGATGCCCACTGGTGCGCGATTTATTTTGATGAGCAGTTTACGGGTGTTATTGGCATCAAGGGTGTGGATTCGCACACACACGTCACTGAGATTGGCTATTGGTTGGCGAACAATGGGCGAGGACACCGAGTGATTGACCAAGTGCTTGCGGTTCTGATTCCTTTTTTAAAGCAGAAAGGGCATGCGCAGTTCATCCAATTCCACTGTATGGAAGATAACATTGCCAGTATCAATATTGCTGAGCGTGCTGGTGCCACATTAAAAGAATACGTTGA
>NZ_JAWOWE010000269.1:0-710 GCF_033340275.1 Vibrio sp. 1402
TCTATATAATCGCCGACTTTGAGCTCCGGACCCGGAGGAGAAACGCGAATCGGTTTCCCGCCACCAAAAAAGATGTCGAGCCATTCGCGTGTGCGCCACAAAATGTTGGCAAAGTAATAGCCTTTTTCACGACTCCCGATTTTTTGAGCCACTTTCCATAATGCCGCAGCGGAGGCTTGAGTTTTTATGCTCGCACCGGCTTGTTTAGGGTAGTAGCCATACCCTGGTTGCCATCGACGAAGGGCCGCTGGCTCAAATCCCCAAACATTACTGCGCACAAACGTGCCTTCATCTTGGATGGTATCGGATACCGCTTGCTCGTAGCTGATCAGTGTTTGCGGAAATCGTGCTTCAATCGCTTTGGAATCGGCAATGTAGTCATGCTCTAACCCCGCGAGTAATGCTTTGCCGATGTTTGCTGGTACAGAGGTGACCAAGCCGAGCCAGTACGAGGCCATTTTGGGGGTAAGCAACGGTGTCGACCACAGCCGATAAGGCTTGTTGGTGATTCGGCAAATGATTTTAAACTGCTCGCGGTAGCTGAGTGTATCTGGCCCACCAACTTCATAAATTTGGCTTTCTTCTGGGGGTGATGCTTCGGCCAACTGCAATAAATAGTGATTGAGGTTGGGTAGGGCGATGGGGTTGGCTTTTGAGTCGACCCATTTAGGCGCTATCAAAATAGGTAAGTTGTAGACAAAATCTCGCAT
>NZ_JAWOWE010000270.1:0-710 GCF_033340275.1 Vibrio sp. 1402
GCGCCGGAATCGGAATCAACCAGTGACTTACTCAATAAGTTAGCGCCGAAAGGTCGTGTTGAAGACATTCGTTTAGCCATGAATGGTGGCTTAGATACGTTGCGTTATTCGGCGGACCTCGATGAGTTAGCTATGACTCAGTGGGAACTGTTGCCGGGCTTTCAACATGTGCAAGGCAGTGTGGCGGGTGACTTGAAGCAAGCGAAAGCGAAAGTCATGGTCATTGATGATGTTTTCCCGTACGGGGATGTATTCCAAGCCCCATTGAACATCAAGCAAGGCGAAGTCGACATTATCTGGCAGCAAGATGAGACAGGTTGGCGTTTGTGGTCGGATAAAGTCACGGCTGCGACTCCGGACCTTCAAGTGTTGGGCGCATTTCGACTCGATTTCCCTAAAGAGCAAAGCCCATTCCTATCGTTTTATGCTGAGGCGGATCTCTACAACGCTGGTGAAACTTGGCGTTACTTGCCAACCTTGGCATTAGGCCAAGATCTGACGGATTACTTATCGACCGCCATTCAAGGCGGTAAAGTAAACACGGCCAAATTGCTGTGGTATGGCGAGTTAGGAGATTTTCCTTACAAAGAGCACAACGGCATGTTCCAGGCATGGGTTGGCTTAAAAGACGCGAAATTCAGTTTTGATACTGCATGGCCAACCATTACCGACTTGCAGCTTGATCTATTGTTTGAAAACGACGCCATGTA
>NZ_JAWOWE010000271.1:0-708 GCF_033340275.1 Vibrio sp. 1402
ATTATTACTGTTCCCGTCACAGACATTATGGCTTCTAGTAATGTGTTGTCTCCGTATGTGAACCATGCGTTTGCATTATTTTTCTTCAATTGCTTCCAGATGATATTACCAATCATTTTCTTGTACTCATCTGGGTTGTTTGATTTCAATTGTTCGAGTGGTGTAGAACCGCCTTGCTCTTGCTTAGATGAGAATACATCGTCAAACAGACCCGTTGTGGTAGCTGTAATGGAAGCGTCAGTTTTGTGTTTAACATCGAATGAAGAGGTAGCGTCATTTACGATACCTTGTGCAAGTTGACAAGAATTACCCAAATATTGGTTTAATTGTTGTATTTTCTTTTGGAAGTTTTCTATCCATTTTGCACCATCAGGAAAGACGTTATCCAATGCTAATTGGAATGCGTATCCCTTTGCATTTGCAGCTACCGAACGCAGCAAAGTGACGATTTGTTCTGCGTTAACAAAGCTCAATGAGCCCCCAAATAGGTCAACACCACCACAACCAGCTTTCCATGATGGAGGTGTGAATGACACTAGGTTTTCATTAAATATGCGTGTTTTCGTGGTGTATCGACCACCAGCCAGAACCCCTCGACGCTGTGTTTCAAATACACCTGGTTGAGTGACATTGCTCATTTCATTGAAAAGGGCGTCCATTTCAGACTTTAAGCCGTTAGCTGTAGATATACTCGGTACTGTCCACAGA
>NZ_JAWOWE010000272.1:0-707 GCF_033340275.1 Vibrio sp. 1402
GGATGAACAACCGCTACTTCACACACATCACATTCAACAACGACGTGCCGGTTAACTGATTTGGTTCTCGATCGGCAAACAAGCCTTTCTTATCTTTACCCCAATACGGCAATTGCAGCGGCCATTTGTTCTTCTCCATCACACCAGAATCTCGCAACGCTTTAAATTCAGTCGCCGTGGCGAGCGACATGCCCAACTGCTGACAAGTCTGTTGCGAGCTTTCGTAGTTGAGTCGATTCCACGGCTTACCATATTCCATATAAAACTGATTATCTAACAGGTAAGGCACGACATACGTTTTGCCATGTAGAGACGCTCGCAAGCGCACTTCCACCTCTCCATTGCCTTTTACGCTCGGTGCTGGTTTTGCTTTCGCTACCGGTTTTGTTGTCGTGCTCGGTTTCGGCTCTTTTGCCGTAACTGGCTGCGCTGTCGTTTTTGTCGCAGAAGCTTTAAACGCCTCGGTATCTGGACGACTGGTCACGACTGGCGCAACAGGCTTCGGTGCGACGTTTGGTTTGGCGACAGGAGTCGGCTTTGATGACGGCTGCGTTTGCTTCACGGTGTTGCCACTCCCTTTGCCAACCGCACGAATAAATGCCTCGCGATAGTTCGACAAGGTTTTGACTCCTCGCAAATCAGCAGACGCTTTAGAAAATTCTGTATAAGGCCCAATAAGACAACGATAGCCCTTTGCTTCGGGCTTC
>NZ_JAWOWE010000273.1:0-707 GCF_033340275.1 Vibrio sp. 1402
CTGAAGGCACTACAACGTTAGACAACGCAGCGCGCGAACCTGAAATCGTCGATACGGCGGATTTGCTAAATAAACTTGGCGCGAAAATCTCGGGCGCGGGTACAGACACCATCACTATCGAAGGCGGTGAGCGCTTAGGTGGCGGCAAGCACAGTGTCGTAGCAGACCGTATTGAAACGGGGACATTCCTAGTAGCTGCAGCGGTATCTGGCGGTAAAGTGGTTTGTCGTAATACCAACGGTCACTTGCTTGAAGCGGTTCTAGCGAAGCTAGAAGAAGCGGGCGCATTGGTGGAGACAGGTGAAGACTGGATCTCTGTTGATATGACAGACCGTGAGTTAAAAGCAGTAAGTATTCGCACTGCGCCTCACCCTGGTTTCCCGACAGACATGCAAGCGCAATTTACGCTATTGAACATGATGGCGAAAGGCGGCGGCGTGATCACTGAAACTATCTTTGAAAACCGCTTTATGCACGTGCCTGAGCTGATGCGTATGGGTGCGAAAGCGGAGATTGAAGGTAATACGGTTATTTGTGGTGACGTTGAATCACTAAGTGGTGCACAAGTGATGGCTACGGATCTACGTGCTTCGGCAAGTTTGGTGATTGCTGGTTGTATCGCGAAAGGCGAAACCATCGTAGATCGTATTTATCACATCGATCGCGGTTATGACAAAATTGAAAATAAACTGGCTGCACTTGGCGCA
>NZ_JAWOWE010000274.1:0-705 GCF_033340275.1 Vibrio sp. 1402
TACGGGTTTTTTAGGTGCAATTGTGGTCGGCTTTTTTGCTGGCTTTGTCGTTTGGCTATTAAAGAAAATTCAGCTACCAGACAGCATGAGTTCGCTTGGCTCGATTTTTATTTATCCGCTAGTCGGTACGTTTGTTACTTGCGGTGCGGTGATGTGGGTGATAGGTGCTCCGATTGCCAGCGCAATGACCACCATGAACGAAGTGCTGACGGGCATGGCGGGCTCAGGCAAAGTAATGCTCGGAACTGTGCTTGGGGCAATGACCGCGTTTGATATGGGCGGCCCAATCAACAAAGTGGCGACGTTGTTTGCTCAAACCCAAGTGAACACGCAACCATGGTTGATGGGCGGGGTCGGTATTGCGATTTGTACGCCGCCATTGGGTATGGCACTAGCCACGTTTTTGGCGCCGAGTAAATTCAAGCGAGATGAACGCGAAGCGGGGAAAGCCGCAGGTATTATGGGGATGATCGGTATTAGCGAAGGTGCGATTCCTTTTGCCGCTGGCGACCCTGCACGAGTGTTACCCGCTATTGTGGCGGGTGGCATTGTCGGTAACGTGATTGGCTTTATGTTCCACGTAATGAACCATGCACCGTGGGGCGGTTGGATTGTTCTCCCTGTCGTGGATGGAAAAATTGGTTACATCATCGGCACGATTGCTGGTTCTGTTACCACCGCGTTGATCGTGATTGCACTAAAGAA
>NZ_JAWOWE010000275.1:0-704 GCF_033340275.1 Vibrio sp. 1402
AGGCGATATCTCCAAATACAACATACTCCAAAGGCTTGAGATATGGATTAGCAATCAAAGCAACACCTATCACCTGCATCACATCCGAACGTTTATCTTGTGTCGCTGCCTCGATGTAATCCTGAAAAGCATCATCTTCCATGTCGATATTGGCATTTCTCATTAAGCATTCAGGCGTAGCGCAACTCGCTTTAAAGCGCACATTTAACGATTCATCATTCACTACTAGATTGCGTCGATAACTGCCATCTTGAGAGAAATTATCAGCCTTTTCTGTCTGGCGTGATAACCGATTCTCTTCGACTTTTCTAAGCGCACCACCTCCCTCAATGAAACCATTTTTGACCTGATGAATAAGCTCATATCCAGTCTCATAGGAAACATTGCCCCCGTGGTACCCTTTCAAGATAACATCGAACGCTTCGCTAAATTCTTTTACCGCTTGGCTGTGAACCGAAGTTTCCAGATCCAATGCGGGAAGAAAAATTAATAATTCTTCAATCGCCTTTTGAGCTTCGACCTCTAGCTGTCTCCTTTTTCGATTTCGTTCCCAACGGGCGTAATCTTCTTGGGTATACGTCAACTCAGCTTGACGCTCTCGACGTTGGCGGGCTGCTCGCTCTCTAACCGTTTCTTCTCGAGCTTGTGGTTTTCTTAATGATTCTTCTTCATGGAGTGGCTTATAACCTCCGCCAGAAGAACTC
>NZ_JAWOWE010000276.1:0-703 GCF_033340275.1 Vibrio sp. 1402
GATGGCATCGATCGCTTGCTCGCGGCTTTCACCGTAGTTGTCTAGTTGAGTCGCTACGCCAAGTTGGTGGTAGAACGCTTCGATGGCTTCGATAGTGCGTTCTGCAAGATCATCACCAGACTCCAAACCAAATACATTACGACCCATTTGCTCAAGCTTCGCGCGCTTAAATTGCATCTGGTTACGCAGCAGTGATGGTTGGATGATGGCAAGAGAACGTGCGTGATCAACGCCCCAAAGAGCAGTCAGCTCGTGACCGATCATGTGCGTTGCCCAATCGTGAGGAACGCCGCTACCAATCAAACCATTCAATGCTTGGTTTGCAGACCACATGAGGTTTGCGCGCCATTGGTCGTCATCGCGCTCTGCGAACTGTTCGCCAAGCGTTTTTAGGGTTTTTAGCAGGGTCTCTGCGTACCCGTCTTGAACCATCGCACCAGTAGGCAGTGTAATGTATTGCTCACAAACGTGTACCCACGCATCCACAATGCCGTTAATAAGCTGACGTTCAGGCAGCGTTTTCATTACATCTGGATCTAAGACTGCAAACTTAGGCTGTACAGCAGGAGACATGAACGGCAGCTTGTCTTGAGTTTCTGCTTTTGTAATCACTGCACCCATGTTGGATTCTGAACCAGTTGCAGGTAGCGTTAGGATAGCCGCAAGCGGTGTTGCTTCTGTAACTTGATGCTTACCGATCATA
>NZ_JAWOWE010000277.1:0-703 GCF_033340275.1 Vibrio sp. 1402
GAAGGCTCCACTTCCCCACAATAAATCGTTATTTGAATCGTCAATATTCTCTTGAAATTCAAATTGATCGTTTCGAGAACCATCACTTTTGTAGGGTTGTCGAAAAAGCACGTTAGGAGCGGTTAAGCCAATAAACTTGGTATCATCGTTATCTCGCAACTGTCTCCATTTGACATAATCAATTTGTTCAAATTGCGCAGCAACGTCTCGAGTCGACGAAAGTTCGGCAAATGTGTTCACACCGAATATTTCAGGAGACGCTGACATTACAAATGGACTAAATGCCGCAGCAGCAGACTGAGATATCTTGCTTAGCACAGAGATATCTCTATCAAAATAATTTGTTCTCGGGTCATAACGTAATTGATAATCACCAACAATCACACCAAAGGGTTCTCCTCCGGCCATTCCATATTCATTTTGATAGAGCAATTTAAACAAGGCAGACTGATCGAACTCGATAGCCTTGAGCGCATCTTTACTTACTTCATTCCATGTTGCAGATAGAACTTTAATTTTTACGGAGTCAGACGATGGTTTATCAACTTGTTCACATAAATATCGAACGCCTACCCAACTGCACTCTAATTTCTGAAAATCTGGATGATGAATGATCTCATTTAGCTGCTTCTGTAATAGTGTGTCAATGGTATTAATCGTGCTCACAATGCTATGGCGAAAACTCGCAAAATCTTTAGATTGC
>NZ_JAWOWE010000278.1:0-702 GCF_033340275.1 Vibrio sp. 1402
AAAACGCATTTCTCAAGAAGATATGGCCATCATCAAAGAAGCCATTCGTCTGTCTGCATCGTCAATTAACTCGCAACCATGGAAATTCATCGTTATTGAAAGTGATGAAGCGAAACAACGCTTCCACAGCACGTTCGCGAACAAACACCAATTTAACCAACCCCACGCAACCACGGCGTCGCACACTATCCTTCTTGCTTACGATCCTAAGTTCACAAAAGAGAAGTTTGCAAAACGCGTGGATGCCGAAGTCACTTCAGGTCACCTACCAGCAGATATGTACAACACCTTTATGGGCGCATACGCATTTGCCGAAGCGAACACCGATGAAAATGGCTTCAACGGTCATTGGACTAAGGCGCAAGTTTACATCGCACTGGGTAACCTACTGCACACATTAGCGCGCCTTGGTATTGACTCAACTCCAATGGAAGGCGTTGATCCTGAGCTGATTGGCGAAGAATTTAAAGACGAGTTGGAAGGCCACGTTTGTGAAGTTGCGCTGGCGATCGGTTACCACAAAGATGGTGAAGACTACAATCACGGTTTACCTAAAGCGCGTATGGCATTGGATGATGTTATCACCACGCTATAAAAGCTGATTGAAATCATCATTGTTGAATGAACAAGCCGCACATTGATGTGCGGCTTGTTTGTTTTGAGTGTAATTTGAGTTGAGTATCGCTTTCAGTTCAGACGTTT
>NZ_JAWOWE010000279.1:0-701 GCF_033340275.1 Vibrio sp. 1402
CTTGTGAGGCTCTAGCATCTGGTAAAGAACTTGGTGTACAAGACGCTCGTCTGAGCAACCTAGCGGTATTTGCAGACAGCATTTTGAAATGTGACAAACTACCAATAGCTTTAAATGGGGAAAAACATGAATTAGAGCTATTAAACGGACTCCAAGAAATGCTCAATGATCTAACGCCAGAGCCAATCATCCATCCCGTTCAAATCGGTGGTCAATTAGTCTTCTCTAAAGAAAGAGAAACCAAAGGAAAGACTTTGATATATTCGTTAAATAATAATGATCTGGTTCTTCTGCAAGAAGCTAGCATCTGCAACCAACAAATCTTAACAATACAACCCAAACTAGCAGCAGAAGAATTACTCACTCATATTGATGTCGATATAAGAGATTCAGTTAAACAATCCCTGCTAGAACATGGCTACATGTTCAGCGACGTCGAGGTTCTAGGGTAGAGGCGAAAGCTATAAGCACGCAACTTCACGCGTGCTTATCACTCTGGGAACAGATTCATGGAGTTGGATATCCGTGTAAAAATCCATACTGAACAAGCACTTTTCACATCAATGATGTTTTGAAATTCACAGCCAGACTCAAGAACATACCATTAATAATAACCAGTACAACAGCGGCCTACGGCAAGCTGTTGTACTGGTTATTATATATTTAATATCAAGATCCTATCCAAACCCTAGCTCTCAGTT
>NZ_JAWOWE010000280.1:0-698 GCF_033340275.1 Vibrio sp. 1402
AAATACCCGGATACATTGTGATCACACCGATTGGTTGAGGAGTAATGTTGTGAACTTTGAATTCACCTTCAGGTTGCGCGTTCACCTTGATGCTGTTGCTAATCTGAATGTTGATGCCCGCTTCCAACAATGGCGGCAAGTTTGGTGACGTAAATGCATTAAAGCCGTCAGCATGAGATTTTGTGCTGCGGTTGCCACGCATCAACTGATTGTTGAAGAATAAGGTGACTTCGTTGATTGGGTAGTTTGCTGCGATGTGCAGAGCATTTAGTAAGTTTGCTTGACCATCAGAGCGCAGTTCAGCCAAAGGAATTTGAGAACCAGTAACGATAACTGGCTTACCCAGGTTTTCTAGCATGAAAGACAAAGCCGACGCGGTGTAAGCCATCGTGTCAGTGCCGTGCAGAATAACGAAACCATCGTACTTGTCGTAGTTGTCACGAATGTCATCAGCGATTTGTTGCCAGTCTGCTGGTGTCATATCTGATGAGTCGATAAGAGGATCATATTCGTGGATAGTGTATTCCGGCATCTCTGGACGGTGAAATTCCGGCATGCTGGCAAGCTGTTTTTCCATAAAGCCAGCGATAGGAACGTAACCGTGATCCGATTTTAGCATACCGATGGTGCCACCGGTGTAAGCGATGTAGATGTGTTTTCTAGTCATCGTTTTTTCTTTCGTGTAGGGGAACAGAGGC
>NZ_JAWOWE010000281.1:0-698 GCF_033340275.1 Vibrio sp. 1402
TTTCAGTTCGTCACGTAGCCACTGGATAGAGGCACCACCCATGAACACTGCACCTTCAAGTGCGTAAGCTGGTTCGCCTTTCGGGCCACAAGCTAGTGTGGTAAGCAGACCATTCTTCGAGGTGACTTTCTCTTGGCCAGTGTTCATCAGCAAGAAACAACCTGTGCCGTATGTGTTTTTCGCTTGGCCAGCTTCCACACACATTTGGCCGTATAGCGCCGCTTGTTGGTCACCTGCAATCCCTGCGATAGGAATACGAGTACCGCCTTTACCACCGATGTTCGTTTTGCCGTAAATTTCCGAAGAGCGTTTTACTTCTGGCATCATTGACGCCGGAATGCCCATCTCATCCAACAGCTTTTGGTCCCAACATAGGTCGTTGATGTTAAACAGCATGGTACGTGATGCGTTGGTGTAGTCAGTAACGTGAACGCGGCCTTGAGTCATCTTCCATACTAACCACGTATCGACGGTACCAAACAGCAGTTTACCTGCTTCTGCATCTTCGCGTGCGCCTTCTACGTTATCCAGAATCCACTTAACTTTAGTGCCAGAGAAGTAAGGGTCAAGCACCAAGCCGGTGTTGTCGCGAACGTAATCTTCTAAGCCGCGGCTTTTTAGGTCTTCACAAATGTCTGCGGTACGACGACATTGCCATACGATTGCGTTGTAGACGGGTTTGCCTGTTTCTTTGTCCC
>NZ_JAWOWE010000282.1:0-698 GCF_033340275.1 Vibrio sp. 1402
AACTCGACGTAATGTTTATCTAATTGCGTTTCACCAATGTGCGTCGAAAACTCCTCTTCATAGATGTCCAACAGCATCAGCAAAGCGTATTGATTTTCGACTTGTACCCCAATCAACATGTCTAATTGCGAAGTGGTTTGAATAACCCGTTGCTCAAACTTGGCTAACGTCTGTTGTATTTTCTGGCGGTTGGGTGAGATGGGAAACCAAACGGCGTTATCGAAGGTATCAGCCAATTTTTCCGCTTCAACTTCAATATCAACCAACGATTTAGTGAGCTCGAAGTTCTTTCGCTCCTTGATGGCATACTGATTCACGATCACATCGCGTTCTTCAATCAGCTGATGGCCGACCTCAGAAAGCGCGCTATGAAGTTGTTGCGTACTCTTGGAATTAATGTGAGCCATGTAGGCAAAGGTGCTCGCCACCAGCATCGCAACAAATAAGCATGAATTGACCAATCTAAACTTATTCATTTTCCAGCACCTCTAAAATTACTGGCCTTGGGGCGCTGAGTGACGTCAAGAACGCTTCGATGTCTTCGATATTGCTATCACTCATCGTAATACCAAGCTGCGTTTGTGCCATGATTTGAATGGCCTCAGCAAGGGTGGTCACTTGCCCGTTATGAAAATACGGCCCCGTTAATGCGACGTTTCTTAAACTGGCAACACGGAAATAATACCCCTCATCCCCTT
>NZ_JAWOWE010000283.1:0-697 GCF_033340275.1 Vibrio sp. 1402
GGAGCTGCACTTCGATAGGTAGTGGATCCACTTCTCTTGGATCGGCGATATAACCGAGCACTTTGGCGTTCGCGGCGGTAATCAGCGTGTTATTGATATCAGCAACAGAAACACCGGACAGCGCCGCTTTTTCTTGATCAACGATGAATTGCCACGTTTCTAAATCACCTTGGATGCTGGTATCCACCTCAGAAACCAACTGTTCTTTGCGAAGCCTATCCGCGACTTTCTCTGCTTGGATCATCAGATCTTCATAAGATGTCGCTTCATCACCGTAAACTTCTGCCGTAATGGTGGCGATAACAGGCGGGCCTGGCGGCACTTCGACTAGCTGCACGTCAGCGTCAAACTTATCTGCAATCTGCTCTAAATCCGCCCTGAGTCGTGTCACCAGTTCGTGTGATTGCATTGCGCGGCGATTCTTCTCTGCAAGAACGACTCGAAGCTCGCCTTGGTATGGTTCGCTACGCATAAAGTAGTGGCGCACCATGCCGTTGAAATCCATTGGGGAAGCGGTGCCTGCAAAGCCCGACACACTTGTCACTTCCGGCACCGTCATTAAATAGTCCGTAAAGCTCGACAGCGCGTTGGAGGTATCCACAAAGCTTGAAGACTCTGGCATGTTTAATACCAATTGGAACTCATTTTTATTGTCATAAGGCAGCAACTTGAGTGGAACTAAGCGAAGTGCTGGCAA
>NZ_JAWOWE010000284.1:0-697 GCF_033340275.1 Vibrio sp. 1402
TTTAGTTATAGGTAGCGTCCCTGTCGTTGCAGGAACTCAATTTTGTAACCGTCAGGATCGGTGACAAAAAAGAAGGTCGCTAGGTGTTTTTGCTGGTGGTCAAACGCTTTGATGTCACCTGCTTCAATACCTAGAGATTTAATTCGTTTGTGAGCTTGTTCGATGTCGTCCACGCTAACGGCAAGGTGACCGTAACCAGAACCGTGAGTATAAGGTTCGCTTTGGGCGTGGTTGTGGGTAAGTTCTAATTCAAAGCCTGTTTCTTCATTTGCTAGATAGGTTAGGGAGAAACCATCAAAAACGTATTGGTCTTTGATCTCTAGCTCAAGTGCGTCGCGGTAAAATTGTAGGGAACGGTCCAGATCGCGTACTCGGATCATGGTGTGTATCATTTTTGTCATGAGTACTCCTTAATTGTCCGCATAGGTTAGCGAGTACAAAAGGAGTGTGGGTAGTACTAGAGTACGACAAATAAGAATAAGCTCAATAGCTTACGATTGAGGCGTAAAGCCTCATCGATGCCATTGAATATTTTGGTAAGAATAGTTAGGTGTTAAGCGTTAAGTTGGGCAAGAGCTTGATGGAGTGTGTTTTCCGGTTGGCGAGCATACGTGAGACATGCGCAGCGCAGTAAGGATGCAAATTTGTTCACTTCACCATTGTATTCCAGTGCTGCTTGATACACCGTGCTGCTGTC
>NZ_JAWOWE010000285.1:0-697 GCF_033340275.1 Vibrio sp. 1402
CGCACTGCAGTTTCTCGGTTTAATGGCGGCAACGATACCTGCATCATTGATTATGGGGAAACTCGGTCGTCGTTTGGGCTTTAGCCTAGGTAACCTCATCGGCATCGTGGGCGCAAGTTTGGCGACGTACGCGTTAAGCCAACAAACCTTTTATCTATTCTGTTTTTCTACGTTTTTGCTCGGTGTCGGAATCGGTTTTGGCACGCTCTATCGTTTTGCTGCAATAAAAGTGTGTGAAGAATCGGCAAGACCAAGAGCAATTTCAATATCTATGGCGGGTGGGGTATTAGCAGCTATTCTCGGTCCGAACTTAGCGGTGTATTCGCAACAATGGTCAGACGATGGTTTATATACGAGTGCTTTTTCTGTCCTGATTATTCTCTACATCACCGCGCTTGTATTGCTTCAAACGATTCGGTTCCCGCCAGCGCATACTCAGCTATCGCATGTTAAAGCCGATACTATTAGTGACATCATAAGACGCCCGAACTTTATGATTGCTGTGTTAGCGGCAATGGTGGCTTATGCGGTGATGAATATTCTAATGACAGCGACGCCTTTGGCGATGATTGGTTGTGGTTTCGATTTCGACAAAGCCGCAGGTGTGATTGAGTGGCACGTGCTCGGCATGTTCGCTCCGGCCTTTATTACTGGTCGATTAATTGAGCAGTTCGGCGCAAAGAAAATGATCCTAGCG
>NZ_JAWOWE010000286.1:0-696 GCF_033340275.1 Vibrio sp. 1402
TTACGACTCAAATGTATGCCACGCAAAAAGAACGTTTGATGTACTGGTTGCACTGTTGATTCTGCTAGCAACCGCACCACTGTTTCCGTTCATTGCTCTTGCCATCAAGGTCAGCTCAAAAGGCCCAGTGATTTATCGTCAACTGCGTGTTGGTCGCTGCACACCAGAGAAGATGGATCTGTTTCAAATCATGAAGTTTCGCACGATGTACATCGATGCAGAACAACGCTCAGGTGCCGTTTGGGCAACCGAAAATGATCCACGCATTACCCCGGTCGGCCGATTTTTACGTAAGACTCGTCTCGATGAGTTACCGCAGCTATTCAATGTATTGAAAGGTGAAATGTCTATGATTGGCCCTCGCCCTGAGCGACCTGCCTTTTATCAAAAGTTGGAAGATGAAATTCCATACTTTGTAGAGCGTACATACGGCGTACTGCCAGGTATTACAGGCTTGGCGCAAGTAAACCAAGGTTACGATGCTTGCATTGAAGACGTGAGAAGAAAAGTTGGTTTTGACCACAGCTATGCACTAAGCCTTGGGTCGTTTTACTCGTGGATCACGATGGATCTTTCTATCATGAGCAAAACGCTTATCGTAATGATTGATGGACGCGGCCAGTAATGCTTCGAGTCTATTTTGCTACTCTTGCCACTGGCGACGCATCTTCTCGATTGTCGCTGGTGGCACATTAT
>NZ_JAWOWE010000287.1:0-693 GCF_033340275.1 Vibrio sp. 1402
GGGTTTCTTTCTTCACGTCTTTGTCGATCCAATACGTGCCATCACCGATAATTCCGCCACTGAACAACGCTTCTGTCATTCGATTCATTGGTTTCTCTGGCAATTTCAACCAACGCCAGTGTCCATAACGAACGTAAGGTACCATGTAGCCAGTGACAATCACGTGCGCATCAATAATGTCTCGCTGAATCTCATGACCTAATTGGATCTTCTTATCCATGTCCATGTTAAAGCGATACGCAATGATCTTTTCATCTAGCTCTGGCGTGCTGTAGTTAGTGAATGAGTTCGTTTGTGGTTTGTTCGCGTTCACGGAATGGAGGTATTCCCAATAAGTTGGGATTTCCGAAGTCCCCATATCAAAGAAAGCAAGTTCGTGTTTTTTCTCACGCACATACTTAAACATCGATGAACCATCAATCAGCTTCAGCTCAATGTCCAACCCTGCCAATTTTGCCTGTTCACGCAAGAAAGCAATACGCGGTGTATGAACTGGAGATGAGTACGTCAATTCAAAGCTCAAACGCTGACCTTTATCATTCACGCGAATACCATCGGAACCAATCTTATCGAAGCCCGCAGCTTCAAACGCTGCCGCCGCTTTTTCTGGTTCAAACTTTGGCGCTTTCACATCTGGTAACGTGTATTTACCATGCCCAAAGCCTGTTGGGTTGGGTTTACGGCTGTAGTCTC
>NZ_JAWOWE010000288.1:0-692 GCF_033340275.1 Vibrio sp. 1402
ATGCCGTATAAACCGCCAACAAGCGTGTTGTCATGCCATACTTCTACTGAGTGGCAATGCCCTAGGTTGGATAGCTGAATATAAGCCGCTTGCATCTCTTCATTCAGCCATGTTTCATCTGCTGGCCGGGTAGACGAGCAAAGTTGAATGACGCGCTCAGTCGCTTGATTTATAGTGACTTTATATTGATGCTTGCGCTGAAACTTTTTAAGACTTTTTGATGGCTTAAACGTTAAAGGATCAAACACAGCACGTGGCCAAGGACTCCACCATAACATGGGTTCTCCTGGACCATACCAAGGGAAAATACCTTGGTAGTAGCCACTCAAAATTCTATGTGGATCTAAGTCTCCGCCAAAAGCCAACAGACCATTGGGATCTGACAGAGCTTCGTAAGGGGATGGGAAGTTGAACGTTGAATCGAGTTCAGTTAAATAGATTGCCATAGAAAAGTACTGACCAATATCGAACCAAAGGAACTTGTGATGACTCGAGTTAGAAAATTTTTGAAAGTATGTCCTTGGATCATACTGTTTTTACCCCTTTTCGCCAATGCAGCGTACCAAAGGAATGTCGCAAAACCAGTGAATGAAGTGGTGTACGGGAAGATAGATTCAGTGCGTTACATCACTCAACAAGAAGTTGTGCAATCAAAAAGCAACGGTTGGAAAACCCTATTAGGGGCAACCATT
>NZ_JAWOWE010000289.1:0-691 GCF_033340275.1 Vibrio sp. 1402
TGTAACCCGTTTTCTTGTCGTGGTGACCGTTTTTCTGCGTATTAGGCTGGTGTTCAATCACTACAGGTTGTTTCGTTGGTTCTGCCATGTATTTTCCTACCAAGAGCTTGCGTTTGACGCTTGCCTCAATTTACACCTTAATCCGCGAGGCGACCAGAGAGAGCGTCTCAGATTTTGAAGGAATAGGTCTATCCAAAATGATAATGAGTTGTTAAAATTGTTATCGTTATTTTGGAGGGGCGATGAAGTTCTCGGAAGCAAGTAAACTGAAAAAGCACCTGTCGATAGCGTTTCTTTTGATTCTTTATGTGGGCGTGTTAGCGTACTTATCGCGCTACATTGTTTAACATTTAAAGATGACAAAGGCGCCGATGCGACGCCTTTGGTGTACCTCGAAATCGACGACTACATATCGTCGTAGGCTTCGATTTTTGAACCTTCAATCACATACGCGGTTTCTGCCAGTTCATGGTTAATGGTTTCGGTTTTTAATGTTCCCACCACGTAAATGACATCCCAAAGTTCCTGTACTGGTGCGCCTTTCGGAAATTTCACGTAAATGATTTGGTTTGGTGGTGGTGGTGGTACGTGGATACACGCCCCAAAATACGGCACCAACAAAAATTCCGTCACCGTGTTGGCATCTCCCTCAAGAGGAATCACGAAGCCAGGGATTTTGACCTGACTGCCA
>NZ_JAWOWE010000290.1:0-690 GCF_033340275.1 Vibrio sp. 1402
CTTCTGCACACCAAATCGTTGCCATTTGCTCAGCAACAGGCCCTGTCGCACCTTGGCGAGGGTATGCCATGTAACGCACAGTAATACCTAGATCATTGTAGCCCTGCATTTGGTTATGCAGACGAACACAGTAGCCACAAGTGATGTCAGTAAACACAGTCACCACGTACTTTTCGTTGTCCGCTTTGTATTCGATCATGCTGTCTGCAAACTTAGCAATTTTCTCAGCATTCAAAGGCGCTTGGCGTTCTGCAAGTACGTCTTTGTAACCGCCGTTGTCATCAATCGCGTATAGCGTACCTGCAATAAAGTGATCGCCATTGTTTGACGCAAACAATATGCCGCCGTTGGTTTGAATTTCTAGCAAGCCCGCCACGTCTGAAGGTTGAATATCAATAATAGACAGACCTAGTTTCGAGAACTTCGCTTTTAGCGCCGCTTCATCAAAGTGTTGTTGCGCAGTTGGCGCAGCCTGTTGTGCAGGAGTTTCGGTTTTTGCCTGACTTTCTTCCGCACCACACGCGGTAATAAAGAATGGTAAAGTCAGCAGAGTTAGTCGGCGTAATACGCTCATTAAAGTCACCTTTAAATAAATTCTTTTCATCCAATCAAGAAGGATGAAGCAAGCCATCATTATGCTCTTGGGTGGTGTTGACTGTGGATCTGCTTCAATCGTTCAGTCGCCACGTG
>NZ_JAWOWE010000291.1:0-690 GCF_033340275.1 Vibrio sp. 1402
CATGGAAATGCTGCAGCAAAATGGTCATCTCGACTACATCTTCGTGCCGGTTGGAGGCGGTGGCTTGGCGGCTGGTGTAGCGGTTCTGGTCAAGCAACTGATGCCAGAAATCAAAGTCATCGCCGTCGAGCCTGAAGACTCGTCTTGTCTGAAAGCGGCGCTTGATGCTGGTGAGCCAGTGGTACTCGACCAAGTCAGCATGTTTGCTGATGGTGTGGCGGTAAAACGCATCGGTGAAGAAACATTCCGCTTGTGTCAGAAATACATTGATGGTCATGTGGCGGTTTCAAGCGATGAAATCTGCGCTGCCGTAAAAGACATTTTTGAGGATACTCGCGCGATTGCTGAACCATCCGGGGCGCTTGCGCTTGCTGGCTTGAAGAAGTTTGTTGAGCAAAACCAACTGGAAAACAAAAACCTTGCCACGGTGTTGTCTGGCGCGAATACCAACTTCCATGGTTTACGCTATGTTTCAGAGCGTTGTGAATTAGGTGAGAAGCGTGAAGGTCTATTGGCCGGGACGATTCCAGAACGCCAAGGCGCTTTCTTTGAATTCTGTAATCTGATTGGCGGCCGCGCTGTCACCGAGTTTAACTACCGTTATAACGATGATGAACTGGCGAATATCTTTGTTGGTGTACGCCTGCAAGGCGGTCAGGAAGAGCTGGATAACATCATTCGCGATCTACG
>NZ_JAWOWE010000292.1:0-689 GCF_033340275.1 Vibrio sp. 1402
CATTTCCACTTTCTCGAAAAACAAACCTTTAGCTCAAGAGTTTATTACGTTCGTCAATAATTATGATAATGCTAAGCGCCGCTTTGAGCTAACTGGAGAGGTTCCGGCAGTGACAAAATTGGTGGACGATCCTGTTATCAAGAATGACCCAGGTGCAAGTGCTGTAGCGATGCAATCCATTCACGCTACGTCTATGCCTTCCATTCCAGAAATGAACGAAGTGTGGGGCCCTGCGAACAGCGCGCTTCAGTTGATCGCAACCAATAAACAAGATGCGAAAAGTGCACTCGACTCTGCAGTAGACAGCATCAATATGCAAATAGAAGCTAACCACGCAATGATGGGCCAATAATTTAAAGATATTGTTCTGGCGAAAGCAATTGTCGGCCCTATATAACCATCTTGGGCTGGGGCTGACAGACGCCAGAAGTTTTCCGAAATGGAGTTGTAAGTGATGTCTGACATGAGTGAACATTTTGAGCATAACTCGGGGCTGTATCGATCCCAACGGTTTACTGCCTCTTTATTTTCAGTAATTCCTGGCTTTGGCCAGTTTTATAATCGACAGTTTGTAAAAGGCATGATGTTCTTCATCTTGCTAACAAGTTTTTATGCAGTAACTCGTGATTTTATTTCCCACGGTATGTGGGGGCTTGTCACACTTGGCGAAAACCTACCAGAGGACAACT
>NZ_JAWOWE010000293.1:0-688 GCF_033340275.1 Vibrio sp. 1402
TTGGTTACCCAACGCCAAACCTTGTACCGCATCGTTAACAGCCTTACTGTCCCGGCCTATCACTAGAAGAAGCTTCACGTATGGGTCAGTTGGGTGAGTGATAACTTGAAGACGAGGGCCATCCGTGTCTGGAAAATCTCTCAGAAACTCAGGTTTGTTGTCATTGGTAACAAAGACAATGGCGTTGCGCTTAGGTAACGTGTCGACACTAAAAGGGAATTGAGCACCACGCCAACCCGCAAGAGCACCAAAGTAAGAGCTCAAGACACCAGCTGCTTTGACATCATCCAGATCATATTTGCCACCCATAACGACGGGCAGATTTAACTGGCTAAAATCACGGACATCAAAAAACGGCGCTGGCAACAAGCTCAAGTCACTTTCCAGCATTGTCTTTTGGGCAAACATTTCAATTCGACTGCTTTGGCTGATCTCGGCCCAAATGCTCGAGTCATTTGGGTTGGCACAGTCTTTCTGAGTATTCCCAATCAACTCAAAGCGAATTTGGTTGTAGTTACTGAAGTAACGAGTATCCAGCGGCATCGATAAACTCAACTTTTTACCTTGCTGACCATCGACGATTGACGCCACGCCCATAAGTTCGTTGTTCAAATACACTTTGACGTGAGAAACCAAAGAGAGCAACGCTGGTGAAGGTGTGATGTCAAAGTACAACGTGGCTTTAGAC
>NZ_JAWOWE010000294.1:0-686 GCF_033340275.1 Vibrio sp. 1402
AGTCAGAATCGAGGAGATGCCAAAAACGAAACAAGCCGGCAGCATAAGGCGAAAACGCCCTACTCGATCCGACCAGCGCCCTAAATAAGGCGCACAAAACGCAATAGCTAGACTATACGCCGTAATAAAGAGTGTCACCTGGCTCGGTGGAACACCAAGATCATCTCCGATAGGTTCTAAAATAGAGCCAAGCAGCAATTCGTCAGCACCTACCAGAAATGCAATAAGGAACAACGCTATCGACTGAATCATGCTTCAACCTCCGCTTGCAACGAAAGCTCCGCTAAGGTCGCGATATCGACGATTCTGTCTGGCCAATCTTGGATAAATGCCTTCTCGTGTGAAACCAAGATGACACTGCCCGAAAAACGTTGTAGCGCCTGCTTCAACGCATCTTTACTGCTGGTATCAAGATGCGTAGTTGGCTCATCGAGAATGAGTACATTGCAGCCTCGTGTTGCTAAACAACAAAGCTTAACGCGAGTTTGCTCCCCACCACTCAACGCCTCTAAGCGACGTTGTGCTTTATCACCCTTTATCCCGAAGCGTGCTAACAGCTTACGAGCCGATTTACTATTGATTGAAGAATCGACCGCACACACCTCTTGCTCCGGTGTATGATCCGGATGACACCAAGATAGGTCTTGAGCGAAGTAACCGATCTTAAGACCTTGTGCAAACGTCAT
>NZ_JAWOWE010000295.1:0-685 GCF_033340275.1 Vibrio sp. 1402
GGCTTAATTAGTTCAGGGCTTAATTGCAATAACCCTTCCATTGCCAAAACCGAATTCTTTCTCGGCTCTTTATCTAATATTTCCAGCCGACCCTTTACGTCTGCTGCTAAATTATTAGTGCCGTGAAAGTACCTATTCAGTTTATTTAACTGAGGGTTTGCGTTAGGTGTGTTTTTATGGTGGCGGTGCTGATGTGCGCCTGCCTGCCTTATATTTGCCACATTTTTAATTTTGGCAAATCTTAATATCGTGGTTCCCATATAATTTATTTAAATTATAGGTAATCACGACCTTACAAACAAATGTATATATACAAAGCTCCGCAAAGTATATATACAAAGGTTTGTATACTCACTATACAAAGTACCTTTGTGTTCGGGGCTGCGCCCAAAAGAAAAGCCACCCTTTGGTGGCTTAAAATAACCTTGGCTTTACAGCTAGGTTATTATTTTTCCCTTCACAGTCTCCGCAATAAAATCCTTTATTCTGACTGTAAGGTAAAAGGAAATTAAATTTCCTTTTACATGTATCGCAACGTCTTGGATCTGGTTTAAGCATCTTGAAGGTTTTTATACAAATCTTCGTAGTTACTTTCTTCTGGGCAGTCTTCGTATTTCCATCGCTTATATCCACAATGGCTACAAACCTCTTCCCAAAATACTATTTCCTCATATGGGATTCCCTC
>NZ_JAWOWE010000296.1:0-682 GCF_033340275.1 Vibrio sp. 1402
TGTCTATTGATCAGGTATCAAGTGAGCAGCGTCGCCGTGCAAAAGCGGTGAACTTTGGTCTGATTTACGGTATGAGCGCATTCGGCTTGGCAAAACAGCTGGGCATTCCTCGTGGTGAAGCGCAAGCTTACATGGACAAATACTTCGAGCGTTACCCAGGTGTAATGCAGTACATGGAAGACACGCGCAGCGCAGCAGCTGATAAAGGTTATGTAGAAACCATTTTTGGTCGACGTTTGCATCTGCCAGAAATCAAATCGCGTAATGGTATGCGTCGTAAAGCAGCAGAACGAGCGGCGATCAATGCGCCAATGCAAGGCACTGCAGCGGACATTATTAAGAAACCGATGCTGCGAGTGGATCAATGGATTCAAGAAGAAGGCAATGGTCGCGTAAAACTTTTGATGCAAGTACACGATGAACTGGTATTTGAAGTCGAAGAGTCGTCTTTGTCCGAAATTGAAAGTAAAGTACAGAAATTGATGGAATCTGCAGCAGAGTTGAAAGTGCCTTTGGTGGCAGAAGCTGGTCACGGTGACAACTGGGATCAAGCACACTAATCATTTTTAAATCAATTTGGTCGATTTAGTATGAGCCAGCGCACAAACGCTGGCTTTTTTGTGTCATTAAAAAAGCAACTTGGATTTGAAAATTAATGTTGCTTAATAAAACTTTCATGAAA
>NZ_JAWOWE010000297.1:0-682 GCF_033340275.1 Vibrio sp. 1402
AACTTCGTGGCCGCCGCGATTAATCGGTCACGTTGTCATTACGAAAATGCCGCGATGAATTCGCGGCATTTTTGTTTGTTGATTGCGTATGTAATCAAGTGGCGGTGCGAAAGCGATTAGCTCTGTACCTCGACACCCGCTTCAATCTCGACAGGTTGCGCTTGTGCTTCGCTTTCTTTTGCTGCATCCAGCATTTTGCGAATAACAACCGACGCTGCCATAGCAATCGCCACCATCACAACCGCTAGTACAGTAAGCAGTTGGAAGTAATCACCGTATACGGTTTGTACGATTTCTTGAGTGATCTCTTGGCCTTTTTCCATCGCAATCGACGTTGAGAAAGCGGCACCAACGATACCACTCAGTGCGATAGCAACGGAGAATAGACTAACCGAGAAATTCTCGATGTGTTTTGGTGCTACAGACAGAATGAATGCCACAACCATTGAACCAACGATAACTTCCGCAATGGCTTGGAAGAAGTGAATCGCCAAGAAGATTTCAGGCATGATCACCACATCTTCACCAACGGTTGTGACCGCAAACGTTAGGATGCCAAATGCAATTGCAGTGAGTACAAATGCCATCGCGATTTTAGTTGCTGTCGAAAGGTGAACGTCGCGTTTTTCAAGCATACCGAAGAAACCCGCAACAATAGGGCCACCAACCATACACCAAAGTG
>NZ_JAWOWE010000298.1:0-681 GCF_033340275.1 Vibrio sp. 1402
ACCTGCACACGCAATATTCTTAGGCAGTTTAACGTTTAACTTCTCGGCATTTGCCGTAAGAATTGTTGCCGCTGAACCCCAAGCACGAATGTCCATCGTGACGATTTGCGGCATGCTGATTGGCGAACTGCCCATCGCATGGTGGTCGATGATTGCGACGATGGAAGTTGGATCAACCGATTTTGCAAGTTGAGTCGATTGGTTGAAATCCACCAAACCAATGTGGTGAGAAGAGAAATCCGCCTTCACTTTTGGCGCGTCCATGCCACAAAATTCAAACACAAACTTACTTTCTGGGTTCGCTTCGCCAGTTAGCGCTGCTTCTCCGCCGTAGATGTGTGACGCAAGGATAACGGAAACGGCACTATCGGTGTCTGGGCTCAAATGTCCAACCCATACGAGGTTGTCGGTATTATTGTTTGAAAGCGTGGTGAGGTCCAAAGCGCCCTCAGCCAAACAGCTGAAAGAGGCAATCATGGTTAATCCAAGTAGTGAACGTTTCATTTGAGTCCTTAATGGTGAGTGGTAAGTTACTATTGGTACTGCATAGACCATTGATTCAAATGTAATTTTTTCGAGTTACCAATTCACCCGATATTCTTGGAATCGCAAACGTTTTTCGAGTCGATACACACTTTTTTATCGATTCCGCTTACAACTTAAACAGGATATTTAGTTAAG
>NZ_JAWOWE010000299.1:0-678 GCF_033340275.1 Vibrio sp. 1402
GACAGAATTGTTAAGCCGTTGTCTGCTGCCATTGTTGGGAATGCAAACAAAAGTGACACCAATACCAACAAAGGTAACCAACGATGCCAAGCGCTCAGATTGTTCATTGTACTGCCTACCAAAAATTATCGACCAACGCCGCTTAATGCCGAATCGTGTACGTCAATCAAGCGAAGACCGTATTTGTCATTAACGACAACTACTTCCGCATGGCCAAGTAGGGAACCGTTCACTTTTACGTCCAACGGTTCGCCATTCAGCTTTTCAAGTTCAATGACGGTGCCTTCGCCCGCTTTCATCAAATCACCAAGTGGAATCTCTTTACTTGCGACTTCAAGCGTGACAGTCACAGGGATGCTTTTGAAAAAGCTCAGGTCGCGCTCTGCAGCAACAGGCTCAGGTTGGCGCGTTGTTTCAGCTTCAAAGTCTTCTAATTGAAAATCATCAAAGTTCAGTTCATCTGTGTCGAACGCTTTAGTTTCAGGCGCTTCGCTCATCGCTGCGTTTCCTTATCCGGGTTAAAAATCAAAACAAGCTGTCCGTCTTGCTCAGCAATACGGCCAGTAAAGAGAGGTTGATTGCCAATGCTTACCGGTACGGTATTCAGTAATTCGATTGGCATGATGTCATCAGGTTTTAGGCTGACAACGTCACTTAGAGCCATCGTTTTTTTACTCA
>NZ_JAWOWE010000300.1:0-678 GCF_033340275.1 Vibrio sp. 1402
GTCATTAACCACGATATGCAAACAATGAACATTTGCTCTCTAAACGAGCTTGTCCGCCATGAGCGATATAGGTTGCCGCTCTCCGCCATAAACAAAAATGAAATACCCCCGACGAAGGACAAGATGACGTAGTCCTTATCCATCGAGGTATTTGTGTCTTTCAATACTAGGAGCAGCATAAAGGTGACAATGACAGCAAGATCTGAGATGCGATATAAAAAAGCGAACTCCATCTCATAAGAACGAATTAGTCCTTTGTGTTTCATGACCTAGTTTCCCTTCTAGCACGCTACCGCCATTGGGGTGATTGCCCAATAGCCGTGTCGCGAACGTTTTAATTGATGAGCAGAGACATTTCTATGAATGTTTCTGAATTTCTGTAACGCATAAATTCGAAGGTAAGTTTAAAAATTCGTGTTGTTTAGGTAAGTGGAAATAAGAATGAAATTTAGACCTTTGGCTAAGTTTTGCTGTTTAGGAAAAAGCTGGTACTTGCTAAGCAGGGATGAGGAAAAGTATTAAGAAGCGAGTTTGATTATAAAAACTAAGGTTTAATTTCTTGATGGTCTAACGGATGACTTATTTACAGGGAAGTTAATGATTTAGTCTTGGGTGCGGAGTATGAGTGATGAGTCCAGCGAGCGAGTGATGTCGGTCATTTATGTGGTTTTGATACAA
>NZ_JAWOWE010000301.1:0-678 GCF_033340275.1 Vibrio sp. 1402
TCCAGGAACTGGTGGCACATCAGCAACCATTGGCCGTTTTATTCGTTACCAAAAATACGACACTAAACTGTGTGTGGTAGACCCTGAAAACTCAGTGTTTTACGACGCCTTCCAATCCGGCAACAGTGAATTAAAAGGCAATACTGGCAGCAAAATTGAAGGCATAGGCCGACCACGTGTTGAGCCAAGCTTTATCGCCGGTGTGCTTGATGAGATGCGAAAAATTCCTGATGCGGCAAGTGTCGCGACCGCGCATTGGGTTTCTCAGCTGATTGGACGTAAAGTTGGTGCATCTACGGGGACGAACCTCTACGGTGTGCTTCAACTAGCCTGCGAAATGAAACAACGCGGTGAAACAGGCTCTATCGTGACACTTCTATGTGACTCTGGTGAGCGTTACTTAGATACGTATTACGACTTAGCATGGGTAAAAGAGAACATCGGAGATATTCAACCTTACCTCGCGCAACTTGAAGTCATTCAAGCGAAAGGCTGTGTTGAGCCGGCATGTTGTGGTCCAATTACCGCTTAAGATGCAAATTCGAATATAAAAAACAGCCCGCTTATGTGCGGGCTGTTTTTTATTGATTGGGATTACTTTTTCTGACGCGCTTCAAACGCGGCCAATTGTTCTGGCCCTGCTGCCGGCTGATGGTTTTCTTTCCACTCCTCATAACT
>NZ_JAWOWE010000302.1:0-677 GCF_033340275.1 Vibrio sp. 1402
CGTCGCCATCACATGTATGACCAGACCTTTCAGCGCGCCTTCAAACGTGCCGTAGAACAAGCAGGCATCACGAAGCCCGCCACACCGCACACCCTCCGCCACTCGTTCGCGACGGCCTTGCTCCGCAGCGGTTACGACATTCGAACCGTGCAGGATCTGCTCGGCCATTCCGACGTCTCTACGACGATGATTTACACGCATGTGCTGAAAGTTGGCGGTGCCGGAGTGCGCTCACCGCTTGATGCGCTGCCGCCCCTCACTAGTGAGAGGTAGGGCAGCGCAAGTCAATCCTGGCGGATTCACTACCCCTGCGCGAAGGCCATCGGTGCCGCATCGAACGGCCGGTTGCGGAAAGTCCTCCCTGCGTCCGCTGATGGCCGGCAGCAGCCCGTCGTTGCCTGATGGATCCAACCCCTCCGCTGCTATAGTGCAGTCGGCTTCTGACGTTCAGTGCAGCCGTCTTCTGAAAACGACAAACGATGTCAGAATAGAGTTAAATTTCCTATTGATTGACATATTCCGTCAAAGGTAATAGATTTCATCCTGACACTTTTGCCTTTGGAGGCATCTTGCAAGGTCAACGCATCGGCTATGTCCGCGTCAGCAGCTTCGACCAGAACCCGGAACGGCAATTGGAGGGTGTTCAGGTGGCGCGGGTGTTCACCGACAAGGCTTCT
>NZ_JAWOWE010000303.1:0-677 GCF_033340275.1 Vibrio sp. 1402
TGCCGGGACGCTCGGCGATCAGCCAGTCCACATCCACCTCGGCCAGCTCCTCGCGCTGTGGCGCTCCTTGGTAGCCGGCATCGGCTGAGACAAATTGCTCCTCTCCATGAAGCAGATTACCCAGCTGATTGAGGTCATGCTCGTTGGCCGCGGTGGTGACCAGGCTGTGGGTCAGGCCACTCTTGGCATCGACACCAATGTGGGCCTTCATGCCAAAGTGCCACTGATTGCCTTTCTTGGTCTGATGCATCTCCGGATCGCGTTGCTGCTCTTTGTTCTTGGTAGAGCTGGGTGCCTCAATGATGGTGGCATCCACCAAAGTGCCTTGGGTCATCATGACGCCTGCTTCGGCCAGCCAGCGATTGATGGTCTTGAACAATTGGCGGGCCAGTTGATGCTGCTCCAGCAGGTGGCGGAAATTCATGATGGTGGTGCGGTCCGGCAAGGCGCTATCCAGGGATAACCGGGCAAACAGACGCATGGAGGCGATTTCGTACAGAGCATCTTCCATCGCGCCATCGCTCAGGTTGTACCAATGCTGCATGCAGTGAATGCGTAGCATGGTTTCCAGCGGATAAGGTCGCCGGCCATTACCAGCCTTGGGGTAAAACGGCTCGATGACTTCCACCATGTTTTGCCATGGCAGGATCTGCTCCATGCGGGACAAGAAAATCTCT
>NZ_JAWOWE010000304.1:0-676 GCF_033340275.1 Vibrio sp. 1402
TTCCGATCTCGATAGCAAGGTCTACATTGTCAAGCATGTAACCTACTTCCAATCCTGCTTGATAAGAGAACTTGGATTCTGATTCAGATATACCGAAGACGTTGGTTTCGCCCTTTAATGAACCAACGCCAAGAATGAGTGCGCTATATAATTTATTACCTTTATCTATAAACTTAGGGCGTGCGTTAATATAAAAGGCATCACCTTTAACACTGGCATCTTCATTAAATTCAGCTTCACCAAAATGTTGGTATTCTAACTCCACACCTAAATCTACATTAGGGTGAACTGCAAAATTATAACCAGCATACACCCCTCCACCTAAGTCGTTGCTTTCATCAATAGTTGCAATACCAGCATCTAACTCAGTATTGTGACCTACAAGTAAATTGCCGCCGACATAAAAATGGTCTACCTCGTTTGCACTTGCACTTGCACTTAAGAGTGCTAGTAAAATCAGTTTTTTCACTTTAAGTCCTTATAGTTGATTTGGAGATATTATGCATGCATGGGAGTATCGTTAATAGCGAATATTTAACGTAACGCTCGTTGTACGAATCCCCAAGGTCGCTAGTGTAGGCGACCTTTTTACAACTGGCAGATACGAAAAACGCCTCCCATTGGGAGGCGTTTTTCTTGAGGACGTTCATTACCTTAGAAAAGGATCGTTGAGATC
>NZ_JAWOWE010000305.1:0-676 GCF_033340275.1 Vibrio sp. 1402
TTGCAGGATCTCTCGCTGCACCACCACATCAAGCGCTGTCGTTGGTTCATCCATAATGATGAGCTTAGGGTTTAAAGACAGCGCGATGGCAATAACCAGCCTTTGGCGCATTCCCCCAGAGAACTGGTGCGGATATTCACCCAGTCGATCTCGAGGGATGTTCACCAAATCGAGCAGTTTTTCGGCGCGATCTTTGGCTTGCTCGTTGCTGAGTCCTTGATGATGACGTAGGACGTCTGCAAACTGCTCTTGAATGGTCAGTACCGGATTAAGCGAGTTCATGGCACTTTGGAATACCATGGCGATTTCGCTCCAACGCAGCGCGCTTAGCTCCTTATCGGACAAACGTAAGATGTCCTTACCTTGGAACAGAATTTGTCCACCAGAGATAAACGCGGGCGGCTTGTGCAGACGATTGATCGAAAAAGCGATGGTACTCTTTCCGCATCCAGATTCCCCAGCAAGGCCGAATACTTCGCCTTTTCCAATATCAAAGCTGACCGATTTCACCGCATTAAAGTCACCATTGTCGGTGATGTAGTCCACGCACAAATCTCGGATCTGGATGACCGGATCGCTGTGAAAGGCGTGAATTAAATTAATCTCACTCATTTAATACACTCAACCAATACAAAAGATAATTATTATCATTATCGAATATGCAAGTGAGAAGAAA
>NZ_JAWOWE010000306.1:0-676 GCF_033340275.1 Vibrio sp. 1402
TCACTGTTTTGTCTCGTGGGGCGTAAGCCTTGAGTTAATACTAGTGAACGAACTGTATTAGATAAATATCGTTTTACACACATGACTGTTAAGTTATACTTAACAAATGGCTATTGAACCTTCCCTAATATCTTCACTAACGTGGTTTGCGCATGTAGCGCGCCATCGCAGTTTTACGAAAGCCGCCTCCGAAATGGGAGTGACGCGGGCTGCATTGTCGCAGCATGTCAAAGGACTAGAAAAACAACTTCAAGTCAGGCTGCTAAATCGCACGACACGAAACATGTCTCTGACCGAAGAAGGGCAGCGTTTGCTCGACACCCTTCATCCTTCATTGACCAATATTGAGCAAGCCCTAAATTCGCTGAATGATTTACATATCGAGCCAGCGGGGCTCATTCGTATTAGCGTGTCCAGAACAGAAGCTCGGCTTCTTATCGAACCGCACTTGAGGGAGTTTTTATGTCGTTATCCGAAAATACGTTTAGAGCTGATCATGGATGATGGTCTGACAAATATTGTTGCGGAAGGGATGGATGCAGGAATACGTTTAGGTGTTAGCTTGGATGAGCACATGGTCGCGATTCCAATCACTCCAAATCTGACAAACGCGATAGTCGGTTCTCCAGATTACTTCAAGCGATATGGCAAACCTGAAACGCCGAATGACTTAGAG
>NZ_JAWOWE010000307.1:0-675 GCF_033340275.1 Vibrio sp. 1402
TACTGCTTGCGGCGGCGGTTGCCGCACCAGTTGCTGAGCCCGTTGTTGTCATATTCGTCATCTCCAAACCTCTAGATCACCATACCGCGCCACATGGTTGGTCGCTTTCGTCTTTTACCCTGCACGCCTTGCAACTGATGCTGTTGCTGCCTGCGGCGCTGAACTTCTTCGATGAGTTCTTGCTCTGCGTGTTGCATTAACTTCGGCGAGGCGTTTAAACCGCCAAGCAGAACTTCTCCTGCTACGGGGCCAACACCGAGTCCTTCTAATAGCTCACTAAAAATGTCATTTCTTTCATCCGCATTTCGAATGGCTAACTCTGCATTTTCAATAGCTTGGGTAAAGGGTTGCTTCATATTGATTCCTATCTTAAAGCGTGTCTTCTCATTGGCGCTGTCAGTAACAGTCGAGAGTTTTTACATTTTTCTCTTTTTCAGTGGGCGATAGTCTGCAAGCCGCAAAAAATACCAGTCGGCTTGTTGATCGTGGCTAGCGCCACAGGCGTGTAAGTAGAATTGAGCCAAGCGTTGGCTACTCATGTTGCTACCACGCAACACATCAACGTTACCGCGGATAACCCAATCAGAAGGAAAAAGAGGGATGGCGTGCTCAGCCAAAAGAAACAGGCAAGAAAAGGGGTTACTCAACCCCAAATTCGGACTCACACGTTTGAGG
>NZ_JAWOWE010000308.1:0-675 GCF_033340275.1 Vibrio sp. 1402
AACGTCTTGAACTTCCATCGTGATTGACCCCGGCGATTCAAGAAACAGTATTTTGGTGTTTGGTTGAATCAAATCACGAATGTTTTCGCCGATCATCGGATCGTAGTAAGTGGTTTCTACGCCCATCTTTTTCATGATCACGTTGCAGAAATCACGTGTTGGTTCGTAACACGTATCAACCATCAAAATATGGTCGCCAGCTTCGACGAAAGAAAGGATCGCGTTAGAAATGGCTGCCGTTCCACAAGGGTAAAGAGCACAACCCGCGCCGCCTTCGATCTCGACCATTGCGTCTTGAAAAGCAAAGTGAGTGTTAGTGCCACGACGTCCGTAAAACAGCGTTTTGTTTGCGCGGTTTATTGCGGCTTGGTTTTTCTCTGCAACAGTATTAAACACGACAGTAGAAGCGCGTTGTACTGGTGGGTTTACCACACCGTTGGTCCACTTCTTATCGCGGCCTGCGGTAATGAGTTTGGTCTTTTTGCCCTCTGACATAAATATTCCCTGTCTTAAATATTACAATTTGGATTATTTAAAACATGGACGACATAGGGTTTGCAAGGGAAAAGTCACATATCGACCAATAACCGTTTGGATTGAACGTTTAGAGCGCCGTGTGGTAGCGATGATTATATGAGACGTATTGGGGAAAGCACAGAATAGTCGATGCGAAAA
>NZ_JAWOWE010000309.1:0-674 GCF_033340275.1 Vibrio sp. 1402
GCTTCTGCTTTATCTGACTCGTCTTTGCGGACTTTCTCGTTTAGAGACAACATGTTGTCGTCTTTTTCTTTACGATACTGCTCAATGTCTTCGTTTATGAAACGGAATTCCATCTCATCAGCGATTCGCTTATTGTGAAGTTCTGTCAAGTTTGCAATCAACTTGTCGTTATCTGGAAATGTCTGATAAGTCGCCTTATCGATGCTATCCCAAGGCAGAGCATTGTCTTCAACACTTTCACCGGTTTCACTCGGATCAATTGGTGTTGGGTACGCAATGTCTGGCGCTACACCACGGTTCTGAGTACTGCCGCCATCGATGCGGTAGAACTTTTGAATCGTATATTGAACATAGCCGAGCTCTTTATCGAAAAGATCGTAGATATGATTCAATGAACGATGCTGCTGAACCGTACCTTTACCAAACGAGTTTTCGCCAAGAATGACGGCGCGGTTGTAGTCTTGCATTGCAGCTGCGAAAATTTCAGATGCCGATGCACTGTAGCGGTTGATTAATACCGTCAAAGGACCATCGTAACTTACCAGTCCGTCGGTATCAGCATTAACTTTGATGCGGCCATAGCTGTCGCGCACTTGTACGACTGGGCCTTCTTTAATGAAGAGGCCAGTAAGTGCTGTTGCTTCAGTAAGAGCACCACCACCGTTGTTACGTAA
>NZ_JAWOWE010000310.1:0-673 GCF_033340275.1 Vibrio sp. 1402
CATGGAAAGAAATGAACAAGGAACAATAATGCACATGATTGCCGGCCTGTTAGCAGGTTTTCCAAACTTTTTACTCTACTTCTCAGTATCCATTATTTTTGTTTTGGCGTTTAAGTTCATCTACGTCAAGCTTACGCCTTATGATGAATGGCATCTGATCAAGGAAAAGCAAAATACCGCAGCCGCAGTGGCGTTGAGTGGGGCTTTTCTGGGTTATTGTATTGCGATTTCGGGGGCGGCAAAAAACTCAGTCAACATTGTCGACTTTATGGTTTGGGGCGTTGTTGCCATGCTTGCGCAAATCATCGCATTTGCCATCGTGCGTTTTATTTTGCTGCCAAGAGTTACTGAGCGTATCGAAAAAGATGAGCTGCCTGCAGGCATTGTACTTGCGGCGGTTGCTATATCGGTCGGCATGTTGAATGCTGCTTGTATGACGTACTAGGAGTAACGATGAAGCGCAGTTCCAACGTTAAACGTTCTTCCATGGATAAAAGCTTAAAGCTTGGAAAAATCATACCGTTCGCGGCATTTGGCGGAATTTTCTTCCTTGCGACCCAAGAATCAAAGACTGAAGGCTACATTTTTTCTGACGCCGATGAATGTAAATCCAACTCGCCAGAGTTTAGTGAGCAGTGTGATATAGCTTACCAAGAGGCATTGGCTCGTGCTG
>NZ_JAWOWE010000311.1:0-672 GCF_033340275.1 Vibrio sp. 1402
ACACGAGCATGACGCACACTGATATAACGACAGGATTCATACTTTTCCTAATATGTTGTGTTTACTTATTATTCTTCGTCGACAAGAGGCCAACCGCCTAGGGCCTTCCATTTGTTGACAATACCGCAGAATAATTCTGCTGTTTTTTGTGTATCGTAAAGCGCAGAGTGTGCTTCACGGTTATCAAATTCCATCCCGGCTGTTTTGCATGCTTTAGCGAGAACTGTTTGGCCATAAGCAAGGCCACTTAATGTAGCCGTATCAAAAGTAGCAAAGGGATGAAAAGGGACTCTTTTTAGTTTACAGCGTTCATTTGCTGCATTTACAAAACCCAAGTCGAATGCTGCGTTATGAGCAACCATAATTGCACGTGAGCAATCTGCGGCTTTTTGTTCTTTGCGAATAAGCTTATAAATTTCCTTTAGCGCCTCTTGCTCAGAAACAGCACCACGAAGAGGGCTGAAAGGGTCACGAATACCATTAAACTCAAGCGCTTCTTTCTCTAAATTCGCGCCTTCAAAAGGTTCAATATGAAAATGAATAGTGGAGGCTGGATGCAGAACGCCTTCTTCATCCATACG
This sequence comes from Vibrio sp. 1402, assembly GCF_033340275.1. Lineage (NCBI taxonomy): Bacteria > Pseudomonadati > Pseudomonadota > Gammaproteobacteria > Vibrionales > Vibrionaceae > Vibrio > Vibrio sp. 1402. The sequence goes on from NZ_JAWOWE010000311.1 coordinate 582, forward strand.
AAGGGTGACGGCGCAGATTTCTAAAAGTGCATCAGTTTGAGCATTGAAACCAGCGGTCTCAACGTCAACAACCACTGGGAAATAACCACGA
>NZ_JAWOWE010000312.1:0-672 GCF_033340275.1 Vibrio sp. 1402
GTTACCTGCTTAAGCAAAGTGCTCAAGGCAGGGGAATTGCTGGAGAAACTTTAACATTAATTAAGCAATTTGGGTATAGGAAGTATAAACCACCTTTTTGCTCCTCATCCGAAGTATCTTACCTGAAATTCCCTCACTCGTTTACCGCTCAAGCCCCAATTTTAACTGCCGGTCCAGCCTAAACCGCTCTAATAAGGTTCGATTTGGCGGTAAAATCTCTAGCCTGATAGCTCGAGAGATACAAACTGCCCCACCGCCCCGTTTAAAAGTTGGCAGTGTTGAGCAGTGTTGGATTTGGGGTCGTCAGTCACAGAGACGCCTCTGTGCTGGATCGAACAGGCTGGGAGTCAGTGGCGGCGCTCGTTCTGGTGGCAGCTCACGCTGCTTGGCGGCATTCGCCTTGGCTGTTTTCTGTTTCAGATGCTTGAGAATCTGCTCAATGACCTTCGGATCTTCGATGCTGGCAATCACTTTGACGTGACCGCCGCAGTGTTCGCAGACTTCAATATCAATATTGAAGACTCGCTTGAGGCGTTGCATCCAGGTCATGGCGCGGTGGCGCTCTGCAGGACTCTTGTCACGCCAGTTAGTATCGAGACCTTCCGATTTGTCGGGCTTCTTGCCCCGCTTGGCGGGTGTTACTTGAACTCGGTGTTTGCTGTTCGGTGCAAA
>NZ_JAWOWE010000313.1:0-671 GCF_033340275.1 Vibrio sp. 1402
GTTTGACCGCAGCCAGTGCGATAGCTCAAGAGCTTAGCCAGTACACCGCATCTAGAGTGCAGCGTGCGCACAGCTTAGCTCAAGAAGAGAAGCTTAAAGAAGCGATCTCAACTCTCGAATCGTTAGATCTATCGCGTGGCTACGATCAAGCGTTTGTTGCTCGTATGCTCGGTATTTTTTATTGGCAGAATGAGCAAGTTAAGCCTGCTATCAAGCAACTGGATTTCGCGGTAAGCAGCGGTTTATTGCAAGACGAGCAAGCGTGGCAAACACGTAAAATGCTAGCGGATATATTGTTGAACGAACAACAGTTTGCTAAAGCCTTGCCGCACTATTACGAGTTGAGTAAAGCCGTACCTAAAAACCAGAAAGCTCATGAAGTTTGGCTGCGCATCGCACAATCGCATTACCAGTTGAGCCAATGGAATAAAGTGTTATCAGCGATGGGTCGCTACGAGAAGTTTGGTCAGCCAGATGAACTCGGTCCATTGTCGATTAAGCTTTCGTCTGAACTGGAACTCAAAAAGTGGCAGCCTGCTATTGTCACCATCAAACGTTTGATTGCAATTGAGCCTGAACGAGTTGAATGGTGGCGTCAGCTCGTCGCTTTGCACTTACGTGTCGATGACAGCAAACGCGCACTAGATTCAATGGCTTTAGCCAAGCTACAA
>NZ_JAWOWE010000314.1:0-671 GCF_033340275.1 Vibrio sp. 1402
TCGACGTTTATTCGTTTTACCAAATAATTTCGCGTTTAATTCAGACGTTTTCAAAGCCATTTACTGTTTACCCCTGATTTAATGACGGCCAGTTAGAGTGCAATACGCGCTCCAATTCCAATGCGCTTTTGTGAACCGCATCTTGAGCAGTTGCAAGTGTCTTCTTGCCGCCTTCGAAATCACTTACGGTTAAATCAAACACAGTGCTGTAGGTGTCTGCACACGTTTCAAATGCACGGCTACGTGGAATGGTTGCCATCATCACTTGGTCACCAAGCAGATAGTTCATTTCCGTCAATACCGAGACTTGCTTCTTGTTGTCGTCTTCGAACATGGTTGGCATTAGACGAACAAACTCTAAGCCATTCCAATCTTCTGGGAACATCTCATAAACCGTAGGCAAATGCTGGAAGAAGTTAACCGTAGATGCCCAGTCTAGACGTTTTGCAGCACAAGGAATTAACAGTGCATTGGACGCGTACATCGCATTCCAAACCAGAGGGTCGACGTGCGGACCGGTATCAATCATGATGATATCGAAGTCATTCGCAATCTTGTCGATAAGCTGTTCTTTCAATAGACGAACGATATCAAGTGATGGGTCTTCAGACAGCGTTTGCCACGCTTCTGCGTTAAACATAGCATCTTCTGGGAATGCGGAGATTGACTTC
>NZ_JAWOWE010000315.1:0-670 GCF_033340275.1 Vibrio sp. 1402
GTTGAGTTTTACGCGGATGCTTTGACAAACGTGTTTCAAAACCAAATCGCCTGTAGGGTGGCCGTAGGTATCATTGATGGCTTTAAAGTTATCTAAGTCAATTAAAGCCAGAACATATCGCATCTCTTGATGAGTTTTCGAGGTTTGGCTTTTGATGGTTTCAATGATCGCGGTTCTGTTTAAGGCACACGTTAAACTGTCTATCCGTGCTTTATTTCGAGTTTGTCGCTGAGCCATTATTGCCAACACCAAAAGAAGCACTAAGCAGGCAACCACAAAATTGTACGCGCGTTTTTGATCTGTAAGCTTTTCAAACTCGCTCTGCTTTAAATTCCGCTCGTTCGCAAGTTTGATCAGTTGCAGTTCGTTTTCGTACTCATTTTTGGTGAGGTCGAGAGCTTCCATTGCCTTGATGTTACTGGTGTCTCGGTTATCTAGTTCCAATGTTGAATACGCTTCATAGTGACTTAGCGCCGCTTTGTAATCCCCAAGTTCTTGGTAAGCATTGGACAGCAACAGTTGTGCTCTCGCTTGTAGCAATGTCCTTGAGTTTTCCATTGCTAGTGTGAACGCTTCTTTACCGTGCTCGATCGCCTTTTCTGGCGCGTCATTTTTCAGATAAGCAAAACCAGCGGCTAAATGCCCCTCGGTTTGTAAATGGTTGTTTTCG
>NZ_JAWOWE010000316.1:0-669 GCF_033340275.1 Vibrio sp. 1402
ACGAGTCATAAAAAAGTCTTTCACCATCATTTCGCCAGCACCTACGCCGACGGTATAAATAGTGGCATTGTATTTCTTCGCAATCTCAGCCGCTTCGATTGGATCTAACACACCTGCGGTGTTACTGCCGTCACTGAGCAAAATCATCACGCGCTGGGGCGCATCGCTATCGACAAAGGTTTTTGTTCCTAAGCCGATACCATCGCCAATTGCGGTTCGTTGACCAACTAGGCCAATTACGGTTTGCTTGATTTGTTGGATAACGGTTTGTCGGTCAGCCGTCAGTGGCGTTTGTAAGTACGCGTGGTCACCAAATAGAACTACTCCAAGCCGATCACCCTTTCGCTTCGCGACAAAATCTGATAGGACTTTTTTCACGGCAGAGAGTCGGTCGATGTACTCGCCATCTAAGTTCATGTCCTCTTTTTGCATGGAACCTGAAAGGTCAACCACCAGCATTAAGTCTCGGTACTTAGGTTGAAACTCGACAGGTTCACCAAACCAAACTGGTCTCGCACAAGCGATGACCAATAGCGTCCAAATGGCTACCGACAACGACTTTTGTTGCCATTGTTTAGGTTTATGGCTGTTTTTGCTTTCTGGCAAATACGCCAGTTTGATTTCTGCTTGTCGAGTTTCTTCAGGAAGAAGCTTGTAAATCAGCAGAGG
>NZ_JAWOWE010000317.1:0-668 GCF_033340275.1 Vibrio sp. 1402
AAATCAAAATAAACTACTAGCTAATCATCGCCAACAGCATGACCAAACTCGTCATTGATGCTTTTAAAGTAGTCAATATCAATCATCATTACGGTATATATGGAATTATACCTTTTTGCTTTAACGTATTCCTGTGACAATAGTTCAACCATCTTATTTCTATTTAGCACTTGAGTTAGAAAGTCTATGGTTGACATTTTAAGTAGTTTATTTTGATTTCGATAACTTTGAAAAACAATTACAAAAAATGAGATTAACACTATGAATATCATAAAATTAAACAGCAGATAGTTTCTTTTCATAAGCATTAATGTATCGTCTTCTGATATTGAAATTAAATAGGCCACGTGCTCTCTTTTAAAATTTTCAACTGATAAGAAAGATACAATCAGATATTTTCCATTCACATTGAACTCTTTTGAAAAAGTATTACCAGTTTTAATATGAGGATCAAGCTGTTTTTTAAATAGTTCAATATCACCCTCAATTTCAGTAAACTTCAGGTTTTCCAGGCTTTTATTTAGCACGTCTTTATCTACATAGTAATCACTGGCTATTTTACTATGTATGTAGTTATTCTTCGTATCATCAAACACTTTGTAATTCACAACATCCTTATTCATCAAGAAGAAAAAATCTTGTTCAGGATATAGATTAAACAATAAATT
>NZ_JAWOWE010000318.1:0-667 GCF_033340275.1 Vibrio sp. 1402
CTGTGCTGACTATGTTGGCGATTGTCTGTTTGCCGCGCCAGTTTCACACCATGGTGGTGGAAAATGAACGTGCGCAAGACTTGCACGTCGCGCGTTGGTTGTTCCCGCTGTATCTGATTTTGATGGGCGTATTTGTGTTGCCAATCGCGTGGGTCGGGCAAGGGTTATTGAGCGGAACATCTGCCGATACTTACGTGATCAGTGTGCCGATGGCGGTGGGGGCAAGCGAGATTGCGTTACTGGCGTTTTTGGGCGGTACTTCGGCGGCGAGCGGTATGGTGATTGTTTCAACCATTGCTTTGGCGATCATGGTATCGAACGACTTAGTGATGCCGCTGATATTACGCCGAATGCGCTTGGCGCAGCGCAACCATCACCACTTTTCTGAGCTTTTGCTGCGTATTCGCCGCGCTCTAATTCTGATTTTGTTGATTGGTGCATGGGGATTTTATCAGGCCTTAGATAGTATCCACTCACTCTCTGCGATAGGTTTTCTCTCGTTTGCAGCCATTACCCAGTTTGCTCCTGCATTGATTGGCGGTATGTATTGGCGTCAGGGTAACAAGAAAGGCGTTTATGTTGGCCTCGCAGTCGGTTTTACGATTTGGTTGATTACCTTAATGAGCCAAACCGACATGTTGGCTGGTAATGCCAGCAACAACTTTTT
>NZ_JAWOWE010000319.1:0-666 GCF_033340275.1 Vibrio sp. 1402
TTGTCATAACCTTTCAAAATAACATCGAACGCCTGACTAAACTCTTTAACGGCTTGGCTGTGTACTGACGTTTCCAAATCCAACGCAGGAAGAAAAATCAAAAGCGCTTCTGTCGCTTTAACAACCTCACTTTCTAGTTTTCTTTTCTCAACTGTCTTCTTTCTAATAGCTGCGTATCGCTCTTCACTGGCTTGAATTTCTTGCCAGTTTTTTTCTCGCTCCTGAAATCGTTCTCTACGCTGTCTTTCAATTTTTTCTCTAGGGGTTTCTTTTGGCACTACGGATTCCTTAATTGCTTGATTTGATGGCATTAGCGAACCTGTCGGAGCGAAGTTTCTCGCTTCAGCTCGCCTTAATGCCAATCTAGAAGCCTCCGCTTCTCTAGCCATCTTACAAGTAGAACATGGGCACACTGACGGATTCGAGTGCCCAATAGGGCAACGATGAGATTTTGAAGGGTCAAAAATATCGGGAAGCCCCCCATTCAAGCTATGCATTCGCACACCCATAAGAAAAAATTGAACAGTGACAATAGCTTACACGAATGCATTTAAAACGGGAGTCAATCAACGGCAAAAACCTTTAAAACTCATTTCACGCTCTCTGTCTATGTCTAATCTCGCTTCGTGCTGTAATGCTTTTCCAACCGCTGAAGCTGAACGCTCA
>NZ_JAWOWE010000320.1:0-666 GCF_033340275.1 Vibrio sp. 1402
TGTAACTTAACGTGTAGTAAGTGATACCGCCTTTACCGTAAAGCTCAAAACCAGCACCCAAAGGGTAGCTTACGTAACCGCTGATTCGCGGACCGCCATAACTCACGTCGGTGATTTCTGATATTGGGCTAATGAGTACAGAACCAATGCCGTTAAACGCGCCTTTGTAACCTGCTTCAAGGCCGAAGTTTTGGTCGAACATGTAACGGTAATACACATCCCCTAAGAACATGTCGCCGTCATCATGGCCATTATTGACGTCGTAACTGACGTCACCATAGCCTAAATTCGCCCCCACAATGTGTTTGGTTGGCTCGGCATGAGCGGTGACAGAAAGTGCAGACAACAAGCATGCTACGGCGTATTTGTAAGACATAAGGACTCCGAATAGTAAACGAATAAACAAGATGTCGAGTGATACGCTGGATTAACGCAGACGCGTCGCAAACTCAGCTTTGGTGTTGTCTAGCCACTCATAACGACGGCGGTACATCGAGCGTTTAGAGCGAGACATTCCCTCAGTATCGCGGCGCGTATCATTCACTTTTAATGCGTAGAAATGGCGGTTGTATTCAATGCCTCCCAACTCTTGCCATAGTGCGTCGTAGTCGGTTTTGATGCGTCCTTTACTGTAACGTCGTGCTGCGTATGTGTGAGATTGCGTTT
>NZ_JAWOWE010000321.1:0-666 GCF_033340275.1 Vibrio sp. 1402
GGTCTTGCTGGTGCGGTTGCGTACTTCGTACTTACTGCGACAGCGTCAACAATCGATGCGTCAGTTAACATGTCATTCTTCGGTGGTATCATCGCAGGTATCATTGCTGGCCATTCTTACAACGCTTTCCATGCAACACGCCTTCCTGAGTGGCTAGCATTCTTCTCTGGTAAGCGCCTAGTGCCAATTATGGCTGGTTTGTTCGCCCTAGTTGCTGGTGCTGTTTCAGGTATTGTATGGCCAACAATCCAAGGTGGTCTAGATGCACTTGCTCACGGTATCTCTACTTCTGGCGCAATCGGTCAGTTTGTATACGGTACGCTTAACCGTGCTCTAATTCCTGTAGGTCTACACCACGTACTGAACTCTTTCTTCTGGTTTGGTATGGGTTCTTGTCAAGAAGTGCTAGTTTCTGGCGCAACAGCTGCTGGTCAAGCTCTTCCTGCACTACAACAACTTTGTGTTGACCCAGCTCTAGCTAAGACTCTTGTTGCAGGTCAAACTCACACATTTGAATTCGCTAACTCAGTAACTCCAGAAATTACAGCAACTGTTAAAGAAGTAACTGAAACAGTTAAATCTGGTGACCTACACCATTTCTTCGGCGGCGATAAGAGCGCTGGTGTATTCATGAACGGTTTCTTCCCAGTAATGATGTTCGGCCTA
>NZ_JAWOWE010000322.1:0-666 GCF_033340275.1 Vibrio sp. 1402
TGGGAAAATACGCTTTTTGTGACCGATGAAATCGACGATATTGCCGGGGATATCACGCTCAGTCGTACAGGTGATGCCTGTTGGCTTGTTGAGGGCGATATAAATCGGCTTTTCTTTTGAAGCGACAGGCTTGCCATCAACACAAACGTCGTCACCAGGTAGTACTTTAGTGCCCATTTCTGGCTGTTTGCCGTTAATGGTCACTCGACCTTCTTCGATCAGTTTATCGGCAGCGCGACGTGAGCAAAAGCCCGTTTCGCTGATGAATTTATTTAAGCGTTTCGCGTTGTCTTGTGACATATCGGTCTCCTAACGTTTCACAACGGCGGTGAATTTGATGACCCTTCCCGCGAGTGGGAAGGGGAAATAAGGTTGGGCATTCTAGCACCGAGGAGAAACTTAACCTAACCGTTTTTGATGACGTTCGCGGTTTTCTAGTTTCTTGTCTGCGCTTTTTCTTAGCAATACATAAACAGCACCACTGCCACCGTGAAAGCGTTGTGCACTGTGTACGCATTGCACTTCTTTTATTTGTTGTAACCAACTGCTGACGAAGCTTTTCATTAATGCTGGTGGATTCGAACGTTCGCCACGGCCGTGCACAATCACAACAGTACGAATATCCATTGAGATACATTGCTTTAAGAACTTCACTACTTCATCACG
>NZ_JAWOWE010000323.1:0-663 GCF_033340275.1 Vibrio sp. 1402
TCCCCATGAGGCATGACAGCGATGTTGATTGTTTATTGGTGTGCATTCGCCATCGTCCCCAAACTTGGGTTCTTTCATGTTTTTGTTTTAGTTCGCGCTTGCTTCAGGCGTGATGTTGGGTGTGGATACTTGATATTCGAAACCACCCAATAAAGCCGCTAAGTTGCTGTTTGCGATGTTTAAATCGGTAATAAGACGTTGCTGTTCGAGCTTTAGCGCCAGCTCGTCTGTGCTTGCCATGATCACGTCGTTAAACTGTGCGGTGTTGTTTTGATAACCCCTTTCTACCGCGTGAATACGAGCTTGAACTTGGGGAAGTAAGGTGGATTGATAACGCTCTAAACGCTGACTCAAGTTGGCGCGATCAACCAGCAATGTGTTGACCTTCGCGTTCATCTGAGTCAGTAACGTATCTTTTTGTGAGCGAGCAGCACCCACTTGATACTGGGCGGCAGCTAAGTTGCGGTCTTGGCGATTGCCAGTGAACAGGGGAATGTCCATTGTTAGATACGCGCTCACCAAGTCCGATGCAGGTTCGCCTTTCATATTGTTGGCTTGACGATAGGCGTACATCACTTCCACACCGAATTGAGGCGTGTAAGCTTGCTCTGCAATGTCCACTTGAGTTTCATTGGCAGAAATACTTACGTCTGCCATTTTCAC
>NZ_JAWOWE010000324.1:0-663 GCF_033340275.1 Vibrio sp. 1402
CGATCTGCATATCACCGCGCCCTTTTCTGGAACGGTTGGATTTATCGATTTCAGCCGCGGGAAAATGGTTAGCGCAGGAACTGAGCTTCTGACATTAGACGATCTGTCGGTCATGGAGTTGGATTTACAAATTCCAGAACGTTATTTGTCGATGTTGTCAGTTGGAATGGAAGTTGCCGCGAAGACCAGTGCTTGGGGTGAACAACGTTTTTCTGGGAAAGTCACTGGTATTGATACCAGAATCAGTGCAGAGACATTGAATTTGCGCGTGCGCATTGAGTTTGATAACACAGAAAACCAATTGAAACCGGGTATGTTGATGAACGCTTCACTGGCATTTCCTGCTATTAAAGCGCCGATCATTCCTGTTCAAGCACTTGAATACTCAGGCACCAAACGCTTTGTATATGTAATTGATGAAAACAACAAAGCGACTCGCCAAGAGGTGTTGCTGGGTGCGCGTGTCGACAACGAAGTAGTGATTGAATCTGGCGTTGAGATTGGTGACAAGATCGTTGTTCAAGGCATTGTTAACATGCGTGATGGCGTTGAAGTGAAAGAAATTGTCGCGCCACTCAAAGCTAACACTGCGGATGTGACAGGCAATGACAGTGAATCGGCTGAGGAAGAAAACTAATGTTACTTTCCGACGTTTCAGTTAAA
>NZ_JAWOWE010000325.1:0-663 GCF_033340275.1 Vibrio sp. 1402
ATGAATCGCATTACACATGATTGGGTTCATTAGAGACGACATGTTCGTTTACAAAGACGAGAAATACACGCAGCCGCGCAGGCATGTGCTTGGTTTGTGCGTACTGCATGGCGACCGCACCGTGGTAGTTACTTTTGATCATCCAATCGGACAACACTTCGACCACTTCTCCGCGCTCTAATGCCTCTTTCACCACGAAATCGTGGAAGATGCCAATTCCTAAACCGGCCTTGACGCCATTTAGGCGCATTTGCGAATGGTTGACCGCATACCGACCACTGACCGCGATGGAATGAAACGCCTCTTCTTTAAAAAACGACCAAATGTTGTCTTTGTCGTTTTCTGCTAGGTAAATACAGTCGTGCTGTTCAAGTTGCGTCGGATGTTCTGGCATGCCTCTTTGTGCGAGGTAGTCTGGCGACGCACACAAAACCAGATTGGTTTTACTTATCTCTTTGAGCACCAAATTCTCATCCGGTTTATCGGTGAGTTTAAAGGCAACATCAATGCCTTGACGAAACAGGTCGATTTCCCCGTCGGCAGCGCGCAGCTTGAGCTGAATTTTTGGATAACGTTGCAAAAAAGGCAGCACGAACGGTTGCAAGACCGAGTTTAAAAACGCCTCTGGTGCCGCTACCGTGAGCGCGCCAGTTGGTTCGGCAT
>NZ_JAWOWE010000326.1:0-662 GCF_033340275.1 Vibrio sp. 1402
CTAGCTGCTTTTGAAAGCTAGGATCTAAAGCACGAGGAGACTTCAAAGCATGAAGAAACTTGTCTTCAGGCGATTTTTGGAGTGTCTGCTGTGACTTAATAATTGGAACAACGGTGTTGTCTCTAGTTCTGATGCTTTGACAAGGTGCGCCTAATTGCTTGCACTGAAACTCAAATGCTGAAATCAAACTTTCATCGTTACTGTATAGCTCAAAGTGAACAGAGCCCAGTTGCTTTTTATCTAAAGCAAGTAGCACCCTAGACAGATATGCAATGATATAGAAATCGGCTTGGTTCTGACCTGTCGGATAGTCAGATAAGAACAGATACAACGACTTTTCACAAACAAGCTTGACTGAATCTGACTTAGAAAAACCAAAGACTTTATCAACGACCGAAGCATTAATTTTTTCTAGCTCCTTCAGTCCTACATTTTCAGCATCGACGAAAATCATCTTCATAGTTGGTCAAGCTCCATTTGTTCACCACTATAAAGAAGATTACACAGTTGCATATCGATAGCAAATTGAGGTTAATTCATTTGTGTGATTGATTGTAGGTGTATTACCCCAACGCGCTTACAACACACACTGCAAAACCGCCTATCTCAAACCGACTTTTCGACTATCCATCAAAACGATCAGTTACCCCATAGAAACTAAA
>NZ_JAWOWE010000327.1:0-661 GCF_033340275.1 Vibrio sp. 1402
TTACCAGTTGGTTCGTCAGCCAAAACTAAGTCAGGCTTGTTCACAAGAGCACGAGCAATGGCCACACGCTGGCGCTCACCACCAGACAGCTCTGATGGGCGGTGATCCATACGATGGCTCAAGCCCACTTTCTCAAGCAGCGCTTTTGCCGCCTGTTTAGCTTCTGTCACTTTAGTACCGCCAATCAACAGTGGCATTGCGACATTTTCAAGCGCCGTAAAATCAGCAAGTAAGTGGTGAAATTGATACACAAAACCAAGATGTTTATTGCGCAAAGCAGCCTGCTTATTGGAGCTTAACGCCGACAGGTTCTGCCCTAAAAAATCCACTTCACCTTGCGTAGCGTCGTCCAATGCGCCAAGGATATGAAGCAGCGTACTCTTACCTGAGCCCGATGAGCCAACAATAGAAACGAGCTCACCTTTATCGATATCAAAGCTCACGCCTTTCAACACTTCCGTATCCAACGAACCTTCTCGGTATACTTTACGAATATCACGACATTCTAATAGCTTATTCATAGCGAAGTGCCTCAGCAGGTTTAACAGAAGATGCTCGGTAAGAAGGATAAACAGTAGCAGCAAGACTCAGAGCAATCGCTAGCACTACCACTAATAGAATTTGGAAAGAATCAATCACAATTGGCAAATGCCCGCCAAAG
>NZ_JAWOWE010000328.1:0-661 GCF_033340275.1 Vibrio sp. 1402
TTGGCGACGCGAAAAGCTGGTGGAGCTAAATGAGGTTTATCAAACGAATCTAAGCGATCTGGATGGCTTTGTTGAAACAGATACCCCGATCAAGCCATTTGTGATTGGCGAATCAGAACTTGCTTTGCAGGTTGCGAATGCTTGTCGACAAAATGGCATATGGGTCACCGCGATTCGTCCACCAACCGTTCCGAAAGGTACATCACGCCTTCGTATCACGCTCACTGCGAACCATAGTACAGAACAAGTTAAAACGCTTTCAATCGCATTGAAACAAGCATTAGGAGCGCTGTAATGGATAATGCCGAAAACATGGTGTTGGACAACGTACACCAAGACAAAGAGGCGATTGCTTCGTCTTTTGGCAAAGCGGCCGACACCTATGACAAACATGCGGCATTTCAACGAGGGGTTGGCCATCGTTTGTTGGAAAAGCTCCCAAGCGATCTTACCAACAAGCGCGTTTTGGACTTGGGGTGTGGAACCGGATATTTTTCTCAGCTATTGCTAGAGCGAGGCGCAAGCGTTGTTTGTGCCGATCTTTCGCAAGGAATGTTGGACAAAGCGCGCGAGCGTTGTGGTGACCATAATGTTCGTTATGTGGTAGCAGACGCGGAAAGCTTGCCATTCGAGGACGCTAGTTTTGACTATGTGTTTTCAA
>NZ_JAWOWE010000329.1:0-661 GCF_033340275.1 Vibrio sp. 1402
TTGCCAGGTGACAGTCTTGTAAGGCGACAAAACAAGCATTGCCTAGCGTAATCTCGATTGCTGAGCAATTCACACGATTTCCAAGTAGATGATTAGCCCAACTGTAGGCGTAATCATCAACAGGGCCACCTTGCGTTATCCCGATGTGAGCAAGACCAAAACGGCCAAAGTCTTGAATCAATGACAAAGGCCCTGACTTTTCAACTAATAATCCTGATGCGCTCATAACGATCCCCCTAGCTCAAGAAATTCCTGTTTTGATACCGTATAAAACGTGACCTTGTCACCAACTTCAAAAGCAATAAAAGGAGGAGTATCCGAAAAGAGTGAGAGAGGAGAACGACCTATGATATTCCAACCACCTGGACTGTCTGATGGGTAAACGGCGGTCTTACTATCGGCAATGCCGACACTTCCTGATGGCACAAACGTTCTCGGCGTTTTTAACCTAGGCATGGTGATACTCTCTTCGACATCAGAAAGAAAGGCGAAGCCAGGTGCGAACCCAATCGCGGAAACGGTATATACCGGCTTTGTATGAGCATCAATAAGCGCGCCGAGATCAATGCCTTGTTCTTCAAAACGCTTCAAATCTAAAGCAGTTTCTTCCGAGTAATAAACGGGTATCGAAATTTCGTTAGGCTCAGCCTTGTCGGCTTTA
>NZ_JAWOWE010000330.1:0-660 GCF_033340275.1 Vibrio sp. 1402
GCCAGCAATGATCATTTGGAAGTCGTTGACAATACTTCTCCAGGTGTTGCAGATGTTATTGGTGACGGTCTTATTCGTGTCTACAAAGCGGGTCAAACGACGTTAACAGTTCGCAGGAAAGAGAGTGCAAATTACACGGCCGGTCCAGATCAAAAAGTTCGCTTTAACATTCTGAGTGCGCCAAGCCGAATTGCTATCCAGTCAGGCTTAGTAGAAGGTACGTGGAACATCAACCAACCTTATGTCCAAAAACCATCGATTCTCGGTACGGTTGGCGAAGTGAGCTACCGATTTGCGACGGATTCTGCAACCGATGTGGTTTCCTTAGATCGCAAAACGGGTGATATGCGCATTCTGAATGCGGGCAGCACCAGAGTTATTGTGTCGGACGCAGGTAACGATAAGTTTACTCCAGGTGAAAGTAGCTTTGCTGTAACGATTAAACAAGGTAGCAACCCGGTTTCTATTACTTATCCAACTCTGGACTTTTCTGCTGGTGCGGTTATCACACCTGTGATGAGTGGGGGAGAAGCCAAAGCAAGCTACCGTCTGATTAACCAAGCTGAGCCGGTGGTTGAGTTGTTATCTTCAGATTCTGGTCGTTTGAAAGTGCTGCATGCTGGCGACTACCAAGTGGAAGTGACGTTAACTGCACGTAAC
>NZ_JAWOWE010000331.1:0-660 GCF_033340275.1 Vibrio sp. 1402
TGAGGCCAATTGAGCAAAGGTCGCTTCGCCAGCTTTGATGCGACGAACGAATTCATTTAACTGCTTTTTAGCGCCTTCATCACTAAGAATCACGGTTGGTTTGATCAGAATATGGCGAGCGTTAACTTCCGTCACCGCAACGGTTTCCAGACCCTTCACATCTTCAATTTTTAGGATGTGGAAACCAACGCCACTACGGAATGGGCCAATGATACTGCCTTTGTTCTGCATCTTGATTTGATCAGCAAAGATGGTTGGCATTTCTTCTTTACGCATCCAACCCCAATCACCACCTTGGAGAGCTTTCGGACCTTTAGAGTAGGTGTAAGCCATTTCGGTGAAGTCTGCGCCGTCATTGAGTTATTTAACCAGGGCTTTCGCTTGTGCTTCTACTTCTGATTTATCTTGACCGTCGGTGAAACGCAGTTGGATATGACCGATTTTGTATTGCACGGTTGCGTTGGTTTCTTTCGCTAGCTGGTCTGCAAGGCTATCAACTTCTGCTGGAAGGATATTGATTCGGCGACGAACTAGCGCATTACGAGCTTCTGACGCTGCAATTTCTTTACGGATTTGCTCGCGAAACTCTGGGTAGCTTAGGCCTTCTGCTTGCACTGATGCTGCCAGTTCTTCCACGCTTTGGTTATTGTTGCGTGCGAT
>NZ_JAWOWE010000332.1:0-660 GCF_033340275.1 Vibrio sp. 1402
AAGTGATGTAATAGCTGATTTTACCGGACTTTGTTAAGTTCGCTTGGATACGCATGATCGCCGTAAACACATGATTCAATTGGGTACGGCAGCGTACTTCGCCTTCCCAAACATTCTCGCGCCCTAACTTATTCCAAATGTTTAGCGTCTCTTCGAGGTCTTCAGGAAGCAAACTCAGGCTGTGGGCATTCGAGCCTTTCACTTGTTCGGTAGAATAACCCATCATGTTTTCAAACTCTTGGTTGACCATGATGATGCGGAGCGATGCGTCAGAAATCATGACAGCGGTCATACCGTCGAGTGCGGCACGGGCTAACTTCGATTCCACACTATGACGACGGTAATGCAGCGCCAACGCGGTAATTGGCAAAGTGAAAACCAGTACAAGACTTAATACAAACAAGGATTCTTGAATAAGGTCATTGATGTCGCGCGTCGCTCTTTTTGACAACTGCTCATTCGAGAGGTCGATGATGAGATGCAAAGGTTCGTTGGAGACAAACTTAATCGAGCTAAACGCAATCAAATGTTCACCGTTATAAGAGTACCCCGCTTGCTCAGATACCACTCGCGGCCATATATCTGGATACATGTTCGAGAAATTAAACTGAGAACGCTCAGGAATAATATCGCCATACAAGCGCGACTCGTCAGGACTCG
>NZ_JAWOWE010000333.1:0-660 GCF_033340275.1 Vibrio sp. 1402
ACCATAAAACCAAACCCTCCAGCCATCTGAGTAAAACGACACGTACAACTAAGTAAGATGCGTTGGAACTATCCCTCAAAATAATGCAACACAAGGAGGCGTTATGATTACCCATATAAGCCCCGCAGGTAGCATGGACTTGCTATCCCAACTGGAAGTTGAACGCTTAAAGAAAACCGCTTCGAGTGATCTTTACCAGCTTTATCGTAACTGTACGTTAGCGGTATTGAACTCTGGTAGCCACACAGATAACTCCAAAGAGCTTCTCGATAAACACCAATCGTTTGATGTGAATGTAGTGCGCCGCGAGCGTGGCATTAAGCTAGAGCTGACCGACCCACCAGAGCATGCGTTTGTCGATGGAGAGATCATTAAAGGCATTCAAGAACACTTATTCTCTGTACTGCGTGACATCGTTTACGTGAACATGCACTTGGCTGACAGTCAGCGCCTCAATCTCACTAACCCAACGCACATTACCAACCTTGTGTTTGGTATTTTGCGTAACGCAGGCGCGCTCACTCCCGGTATTGAACCAAATCTCGTCGTCTGTTGGGGCGGCCATTCAATCAATGGCGTTGAATACCAATACACGCGCGAAGTGGGTAACGAGCTTGGCTTACGTGAACTTAATATCTGTACGGGTTGTGGACCAGGTGC
>NZ_JAWOWE010000334.1:0-660 GCF_033340275.1 Vibrio sp. 1402
GTGCGCCAGGGCCTCGTTACATCATGTTGTACAAACCAGCGGATTTTGTTTGTTCACACGAAGATGGTTACAACCCTACGGCCTTTGTATTGCTTGATGAACCTAAAGTCGAAAACCTTCACTTCGCTGGCCGTTTAGATGTGGACACGACGGGTTTGGTGTTGATTACAGATGATGGCCAATGGTCTCACCGTATTACATCACCGAAACACAAATGCGAAAAAACATACCGCGTGTGGCTAGCGGATGCGATTCAACCTGATTACGTTGAAAAGTTTGCGCAAGGTATTGAGTTGAGAAACGAACGCGAAGCGACATTACCAGCGCACCTTGAGATCGTGAATGAAGCAGAAAACGAAGTACTGCTTACTATCGTTGAAGGTAAGTACCACCAAGTGAAACGCATGTTTGCTGCACTTGGTAACAAAGTAGAACTACTTCATCGTGAGCGAATCGGCGATATCGTGTTGGATGACACTCTAGAACCGGGTGATTACCGTTATCTGACTCAAGAAGAAGTGGATTCTGTGTGGAATTAATCGTCGCTCTCGGAAATTATTTAGTTCCTAGCAGGAACTAGTCTTTTGGTAGGAATTGGCTCAAAATGACGATTCCTACCAAAATGTTTTCGTGCCTAGACAATTTCGGTATGCATGCTTA
>NZ_JAWOWE010000335.1:0-658 GCF_033340275.1 Vibrio sp. 1402
ATCGGGGAGTGCCGCAATTCTGGTGATTCTTTTAAAATGACAGGAGTTGCGGGCATGACCTTCGACCAAGTACGCGAAGCGGCAACGAAGAAATGGGAAGACGAACTCGGCAAGATCCAAGTCTCTGGCGACGAGGATTACAAACAGACGTTCTACACCGCGATGTACCACTCGTACCTAGGTCAAACCATTCACTCTGACTTAGATGGTCGCTACCGCCAAGTTCACCAAGGTCGTAACGCATACCCAGATGGCAACACACCTTGGGGCGATAAGATTGATACGCTGAAAGAGTCGATCCGCACTGCCGATGCCAACAAAGATGGCAAAGCAGACTTCACGCGCTACGACACTTTCTCGTTATGGGATACCTACCGCGCAGTTCAACCGCTGTCTTCGATTCTTGAACCTGACCGCCTAGCCGACGTGGTGCTGTCTATGCTGTCTTACGCAGAAGAAGAATGGGTGGATGACAAAGGCAACGTGCGCAAAGGTCGCCTGCCTGAGTGGACATTCAAAGGCAACGAAACTGGCATGATGATGGGCATGCACTCAACGCCTGTGATTCATGATGTGTTGTCGAAAGGCTCACTAGAAAAACGCATGATCGATCTTGGCTTCACAGAAGCAGAGCGCAAAGACGTTAAAGAACGTTTAG
>NZ_JAWOWE010000336.1:0-658 GCF_033340275.1 Vibrio sp. 1402
TTTTCAGAAGTCGGGAGCAGCGCATCGACATCAAAATCAATCGAGAGCACCCCTTGGTGGACGCCTTTTTCGTAAATTGGCACTGTTAAACTGATGATTTGGCCTTCCAGGGAATCAAGCATCGGCCCAGGCCCAGCCAATGTAATGTTGACCTTATCTTGCGCGGTTTTTTGCCAGAATGGCCTCGCCTTTAACGTTGACCAAAGCTCTTTAGTAAAATTCTTCGCGTACTTATCGGGCGACGAAATCACATAACCACGTTTATCGATGTAATGGATACCAACAATGTGGGATTCAATATCATGAAGGAAGGACAAAGAAGGGGCAAAGCCTGCTTTTTGTTCTGCAAGTTTGTTGATTTTCGTCCCTGCCTGACACAAACTTTTTTCGCCGACGATCATGTAATCAACATCAACCGCTGGCAGTCCATCGCTGTAAACGTTCTCCAATAGCAAAACATCAATCGGCCATATATAGCAGATATCGCCTTTCACAATAGAGTTATGCTCTTCAGAAAGAGGGTTCGCGAAGTTTGAATAGTTGGTAAAGCTGTAGTCCAGTACAGTTAAGACTTTGATACCACGAGTTAACGCTCTATCGATACGCGAATATTCAGTATCAATATAGCGATTGACTGCATCGTAGTAGTTTTTTGTAG
>NZ_JAWOWE010000337.1:0-658 GCF_033340275.1 Vibrio sp. 1402
ACTCCATCCCCAAAATACGGGTGTTTTAAACTTAGGTTTACGGGCATCAAACGTATCGTGCATAGCCGCATAAACGTGATGATTTTTCAGTAAGGTACAACGGTCGTTAAACGCAGCTAACAAAGCTTAATGGCTAATTTGGTTGATTAACCTTGGTATGCCCATGGCAGAACGCCAAATCGCTTTTTTCTGTTCAATGGAGAAAATGTGCGACCCCTTGCCCGCTTTGTCTAAGCGATTATTGATGTACGCAGCCCCTTCATCGACAGATAACGGACGCAGCCCACAACTGAACGTAATGCGTTGACGAAACTGCCGTAATTCGTGCATGGACAAGCGTTCATCCAATTCAGGCTGACCGAAAAGTACCAACTGAATCAATTTGTCTTGCTCGGTTTCTAAATTGCCGAACAAGCGCAGTGTTTCTAAAGCCTCAGGAGAAAGAGCTTGAGCTTCATCGACGATCAGAACGGTTTTCTTCCCGGTTGAATGCACACGAATCAAGTGTTCTTGAATTAAAGAAACAATGCGCAATGGATCGTCATTATCAATACCTAGCTCTCTTGCCACGGCAAACTGTAATTGCTCTCCGTTGAGCACAGGATT
Source organism: Vibrio sp. 1402 (assembly GCF_033340275.1). Taxonomy (NCBI): domain Bacteria; kingdom Pseudomonadati; phylum Pseudomonadota; class Gammaproteobacteria; order Vibrionales; family Vibrionaceae; genus Vibrio; species Vibrio sp. 1402. The sequence goes on from NZ_JAWOWE010000337.1 coordinate 607, forward strand.
GGGTAGATAGACCAATTCCACTTGCGATTCGATCTGTTCAATCAGCTTGCGA
>NZ_JAWOWE010000338.1:0-657 GCF_033340275.1 Vibrio sp. 1402
GCTTTTTAAAGCAAACTTTCGTGCTTTGTCGTTTGCTTTGCACGGTGCTTGTTGTATGTTCTTGCTCTCTACTAAACCAAGGATAAAAGAGACCCATGAGTCCATTTTTGTCATTTGACCGTGCCGAGTGGGCAGAACTGCGTAATTCTGTTCCGATGACACTCTCTGAAGACGATCTAAAGGCGCTTCAAGGCATAAATGAAAACCTCACTATGGAGGAAGCGGTAGAGATCTACCTTCCTTTGTCTCGTCTACTCAATTTATATGTACAGGCTCGCCAAAGTCGCAACTCTGTTCTTCAGCAGTTTCTAAATACCGAGGAACACGCTCCGCCATTTGTTATTGGCATTGCAGGTAGTGTGGCTGTTGGAAAAAGTACAACAGCACGCATTCTTAAAGCACTGCTTTCTCGTTGGGAAAATCATCCCAAAGTCGCCTTAGTTACAACGGATGGCTTTCTGTATCCCAAAAAGGTTCTGGAAGAGCGCGGTATCATGCATCGAAAGGGCTTTCCCGAATCTTACGACATCAAACGTTTGGTAGAATTTGTTTCTGATGTAAAGGCGGGCAAGCCAAATCTTGAAGTACCTGTTTACTCACACATCACATACGACATTACTGATGAGCTAAAAAAAGTCGACCGACCTGACGTGCTTA
>NZ_JAWOWE010000339.1:0-656 GCF_033340275.1 Vibrio sp. 1402
TGACTTGCATACGCGGATCTTTGCTGATCGAATCAAACGTATTTTTGAGCTGCTGATAGGTGTCGCCTTCGACTTTTACTTCATCAAGTAGGCTCACCACTTCCAAGATTTTTCGCTCGGTTAATGGTTCTCCTCGGTAGCCTGACGGACTGACTAATGAATAAGCCAAAAGCGCGGTTTCTGGTTTTTCTTCCTTAAGCAGTGCCTGCTTCAAGTCGAGGTGCGTTTTGATATTTTCTTGGAAGAACTTGGTGTATTTTTTTCTTAATACGCCTTCGCTAACAGAAGCAAACTTGTGGCCTTTATGGAACGTAGATGGCTCTTTGACTTCGCCTCTTTTGCTGATTACTCGGTCATCTTTTTGCGCGGCAATGGCACGAAACTGTTCCAAATCGGGTACTGGGCTTTGACTGATTTTTTGCGTTGTATTCACCATAACTCCCTCCTACACACGCAGTGGTTGAACATGACTTTGTTCATGATTTGAAGTGGCTGAAAGATCTTGATCCAACATGGCAAAACGCGCTTGCCAAAGTTCGGTCTGTTCGATGATTTCGTGGAACCAAACTGTCAGATTGGCTGAGTTAAGATGCTCGGTAGGTTGGCGACCCACTAAGACAAGTTGTCGACCATTCGGGGCGAGCGATAACGCCAAG
>NZ_JAWOWE010000340.1:0-654 GCF_033340275.1 Vibrio sp. 1402
CTCACCGAGCAGCAATGGCTTAAACCTTGTCAGCTTGGCTATCAGACTCAACCATCGAGCTGGCTGAGCAAAGCGCATCTCGCGAACAATACAATTCAGTTCTCCATTGAGGAGGGGCAGTGGCATGTTCAGTTTGTGACGCCTTCCGTTAACGCCAACATTACACTGCATCCACAGCCACAAAGTTTGCCTCTTATGCTCTCTACGCCAACGGGTTACTCCGGATGGACGTATACGCAAAAACACAACGCGCTGACGGTAACAGGGAATCTATTTATTCTGGGTGAAGAGCAAGATCTGTCACAGGTTGCTGCGGGTTATGATTTCTCGGCGGGTTACATGCGAAGGGAAACGAGCTGGCGCTGGGCGAGTGTCAACCATAAAGACGGCGACAAAAGCTTGGGTCTCAACCTCGCCGCTGGCGTAAACGAAACCGGGTTTTGTGAAAATGTACTGTGGGTGGATGGTGAAAGGCATTTGCTTAATCCGGTGCAGTTTCAATTTTCACGTCAGAATCCACGTACTGATTGGCGTATCACCTCCGAAGATGGTTGCGTAGACTTAGTGTTTGAGCCTATCAATCAACGTTCTGAGAAAAAGAACTTCTGGTTTTTGAAAAGTAACTTTCGTCAATATATCGGTCACTTTTCAGGG
>NZ_JAWOWE010000341.1:0-653 GCF_033340275.1 Vibrio sp. 1402
CGCCGTTTGCAAAAACCGAGTAACCTTGCGCCACTTTCATTGGCGTTAAGCTACCCGCACCCAAGGCGATAGTTTCTGAGCGAGGCACTTCGTTGATATCGAATCCAAAGCGAGTTAGGTACTGACGAGTTTCATCCAGACCCACTTCACGTAAGGTACGAACCGCCATTACGTTTTTCGATTGCGCTAAGCCAATGCGAAGGCGAGTTGGACCACCGTAAGTTGGAGGTGAGTTCTTTGGTCGCCATGCTGAGCCTGAACCTGCGTCCCATTTGTTGATTGGCGCATCGTTGATCAGAGTTGCTAACGTTAGGCCTTTATCGATAGCGGCTGAGTAAATAAATGGTTTGATACTAGAACCAACCTGACGCACGGACATGGTTGCGCGGTTAAACTTGCTGTGAACAAAGTTAAAACCACCTACTAGTGACAAAATGCCGCCATTTTCAGGATTCATCGCGACAAATGCGGTGTTCGCGCTAGGCACTTGGCTTAGCTTCCAGCTGCTTTGAGTGTTGCCATCTTCATCGGTGGTCGTTAGCTCGCGAACCCAAATTTGTTCACCTGCAGCTAAAACCTCTTGTGCAGATTTTGGTGTTGAACCTTGACGGTTATCGGTGAGGAATTTGCGTGCCCAGTTCATGCCAGTCCAA
>NZ_JAWOWE010000342.1:0-653 GCF_033340275.1 Vibrio sp. 1402
GATACGTCGCGGATGCCTTCTGTGTTACGAGTGATTTCTGTTGTTAAAGATGATTGCTCATCCGCCGCAGACGCAATTTGCGTTGCCATGTCGCTGATGCGCTCTACCGCACTGTGGATTTGCGTCAGGCTCGCTGCTGCAGAATTCGCGTCATCCACACTGGTATCAGCCAAACGACGACCATCTCCCATGATATCAACCGCTTTCTTGGTTGTACCTTGAAGCATTTCGATCGTTTCTTGGATTTCTTTGGTCGATGCGTGAGTACGTTGGCTCAATACGCGAACTTCGTCAGCAACAACCGCAAAACCACGACCTTGATCGCCTGCACGCGCCGCTTCGATCGCTGCGTTCAGTGCCAACAAGTTAGTTTGCTCTGCAATGTCTTGAATCGTCGATAGAATCGTGTTGATGCTATTACCGTGCGCTTCAAGTTCTTGGATAACATTTGTCGCGACTTGAACTTCTTGCGCCAGATTCTGGATAGAACCTTGCGTTTGATTCACTTGGCTAGAACCGTGAGCACATGCTTGCACCGCTTCTTCAGAGCTATGCGCTGTGCTGTCTGCGTTACCCGCAATCTCTTGCGTTGCTGCTGCCATTTCATTAACCGCAGTCGCAACCATGTTGATTTCGTCTTGCTGGTAAGAAAT
>NZ_JAWOWE010000343.1:0-653 GCF_033340275.1 Vibrio sp. 1402
CACTGTCGGTTTGTCGGAGACGCAGACTTCCCAGTTAGCAACACCGAAATTCACCAGCCAGGGCTGCAAGAGCGTGATGTGGAAATGATGACAACATCGCTCTCTGGCATGATGCTCTATGTAGCGAAACACGATTGCTTAGGCGTGCTTCCCCAGTCTTTGGCGCAGAAATGGCAATCGGCTTTGAATCTGCAAGTCATTCAAACTCCAATGTTTTCCGAGCCGTTCAGCTATAAACTGATTTTCCATAAACGAGATGAGTCGAGTACTTCCCATCAACGTTTGCGAGCTTGGGCGCGTGACCAATTTGCTACAGGCCTAAACGCCTGACGCGGTCGCACATCAAGGCGTTTCGCCAAAAACTCTTTCTCTCTTCTTAAACGCCCCTTTTATGACCAAATGTGCATATGTTAAAAATGACTTAACGATCAATATGGACGTTCAGGTCGTATACTTTTCCATAACCGCACAAAAGGAGTGAAGCATGCCCACCAACAACCCAATCGCAATCCAAGCCCTTGATCATGTCGTGTTAAGAACGTGCAACCTCGACGCCATGTTGCATTTCTATCGAGATGTTTTGGGTTGCCCAGTCGAGCGCGAAGTAATGGAGCTTGGTTTAACCCAGCTTAGGGCTGGTAACGCATTGATTG
>NZ_JAWOWE010000344.1:0-653 GCF_033340275.1 Vibrio sp. 1402
CTGGCAGAACAAGTAATCTCTGCCTTGCAACAATTTTTCAAAGCAAATGACGAAACAAAAGCTTGTCGAACCTACTCTCCTGAGCATTTGCTGACGGGTGAAGGGGAACCTAACAGCTTTTTATGGTTCATAACCAGCGGAGAAGTGGCGCTTTACAAAAGAGACGAACAAGGTATGCAGCGAGAAGTGGTTCGCCATACCAAAGGGAACATTGTCGGCGGCATGTCATTTGTAACTGGGGAATGCTCCTTTTCTACTGCACTTACGCTTACCGAAACAGAAGTAATTAAACTTGATAGAAATGTGTTCCGTAAAGTAATGCAGAGTGACTCAAACCTTCTCCCCCTATTTACGAACTTACTTCTTCGTCATTTCAATCGCCGATTACAGAGAAGCATCAACACAAAATTACAATTGCAGAAAACACTCGAGTCACTTGAATCTGCTCATCAACAACTGATTGAAAGAGAAAAAATGGCCATGCTCGGCCAGTTGGTTGCAGGCGTGGCCCATGAACTGAACAACCCAATAGCTGCGATTTTGCGTGGTGTAGAAAACCTCACTCATACCCTCGAAGGGCTATTAACTCAACTTCCGACAGCAGAAGTACAAATCAAAGGCGTTCAGCTTCTAACCAGAGCTCAAACCGCCAA
>NZ_JAWOWE010000345.1:0-651 GCF_033340275.1 Vibrio sp. 1402
GCACCATTGTAATCAACGTTCTTACCTAGTTTTGTGTCGCCTTTGTAATCTAGAAGAACGAAGTCAGCCAAGTTACCCGCCATGCCTAGACGAACCAAATCTTGGTTGTGTAGACGACCATTCACCGATTCTGCGTCCACTTTGGTTTCTTCATTCGCGTAAGCCGCGTTACCAAAACCTTGGTTGAAGCGAAGTGGGTGCTTACCTTCTGAATCGACACCGCCATCAAATGGGCTGCCGCCACGAACAGCGTCACGCAGACGATCCGAGAACGTACCGATTTCAGTGCCAGCCATGTTTAGCTGAGTAGCTTGATCAAAACGAGCGTTGTTAGACACTTCACCAAAGTCCCAACCTTCACCGTAGAACAAGGTGTTTTCGTCAATCTTGCGGATTTGCTCAAGTGCGTAGACCATCACATCTTTTGGCTGGTGGCCCATTAAGTCGAAACGGAAACCGTCAACTTTGTAGTCGTCCGCCCACACTTTCAATGAGTCAACCATCAGTTTACCCATCATCAAGTTTTCTGTTGCAGTGTTGTCACAACAGGTTGAGTTTTCGACGCCGCCAGTGTTGACGTTAAGACGGTGGTAGTATCCTGGGACGATTTTATCTAGAACGGATTTGTCGTTAATGCCAGAGGCATTGGTG
>NZ_JAWOWE010000346.1:0-651 GCF_033340275.1 Vibrio sp. 1402
TGCAAGAAGAACCCGATTTGGAACAACCACCAAAGCCAATTCCAGAAGTGGCTTAAGCGACGGTCGAAGATAAAACAAAAAACGGAGCCGATGGGCTCCGTTCTTTCTCTAACTCTTCTGCCTTATTTCTTTGGCACTTCCAATTGCATTTCAGGCATGGCTTGTCGTTTCGCTTTTAACTTTCGCCACACAATCCAAGCCACAATAGCAATCAAAAGCATCACTACGTTGCCGACCGCAATGATGATCATGCTGCGTTTACGCTCGGCTTCGCGCTCTGCAATGATGCGTTTTTCCATCTCAATACGGCGTTGCTCGGCCAGCTCTGCTTCTTTGGCGATGCGGGCAGCTTCTAAATCCACTTCATCAACGACACTGAAGGTTTGTTCTTGAATAGGAAACACTAGTGCACGCTGGGTTGCGAAATCCGTTGCAAAGATTTCTCCGCGCCATGAGTACTTGCCCAGTTCAGGATCGTTATCCAAGTTCAAGGTGGTTTTCATACCATCCTGTGACACTTGACCTTGGCTGTAGGTAATGAAGCCATCAGGTGCATTTTGTTCGACATTTACCGCGATAGAACCGGGAGCAATCATACCTTGCTCACCGCTAACCACCAGCTGGTGTGGTTTCTCTGGGCTACGAGATTGA
>NZ_JAWOWE010000347.1:0-651 GCF_033340275.1 Vibrio sp. 1402
ACTTTTTCGCAGCTCTTCGTCGAGATGCGTTCTTTGGTGTTGTAAAAACCGTTCAGCATGAAGAACAAACCCGCAATCATCAACACAATCACAGCAGGTAAGTAACCCTGATCTGCGCGGCCATCAGCGAAGTAAGCACTCAGTTTTGGGAACACAACCAAAGTCGCACCAATACCCGCATTCACCCCTAACATGGCACAAGTTGCCGCTTTTGCTCGCTCTTGTGGTTCATCCGTCATAACAGAAGACATAGACCAAAACGGCACATCAGAAATAGTGTAAAGCGTACCCCAAAGAATGTAAGTGATACCGGCATACATCACTTTTGTCGATGTATCAGCATCGATGTTATAGAAAGCGGCCACCGTGACCAGAACAATCAGAACCGGCGTAAACAGCATGTAAGGGCGGAATTTACCAAAGCGAGAGTCCAACGTGTCCATGTATCCGGCAATGAGCGGATCGTTCACCGCATCCCACACACGAGCAATCAAAAAAATCGTACTCGCCGCAATTGGAGAAATGCCCAAAATATCGGTATAGAAATAAAGAATAAAAGAGCCGACTAGACCAAAGCTAAAGCACTGGCCTACCCCATAGCCGAAGTAAGACATCAGCTCCTTATTAGTGAGTTTGTTTTGTAGAGTAGTC
>NZ_JAWOWE010000348.1:0-650 GCF_033340275.1 Vibrio sp. 1402
TCTTTCATGTTTTTGAAAACTTGCTTATAGCCAGGGTAATCCATCAGGCGATCAATTTTAGCTGGGTATTCTTCTGGTGGTGTTTGCTTAGCCTTTTTCACGATGGCCGCAATTTTAGTACCGTGACGATTGACCGCGCGGCTATCCATCCCTTCCGCTTCCATCTTTTTAAAGCTTGTTAAACCTAAACGAGCAACCGTTAGCAAATCACCCTCTTTGAAGATGAAGTTTAGTGCTAAGTCGCGCTTGATTGCTTCACGATAACGCCAAGTTGCTAGCGGCTTTAACACAGCTAACTCTGACGGTTTAAGTTGCCACGCTCCTTTAATATCAAGGTACGCATTTTCTTCGTTGGTTTCGCGAATGCGTTTGGAAACCAACAAGTCGCTCTCTTGCTGCACCGCTTCCCACCAACCAGCTTCAGTGACTTTATCGAGCAATTTTTCGTAAAGTGGCAACAAGTAGTGAACGTCTGCCGCTGCATAATCAAGTTGCTTTTGCGTGAGAGGACGAGCCATCCAGTCGGTGCGAGATTCACTCTTGTCCAACGCAACACCTAAGTATTCTTCCACCAGCGTTGCGAAACCTGTTGACAGCCCGTGGCCAAGAAACGCCGCCATTAACTGTGTATCGACCATTGGAAATGGCGT
>NZ_JAWOWE010000349.1:0-285 GCF_033340275.1 Vibrio sp. 1402
TTCAAACGCTGACAATATGGCATCCATAAGTGGGTCGGGTCTAACGGTGAGAATGTCTTTGTCGGTAGGGTCAAGCGCCATCGCCGCATCTAAGCCGGTTTCTAGCCAGACTTTTGCATCGCCGATGGTCACTGGCGTGTTCCAAGGCACGTCGAGTTTGACGTCGAAGGTGCGCTCTTCACCAGGATGAATCGTAAAGGCGTACGGGAGATTCCATTTCGCCAAGACATGCGTTTGCGGTACTCGACGCATGCTGTGCCCTTCTCGCGCACCACGGTCGTCCGG
>NZ_JAWOWE010000349.1:295-649 GCF_033340275.1 Vibrio sp. 1402
TCTGCGATGTAGCGGCAACAAAGCTTCATATCGATATTATCGATCGCTTGTTCTGTCGCACCACCATAAACGTGAATAGAAACATCCACACTTTGACCGGGATAAAGCACATCCTGATTTAGAATCGAATCTACCTTAGCGCTGCCGATCCCAAAGCTCGCAAGTGTCTTCTTCAAAAATGACATATGCACCTCCTTTGTCGAGATCTCATACTACTACTGCTGATCATGGGATCAAAACAAATTTTTGCGTCGATCCGAGCGACAAAATAACAAAATCGAGAGAATTCAATTGCTCAACTATCGACCAATTATAACAAGGGTGCTAACCTATACATGATATGCATGCATATCG
>NZ_JAWOWE010000350.1:0-649 GCF_033340275.1 Vibrio sp. 1402
CCTGTCTCGAAACGGGTGTATTGACTGCTTTGCTGCGACTGAACATCGAGGTGAAAATTGGATTTAAATATTCCCGTTGTAGAAAAAACACAAACCTCAGAAAAGGCTCTGATTTCATGATCGATAGAAACCTCCTTTTGTTGGCTTTCGTTTTCATACACACCAAAAACGTTGTAGTTAAACAGTCCCCCACGACCAAACTTAGCTGGAGAAAATCGCCCCATGTCGTGTGCAGATAAACTCTGCATCGGCAGCCAGTTCGGCGGAACGTCGATCGCCAGTTGCAATGACGATTGCAAATAACGCACGTTAACCCCAGGAATGGAAGAAACGTCAATTCTGTCTTCCGTTCCTGGCAACGATTTGGCCGTAACGCCAACCGCTATTAGATCTTGCCGCTGGAGAAAGTACTGCTCGCCAATGCGCTCGACTTCGGCAATATGCCCCGTCGCTCTTTGATTGATCACCAATTCTAGTTTCAAGCTAATATTGTTAAACTTATCAAAAGAAAAGTTTTCAGGACTCGGTAACTCAGAAAAACTGTTGGGTGAGTTCGCACAAAGGCCAATATTGCTCCACGCCATACTTAGTAATCCAAGCAAAAGCAAGACATACATTTCATTGCGTCTGTTCATTATTATCATTATTG
>NZ_JAWOWE010000351.1:0-649 GCF_033340275.1 Vibrio sp. 1402
CGTTAGAAGCCGCTAAATAATTCTTTCACGATAAGAAAAGGAAAACACAACATGATGAATCTAGAAGGTAAAATCGCTCTAGTGACTGGCGCAAGCCGTGGCATTGGTCGTGCGATTGCTGAGCTTCTTGTTGAACGCGGTGCCACCGTTATTGGTACCGCAACGTCTGAAAGCGGCGCGGCTGCGATCAGCGAATACCTAGGCGAAAATGGTAAAGGTTTAGCGCTTAACGTCACTGACGTTGAGTCTATTGAAGCAACACTAAAAACCATTAACGATGAGTTTGGTGCGATCGATATTCTAGTGAATAACGCAGGTATCACTCGCGATAACCTACTAATGCGCATGAAAGACGATGAGTGGAACGACATCATCAACACAAACCTGACGCCTATTTACCGTATGTCTAAAGCGGTTCTGCGTGGAATGATGAAAAAACGCGCGGGTCGTATCATCAACGTAGGTTCTGTTGTAGGCACTATGGGTAATGCGGGTCAAACTAACTACGCAGCAGCAAAAGCGGGCGTGATTGGTTTTACCAAATCAATGGCTCGTGAAGTGGCTTCTCGTGGCGTAACTGTTAACACAGTTGCACCTGGTTTCATCGAAACTGACATGACTAAGGCGCTAAATGATGACCAACGTGCAG
>NZ_JAWOWE010000352.1:0-648 GCF_033340275.1 Vibrio sp. 1402
GAAGAAATTGCTGCAAAAATCCCAGTCAAGATGATGTTTCCAATGGTGATATTTATTTGGCCATGCTTTTTCATTGTGGCTATCGGACCTGCGTTAATTTCATTGGCTGAGGCATTTTCTAATTAGATAAAAATAGGGATAGTTATGTTGTGGATTAAGAAATACGTCATCATCTCGTTGTTGGTGCTCACTGCATGTGCAACAAATGAACAAGCATCCGATTTTGATTCCAGCTTGTATTCTGGCAAACCCGTTGAGTCGCTCACCAATGATGAGCCGCCCAAAACTGAGGAAGAGGCTATCTCGCGCGGTGATATTGCGCTTACCAACAAAAATGTCGATTTGGCATTGTATGAATACATTCGCTCCCTTTCTTTCCCTAACGCGGTGCATAAAGACAAAACGCTATACACCGTCGGGCGTATTCACTTAGCTCGCGAGAACTACGAACTGGCGGATAAAGCCTTTCGTGCATCGCTTGCAGAAAATCCTGACAACATTGGTTCCTTACAAGAACTTGGCACGCTGTACACCAAGCGTGGAGAAAAAGACGTCGGTAAGAGTTATTACATTCGCGCACTTAATGCCGACCAAATCCGTATGAAAGGCAACCCGAACATTACCAACGACAACATCACGGCAGAGACT
>NZ_JAWOWE010000353.1:0-648 GCF_033340275.1 Vibrio sp. 1402
AGAGTACGCACAAGCGCGTTGGTAAAGGGCAGGGCCATTGGTGTAATCTACCTCGAGCACTCGGTTACATATGCTTAGCGCCCAATGGTATTCGTTTATTTCCATGGCCGCATCGGCTTTGTAAGTTAATGCTTCAAGGTCACCAGGTCGAATTACCAAGATTTCATCATAAATCTCAATACGCTGTTCCGGCGTTTGCGAACTTTGAGCACGTAACCACAAGTTGTGGATTTCGTTGATCTTTTCAATCTCTTTGTTGTTTTCACTGATGATGCGAGTTTTGCGTTTTAAATCTCGCTCCAGCGCAACAAATTTCTTTTCATATTCTTGAGCGATTTTTTCCAATCGCTTGTCCGCCATTTCTTTTGTGTTGTGTTTAAACTCGCGCAGCGACTGCCAACCTACAAAGGCGATCAATGATGCCACGCCCGCGATGATGTAGAAGAAGTACGTTACCGTCACATTTGCGTAGTTCAGCGATTTATCCGCCACCGTTAATTCACGATCGGTGATCTCGGTGATCATTCGCTTTTCAAGGCTTTCGTAATCCTGACGTAAGGATTTAAGTTCATCTAAAATATCGCGGTCCATTAACGGTCTAGCTAATAGATCTGATTCAGAATATTTTTCTTCGGATGCCAAAGTCGG
>NZ_JAWOWE010000354.1:0-648 GCF_033340275.1 Vibrio sp. 1402
ATCAAAATGGATGAAGATAAGCAAATCTCTGGCGGTACAGCGGTTGAGCTGACAAAAGCTGGTGAGTTGTCTGACGGTCTTAAATCTCGTTTCCGCCACCTTGCAAGCCTTCAAGCCGCTGGCATTGATGTGGACGATGCAACCCTACGTACGATTCTGAAATCACAAATCGTCATGGTGGCTTACAACGCAAATGGCGACGTTATTTCTGCAACTGAAGTGCAAGAGCCGGGCGTTTTGGATGCGGTGTTTGCCGACTCCAAGGCAGGTAACGCAATTAGCCAAGAACTCGGTGCGATTGTGGAAGGCGGCGCAGCAACCTTCAAACTTTGGGCGCCAACAGCACAAGACGTTGCTCTGATCATCTATGACGAGAATCTGAAAGAAGAAACAACCGTTGCGATGAAAGAAGATTCAGCAACTGGTATCTGGGTTTCTGAAGCGCAAAGCAACGTCGTCAACAAATACTACCGTTACCAAGTTAAAGTTTACCACCCAACAACGGGCGTCATCGAAACTCGCTTGGTCACCGATCCATACTCTCTGAGCTTATCGAAAAATTCGATGTACTCTCAAGTGATCGATTTGGATGATCCAAGCTTGATGCCACAAGGCTGGAGCGACTACGAACGCCCAACCGTTAAAAAA
>NZ_JAWOWE010000355.1:0-645 GCF_033340275.1 Vibrio sp. 1402
GGTGCTTGCACCTATTGAGCCTGTTGCACCAAGAATCGTTAACTTTTGCATGATGTAAGACCGTTAGAAAAATTCAGGAGCGATGAAGCCGCTCCCGATAAATTAGAATACGTAGTATAGAAGAGCAAAGACTGGAAATGCAGCAGTCAGGCTATCGATGCGATCTAATACGCCACCGTGGCCTGGAATGATGTTACTGCTGTCTTTGATGCCAGAAACACGCTTAAACATGCTTTCGACTAAATCACCTAATACAGAAATCACGACAGTGATCAACGTAATGATGATCATATGAATTGGGCTCGTGAACTGGATATTGAACCAATCGGCAAACAACCAGCCAACAATCAGTGCCGCGATGATACCGCCAATAAGACCTTCAATCGTTTTGTTTGGGCTAACATGTGGTGCCATCTTGCGCTTGCCTAAACTTTTACCAGCGAAGTAAGCACCGCTGTCTGCAGCCCATACCAAGAAGCAAACGTACATTACGAGCTTTGCACCGTGGTATGGATCTACCGAAATGTCTGAGGCTCTTAGAATGATTACACTCCAAAGAAAAGGGAGTAATGTCAGAAAACCAAAAACATGTCGTAAAACAAGATTGCCTTGCCAAGATTTTGTGGTTTTCGGGTAAGTAATTGC
>NZ_JAWOWE010000356.1:0-645 GCF_033340275.1 Vibrio sp. 1402
AGCGTAGTAGTTATTGATACACAGCAGCGTTTGTTTGTCGTTCTGGCGAGCGTAAGCAAAAATGCGTTGCTGCTCTGGCAGTAAATCTTCATAACGGCCATCGGTGATCACCGGAACCTGTTTACGTAGCTCAATCAAACGTTTGTAGAAGTAGAACACCGAGTTCAAATCAGCAACCGCTGCTTCTGCGTTGATTTCAGAGTAATTCTGCGCCACCTCAAGCCACGGTGTGCCTTCGGTAAAACCAGCGTGCTTTTGGCTGTTCCACTGCATTGGCGTACGTGAGTTATCACGCGACTTCTGCGCCAAAATCGCCATCATCTCTTCGTGTGATACGCCATCGCGGTTGACCATGATGTCGTACATGTTGGTGCTTTCTACGTCGCGGTACTGGCTGATCTCAGTGTAACCTGGGTTGGTCATACCAATCTCTTCACCTTGATAAACATACGGCGTGCCTTGCATCATATGTACAGATGCCGCCAGCATTTTCGCCGACTCAACGCGGTATTGTTTATCATCACCTAAGCGGCTGACCACACGAGGTTGATCGTGGTTACACCAGAATAGCGCCCCCCACCCTTTGCCATTTAAGCCCGTTTGCCAATGGTTGAAGATCTGCTTTAACTGCATGAAATCAAACGG
>NZ_JAWOWE010000357.1:0-645 GCF_033340275.1 Vibrio sp. 1402
CTGCCGGATGAGTCGGTGTTCCTATTAGAGAAAGAGCATTGTTTAACTGAACATGCAGTTTCCGCTTGTAAGCTGACCGATAAAGAGAAAATTAACCCGTTTACGGCAACCAGCTTACATACCTTGGTGCAGATGGTCGCGAACGGCTTAGGTACCACTTTTATTCCTCAAATGGCAATCGAACACGGCTTGTTACACAACCAAAATTTGGTGGTGATCGACCCTCCTGGCCAGCAAGCGTATCGCGAAATTGGTTTGGTTTGGCGCCCTAGTTCATCAAGAACAAACACTTTTAACCAACTTGCAGATGTGGTTTCCGAACTGCTTTAGCTATTAGTATTAGCCTTTACTTCCTCACTATTTCTCTAAAAGCGCACTGGAAACGGTGCGCTTTCTAGTATTTTATTCTGTCGGTGAACTTTGACTTGTAAAATTTCACAGCTTTATTTTCGTGAAGCTTTCATAAAATTGTGAAATTTCACAATGTTAATTTTACACAATTGGCTGCGCATTGTGTTTAACCTCCGTTTAAATTCCTTACGCTAGACCTTATGAGTACAAGGTTTTCTCGCTTGTCTCTATATTCATACACCTGTTTTAAATCATATTTCATTGTAAAATTTAATGTAATTTAATTACGTAATA
>NZ_JAWOWE010000358.1:0-644 GCF_033340275.1 Vibrio sp. 1402
CTGGCTGCGGATAAAGCAAACTTGGCTGACTTACTCGATATTTGTCCTGCAGAACATCGTCATAAAGTCTCGCTATTTTTAAGCCACTCTAATTCGAGTTATGACGAGATCCCAGATCCTTACTATGGTGGAGATGATGGATTTGAGTTGGTATTGGACTTAATCGAAGAGGCGTCGGTAGCGGTTTTGCAGAAGCTGTAATTATCACGATATCAGATAAATAATAAAAGGGATGAGCATTGCTCATCCCTTTACGCATAGATTAGCCAGCTAAAATGTCGGTTGCGACTTTGTAGCTAGGGTCTTCTTTCACGTTGATTTCGACTAGACTGCCAGCTTTGTCGAGTAGTTTGCGACAATCCGGACTTAGGTGACGAAGGTGAAGCGTTTTGCCGATGGAAGCGTAGCGCTCTGCTAGCGTTTCAATTGCCTCAATTGCCGAGTGGTCTGTTACGCGAGAGTCTGCGAAATCGACAATCACATCTTTAGGATCTTCTGGCGCATTAAACAGCTCGAGGAAGTTTGCTGCTGAACCAAAGAAGATTGGACCGTGAATTTTGTACTCTTTTGAGCCTTCTGCGTTCAAGCAAGTATCTGCGTAAATGTGCTTCGCATGTTGCCATGCAAACATTAGCGCTGAAGCG
>NZ_JAWOWE010000359.1:0-644 GCF_033340275.1 Vibrio sp. 1402
AACATCCGCCATCGCTTTATCGAGATCCACGCCGACGCTAAACTCTAAAGTGACTGAAGCGTGGCCTTCGGAGGCAACCGATGTCATCTCTTTCACCCCTTCAATTGAGCGCAGTTCTTGTTCGATAGGACGAACCAGTAAACGCTCAGCATCAGTTGGAGAAATACCTTGATGCCCCACAGAGACGTAAATGATAGGAATAGTGATATCGGGACTAGATTCTTTTGGGATGGTGACGTAAGTAATGACCCCTGCGATGAGGATCATCACCAACAAGGTCAACATCGTTCTTGATCGGGATAACGCAGCGTCAATTATGCTAAACATGCTGCCTCCCTATTTTTCGGCCGCATCGGCAGCGACATCACCGACTTTATTCGCAATTACGGTATCGCCATCACGAACAAACCCCTGTCCTAATACAATGATGTCCGCTTGCTCGCCAAGCCCAGATAACCAAACGCCATCTTCTTCTGCTTTGACTAACTGAATAGGAACAAACTTAACGTGTTCATCTTGCAGTGTTTTGACACCTAAATTCCCTTCTTCATCTAACGCCAACATTGCAGCGGTAATTTTAATCGCTAGCACTTCATTCAAAGGGAGCTGCACTTCCGCACTGATCCCCGCAGGGATGAGCGAAA
>NZ_JAWOWE010000360.1:0-644 GCF_033340275.1 Vibrio sp. 1402
CGCATTAAAAAGTCAGTTCGTTTTGAAGATGGCGATAAGTGGGCAGAATTTGTACCATTTAACGGCTTCCGTATGGACTTCGAAATTGACTTTAACCACCCTGCGATTGAATCAGACGAGCAGCGCCTGCTGTTTGATTTCTCATCTCAAGGTTTCGTTCGCGAAATTTCTCGTGCACGTACGTTTGGCTTTATGCGTGATATCGAGTACCTACAATCTCAAAACCTAGTTTTGGGTGGTAGTTTCGACAATGCTATCGTATTGGACGATTACCGAATTCTGAACGAAGAAGGTCTGCGCTTTGAGAATGAGTTTGTTACTCACAAGGTGTTAGATGCAATTGGCGACCTTTACATGTGTGGTCATCCAATTATTGGTGAATTCCGTGCTTATAAATCAGGTCACGGTTTAAACAACCAACTTCTACGCGCAGTATTGGCGGATCAAGAAGCGTGGGAATGGACAACTTTCGAAGAAGAAGTAGGTTCTCCAGTCGCTTTTGCAGAGCCAAACATGGTGCTAGCATAAGTTAGTCAAAGAATATTAAAAACCAGGTTTCGACCTGGTTTTTTTCTATCTAAATTTTACCGCACTTGATGATGGTTGATGGTTATTGGCCAGATTTTTCTGCCATATCTGCGAGC
>NZ_JAWOWE010000361.1:0-644 GCF_033340275.1 Vibrio sp. 1402
CTGCTCAATGGCAACCTTCATATTGCCTGTGTAGGCGTCTGGGCGAACTACGGGCTCTGATAAGTTAAACTCGGCTTGTTTCCAATGCTGTTGGCACAGCGATTGAAGAACAGAAAAATGCGAGCGCAAGTTGTTGATTTGCGCGGCAGAGAAGCGTTTACCTTCACGCAAGCAGCCAAAATAGAGAATTACCCAACGACCGGATTCGATTTCTACCAGCATGCTGAGTTCATCTTTCCAACCTGTTTGATCGTAAAACTGCTTTCGATACGTTTGATACTCGATGCCTTTTTTCGCCACATCTTTTAGGGTGAAGATGCCTTGTTGCTTGTGCTGGTTGAGGTTTTGGAAAAACGGATCGTTTTGAAATGAGTTGGTCAGGTAACGTTGAAATAGTAACTCACGTTCATTTTCAATCGAGTCATATAGATAGATCGGGTGTTTGCCTTCTCGGTAACCAAGAATGATCGCGCAATCAAAATCGAAAATTGAGTGAATCACGCTCATCAATTTTGGGGTGAAGTTAGGCGTGTTTAAAGCAGAAATTGCTTCTGCGAGTTGCGCGTTAAAGTTTTGGTTAGGCATGCGATCATCGAGTTGACATGATTTAATTTTGCGCAAGCATAACCAAAAGCAATCCAACG
>NZ_JAWOWE010000362.1:0-643 GCF_033340275.1 Vibrio sp. 1402
AGCTTGTTGATAGCACCCAAGAACTGCGTTGGATCTTCCATCGAGCCGCGCTCTGCTAACATGGCTTGACCAAGTAGCACTTCGACCCAACGGCCAAACGCTTCTTCATCCGCTTCATCCGCCATGCGCTTAACAAGTTCGTGCTCTGGGTTGATTTCAAAGATGTATTTTACTTCTGGCACAGCTTGACCTGCGGCAGCAAGCAGCTTCGCCATCTGAGTCCCCATCTCGTAATCATCCGTCACAACGACTGCGGGTGTAGATGCAAGTTTAAAGGTCGTACGCACGTCTTTCACGCGGTCACCCAAGTAAGACTTGGTACGCTCAACAACCGATTTGAACTCTTCTTCGGTTTCTTTTTGCTTTTCTTTATCGGCTTCGTCTTCAAACTTACTCAAGTCAAGGCCAGCTTTTGTAATCGATTGGAACTGCTTACCATCAAACTCAGTTAGGTAGTTCATCAACCACTCGTCAATGCGGTCGAACATCAGAATGACTTCGATGCCTTTCGCTTTAAACTGCTCTAAGTGAGGGCTGTTCTTCGCCGCCGCGTAGCTGTCTGCCGTCAAGTAGTAGATCTTATCTTGACCTTCTTTCATGCGCTCAACGTAGGACGCAAGACCAACGGTTTGTTCCGCTGAAT
>NZ_JAWOWE010000363.1:0-642 GCF_033340275.1 Vibrio sp. 1402
TGACGTGTGTTGAGCGTGAAGAAATTGCTCAAGATTTCGTGACCTTATGGCTAGAACCGAGCAAAGGCTCTTTACCAAACTACTTACCGGGCCAACATTTGCCGATTGAGGTGGATATCAATGGTAAGAAAATTGGTCGTCGATATACCTTATCGTCTAGCCCATCTCGCCCTGGTCGCTATGCTATCTCCGTTAAGCGTATTGCGGGTGGCCGCGTGTCGAATGCCTTGTTAGACAACCTACAATTCGGTGATGTATTAGAGGCAGAAAACCCAGATGGTCAGTTCCACCTTAAAACGCATGATGCGCAGCCGCTACTATTGCTGTCGGCGGGCAGTGGTGTTACTCCAATGCTGTCGATGGTGCGCTATCTTGCAGACCACAATCAACTGAATGACGTGGTGTTTTACCATCAATGCCGTACTGAGCACGATATTCCATGTCGCTCAGAGTTAGAGCAATTAAAACGCGAACATTCAGGGCTGGAAGTGAAAATCTGTTTAACGCAACCAGCGGTGGATTGGTTTGGTCTTAAAGGGCGTTTAAGTCTGTCTCATATCAAGCAAATCAAAGACGTTGAACAGCGCCAAGTGTTTGTTTGTGGGCCTGATGGTTTCATGCAAAAAGCAAAAAACTTATTGT
>NZ_JAWOWE010000364.1:0-641 GCF_033340275.1 Vibrio sp. 1402
ATTCTATACGAAGTGGACACTCGCTTACGTCCTTCTGGGGCGTCCGGCCTGTTGGTGAGTCCAACCGATGCGTTTGATGATTATCAACATCAAGATGCGTGGACTTGGGAGCATCAAGCTTTAGTGCGCGCTCGCATGATTTATGGTGATGAACCATTGGCGATTGCTTTCCATAACACTCGTCATGATGTGTTGTGTAAACCGCGTGATGAGCAAACGTTGAAAAAAGAAGTCGTCGAGATGCGCGAAAAAATGCGCGATCATTTAGGTGGTAAGAAATCTGGTCGCTTCATGATCAAGCAAGACGTCGGTGGTATTACCGATATCGAATTTCTGGCTCAATATTTGGTGCTTAACTATAGTCACGAGAAACCTAAGCTTACGCGTTGGTGTGACAATGTCCGAATATATGAAACGCTAATTGCTCAAGGTGTCATGGAGGAAGACCAAGCGATGCAACTGATACGCGCGTACACGACGATGCGTAACGAAATACACCACAGAAATCTGCTTAATTTGGATGCAGATGTGGTTGAAGATAAGTTTGTTGCAGAAAGAGAATGGGTGAAGCAAGCATGGAACCAGTGGTTCGCCTAAGTAGAAGTAGTGCTCAAGGTTCAGCCTAGAAAAAGGCTGTGCTA
>NZ_JAWOWE010000365.1:0-641 GCF_033340275.1 Vibrio sp. 1402
TATTGGCGTTTATCCTTGGTGGGGCGGCCTTCAGTGTTTTTCACTTTGGTATGGATTACACCAATCGCAACGAGTTTTGTTACAGTTGCCATATTGGGATGGATACGATAGTTGAGGAGTACCAAGCATCCCCACACTTCAAAAATTCTCAGGGTGTGGTTGCTGCTACGTGCAGTGATTGCCATGTCCCTAGGGAGTTTTTTGCTAAAATCGCATTGAAAATAGGCGCTACAGCCGACATCTATCACAAACTGACTGGTGACATTACACTTGAGAATTTCGAGGCGGAGCATCGTCCGAGGTTGGCTGCTGAAGTCACACAGCAGTTTATCGAGAATAAATCAAAACAGTGTCGATATTGCCATTCCGTTGACAAGATGGATTTCGAAGCGCAAGGACGAACCGTTGCGCGTCGACATCAGATGATGGAAAGTCGAGAGCAATCGTGCATTGATTGCCATGCGGGGATTGCTCATCACCTGCCTATTTCTCCAGATTCTCCAGAGACTGTTCCTCCTGAGGAGTAATACTGATACTTTCGGCTTCTTTCGCGATGGCTTTGACCATGCCTTTGAATATGAATAGATGGGCTGGCATCATGGCAAACCAGTACAGCAGTCCGAGAAATCCCTGTGGGTGCC
>NZ_JAWOWE010000366.1:0-640 GCF_033340275.1 Vibrio sp. 1402
GCTTGATTGGTCACCTAGTGATGGCGATCAGCGGTGGCAACCTGTACCGCAAATCTTCTTTCTTACTGGATCACTTGGGTAAACAAGTCTTGCCTGAATGGTTCAATATTTCAGAACGTCCGCATGTATTGCGCGGTTTGGCTTCCAGCCCATTCGATAGCGAAGGCGTTTATACGCAAGATCGTGAAATCATTACCGATGGTGTGTTGGCGACCTATCTACTGACCAGTTATGCCGCTCGCAAGAT
Organism: Vibrio sp. 1402; assembly: GCF_033340275.1. Taxonomy (NCBI): domain Bacteria; kingdom Pseudomonadati; phylum Pseudomonadota; class Gammaproteobacteria; order Vibrionales; family Vibrionaceae; genus Vibrio; species Vibrio sp. 1402. Next base: position 248 of record NZ_JAWOWE010000366.1, read on the forward strand.
GAAGATGGATCCAACCGGTCACGCTGGTGGTATTCACAACTGGTACGTGAAGTCGACAGGCCAAAACTTTGAGCAAATGCTGAAGGAATTGGGCACAGGCCTTTTGGTAACAGAAGTGATGGGCCAAGGTGTAAATGTGGTAACGGGTGATTACTCTCGCGGTGCCGCAGGCTTCTGGGTTGAGAACGGTGAAATCCAATACCCAGTCTCTGAAATTACCATCGCCGGTAATCTAAAAGACATGTTCACCAAGATAGTAGCAGTTGGTAGTGATATTGAAACACGCTCACAAATCCAAACCGGTTCTATCTTGCTCGACACAATGAAAGTCGCAGGTGAATAATAGTTACTAGCGCGGAAATACCAAAAAGCCTGATGTGTTCATCAGGCTTT
>NZ_JAWOWE010000367.1:0-639 GCF_033340275.1 Vibrio sp. 1402
GCTATCAGAGCCAACAAACACATCGTTACCAATGATGGTCTTGAACTTATTTGCGCCATCGTAGTTACACGTAATCGTGCCCGCACCGATATTAGTGCGTTGGCCGATTTCCGCATCACCAAGGTAAGTCAGGTGGTTTGCTTTAGAGCCTTCACCAATGCGCGCATTTTTCACTTCCACGAAGTTACCGACGTGCGCGTCGTTACGTAGCTCAGCACCAGGACGCAGACGAGTGAATGGACCGACGGTACACTCTTCACCAACGGTTGCACCTTCAATCACACTGTAAGGACGAACGATAGTATTATCGTCGATTTCACAATCTTTCAGCACACAACCAGTGCCGATAATCACGTTATCACCCAGCGATACGTTACCTTCAATGATCACGTTTGCATCGATTTCACAATCCATACCGCACTGAAGCTCACCGCGTAAGTCAAAACGCGCAGGGTCACGCAGCATCACACCTTGTTCAAGTAGTTTTTGAGCTTGCATCGATTGGAACGCGCGCTCTAGACGAGCAAGTTGAGCGCGATCATTAACACCTTCTACTTCAATGGCATTCACTGGGTGAACCGCTTCAACGGCACGCCCTTCGTCGTGCGCAGCAGCAATAACGTCTGTTAGGTAGTACTC
>NZ_JAWOWE010000368.1:0-639 GCF_033340275.1 Vibrio sp. 1402
GGAAGGAACCCGCATCAACCGCTTTTTGCGTCTTCACTAAATCTTGGTACAGCACGCTGTTGGTACCACCACCTAATACTTCCGATAGCGTATCCAGAGATGCTTGGCTCTCTTCGCCGCTGTATGTGGTTGGCCACGCAATCATTACCATCGGTTGTTGGATACGATCTTCCAACGTAATGTATTTGTCTTCTTGCAACTTAGCTGGTTGTTTCGGTGCGTTTTCAACCTCTGGACCGCGAGGAATGGAACCGAAGTATTTGTTTACCCACTCCAGTGTTTGCTCGACATCTAAGTCACCACCGATCGTGATCGTCGCGTTGTTTGGACCGTACCAACGCAGGAAAAACGCTTTAAGATCATTCACATCAACACGTTCAAGATCTTCAACGTAACCGATGGTTTGCCATGAGTAAGGATGACCTTCTGGGTATAACGCTTCAGACATACGTTCCCAAATCAAACCGTACGGACGGTTGTCATAACGTTGCGCACGCTCATTTTTCACCGTAGATCGTTGAATTTCAAATTTGCGCTGTGAAACCGCATCAAGTAAAAAACCCATGCGATCCGATTCAAGCCACAGCATTTTTTCCAGCTGATTTGCAGGAACGGTTTCAAAGTAGTTGGTGCGATCGC
>NZ_JAWOWE010000369.1:0-638 GCF_033340275.1 Vibrio sp. 1402
GCCGATCTTCTAGAACAGCCCAACGTTTCTAGAGTGAAATTGTATGATAGGGCCAATGAACCTTTTGTTTTGCTTGAAGGGAGTGGGGAGTCTGCTCCCGTTCCTAATCAAAATGAAAGAAGTAAGCTCGATGCATTAGGGTATGCGTTGTCCGCCAAGTTTTTGTACGTACTTGAGCCTATCATCCATGAAGGGCATGTAATTGGCTCAATTCGAGTGACGCTGTCACATATTCCAATTATAAATGCGCAACATTCCTTCTTGAAAGATGCCGGCGTACTTCTGCTGATATTGGCGGCTGGTGGCATTATTTTCTACATTACCATTGATCGTATCATTCTAAGACCGTTGCTCGATCTCAACGGTGCAATTCAAGATGTTACTTTTGGTAATGCCTCTCACGTACAAATTCGTCATCATTCTAAAGACGAACTGGGCGAAGTTATTCACTCATTCAACCGAATGATGACCAAACTCCGAAAAAGGGAAAAACAACGCCAACATTCGTTAGCTACGCTCGAACAAAAAAGAGCATTTTCAGAAGAAGTCATTGAATCCATTCAGTATGCGTTGGTTATTACCGACAACCTTGGCACCATTATCCACAGTAATGCTGCGACTCAGCATATATTTCAGAA
>NZ_JAWOWE010000370.1:0-638 GCF_033340275.1 Vibrio sp. 1402
TCACTTTCTAGATCCCCTGCCCAAATCGCTGCAAATGCTTGTTGGAAACGATCACGAGCTTCGCGAAGATCAACGGTTTTTTCGCTCTTATGCAGCATCGAGAAATCTAGGATCCAGAACGTCTGGCCATTGTTTTTCTCGATCTCGTAAGGAGATTCACCAATCACGCGTAGACCCAAGTTTTCCAACATTGGCATTACGTCTGATAGATGGATTGGTTCGTCACGATGGTAAAGTTTTAAGCGAACCGCTTTCGAATCCGTTGCAACTTCCTGCGGACGGTAGAAAAGCATGCCAAGTTTGTTGTCGTCACTCAGTGCTTCAAGGCGCTCAATGTCTGCAACAGCAGAACCAGGCATCATGTCTTCTTTGTATGAACGAGGGAACGCGCTCATGTACTCTTTCGATAGTGGTAGACCTTTGCTTTCACCAAAGTTAGCAATGATCGACTCTTTTAATCTGTCGTCCCAAGAGGTAGAAACTTCCATTAAATTCTGCTCGATTTTTTTCACGTCTACATCAATGTTGTTATTGTCTACACGAACAATGTAATGCGTTCTTGCCAAGGGGCTTTCAGAGAAGAACGTCGTGAACTCAACTTCTTGTTCACAGCCAAAATACTGCTTAAGAATGCGTTG
>NZ_JAWOWE010000371.1:0-638 GCF_033340275.1 Vibrio sp. 1402
TCAGTGATGCACAAACTCTAGGTAAGTTAGCCAAGCAATATAATGTGTTGTCGATTGTGGACGCCGTTACATCGTTAGGCGGCGTACCGTTAAAAGTTGATGAATGGCAGCTTGATGCTGTGTACTCGGGCAGTCAAAAGTGTTTGTCGTGTGTGCCTGGCTTGTCTCCGGTGACGCTGTCTCCGGCTGCTATCGAAAAAATTCAATCGCGCACTACGCCAGTTCAAAGTTGGTTCCTCGATCAAAGCTTAGTGTTGGGGTACTGGAGTGGGGAAGGTAAGCGTAGCTACCATCACACAGCTCCAGTGAATAGCCTATATGCATTGCATGAAGCGCTGCTTGTGTTACAGAACGAGGGGCTTGAGAACGCGTGGGCTCGCCATCAATTGATGCATGAGAAGTTGAAAGATGGTCTTCAGAAACTGGGTTTTGAATTTGTAGTGGAAGAATCTTACCGTTTACCTCAATTGAACGCGATTTATGTGCCGGAAGGGATCGATGAAGCGAAAGTTCGCGCGCATCTACTTGAAACTTACAACCTTGAAATTGGTGCAGGGCTAGGTGCGTTAGCTGGCAAAGCATGGCGTATTGGATTGATGGGATACGGTGCTCGCGCGGAAAATGTCGCGCTGTGCTTG
>NZ_JAWOWE010000372.1:0-637 GCF_033340275.1 Vibrio sp. 1402
TATCAAGCCAACCAAGGTGGCAGCGAAGAAGGTCGCCCACTCAATCGGTACTCCAAACTGCATCATCAAGTAACGACTTCCGTGACCAATCGCACCACCTACCGCGCAATAGATCAAAGCTCGCTGTGGCACATTAAACACCAACGCAAAGCCGACTGCAGGGATGGCTGCAAAAAACATGTCATTGAGCAAACCGAGCGTTAAATCAAAAATATTCATTAAATTGCCCACCCCCAAATACCAGTTACACTCATTGCCGCCACAATGCCCAAACACGTTGCTAACGTCAGCAAACTGGCCATTACAAACCGAGCAATACCCATGTTAATGTGACCTTTTAGCATGTCTGCTACCGAATTAATCAGTGGAAAACCAGGCACCAACATCAATACCGACGATGCCATCGCTACGGTTGGTAAATTACCAATTTGATAAATTTCAGCTTGAGCAGAAATCAACGTGGTTACAAATGCGGTAGCAGCAAAGTTAAGTAATGGATTGAAGTGACGATGGCCAATCTCTTGGCGCACGATCATGCCACCAGCCGAGGCCAAGAAGGTCATAATAAATACGCCCCAATCGCCACCCGCTAAATGGCTGAATGCCGCGCATGATAAGCCAATCATAAGCACCACTA
>NZ_JAWOWE010000373.1:0-637 GCF_033340275.1 Vibrio sp. 1402
AAGAACAAGAGTTACGGTTCATGTCGATTTGGCAGAATCGGGTGTTGCAGATAAATACACACAACTTGATAGCGAACAAACCGTCATCGTCAGTACCCTCAGTGCCCCACAGTTTTCCAATTTAGAAGAAAGTGAGTTTGGCATCATGGGGTCGCGTTCGGTACGTGAACCGACGGATGATGAGCTGCAAAAATTTGGCAAAGGTAAGGTCGCGCTGTTCTTGTTAAAACCAGTGGGTAGCGATGACCGAACCCAACAAAAGGCAGTCTGGGTGCATGTTGCTCGATTTGATGGCTGTACTGCGGATCTGTTTTCTGATGATCTAAAACCATTCGATGCAATTGATTATGATGCTGTAGGTTATTGTGCGAACGGTAGTACGATTCGTATGACTCGCTTTTTAGTGATTGACGACTCTAAACTAGAAAATATTGAGTATGAGTTGGCAGCGCCAGTCATGTACTACCGTCGCGGTCAACGTGAGTTCTTAGCGAGTGATGACGGCGGTTTTTATGCCAAGCCAAATGTGGTGTACGGAAAAAGCAAGTATGGCTATCCGAAATCACTTTATGAGTGGTCAGTGGTCACCATGAAGTATCAACCGAATTAATCATCGTTTGATACCCACTAAAAAGGA
>NZ_JAWOWE010000374.1:0-637 GCF_033340275.1 Vibrio sp. 1402
TGAGTTCATCACTGCCAATAGAAGGTCGCTTGCCTAATATTGCTTTAATCGTGTTGGCATCAAGGCGAGAGTCTTTATCAGTAATGAACACGGCATACCCGCCACCTTTGAGTTTTAAAAACAAGCTTTTGCTATGTGTGCCTTGCCAGCCGAGTTCTTTCGCGACTTTAAGGTCGGTGTCGAAGTCGAGAATGGCTTCATGTCGCCATTCTCGAAATGGAATCGAGAGCGAATGCAATCGCTCTTTGTTGATGCGATAGATGTTTTCCAGTGACTCCATGTCATTCATATCCTTTGGTTTGGATTACCAGTATTTAGTGATGAGCTCGCTCGCGAGTACATAAGCAATGGTGAACATCATCAGTGCAACGGCGATATCGATGCCTTTTTTCACTTTCGGTTTAGATAGCGTAGGCCCGAGTTTTGCGGCGCCCATCGACAAGGTATAGAACCAAACAAATGACGCCATAATAGTGCCTAACGCGAAAGCGATTCGATCATGGCCTTCAAATTGTCCACCGATTGAGCCTAAGATAACAACGGTATCTAAGTACAAATGTGGGTTGAGCACAGTGACAGCTAATGCGCCTAAAATGACCGTTCGGCGTCCACGAGCTACGACTTCCCCTTTTGATTC
>NZ_JAWOWE010000375.1:0-636 GCF_033340275.1 Vibrio sp. 1402
AGTACCCTGCGGTAGGTCGTCTTCATCGACGGTCTGTTCACTACCCTGAGCCAAACCGTCGATGGTTGGTACGTCATCCACAACAGTGATCGGCAACGTGAGAGTATTCGAAACATCACCATCAAAATCCGTCGCTGCGATAGGAAGGTTGATGACGATGTCGTTTTGACCATTCGCGGTTGGATGATCGAGTGGCTCAAGTAGTTCAAACTTGTAGCTGCCATCAGAAACATCCAACGTCACTCGAAAAGCAGGTGTTGTTGTTCCATCAATAACGGCTTCATAAACGGATACGCCACCCGAATTAGAAACTTCAACGAGAGTCAGTGATTGCCCACCAGACGTTAAGCCTTGAACTGGCGTGTTCAAGTCAACGATATGGTACTCGACGATACGGTCCGCACCTTCTGTCGCGACAAACTTACCAATAATACTCGTTGGTTCATTGCCATCAGAACCCACGGTTGGCAAATCATCTTCGTCTACTGTGAGTACGCTGTTTGCGTCGATACCATCGAGTGTTGGTCGATCATCAACAATCGTGACTGGAATAGTCGCGCTCGTGGTGTCGCCATCAAAATCGGTCGCGATAATAGGGAAATTCAGCGTTAGCTCATCTGCACCGATTGGATGGTC
>NZ_JAWOWE010000376.1:0-635 GCF_033340275.1 Vibrio sp. 1402
TCGCGTGTTACAGTGCCTTTCCAGCCAAACACGTCAACTTCTACGCTGTCTTGCTCAGAGAAAGCAATTTTAGTCGCCGTTGCAATGTTCAGTAATGCACGGTTTTTCTCAGCAGAAAGCGGCGCTTCTAGGCCAGCTTGCTCCATTAGGTAATCCGCTAATAGGTGGTCAAAGTCATCACCGCCAAGTGCAGAGTCGCCGCCTGTTGCTAATACTTCAAATACGCCTTTCGACAAACGTAGGATAGAGATATCGAACGTACCGCCACCTAAATCGTAAACCGCGATCACACCTTCTTGACCTGAGTCCAGGCCATAGGCAATCGCCGCAGCGGTTGGCTCATTGAGAAGACGCAGTACATGTAAACCCGCTAGCTTAGCCGCATCTTTCGTGCCCGCGCGTTGCGCGTCATCGAAGTACGCAGGAACGGTAATTACCACACCCGCAAGCTCTCCACCTAGAGTTTCTTCTGCGCGTTTACCTAGCGCTTTTAGAATATCTGCAGAAACTTCAATCGGGTTTTTATCCCCTTGAGCAGTTTGCAGTACTGGTAAGCCATTATCACTCTCTTTAAAACGGTAAGGTAATGAAGGGTAGCTAGATTGAATGTCTTTTAGCGAGCGGCCAATCAAGCG
>NZ_JAWOWE010000377.1:0-635 GCF_033340275.1 Vibrio sp. 1402
TTTCATTATGGGTTTAGTCGCAAACTACCCAATAGCTCAGGCTCCGGGCATGGGTCTAAACGCATTCTTCACATATTCCGTTGTGTTAGGCATGGGTTACACATGGCAAGTCGCGCTGGCTGCAGTGTTTGTTTCTGGTGTTTTATTTATTCTGCTGAGCATTTTTAAGAGTCGTGAATGGATCATTAACTCGATCCCGCATTCGCTTCGCACCGGCATTTCTGCAGGTATTGGCCTTTTCTTGGCGTTTATCGCCCTTAAAAACGCAGGTATTGTGGTTGATAACCCAGCGACATTGGTTTCAATGGGCGATATCACGTCATTGCCATCAGTGTTGGCGGCGATTGGTTTCTTCCTTACTATCGCGCTTGTTCACCGTGGTGTGAAAGGTGCGGTGATGATCGCGATTTTGGGTGTGACGGCGCTTGGTCTTCTATTTGGTGATGTGCAATGGAACGGTGTCATGTCAACACCACCAAGTATCGCACCAACATTCTTACAATTGGATTTCTCGGGTCTATTTGAAGTCGGCATGATCTCTGTTGTGTTCGCTTTCTTGTTCGTCGACTTATTTGATACGGCTGGTACGCTCGTTGGTGTTTCTCAAAAAGCCGGTCTAACGGATGAGAATGGCA
>NZ_JAWOWE010000378.1:0-634 GCF_033340275.1 Vibrio sp. 1402
AGGTGAGTTGCAATAAATAATATTTATGCAATTGTGTGTTGACAGTCACATTCGTTGCTCTTAGTATATGCGCCCAATGAACGGCTACAACGTGTAATCGTTTGTTTTGAAAAGAGATATCTCTCTAAGTTCAGCTGATCTCGGTCAGTTGTCTTTCTTTTTTTCTAATAATAGAAAGACAACAAATTTGAGACTTGGCATGACTACACAAAGCACTATCAGCACCTCTTCCATTTCCGCTCCTGTAACAGAAACCAGTTGGCAAAAGAAAGCCATGCTAAGTGTCGCGTTTTTGATGGCGACGACCTCTGTTGGCCCAGGCTTTTTGACTCAAACTGCTGTTTTCACGAACATCTACAAAGTCGACATGGCGTTTCCAGTATTGGCTTCGATCTTTATCACGTTTGGTATCGTGATGAACTTGTGGCGCATTGTGGGCGTTTCTGGCATGCGAATCCAAGACATTGCGAACAAAGTGGCGCCGGGTATGGGTTATGGTGTCGGTATTCTCCTTGCGCTTGGAGCTGTGGCGTTTAACTTTGGCAACGTAAGTGGCGCGGCGTTAGGCATTAATGTGTTAACGGGCGTGGACACGACTTGGGGTGCGCTGTTTACTGGTGTGGTCGGCTGTTTG
>NZ_JAWOWE010000379.1:0-633 GCF_033340275.1 Vibrio sp. 1402
GGCTCGATAGAACAACGCGAAAAGCAATCGAACCATCTTGCGTGGTTTAATCGAACGGCGTCCAGCAATCTTGATTCGATTGCCATAATCGGAGGCGGTATTGCCAGCGCGGCGTTAGCGAAAACGTTAGTTCGTCGTGGCCAAAACGTCACGCTTTACTGCAAAGACACTCAACCAGCCGAAGGGGCATCTGGCAACCGTCAAGGTGCCGTTTATCCTCTGCTTAATGGCCCGCATACAGGTGTATCTCGTGTGTTTGCGCCAGCATTTTTGTTCGCACGTCAATTTGTCGAGCAAGCAGCGCAAGAAATCGATTTTGACCATGATTGGTGTGGTATAACTCAATTGATGTGGGATGACAAATCCACAGACAAACTAGAGAAAATGCTTGAGGGAAACTTCTCTCCAGAGCTCATTCGTAAATTGTCTGCAGAAGAAACGGCGGAGACAATCGGCTTATCCATTGATATGGCATCGGTTCATTACCCAATGGGAGGTTGGTTGTGCCCTGCTGAATTAACTCGCGGGCTGATTACTCAACTAGAAAAAACCGTTCTTTTTGAAGCGAAGTTCGAGCATCAAGTCGAGTCACTAACTTGGGACGAAGCGCGTGAGCTTTGGACATTAAAAGCG
>NZ_JAWOWE010000380.1:0-632 GCF_033340275.1 Vibrio sp. 1402
TTCAGACGTCGTGGTTGTACCGGCACCGGATGAACCAGTAACCGCAATGATTGGGTGTTTAGCTGACATGACAAACCTTGTCGAAAATTACGTACCTGTAAAGTGCAGCAGCGAACCGCTGCACGGTCGATAACCCACTATAGCATGTAACAACGACTTGTCATCGAGTGGGATACGGTAAAAATGTGAACGTGCTAAAACTTTGCTTTGAGTTGAATATCAACCGTTTCATGCAGTTCTGAGAACACGATGACGGCTTCACCTTTTTCTAGTTGCGTCTTCACTTGATCGATTTTGTTTTGCAGTGAAATTTCAACCGCGCCATAGTCGGTGCCTTCGCGTAGTACGAACTCACGGATTAGATTTTCCAGTGTTTCTGGCGCGATGTCTTGCCAAGGAATGATCATAAATACCTCAAACTTTTATGATGAAAGGCTAGTTTACTGTGTTCGCGGTTTGGATCCAGCTGAAAGGTACTCTGGCTCGACACTTTCGTAGTACGCGGGTAGGGCTTCCTCCAACCAGAACTTTGGTTTTAAGGCCGTACCAGTCAGAAAGCCAACGTGTCCGCCGTGCTCAAACAGACGGTAATCAATGTTATCTGGCAGAACAAATTTGGGGATCACCTCATT
>NZ_JAWOWE010000381.1:0-631 GCF_033340275.1 Vibrio sp. 1402
ACGATTCGTTTGAGGTTACTTGGCTTTTACCATTACACTGAATTAAACAAAGGAGGGCGTGTGTTTCCTATCTTATTATTGGCGTTTATTTTCGTCCCAATCATTGAAATTGGCTTATTTATTCAGGTGGGGGGCTTTTTAGGTCTCTGGCCAACCATCGCATTAGTGCTGATCACGGCATTTGTCGGCGCGTCATTAGTGCGCAGCCAAGGTATTCAAACCTTGATGTCTGTTCAGGGCCGTCTTGAACAAGGCGAAATTCCAGCACAGCAAATTTTTGAAGGTGTGATGCTAGCGGTTGCCGGTGTGCTATTGCTGACTCCCGGCTTTATGACCGACGCGTTGGGTATGGTGGTATTGCTGCCTGCGCCGCGTGCCGCGATTGCGAAATACTTGATGAGCAAGATGGTCGTCAAAACCATGCATGGTGGTGGCTTCCAAGGTGGTTTCTCAAACCAAGGGCCATTTGAGCAAGATCCGTTTCATCGTGACCCGTTTGATTCTCGCTCGGACAACGGCAACACCTTCGAAGGTGAATACGAGCGTAAAGACGACGATGATCGTAACAAGCTCAACTGATTGAATCAGTGAATCAAGAAAAAAAAGGGCGCATTCCGCGCCCTTTTTTGTG
>NZ_JAWOWE010000382.1:0-631 GCF_033340275.1 Vibrio sp. 1402
GAAGAGGTGGTGAAACACATTCCTGACGGCGCAACGCTATTTATTGATATCGGCACAACACCAGAAGCAGTCGCACGTGCGCTCACTAAGAGCCACAAGCAGCTACGCGTAGTCACCAACAACATCAACGTGGCAACCATTCTCTTCCCTAACCCAGAGATCAAGGTCATCTTAGCGGGTGGTGAAGTCCGCAGCCGCGATGGCGGTATCGTAGGCGAAGCAACGCTCGATTTCGTGAAACAGTTCCGTCTAGATTTTGGCATTCTCGGCATCAGTGGCATCGATTTTGATGGTTCCCTATTGGACTTTGATTACCACGAAGTACGCGTGAAGCAAGCGATCATCGACAACAGCCGCAGCGTATTTCTCGCCGTCGACCACACAAAGTTTGGTCGCAATGCCATGGTGAAACTGGGCAACATCGCACAACTGAACATGATATTTACTAACAAACAGCCACCAGAAGAAATTCTCGCGATCTTAAAAGACGCCGCAATTCCCCTCGAAGTGCTCGAAGCGAATGTAACATCAGCAGACGCCGAATAGATAAATCGCTCAAATTTGAACCTCAAAATGACCTCTGTCTTAATTAGACAGAGGTTTTTTTATGCCCAAATCACACAAAACGCTC
>NZ_JAWOWE010000383.1:0-630 GCF_033340275.1 Vibrio sp. 1402
GCTGTGGTAAAAGTACCTTAGGACGTACGATTCTAAAATTGTATGAGCCAACAGAAGGTAAGATTTTCTTTGAAGGCAAAGACATTACAAAGTTCTCTGTCAAAGAGATGCGCTCGTTGCGTAAAGACATGCAGATTGTCTTTCAGGATCCAATGGAGTCACTTAACCAGCGTCACACCATTGGTATGATTTTGGAGGAGCCGTATATCATCCATAAAATAGGCACTCCTGCAGAGCGTAAACAATGGGTGAAAGAGCTGTTGGTGAAAGTTGGCTTGCCTGAAACGGCTGTGAACCGTTATCCGCACGAATTCTCTGGTGGCCAGCGTCAGCGTATTGGTATTGCTCGTGCAATAGCACTGAAGCCAAAGCTGTTGATTTGTGATGAATCAGTATCTGCACTGGATGTATCGGTTCAGGCGCAAATTCTCAACTTGTTGCTGCAACTTCAACAAGAAATGAACCTTGCCATCATCTTCATCTCTCACGATTTGTCGGTGGTTAAGCATGTCTCCGATAAAGTCGCGGTGATGTACTTTGGTAAAGTGGTGGAAGCGGGGAATGCGAAAGAAATTTACGCGAACCCACAAAACGATTACACCAAGAAACTGCTCTCCGCGATTCCGATTA
>NZ_JAWOWE010000384.1:0-630 GCF_033340275.1 Vibrio sp. 1402
GTCTGTTCGTCTCACCAAAGGAGAATAACTATGGATATGCCGCAACATCTTCGAAACCCAATGGTAGTTGAAGATGCAATGAAAAAAGCTGAGCCGCTTGCAAAGCAAATGGGGCTTAGTTCTATACCTGACGACATGCTTGAGTTGATCTGTCCGAACTTAACTTTCGCAGGACAATTCACGCCAGGGCTTTACGCAAGATTTCAGAGTGTGAAGCAACTACTGAAATCACTATCGGAACAACACAAACCTAAGCATGGCCATATTGTGAATTTAACGACACAATATGCGAGTTACGAAGAAGCAGTCTTGCTTTTACGTGAAGGTGAAATCAGAGGTGAGAATTTGATAGCTTCTGTGGGTGGAAAAAACCTAGATGATTTCGATATGCGAGATTATGGCATAGCGATGCATGTTGGCTGCGGTGGACCATTTAACCCCATTACTGATAAGCATATTCAAACACTATTCGAGTTCGATATGTTTGAGACTACTTATAACTTTTGGGGAGCTTATTGTGGTAATGGAATGATTGAAGTTACTGTTCCAATGAAGCGATGGTTTTTAACTTTGAATGAATAAATATTAATTTTTCAGTTTAACCCTGGAGGGAGATGTGCCCTCTAGGGG
>NZ_JAWOWE010000385.1:0-630 GCF_033340275.1 Vibrio sp. 1402
TCAAATCTTTAAGCTAGATGCAGAACAAAGCCGCCGAATTGACGTGGTTAATGAGAAGACTCTGTTATTAACTAGCCTAAATCACGGTTCTACGGTACTGTTTAGAAACTGAATTTAATTAGTGATAAGGGGGCAAGATGCCCCCTTAATTTTTTCTCATGGATTGGTTAGACACTTTCACTCTCTTTTTCGGCTCGCTCGTTGCAAATACGTTGGCATCTCTTTCTGGTGGTGGCGCCGGTTTGCTACAGTTTCCTCTACTTATTTTTCTTGGCTTACCGTTCTCCGTTGCACTAGGCACTCATAAAGTGGCTTCTGTTGCTTTAGGCTTGGGCGCTGCAAGCACTCACCTCAAAGCCGGCACCATTAAATTGCCCATCGCCCTTTATCTGATTTTTGTTGGCAGTATAGGCGTTGTGATTGGCGCAAACCTCATCGTTCATATCCCTGATGGTATTGCGGAAAAGATGCTAGGCAGTATGATTCTGGCACTCGGTATTTATTCCCGCTTGAAAAAGCAGCTGGGGCAAATCGAAATCATTAAGCGTCGCAATCAATTGGGTTGGATTCTTGGTGGTATTGGCATCATGTTGATAGGCATCGTCAACGGGTCTTTAACCGCTGGTTCTG
>NZ_JAWOWE010000386.1:0-629 GCF_033340275.1 Vibrio sp. 1402
GATCTTTTGCCAATCACTTGCCAGCGGTTCTTATCCGTGAGTGGCGTTCGCTCAATGTGCTTGTGGACGTTTTCTATCATCACGATGGCACCATCCACCATTGCACCGATGGCGATGGCAATCCCCCCGAGCGACATGATGTTGGCATTAATGCCTTGAGAATGCATCACGATGAACGCTGCAAGGATGCCGACAGGCAAGCTCAGGGCGATAACCAATGAAGAGCGAATATGGAACAAGAACAGTGCACAGACGATGGCTACGACGATGAACTCTTCCGCTAATTTCTTCCAAAGGTTGTCGACAGCTGCATTGATCAGCGTAGAACGGTCGTAAGTGGTGACGATTTCAACGCCATCCGGCAAGCTACGCTGTAAATCTTCCAGCTTGTCTTTAACTTTGCTGATCACCTCACTCGCGTTTTCGCCATAGCGCATCACGATCACGCCACCCACCGCTTCACCTTCGCCGTTAAGCTCAGAGATACCGCGACGCATTTGCGGACCTAAGTTGATGTCAGCAATGTCGCCCAATAAGAGCGGTGTACCTTTGTCGGTCACTTTAAGCGGCAGCGATTTAATGTCTTCGATGCTGGTCAAGTAACCGGTGGTGCGAACCATGTGCTCAGC
>NZ_JAWOWE010000387.1:0-629 GCF_033340275.1 Vibrio sp. 1402
TCAATGAGGTGCTCATGAATCGGTACTTGTCGAACAGACTTAACGTTTTTTACGTTCTGCTCTTCACCCTCACGAACATAAATAAAGTGAATATCTTCGTCTGATCGTTGTATATCTGAACTTCTAAGGTGAACCAGTTCTTCAATCCGAGAACCCGTATACCTGCGTAGAAGAGGCACCCAAGAACAAGCCATGCCATAAGGCTTACTAGCAGTGACATCAGTGAATATATCTAGCTTAAATAACTGATTGATCTCACTAGGAGTAAAACCTTTAGCTTCCGCTACCGCAGACTTATTCTGTACTTTAGGAAGTGTTACGCCTTTGTACGGGTTGACGTCTATCAGACCAAGCTCAACAGCATAGCCAAATACAGGAGAAGTCTTTCTGAGAATAGTCTTAACGGTTGAAGGAGATATTGTCTCAAGCCCTTTTGTTTTAACAAGCTCAAGCTGCTCAGGTACTGATTTGTTTCTAATCTCTTTAGCTTTAGACTTAGGCAATTGTAACAGGGTATCTTTGTATTTTGAGATATGACCTCTCGTTACATCAGCAACATCTAGATCCCCTATTATCTCTATAAGACGCTCTATCTGAGACTCAACCTCTGCCAAGGATTGAGAAGCTTT
>NZ_JAWOWE010000388.1:0-628 GCF_033340275.1 Vibrio sp. 1402
CGTAAATCTTTGTTGGTTGCTGCAATCACTCGAATATCAAGCTTGATGGCTTTGTGACTGCCCACACGTTCCACTTCTCGCTCTTGAAGTACGCGCAAAAGTTTGGCTTGGACTGCAGGAGACATTTCACCGATTTCATCTAACAAAATCGTGCCGCCGTTTGCTTCTTCAAACTTACCGCTTTGCGAATTCGTCGCGCCAGTAAACGCGCCTTTCACATGACCAAAAAGCACCGCTTCTAGCATCGATTCAGGAATCGCGGCACAGTTCACTGCAACAAATGGGCCATTAATGCGAGGAGAGTGTTCGTGTACATATCGAGCCAGCACCTCTTTACCCGTACCAGACTCACCCGTGATCAACACACTCGCGTTCGTACACGCTGCACGGTGCGCCAATTGAAGTACCTGCTTACTGCGCCACGACTCAGCCACAATGTTTGCCATAGGTTTGCCAAGAGCTTCAACACGCTTTAGCAAATTGATGAGCTGATTCGCTTCAAATGGACGCAACAAGTAATCGGTCGCGCCCGACTTCATAGTCTCTGCCGCCAAAATGCCTTGTTCTTGATCCACAATCGCAATCACAACGCCAGCATTACGCTGCTTCTGGTGACACGCAACAAACT
>NZ_JAWOWE010000389.1:0-628 GCF_033340275.1 Vibrio sp. 1402
CTTTTTGTTTAACTTTTTTTCTACAATCTTCTTGGTTATCAACCCAATAACAATGATAGCTATCAGGCCCCCCAAGATGAGCGAAAAATATAACAGGCTTCCTGTTGTCATTGTTCTGTCCTCAAAGTGTCATTCAGATCCTAACGAAAATTAAGCTCAAAATTGAGCCTATTTATCCACTGTCACTAAATGCTACCAGAATGATAGAACCAACAACGTAAGCTGCCATGAAAACTAATCCCATAACAACAGCAGCGACATTAGCTCCGAGCACAGCTGCGGGATGTACACCACCAGTCATAAGACCAATACCACCAGTAATAACAGCACCAGTACCTAAGCCCAGCACTACATTCAAGATGGCTTTCCAGAAAGTAAATGTAATTTTGTTCATGATTTGTCTCCTTTTTGAACGTTTTTAAACGACAGAGACAAACTCACCCCTACGGGGTAGTTGCCCCCGTCAGGGTTTTTATTTTTAGAGATGAAAGATGAGATGTACGTGTTGTACATCTCATCAGTCAAGTCTTTTGGTTGAGCTATACCCTTAAAGATCTACTTACCAAACCAACGTTTTTCCTTTACGGATATACGTTGGAATTTCTAGATAAGCATATTCATCGACAGG
>NZ_JAWOWE010000390.1:0-628 GCF_033340275.1 Vibrio sp. 1402
TAAGTGCCCGGACGAACACCTGCTACACCACATGCTTTACCAACCATTTTCTGTGCAAGCGTGTAACCCTTGCCAGAATCAGCGACTTCACCAGGTTTACGGAATACATCAGAAGACTCAAGACCTAGAGCTTGGCGCGCTTTATCTGTTAAACCACGACCGATGATCAGTGGGATACGACCGCCAGCACGTACTTCATCAATCAGCACGTCTGTTTTTAGAGAAAACTCAGCGAGCACTTCACCTGTTTCGTGGTTACATACTTTGCCTTCGTATGGGTAAACGTCGATAACGTCGCCCATATTCAACTTCGTTACATCAACTTCGATAGGCAGCGCGCCCGCATCTTCCATTGTGTTGAAGAAGATAGGTGCAATTTTACCGCCAAGCACGTAACCACCAGCGCGTTTGTTAGGTACGTAAGGGATATCATCGCCCATGAACCATAGCACTGAGTTAGTTGCAGATTTACGAGAAGAACCAGTACCAACAACATCACCAACGTACACTAGCTGGTGACCTTTTGATTTTAGCTCTTCGATTTGTTTGATTGGACCGATGGTGCCTGGCTGGTCAGGGTTAATACCCTCACGTTCGTGTTTCAGCATCGCAAGTGCGTGTACTGGAA
>NZ_JAWOWE010000391.1:0-627 GCF_033340275.1 Vibrio sp. 1402
GGTGACAATTGGCACAGAAACGTGCGGTTTCACCTTCTCGGTTACCCATGTAAATGCACCGCGAGGTACTTGCGTTGCAATGGTCGGAATACGTGCTTCATGCCAACCAATACCAGTGTTGATAATGGTGACGCCCGCGTCTTCCAATCCTTTGGCTAATTCAATCACATCTTCGAACGTGCTGCCCTGCTCGACGAGATCCAGCATCGAAAGACGGAAAATGATGATGAACTTCTCACCCACCGCTTTACGTACAGCTTTCACTATCTCCAACGGGAAGCGCATGCGTTTTTTGTAACTGCCGCCCCAATCGTCATATCGCATATTGGTGCGCTTACAAAGGAACTGATTGATCAAATAACCTTCTGAGCCCATTAATTCCACGCCGTCATAACCGGCAAGTTGAGCGAGTTCAGCGCTGTTGGCAAATGCATCGATGGTCTTTTTGATCTGACGCTCGCTCATTTCACTCGGCGCAAACTTCGCGATCGGCGCTTTAATGCCAGAGGCGCTCTGCGCAAACGGGTGCATCGCGTAACGCCCAGCATGTAAAATCTGTAGTGCAATTTTGCCACCATGCTTGTGCACGGCATCGGTAACTACTCGGTGCGCCTTTGCGTGTTTTGG
>NZ_JAWOWE010000392.1:0-627 GCF_033340275.1 Vibrio sp. 1402
TTACCCGCCGAAGGCAGGATCAAAGCTTGGCTAATAAAGAACACCGACAAAAACAGCAAAAGAAGAAATAGGGGGAATTGACTTTCCATAGCACACCCTCCTAACGGACTTTTTCGTTAAATATTTCAAATGGAACGTCTAAGCCTCGTTTAATCAATTGATCATGGCAACTTGGTACGATGCCTGTTGCTATGTAATCCCCTAACACATTGCCATCTTGATCCACCCCTCTTCTCTGGAAGGTAAAGATCTCGGACATGGTGATGACTTCCCCTTCCATGCCGTTTATTTCCTGCAAACTGACCATGCGGCGCTTACCGTCTTCCTGACGCTCCATTTGCACCACGATATTGATGGCTGACGCGATCTGCGCCCTTAAGTTTTTTGTCGAAACGTTCCAACCCGCCATAGAGAACATGTTTTCAATACGGCTGAGTGCATCCCTTGGTGTATTGGCGTGAATGGTCGCAAGTGAACCGTCGTGACCGGTGTTCATCGCAGACAACATATCGACCGCTTCCGAGCCACGCACCTCACCAATCACAATTCGGTCAGGACGCATACGCAGTGAGTTTTTCACCAGATCACGCTGGGAGATTTCCCCCTTTCCTTCAATGTTGGATGGAC
>NZ_JAWOWE010000393.1:0-627 GCF_033340275.1 Vibrio sp. 1402
ACAATCTAGTGGGTAACGCGATCAAATTCACTGAGGACGGTGAAATTGATATTTACGTCAGCCTGAATCCAGAAGACGAATCGCAAGTGCTATTTGAAGTCTCAGATACAGGTATCGGCATTTCGAAAAAAGATCAGAAAACTCTGTTTGATGCTTTCACGCAAGCAGAAGGTGGTCTGAACCAAATCGGTGGTACAGGGCTTGGTTTGGCGATCAGCAAACGCATCGTAGAAGCCATGGGCGGCGTGCTAGAAGTCGACTCAGAAGAGGGCGAAGGCAGCCGTTTCTGGTTCTCCATCCCACTTGAAGAAAGCGAGCCTGTGGAAGTCGGTGTTGTGGCGAGCGCTCGCTGCAAGGTGAAAGCCAAAGTGCTGTTGGTCGAAGACAATGAAGTAAACCGCGTAGTGGCGGAAGGTTTCCTCCAGAGCATGGGGCACCAAGTTGTGATGGCGGAAGATGGCCTGCAAGCTGAACGAATCATTGATAAACAAGATTTTGACATCGCGCTTGTTGACATCAATTTACCTGATTGCGACGGCACGGATTTGATTCAACGCTTAAAACGCATCGAACGTAACAAGCCAGGTGACAAAGCGCTGTCACCGACACCTATGATTGCGGTGTCTG
>NZ_JAWOWE010000394.1:0-627 GCF_033340275.1 Vibrio sp. 1402
CGATTTAGCTTGCTCAAATTGAGGGCTGCTGATGACGTCTGATAGATAAACCGTCTGACGACTCATGTTTGGCAACTCAAGACCGACATAAGGTTTGCCTGGAATCACCTCTACAACACGTACCGCCATCGCCGATAGAGCACGCGCCAAGTCCATAGACAGACCAGAAATTCGACTTACTTTCACACCTGGCGCCAAATCGAGCTCGAATCGAGTGATGACTGGGCCTGGGTAAATGCCGACCACGTCAGCTTTAATTTTGTAGTCTGCAAGCTTGCTTTCGACTAAACGCGCGACTTGCTCAAGCGCTTCACGATCGATGAAGTTTTCACGTTTTTCCGGATGGTAAAGCAATTCAAGTGTTGGCAGCGGCTCTTCTGGCACTGGTAAATTCTGTTCTTGCTTCATCAAGAATGGGTTTTGCGTCGCGGCAACTTTTGCTTGCGCACTGGATACCATGCTTTGGAATGCGGCAACATCTTGATCGCCATCTTGCACTTCCTCAACCTCAACTTCTTGTGGCGCTGGTTCAAACGCTACACTCGGCTCAGGTGTCTGTTCTGGTTGAATTTGAGAAACCGATTGTGGTTGAACGATAGGTTGAGGCTCTGGTGAACGCGACTGAGG
>NZ_JAWOWE010000395.1:0-626 GCF_033340275.1 Vibrio sp. 1402
TTATCAGTAATGAACGAAATCAGACGATGATCCTCAGAAACTTGCGGGAACATCAGGAAGATAGAGCTTTGTTCTGGTGCTTCGATGTGAGAATCCAAAAACTTGAAACCACGGCTACGCGCTGTTTCTAGCAGGTTGTTTAATAGCGCCATCAGCTCCATGTAGTACTCGTACTCTTCAGTTGGACCTTTGATGGTTGCTGGCACTTGTTGGCGCATCTCTTTCAGCACGTGTGGTGGGTTACCAATAATGAGAGAACCCGCTGCCGCGCCGATGATGATCAGAAATTCTGCTGGTTGCCAAATTGCACCTAGCTTACCGCCAGCCCACATGTATCCGCCGAAGACACACACAAGGATAGTGAGGACTCCTAAAAACTTTTGCATCTTGTGACTCCTAAGAGGACATTAATTGGTTGAGTTGTTTCAGCGCTTGTTTATGAAGCTGACAAATTCGAGGTGGCGTCAGATCCAAGACGAGGGCTATTTCGTGTAAATTGAGTTCGTGTTGATAAAACAGCGTCAGTAGCAATTGATCTCGCTTTGACAGTCGGCCTAGTGCGCTGTCTAAGCTACGACGAATGTGCTCGTGCTCCATGCCGTCGTATTGCCCACCAAAGTGGCTGT
>NZ_JAWOWE010000396.1:0-626 GCF_033340275.1 Vibrio sp. 1402
CGTGTAACCAATGGCCAGTGTTGGCAATAATGTGTGCTTTAGCTTGTTTGAATTGTCGTTGTACTGACGGTTGGTGCTCTGGCATTAAGTAGTCCGAATCTCCGCCTTTAATGAAGAGTGTCGGGATCTCGGTAGGAGCAATATCTTGCCAGCCAATGATCTCAGCATAGTTACTTAATAAACTGTCGACGTTAAATCGCCAAGCCATATGGTCTTCATTTTTAAACAGAGATTTTGAGAGAAATTGTCTAACGCCATCCATCTCAATGTGTTGAGCTAAGATTTCTAACGTTTGTTGACGGTTCGCAGGTTTTTCTTTGATAACGGCCAGCAAACCATCAAATACGTTGTCGTGACGATTGGTCTGGTAAGCTACTGGAGCCATGTCCAATACGACCAACTGTTTCACAAGATTTGGTGCTATATCAGCGAGTTTCATCGCGACTTTACCGCCCATTGAATGGCCGACGATTATCGATGGCTCAACGTTTAAGTGCTGAAGAAGCGTCGCGACATCTTGTGCCATGTCAGTGTAGTTATGAGTATCAGAGTGGAAAGAGAGACCGTGATTGCGTAGGTCGATACTGATCACTGAGTGATCTTCAACAAGATCACGAGCCAATAGG
>NZ_JAWOWE010000397.1:0-625 GCF_033340275.1 Vibrio sp. 1402
AACAGCGCTGCGGTATACAGGCTGATTGATCAGCAAGGTCCTATCTCCCGAATTCAAGTCGCGGATGTTAGCCAGCTCGCTCCAGCGAGTGTTACCAAAATCACCCGTCAACTATTGGAACGCGGCCTCATTAAAGAGGTCGCCCAACAAGCTTCAACAGGTGGTCGTCGAGCAATCTCATTGACCACTGAAGTGAAGCCTTTTCACTCTATCGCCGTTCGTTTGGGTCGAGACTACGTTCAATTCTGTCTCTATGACTTAGGCGGCACTGCACTGGCAGAAGATCAACACGAACTTCACTACACCAACCAAGCCGATTTGATTGCAGGTCTTATTGATTTATTAAAAGACTTCGTAAGTCGTTGCCAAGATAAAATTGACCAGTTGATTGCTATCGGTATTACGTTACCAGGCCTAGTTAACCCTACGACAGGCGTCGTTGAGTACATGCCAAATACGGATATTGATAACCTTGCGCTTGGTGAAATTATCCGAGAGAAGTTCAATACGGCTTGTTTTGTCGGTAACGACGTCCGTTGTATGGCACTTGCTGAGCATTATTTTGGTGCTAGCCAAGATTGCCAAGACTCTATCTTAGTCAGTGTACACCGCGGTACTGGCGCAG
>NZ_JAWOWE010000398.1:0-625 GCF_033340275.1 Vibrio sp. 1402
AAACGTGATGCCAAGACCCAGTGCTTGTGCAAACTCGCACAATGCGGTGGCAAACGGCATGTGGATATCACCTTCTTGGGTCAGTACGCCTAGCACCACTCCATCTAAACCAGATTGATGGGCGGCTTCGATGTCCCAACGCATCATGTCTAGCTCCTCTTCGTTATAGAAAAAGTCGCCTTGGCGTGGACGAATCATGGCATACACTGGAACAGAAGATTGTTTGGCCGCTTGCTGCATAAAACCGTAGCTTGGCGTTAAGCCACCCAATGCGAGAGATGAGCAAAGCTCAATACGAGTTGCGCCACCAGCAATGGCGTAATGAAGAGATTCAATATTATCAATACAGACTTCTAGATGAGTAACCACTTTGATTCATCCTACTAACGTTACAGTAAGTGTTATGGCTAAGATATTAGCAGGGCCAACAGGCAGAATCTGTATGATGTCGATGGGAAATAGAGGTAAAGTTTTCGCCTAGGTGTTACCTCATTTGAGCACATTTATTGAAGATAAAAGAAAGCCCAGAGCATATACTCTGGGCTTCGATAGGACTTTACTTAGACTGATTGGCGTTTGCGGTTTTCCCGCTATAGCTTTTTGCTTTATATATACATCCAACCAT
>NZ_JAWOWE010000399.1:0-625 GCF_033340275.1 Vibrio sp. 1402
TAAGCTGTTGGCGTTGAATCCAACCACGTACACTATTCTAGAAATGCTGGTCAAAAATGCCCCCGAAGTTGTGACGCGTGAAGAAATCGCATTCCGCCTATGGCAAGAAAATGAGCCAAACAATGACGTTTTGCGCAGCCACATTTATCAACTGCGCGGTCAACTCGATAAACCCTTTGAAGAACATTTATTGAAAACCATCCCTAAAGTCGGCTTCCGCTTGGAGCCGGGGGCATGATTCGCCGCTTATTTAACAACACACAAAGCTTAACTGGACGCCTCGAACTCTTCTTCCTGTTGGTGTCGATTGTGATTGGTCTGCTGTGCTTCGCACTTGTTAGTGGCGCGTTGTTGTGGTCGGAAGATCGCGTCGGTGAACGACGTATTATGATCGACAAGAAAGAAGCGATTGAGCATTTTAGGCGTCATCCTGGCGACGGAATGATAAAGCTCGATCTGCTAACAACGGCGTACAACGACATCAATCTGATCCCGCCTATCTACCAGCCTTTTTTGCAAGACAAGCAGTACTTTCTCGGTGAAGTCGGTCAAGAGCCGAACACCAGAATGATTTACATGAGCACTTTTAACCAAAATGGCGAAGAGCACCCTATCATTCTGATTT
>NZ_JAWOWE010000400.1:0-625 GCF_033340275.1 Vibrio sp. 1402
GCGCACGACGACGAGCACTCTGAGCACGGTCACCGTGACAAACTACTGCTTTGATGCCGTCAAGTTTCAGCTCTTTCACCACATCATTTGCGGTTTCTTTGTAGTTTACAAACACCAAAACTTGTTGCCAGTTTTTGCGACCGATCAGTTCAGAAAGCAGTTCTGTTTTACGTTCTTGATCGACTGGGTAAAGTACGTGAGCAACAGTGTGCGCGGTAGTGTTTGCACGCTCTACTTCGATGCGTTTTGGTTTACGCAGAATGTCTTTCGCTAACAGATTTAGCTGGCTTGAAGTCGTTGCCGAGAACATCATGATTTGCGGATCAGTATCAACGTCCAACATGATCTTACGAACAGCATGAATAAAGCCCATATCCAGAATACGGTCAGCTTCATCAAAAACAAGGAACTCAAGGTTCGCAACAGAAACGTTGCCTTGTTCGATGTGCTCTTCCAAGCGGCCTGGCGTTGCAACCAGAATATCGACGCCGTTTTCTAAAGCAGAAACTTGTGAAGACATTTTACGACCACCAAATACAGCCACAACCGATAGGTCTGTGTACTTAGTGTACGCTTTAATGTTGTCAGCGATCTGTTCTGCCAGTTCACGCGTTGGTGCCAAGAT
>NZ_JAWOWE010000401.1:0-625 GCF_033340275.1 Vibrio sp. 1402
AATATTTGTCTCCGAAATTGATGCGTGATTTCAAACTGTTCGCCATCAACGATGATGACAGGAAGAACTTTATTGAAGTCTCCGCCATACATGATGAAATGGGCTACAAACGCATTCGAGAAACTCTGGCAGCGCAGTACAACCTATCAAACTTAGAGCCTAACATTCAGGTGTTTAACGTGGATGTTCGTGGTGACCGTTCACTCACGTTGCAGTACGTCCCTCATAACCGCATTCCACTCGATGAAAGTTATGATGAGGTATTGAAACACGTCTATCGCCTATGGGGCTTTGACGTAATCTTAGAAGAAGTTAAAGACACGGGACACAGAGAAACATTAGCCACTTGTCCAAAACGCAATCAGTACGATTCAAACATTTAGTAAAAAATATACTCATCCCCTTAAAGCCAAAGGCTCCATGAAAGGAGCCTTTTTATTAATTGCAAGAAGTAGAATCGTTACGCTTTTTTCGCCACAATAGCTCTAACGGCTTCAAGATCTTCTGGCGTATCAACGCCTGCTGCTGGCGCTTCTTTAGCGACTGCAACGTGGATTTTCTCGCCGTACCAAAGCACTCGTAATTGCTCTAGGCATTCAATTTGCTCTAGGGCACTTGGCGCCCA
>NZ_JAWOWE010000402.1:0-625 GCF_033340275.1 Vibrio sp. 1402
TCCTCGAACGATTCTGAGCACAAGGAGCGCTAAGCCATGGATATTTTACTACTGTTTTTAATGGTGATTGGCTTCATGCTCATTGGTGTGCCAATCGCAATTTCTCTGGGTCTTTCCAGTGTTCTTTTCTTAATGCTGCATTCCGATGCTTCTTTGGCGTCAGTTGCTCAAACGCTGTTTAACGCCTTTGCTGGTCACTATACATTGTTGGCGATACCTTTCTTCATTTTGGCCTCAAGTTTTATGTCGACAGGTGGCGTTGCAAAGCGAATCATCCGCTTTGCGATTGCCATTGTTGGTTGGTTCCGTGGTGGTCTCGCCATGGCTTCCGTTGTGGCATGTATGATGTTTGCAGCACTGTCTGGCTCTTCACCAGCAACCGTGGTCGCTATCGGTAGTATCGTCATTGCGGGGATGATCAAAAACGGTTACTCGAAAGAGTTTGCTGCGGGTGTTATCTGTAACGCAGGTACTTTGGGGATCTTGATTCCGCCATCGATCGTGATGGTGGTGTATGCTGCTGCGACCGATGTGTCAGTGGGGCGTATGTTCCTTGGTGGTGTGATCCCGGGTTTGCTGGCTGGCGTGATGTTGATGATCGCTATATACATTGCGGCGAGGATTA
>NZ_JAWOWE010000403.1:0-624 GCF_033340275.1 Vibrio sp. 1402
ACTGTCCAATGAGTGAAGAAAACTACCATCTATTGAACGAAAACGCTTTTGCTCAAATGAAAGATGGCGTGATGATCATCAATACAAGCCGCGGTGAGTTACTCGACTCTGTCGCCGCTATCGAAGCACTTAAACAGGGTAAGATTGGCGCTCTCGGTTTAGATGTGTACGACAACGAAAAGGACTTGTTCTTTCAAGATAAATCCAACGACGTTATCGTGGATGATGTTTTCCGCCGCTTATCGGCATGCCACAACGTTCTGTTCACTGGCCATCAAGCTTTCTTAACTCACGAAGCGCTGAATAACATAGCATCTGTGACATTGAACAACGTAGAAGCCTTCTTCTCCGGCCAAGTTTCAGGGAATGAACTAATCAACTAAACATAGAATCGAGGAGGATAGTAGAGCGTAGATTTTCAGCTATGCTATACTCCTCGACCATTAAAAAATTGAGTCTATTTACCATGAGCATTAAAACTGATATTCAAAAGCTGCATAACCGCGTAGATACCTGCCAACGTAAACTGGATGCAGCACGTTCTCGTGGTGATCACGAAATGATTTCTAAATTCACGGATGAAGTTGAAGATCTAACAAAGAAGCTTAACCAACTTAAGCACAA
>NZ_JAWOWE010000404.1:0-624 GCF_033340275.1 Vibrio sp. 1402
CCTTCTTTGATCACAAGCGGCGTCACCAATGGAATGTCTGACGTGCCAGTTTTTACATAGCTGGTTGCGTCAGAAGAAAGCTGAGTATTGCTGTAGTACTCCTGAACCTTACCTTTCACACAAACTACATCACCAGGCTTTAGCTCGGTATCTGCGGCGTTCGTATGAATAAATAGACCTTCTGACGTCTTATCGTTGTTATCGTTCTCGATAGCTTGCAGGTAGAAGCCTTTCGTCAAACCGCTAGTAACAGCGCTCACGACACCAGTAACAAAATGCTCTTCTGTCGTAATGTATGGGTAACCATCGATAAATGGCGAAGAAGCACCTTCACCTTGAATGTCTTGAATGGATGTGAACGTTGGCGCGTGTCCATCCACTTCACACACAAATTCTGCAGGTGGCTCAGCTGCATTCAGCTCGCCCAAGCCATCAATGTTGTCTTTTGCTAACGTTGTCCATTGAGAAGATTGGAAAGTCGCAGAAGGCATCAGTGCGTCACCGTTACGTACCAAAGTGGCGTCTTTGCCAAATGCTACACCACCCATCACGCCGACCATGTCGTGAACTTCACCATCTTTTAATAGTGCGAGAGGATCGTCACCATTAAAGTTCGCCACGTTT
>NZ_JAWOWE010000405.1:0-624 GCF_033340275.1 Vibrio sp. 1402
AGCTTCTTTGGTCGTAACGTAAGAATCCGTCAATGTGCCTGAGGCGGCATTGTTCCAACCTGGAACATCCGGCGCTTTCTCTATCGCCTTTTCATCCAATTCCAGTTCTGGCTCTTCGTATGAATCCAGCAAGGTGCCTGACGCAGTTTCTGTCCAACCTGGAATGCGCTCTTCAGGTCGCAAGCTCGAACGTTGATTGGCCTTATCAATGGCTTCTTGTCCGGCTTTAGCAGCCTCTGCACCAGCAGCAGAGGTCGGTTCTTGCGATGCATCATCTTGTGCATTATCTGCCGCTTTTTGCGCTTCTGGAGGTAGAGGGTTGCCGTTCTCATCCAGAATTTCTGGTTGATCCGGTTGTTGCGGAGCTTGTAGTGGCCCTAACACTTCTTCTGCCGCTGCACGTGCTTCTTCAAGCGCGTTAACTCGGTCTTCAAGTGTTTGGTATTCGAAATATTTCAGAGGGTTGCCTCTTTCGGCTTCCACGCTGACTTTGATTTGATGATCCTTACCAGAAAGGTTTGAGGCAAGGATGAGACGCGGTCCTTCGACATCATTAATGACGGAAGCACGAACGCCAGGGTTGTCTTTAGCGCCATTGATGCCGCGTACGACATCGATGAGCTT
>NZ_JAWOWE010000406.1:0-623 GCF_033340275.1 Vibrio sp. 1402
TGATTGCGCTAAGTTCATCCTTAATCGGCATGTTTTGCATGTGCACGTTGTTAAGGTTAACGAGCGATATTTCATACTCAATGTAGCCGCCCGGCGTGTAACCGCCGCTCAATGAAGTAACACCGTCTTGATCTAAGAAGCGGGTAATGTGTTTTTCGAAGTCGTATTTCTCTGCCGATGCTTTCGTCTTCGCACTGACGGTATCGCCGTCAACGGTCAACAAGTTGAGGATTTCACCGACTGCATTGTTGTTTACCGTCGCCGTCACTTTGTACTCAATTTTAGTGCCCGCAGGGATGGAGGCATGCGTGTCGATATCTCGATTATTTTCAACTGAACCATCAAGATCGAGAATGGCTTTATCGCTACCACTGACGATGTTCTGCTCGATAGTCCAGCCCGAATCAAACGCCTTTTCACTTGTTCCATCAACAAGTTCCACAGTGATGTTGGATAAGCGATCCACCACAGGAATATTGTACGCGTTTCCCTTACCATCGTTTTCAATCGTTAGGCGATAGACCAATGGCTGACCCGGCTCATAGCTTGCTTCATCCACGGTTTTGCTGAATGAAAGATGGTAGCTGTTTGGAATAACGGTGATACCGCCGATGGTAATGTTA
>NZ_JAWOWE010000407.1:0-622 GCF_033340275.1 Vibrio sp. 1402
ATATAGGACAAATATAATTCTTAATCACTGAGAAAAGAAAAATAATTTTTATGATTAATTCTCACTTAATGAGAAAATGGTAGTGAGCGGTTAAATATTGAAGAAAACTTGAAAAGTGGATGTCTCACCTTTGAGTCTCGTGCCACTAAACTGGAACTTAAACAATTAAGATTTTGTTTTATTTGCGAGGGTAGGAGGTGTCTCGCATACTCAATAAATCTAATGAATAATATTGTAAACGTGAGTTGCTGGTGGGTATCGTTTTCTCGATACCATCTGAGTCAATCGGTTTATAAAAGGTCGCTTTTATATGCTGAATAAAATGCTTCTTAAGAAAGCTGCTATCTTTTTTCTGCCACTTCCTTTGGTATTTGCGGAGGTTTTGTATTTGGCACACGAGAGTGTGCAAAGTAACCTCGATCACTTGCTCGAAAAGAACATACAAATCGCGGATGAAATACTCTTTCAAATTGAGACTGAAAACCGAACTGCGCTTATTCATCCAGAACGGTGTGAGCAGTTGCAGCAAAACTTGATGTTTGAGCGAGACATCGATGAAATGCTCATTGTCAAAGGCGATGAGATCATTTGCTCATCGAAGCTTGGACACTTATCCAAACCG
>NZ_JAWOWE010000408.1:0-621 GCF_033340275.1 Vibrio sp. 1402
TTCAAGGGTAATGCGGATTTGGATTGCGCCTGGGGAGGATGATGGTGGGGATCTGAATTTATCCAGCTACGTGTTTACCGAAATTGAACCGCGCCGGTGGGATATTGGGGTGTCCGCACCTCGAACGGTTTCGCCAGTGCTACGTCCACTTCAGACTCAAAGCGATTCAGCCTCAGCGGGAGCTGATGGTAAGCGCGATAACTTGAGTATCTACGGAGAAACTAACGAATGACAAATGCAGTTCGCACCATTCAAACTCAGCGCCTAATGACCATTGGTGCGCTTGGTTTAATGGCGTTAATGATTTCGGAGCCCTCATTTGCGGGCACCGGTGGTGATGCTTTCACCGATGTGTGGGATACCCTAAAAGACTGGACCCAAGGTACTTTGGGACGGATCGTAGCGGGAGCCATGGTTCTGGTGGGTATTGTGGGCGGTATCGCTCGCCAAAGCTTGATGGCCTTTGCCTTGGGCATTGGTGGCGGTATGGGTCTCTACAATACGCCAACAGTCGTTGAAAGTGTCATGTCTGCAACTTTACCTGTTGTTGCCAGTACTCAAGAAGTCATTGGCACAGCAGTTCCAGCGATCAGCGCCGTTTTACTGGGCACCTGATAATAT
>NZ_JAWOWE010000409.1:0-618 GCF_033340275.1 Vibrio sp. 1402
CATCCAGTGCACTGGCATTGTTCTTGACGAATATTTAGGCCAAAAGAAAATTGCGGTCGGAACGGGAAGTCAGCGAGAAAGTGCGATGCGTCTGCTCAGTCATGCAGGGTTGATCGACAAGCTTGATGCCGTTGTGACGGCTAGTGATGTCGAAAATCACAAACCATGTCCGGATACTTTTCTATTAGCCGCAGATAGATTAGGGATTGACGCGCAAAACTGTCTGGTTTTTGAAGATACAGAATTGGGTAAACGTGCGGCTCATTCTGCGGGGATGGACTGTGTCATGGTCGAAGGAAATAATCTCGTTTTTTATCCGAAGAGATAAGTGCTTACTATCGATGGACGATGCTTGAATCTTCATTTCTTGATTTCATTTCCTTTATAAAAATCCAAAAATCACTGAAAGTGAAAAGGGGTGCAAGCGCACCCCTTTTGATGAGAATGTGTGAACATTCAGATTATGGTTGAACCATCTCTTGGTATTCGAACGAAGGAACCACAACTTCTACGCGACGGTTTTTCTCACGACCTTCACGAGTGCTGTTGTCAGCTACTGGATTCTCTTCACCCATACCTTTTACTGTCAGGCGATCTGCATCGATGCCAGCGCCAGTG
>NZ_JAWOWE010000410.1:0-618 GCF_033340275.1 Vibrio sp. 1402
TGTCGGAGATGCTGAGCAGCAACTACTTAAAATTGAACGCAAGGGTGACGAGTACCTTTCTACCGTTGTGGAAATGGTTCGATTTGTTCCTCTTGTCGCGGGTGATTTGGCTTAAGGATCTGAGGTTAGGTGAGTAAGTTACTGCGTCATATTGGTATTAGCTTTGTATTAGCTGCGGGACTCGTTGGTTGCGCGGCTCACTCACCTGCGCCTGTTTCCAGCCTAAAGAAGGATTATTCGAGCGTTGAGCGTGGCAGTTATAGAGGGAGTTACTACGAAGTAAAGAAAGGTGACACACTTTATTTCATTGCTTACGTCACAGATAAGGATGTAAATGATCTTGTACGTTACAACGAACTCTCTCAGCCTTACACCATTTATCCAGGTCAAAAGCTAAAACTTTGGGCTCCGAAATATGTCGCGCCAAAATATGGCCAAAAAGTTGAACCCGTTGTAGTACCTGTAGTTACAACGACACCGCCTCCAGTGGTGAAGCCAACGACGACGACAAAGCCTGTGACTTCAAGTAAAAACTCTAGTCAAAAGCCTACAACAACTCCGACTAAAGTCGCACAAAAAGAGCCGCCAAAGAAAGTTGAACAAACCAAAGCAAAGGAG
>NZ_JAWOWE010000411.1:0-618 GCF_033340275.1 Vibrio sp. 1402
CGGGAGACCAGTTATCTACAGACGAAATGTTAGCCGCGTTTGACCATCTCACCCCCAATCAATAAGTTCACGTTAAACATGGCACTGTAAGCGTCGATGCAATAAGCAAAAAGGGAGCGAATGCTCCCTTTTCTTTTAAATCCAGCCTTCGGCTAAGTACATTAGTCGTAACTGGCTTGGTGAGCCGAGTTTATCTAATGCATCAAGCTGTGTGTCACTTAGGTTCGGGCTCTTATCGAGATACACACGTCCGTTTGCGGCGTCCAAAGGCAGCTTGTACGTCAACTTCTCGTTGATTTTGCTCGCTTCACCTTTATCCATTGCTCGGACAGCAGGCATCAGCCAATCCCAATCTTCACTTAACAGCTTTTTAAATGCACCGTTCGCCGTAGATTCCGTCTGACTTGGCATGTCTTCATCGCTCAGTTTAAGCAGTGAATCGACATCTGGAACGAGGTGTTCATTCGGGCTTGAGCCAAGCATTTGCTTGAGTGTTAAACGTGCGGCTTCCATCTCTTGCGCTTCTTTTGGCGCTTGAGGTGAGCTCATTGATGTATCTTCTTTAGGGCCAAGATACGCCATCAGTGCACGAACTGCCGCCGGCTCCTGCATGCTAAA
>NZ_JAWOWE010000412.1:0-617 GCF_033340275.1 Vibrio sp. 1402
GACTTCACGCCACTCCTCTGCATCTTCAAAGGCAAATCCCTCCGCCATTTCAGTCCAATCCCCAGCCTGAACCCAGTTAATGAGAGGAATTCTTCCCTTAATATCAGGCCCGACTTCTACATTACCGACCCCCAAGCCAATCTCGCCATCACCTGTGGCGAGCCAATGAGCATTCACGCGAAGCGCCTCCGCGATCTGCATGGTGTAACGAGACCTAGCCGATTTACCAGAGCAAATCTGGCTGATCGACTGCTGTTTGATACCAATGCGACGAGCCAACTCAGACTGAGTCACCCCAGTAAGCTGCAAGGCATGGTTTAGTCGTTCGGATAAAGTTTTCATAAGCCCGTATTCTACAAATAAAACTGTAGCCTTTCAACAATTTTAACTGTTGACTTATCTACAGTTTAAACTGTAACATTCAATCTTGTAACAGTTTTTATTGTAACAGGAGACGGTATGGAAGTGTTCAACACGACACAAAAACATCTCCGCCGTGCCATTGACTTGGTCGGCGGGCAATCAGCATTAGCGCGAGCCATCAACTCAAAACAGCAAAACGTCTGGTTTTGGTTGAATAAATCAGGGCGTGTTCCCGCTGAATTCGTTTTACCCAT
>NZ_JAWOWE010000413.1:0-616 GCF_033340275.1 Vibrio sp. 1402
CTTTCCGTTGTCCATAGGCATGATCCCGACCATTGCACCTTATCTTCTGCCAAAGTTGTTACTCACCTTAAAAGAGCAGTACCCCAACGCGAAAATAGACATCGTCGAAGAACAGTCGCATGTCCTTGTCGACATGGTTCACAGCGGTGAGATTGACGCGGCCGTGCTGGCCATCCCCTACCCTTGTGACGGCTTGTTAACGTTAGAGTTTTGGCAAGAAGACTTTTACTGGGTCGCGCTCGATGGGCAAATGCACACAGACAAAAGCAGCATTACGTCCGAAGAACTACAAGAAACCAACCTCATGCTGCTTAAAGAAGGCCACTGCCTCAAAGATCATATTTTGGATGCCTGCCGCCTCTCTGAACAAACCTCCAATCAGGAATACCGTGCCACCAGCCTAAACACGTTAATTCAAATGGTAATGAGTGGAATGGGCACAACCTTGATCCCGGAAATGGCACTGGAACAGCTCGTCACGCACTACCCAGTATTATCGGCAGTGCATTTAAATGAGCCCGGCCCTCACCGCAGAATAGCCCTCGCGTTTCGCCCAAACTATGTGGACGTTTCCAGTCTCGAAGCGCTTTCCCGTATCGCGAAGCAATCTCTCAAA
>NZ_JAWOWE010000414.1:0-616 GCF_033340275.1 Vibrio sp. 1402
GTTGATGTCTAGCAGTTTGAAAGGTGGAGATATGCTCCAAACCATTCGAACAGAGATGGTGGAGAGTGCGCAATCTATGGCGCATGAAAACCAAGAACTGCAACAACTAGATGAAATGTTTAAGCAGACTCATCAAGCTCTTGCTCGTCTTGATAACCGAGCCGTGAAGATCAGTATGCAAGCCTCACAAAGCATTGAATCTGTTAAAATATTAGATAAAACGGCTACCTCTATTTCCCTTCTTGTATCGACTATTCAAGAGATTTCTGACCAAACGAATTTGTTGGCATTAAATGCAGCGATTGAAGCAGCACGAGCCGGTGAAGCAGGCCGTGGATTTGCCGTGGTAGCAGATGAGGTAAGAAACCTTGCTGGCAAAGCCAGCGAAGCCAGTGAGCAGATTGATTCTTTGGTGAACCAAGTACTAACGCAAGTGAACGCGATTAAAACCTCGATTGATGAAAACCAAACTTGTGCTGAGGAAGTGTCTGCCTCTTCTGCGCAGATTGGTTCTATTGTCAACGAAGTGGTTGTGAAATCGGAACACATGCAACAGGTGATCCATATTGCTTCCACACGCGCTTTCTTGGATACGGTCAAACTCGACCACGCCATT
>NZ_JAWOWE010000415.1:0-616 GCF_033340275.1 Vibrio sp. 1402
CTTATTTAGTCACCAACAATCCCGAAACTATTGCGTTTGTGAAAGGCAATTTGACTTACTATGAACCGCTGCAAGCCCAGTTAACCCAACTCGACAAAGCCGCGAATACCGAAGGTTGGTTGATCCTCTCCACCTCTGGTGAAGTGTTGGTTTCCAGCCTCATCGATGAACGATTTAGCCGTTCAGATCGACGTGCCATTGTTGAACAGATTCATCGCCAAGGTGAAGGCGTCTCTCTGGTAAATAAAACCAAAGGCTCGAGCCCTCTGTATTATTTATCGGCACCGATTTTTGATGGCCTTAACATCGCGGGTATTGTCGTCGTACAAATTAACTTGAGCCTTCTGACGGAACAAACCATCACCAGCCAAGACATTATTACACTGCAAAACCGCCATCATCGTTTCTTCCTGTCGAGCAGCACCACTTACAACGCAGACTGGTTCAATGAGCCAAACCATGCAGCAAATGAGGAAACACAAAAGCTCTACGACAACACCGTGATCCATTTTTGGACGCTGGATCAGCAACGCTATTTTGCCCATACCGTTAAATTGGATGACCTCAATTGGTATGTCAGTTATCTCATCCCGACCAAGCCAGTTCAACAAGCCAT
>NZ_JAWOWE010000416.1:0-616 GCF_033340275.1 Vibrio sp. 1402
GATAGAGGCGGCACAATGAGGAAAGAACACCCAGTGAAGCTACATATCTTCAAAACACCCAGCGATGGCGGGTTCAATTCAGGTGAAATGCTCGGACAACAACTGGGCATTTCTAGCGCGGCAATTGCAAAGCACATTAAAGGGTTAAATGATTGGGGAGTGGATATTTATCGTATCCAAGGACGAGGCTATCAACTGGCTCATCCTCTTCAATTACTCGATGAAACTCGTCTGAAAAATGCCATTAGCACTCCGGTAGAACTGATTTCCGTGATCGATTCAACGAATCAATATTTGTTAGAGAAAGTCAGTGAATCCGATAAAGGGCGAGTTTGTATCGCTGAATATCAGGCGCAGGGGCGCGGTCGTCGCGGACGTCAATGGATATCGCCATTTGGCACTAATTTATATTTGTCTATGTACTGGCGTTTGGATGCGGGCATGGCGGCAGCGATGGGATTGAGTTTGGTCGTGGGTATTGCTGCAGTCGAAGCACTGGAAAGTATCGGTATCCAAGGTGTTAAGCTTAAGTGGCCAAACGACATCTACTATCAAGATAAAAAATTAGCCGGTATTTTAGTGGAGATGTCTGGTCAAGCAGGAGGCGCAGCTCACT
>NZ_JAWOWE010000417.1:0-614 GCF_033340275.1 Vibrio sp. 1402
TTCAATACGTTGATTAGTTCAATTAAAGAGAAACTTTGGCCTCTAGGTAACGATGTTACATTTGTACCGGGTCATGGTCCTCAATCTACCTTCGGTCACGAGCGCAAAACCAACCCGTTTGTTGCTGACGAGATGCCACTATACTAGCGCCTTGTCTGTACTCGTTACTATTCTGGCTCGGCGGCCGCTAAGTATCGCCGAGTCAGCCCTACAAATTCGTCGGCTTCCCTGTCTAAATCACTGGCAGAAATAAACACATCATAGCCGTAAAATTTTCTCTGATACTTCATTCTATTCGCCAACATGGCTTGCAAACCGTCGTATTGTTTTCCCGCTTTGCTAGTGTACGGTTGTGGGTCGAGTACCATATCTTCAAATTTCTCTTCACAATGGTTCTGCCTTGCGCCCAGATACAACAAAGCGCGTTGGCTAAGTAAAATCTCCGTCGCGATACGCGGGCAAATTGCATCAAGGTAAGGGGAATAGTGCTTCAAGCGGATGCCTATCCACGGGAGCGGTTGATGCCAGCCGTCTTGTTGATAACTGCATATACCAATGGACTCAATATTTCGCCAACGGACAACCCAACCGCCTTTAAACAGGTGTTGCTGAAA
>NZ_JAWOWE010000418.1:0-614 GCF_033340275.1 Vibrio sp. 1402
TTGGAATATGGCGGAAAAGGGCACCGACGGGATTTCCCAATCTGGCATCACTTTTATCAGTTGGCCTAGCTCCACTTCTTCTGCACAGTAACTCAGTGGAACACGAATAATGCCGTTGCCGTGCAGCGCGCCCATTACTAACGCTCGTCCATTTTTACAGCGCAAGTTGCCTTTTACGACCACATCGGCGTGGTCATTTGGGTTCTCTGCTTTACGATAGCTCCAACGCGTAACCGAACCAGTCAGAGTTCGATGTTCGGCCAGCTCTTTTGGGTGTTTTGGCATGCCATATTGCTGCACATAGCTCGGGCTTGCGATCGTCACCATGTCAACCGTCATCAGCTTGCGCGCGACAAACCCTGCATCATCCAATTCCCCCATGCGAAATGCGACATCAAACTGATCTTCAATCAAGTCAATACGAGGCGAAGAAAAGTCCAAATCAATGCTGACGTTCGGGTACTGTTGCATAAACTCACACACGTATTTGGCGATGATGTCTTCGCCGATGTAGCCACCCACACAGTTCACTCGAATCACGCCGCGAATCTCTTGAGTATCATCGACGGCGGCAATTAACGCTTGGTCGATGTCTCGCAAAGCTTTTTCACAGT
>NZ_JAWOWE010000419.1:0-614 GCF_033340275.1 Vibrio sp. 1402
TGTCCCAACCCTAGAATGATGAAAACCTGAATTAAGCCGACAAAGATATACGGCACGATTTTCGCCACCATTAGCTCTATCGAGTGGATGGGCGTGGTGATCAATAGCTCCAAATTTCCCCGTTCACGTTCTCGTACAATCGCGGCACTGGTGAACCAAATCATCGTCATGGTGAGAATCACACCGAGTAAGCCGGGTACGATGTTGACCGCAGAACGCCGACTTGGGTTGTAGTAGAGTGCGACTTCGAATGTTTTGCTTGGCGCTGGGCGAATCTCGAAATCAAAATCGGTCAATGGCATGGTTTGCAACGACAATATTGCCGAGCTGATCATGGTATCTGACCCATCCACAATCCATTGCCCAAGTTCTCGACCTTGCATCATGCGTTGTGTGAGATCGCTTGGCAAAATCAGCACGGCGCGCACAATACCATCTTGAATCGCTTGTTCAGCCTCTTGCGCGGTGGCATAGGTTTCTTTGATATCCACCACTTGAGTGACTTTGACGGACTGGGTAATGATCCGCCCGGCGGTGCTGCCACTTTGGTCGACAACACCTACCGGAATGTTGCGAATGTCCGTATTGATTGCGAAGCCGAACAGCAAAAGCTG
>NZ_JAWOWE010000420.1:0-613 GCF_033340275.1 Vibrio sp. 1402
GGCCACCAACCTTGTTACCGGCCTAGCCGACGCTTTCCTTGATTCCGTTCCTTTGGTAGCCATCACAGGTCAGGTTGCCAGCTCTCATACCCGTACCGATGCGTTCCAAGAAATGGATGTTATTGGTATGTCTCTCGCCTGTACTAAGCACAGTTATCTTGTTACTGACATTGAAGATCTTGCCCCTACGCTAGCCGAAGCGTTTGAAGTGGCCAAAACAGGTCGTCCGGGCCCGGTCATTGTCGATATTGCGAAAGATGTTCAGCTTGCTCAAGCCCCAACAGAATTACTGCCACCTTACGTTGCACCTGAAATCGAAGACGTCAGCACTGAAGACATCAAACGCGCGCAAGACGTGCTGGCAGCGTCCACTCGCCCGGTATTGTATGTCGGCGGCGGTGTGCAGCTAGCGAAAGCAACAGATGCAGTGAGAGAGTTCTTACGTCTGAACCCGATGCCAGCGGTAAGCACTCTAAAAGGCTTAGGTACGATTGAACGCCATGACCCTCACTACTTAGGCATGTTGGGTATGCACGGTACCAAAGCGGCCAACCTTGTGGTTCAAGAAGCGGATCTGTTGATTGTCGTAGGTGCGCGTTTTGATGACCGTGTG
>NZ_JAWOWE010000421.1:0-612 GCF_033340275.1 Vibrio sp. 1402
GATGTCGAACGTGGCAGAGAATCAGCTCAGCGAGCGCGTGCATCCGTATCCTGCCAATATGCTTGATAAAGCCCAAACATTGCCTGATCATGCCGATATTTGGTGGATGAGCCAGTTCTTAGATTGTTTCTCTCCAATTGAAATTTTAAATATTTTGAAGAAAGTGAAGGCGCAGTTGAGCGCGGGCGATACCGTTTACGTTCTCGAACTGTTTTGGGATGCGCAGAAATACGCGGGCGCGTCGTACAGCTTAAATGCTACCTCGCTTTACTTTACCTGCCTAGCCAATGGTAATAGCCGTTTCTACCGTAGTGAT
Source organism: Vibrio sp. 1402 (assembly GCF_033340275.1). Lineage (NCBI taxonomy): Bacteria > Pseudomonadati > Pseudomonadota > Gammaproteobacteria > Vibrionales > Vibrionaceae > Vibrio > Vibrio sp. 1402. Next base: position 317 of record NZ_JAWOWE010000421.1, read on the forward strand.
GATTTCCTAGAAATTGTTGAAGCAGCAGGTCTCTCTGTTGTGGAAAGAACGGACAACATTGGCCTCGGACATACCTTATTAAAACTCCAAGCAAGCTAGTATAAAGAATGAAAACAGAGCACAAGCAAGTTGTCGTCGTTGGCGCAGGTCCTTCGGGTTCCACCGTTTCTGCGTTGCTAAAATCTCGTGGTATTGATGTTGTCGTGATCGAAAAAGCGACGTTCCCTCGTTTCTCAATTGGCGAAAGCTTACTTCCAGCTTGTATGGAGGTGGTTGAACTTGCCGGAATGACAGAG
>NZ_JAWOWE010000422.1:0-612 GCF_033340275.1 Vibrio sp. 1402
ACCGACGCGGTCGAGTGTGTATTTCGTCTTCGCGTTTTTACGCTTTGAACGCTCACCCCAGTCCCGCCGAGTTGTTACAACCGCAGCCGCGACATCTAAGGTTTTTTCTAGAGGAATGAAACCAAAGTCATCAGCTCGACGTGGGTAAGTCGACGTATCGCCATGTGTCATCGCCAAACCACCACCCACTAGCACATTAAAGCCAACCAATTTGCCGTTATCGGCAATCGCAACGAAGTTCAAATCGTTCGCGTGGACATCCACATCATTTTGTGGAGGAATGACTACGGTTGTTTTGAACTTACGTGGTAAGTAAGTTTTGCCCAGAATCGGCTCATCTTCTTCGGTCGATTCGACTTTTTCTCCGTCTAACCAAATTTCAGCATACGCGCGAGTTTTAGGTAGAAGGTGTTCACTGATCTTCTTCGCCCACTCGTAAGCTTCTTGATGGAATTCAGACTCTACCGGGTTCGTGGTACACAGTACGTTACGGTTAACATCTCCTGCTGTCGCGATTGAATCAATACCGATGCTATTTAGCGTTTGGTGCATCAACTTGATGTTTGGTTTTAGTACGCCATGGAACTGAAACGTTTGACGCGTCGTCAGGCG
>NZ_JAWOWE010000423.1:0-611 GCF_033340275.1 Vibrio sp. 1402
GATCCAACAACGTCTTGAGTCTGTCGTAGGCCAGCCATCATTCAACCAAGATGAAAAACGCACGTTCCTTGAAGAGTTGACTGCAGCGGAAGGCCTTGAGCGTTATTTAGGCGCAAAATTCCCTGGTGCGAAGCGATTCTCTCTAGAAGGTGGTGATGCGCTTATCCCAATGACGAAAGAACTGATTCGTCATGCGGGTAAGAGTGGCATGCGTGAAGTGGTTATTGGTATGGCTCACCGTGGTCGTTTGAACATGCTGGTGAACGTACTGGGTAAGAAACCACAAGATCTATTTGATGAGTTCGCGGGTAAGCACGATGAAACGTGGGGTACCGGTGACGTTAAATACCACCAAGGTTTCTCTGCAGACTTCGCAACTCCTGGTGGCGATGTTCACTTAGCGCTTGCGTTTAACCCATCTCACTTAGAAATCGTAAACCCAGTGGTTATCGGTTCCGTGCGTGCACGTCAAGACCGTTTGGGTGACAACCACGGCAGCAAAGTTCTTCCTATCACTATTCATGGTGACTCTGCGATTGCTGGCCAAGGTGTAGTGGCTGAAACGTTCAACATGTCACTTGCTCGTGGTTTCTGCGTTGGCGGTACGGTTC
>NZ_JAWOWE010000424.1:0-611 GCF_033340275.1 Vibrio sp. 1402
GAAGCCGACGCTTATCTATCTCTTTGATTGTTTGCCAATGAACGCCTGTCACTTGGGCTATATGTTTGATTGGTAGCAGAGGTAACAACTGTTCTATATAGCTTCGTAGGCGTTTAGTGATACGAGCATAAGGTTCCAACCAAGATAGCCGCTCTGTTTTAATGCCGCAGTTACTGCACTTGATGCGTCGGGTTTGAATGGACAGTTCAACGGGAGCTCCTAACAGTGTAGCTTCCTTCACGTTACGCCACTGATACTCATGTATGGCTTGAGCTTTAAGCCCGCACGGACACTTAGCGATAGAATTAGGTTTGAGAGTGAGCTTTATTAATGACGTAGTCTGATGAGACTTTACTATATGAAAGCCTTCCCAGAATGAAGATAGGAAAGTATGATTCGACATGAAAACGGTAGTTTGTGTAGGATTTGTTTGGCGATAAAACTCTATCACTTACTACCGTTTTTGTTTTTAGTTCCCGCTTATCCGCGATGAACCAATAAAAAGGGCAGCCAGTTGGCTACCCTACGGAGTGGTACACCGAATTGAGAGAATCAGTGAATCAAGCCAAGTTCTCTTGCTTCTTCAATGCTTAACCCGCTTTCGCGGATTT
>NZ_JAWOWE010000425.1:0-610 GCF_033340275.1 Vibrio sp. 1402
AACTCGTGGAGGATTGGAAATGAAGACGTTTAATTTACCCGATCTCGGTGAAGGTCTCGCTGAGTCAGAAATTGTAAAATGGCATGTCAATGTGGGTGACATGGTCAAACTCGATCAAGTGATCCTCACCGTTGAGACGGCGAAAGCAACCGTAGACGTTCCTGCTCCGTACGCAGGCAGAATTGTCAGCCGCCATGGTGAAGAAGGCGACGTGATTAATATTGGCGCCCTACTTCTAGAAATCGACGAAAGTGGCGCAGAAAACACTGTCTCTGCGGAAAAACGACAAACCGCCGATGCCGCAACCGTTGTTGGCACCGTATCTCACCAATCTCATAATGTAAATGTTGACGATTTTTGGGTGGGCGGCAGCCACAACAAATCAACAGACAAACTCATCACCGCTTTACCTTCCGCGCGTTTGCTAGCGAAAAAGCTAGGCGTAGATTTGAAAACGATGGTCGGTAGCGGACCAAGCGGTTTGATCGTCGATGCCGATGTTTACGAAGAAGCAGGCAAACAAGTTCCTGGCACTGAAGTGCTCAAAGGAGCGCGCCGTACGATGGTCTCGACCATGGCAGAATCGCATCAAAATGTCGCAGCGGTGACC
>NZ_JAWOWE010000426.1:0-610 GCF_033340275.1 Vibrio sp. 1402
TCTGCGTTGTTAAACAGTTCATTCGCCATTGCAATCGCTTCTTCTTTGTAGCCGTAGTTTTCCATCGCACGGAAGCCAAAGTACACTTGATCTAGCCACACGCGACCACGCCAGTACACATCTTTACCGTAAGCAGGGTTAGTTTGCGATGCGGTCGGCAAAGGCACACCCGTTCCTTGGAATTTATCTGGCGTGTTGAACTCGTCTTGATCACGCATCACCGCGATCACTTTATCGGCATGCTCTTGCGTTGCTGCACCATTAAACAGCGGCGACCAACCTTCAGGGCCACGTCCACGCTCTACAATCGGCAAACCCGCACAGCCATTTGCAAGAGGCGCAGGAGTAGTGCCATCTTCAGCCACATTTAAGTGAATGTCGTAGAAGAATCCTGTGCTTTCATCAAACATACACTGGTTAATGTAAGTCTTGATTTTTTCTGCGCCGTTAAGGAATTCTTGCGCGCGGTCTTTACCTTCTACGCCATCGGACACCAACTTCGCCATTTCCGCTAAGTATTTGTTGTCTGAGTACATGTAAGAGGCTTGATCCACCGATTCTTGCAGCATAGAGAAGCCAAGCAGCTCACCGTCCGCAGCGTTATTGTTGG
>NZ_JAWOWE010000427.1:0-610 GCF_033340275.1 Vibrio sp. 1402
CGCCTTCACGCCATTGGTCATGAGGTTTGAGCTGAATTACCGTTTCAATCATGGTGAGTGGTGCTGGGTCGGTGGCGGTTTCTGCGCGGCCAATCTTGCCCCAAACCGTTTTAACTTCCGGTACGGTTTTGATCAGCTTGTTGGTTTGCTGAACCAACTCACGTGCTTTACCGATGGAAATGCCCGGGTAGGTGGTCGGCATGTACATCAAATCGCCTTCATCCAATGGTGGGATGAATTCGCTGCCTAGTTGGCTAGTTGGGTAGTACGCCGATGCTAATAGGCCGAGCGCCAGTACGATCATCGCTTTCGGATATTTCAAGCTCAGATTAAGCAATGGACGATACAGCGCAACCAGACCACGGTTCACAGGGTTCTTATGTTCTGGCAGTATTTTACCGCGAATAAAGTAACCCATTAGAACTGGCACGAGCGTGATCGCAAGTGCTGCCGCTGACGCCATGGCATACGTCTTGGTAAAGGCGAGAGGAGAGAACATCTTGCCTTCTTGACCTTCCAGTGCAAACACTGGAACAAAGCTTAACGTGATGATAAGCAGCGAGAAGAATAGGGGCGCACCCACTTCTTCAGCGGCTTTGCCAATCACTTG
>NZ_JAWOWE010000428.1:0-610 GCF_033340275.1 Vibrio sp. 1402
TTTTTCAAACCAAAGCACTACCAGAGCTGTCATCGCAACTGGATGCAGAAATCCCACGCTACCCGCCATTCCTAAAGGGGTTGCCAGCTGCATCACCCGAGGATTTGCAGTCCACACAAGACGAGCTAATTGCCAAACTGCGCCAGGTAATAGGCTTTAATCAGCGTGATTTTCAAAGGCTGATTCAACCCTGCATTGATCATCTTGCTGCTTATGTTCATTTGTTGCCAGCTTCTGAGCATCATCATCACAGTGGCGCTGGTGGTTTATTACGTCACTCGTTGGAAGTTGCTTTCTGGGCGGGACAAGCAGCTGAAGGGATCATCTTTGTTGCCAGTGGCACACCGGTTGAGAAAAAAGAGCTAGAGCCAAGGTGGCGTGTTGCGGCGGCTCTTGGCGGTTTGTTCCACGATATTGGTAAGCCAGTTTCAGACCTGTCTATCACAGACGAAGATGGACGCTATCAGTGGAACCCTTTTTTGGAAACCTTATCTCAGTGGACCACAAATAACAGCATTGAACGCTATTTCATTCGCTGGCGCGACGGACGGTGCAAACGGCACGAGCAATTCTCAATTCTGGTTTTAAACCGGGTGATGACGCCTGAGTT
>NZ_JAWOWE010000429.1:0-608 GCF_033340275.1 Vibrio sp. 1402
ATGGCAATGGTGAAAACGAGCTAGTGATTGATTTTCCTGTTAATGCCACGGATTTTGATGGTGATGTGTCGAACACGATTAGTTTGCCAATTACCGTTGTTGATGATGTGCCGTCTATCACTGGGGTGGATAACAGTAGCCAGTTGACGATTGACGAAGATGATTTACCTGCTGGCTCTGATACTTCTGGCTTACGAGTGTTAGATGGACACTTTAACGTTGTTGCTGGCGCTGATGAAATCGTCAGTTATCACGTTTCTGACTTAGCTGGCGCGGTCGCTGGTTTGCAGTCAAATGGTCAAGATGTGGAACTAAGACTGGTGTCTGAAGCCGACGGTGTAAGCACCTATGAAGCGGTGATTGTTGGCACGAACACGCAGATTTTCACCCTAACGTTGGATGCAAAAGACAATAGCTACCAATTTGAGTTAGTGGGCCCTGTGGATCATCCTGCTGGCCTGGGCGAAAACAGCCTAACGTTAGATATTCCTATTTCTGTTACTGACTTCGATGGTGATACATCGGCATCTGTGAACTTGCCAATCACCATCGTGGATGACGTGCCGGAAATCAAAACGGCGACGCCGTTGTTCTTAGATGAAGATGAC
>NZ_JAWOWE010000430.1:0-608 GCF_033340275.1 Vibrio sp. 1402
GCCGCCTCTCCTGCTTTCGCTTCAATTAAGCTTTCACCGCCTAGAGATTGCAGGTTTGCTTGCGCATCAAGAATGAACTTCGCCGCAGCCACAGAGATTTGTGGGCCCATAAATGGCGCAGGTTCTGCGAATGGTTGATCCATGCGAATGTTTTTCGTCGCTTCTACCAGCTTAGTGATAAGAGCATCCCCTTTCTCACCAAACGGCACGTATAGACGACGAGCACAAGTACAACGTTGACCAGCACTGATGAATGCCGATTGGATGATGGTGTACACCGTTGCATCCAAATCACCGTAGTTATCAGAGATGACCATCGGGTTGTTGCCGCCCATTTCTAGCGCTAACATCTTGCCTGGTTGACCTGCAAACTGACGATGCAGAATGTGACCCGTGTTCGCACTGCCCGTAAACAGAATGCCATCAATACCTTTCGCATCAGCCAACGCAATACCGGTTTCCTTCGCACCTTGAACAAGGTTGATCACGCCTTTTGGCAAACCCGCTTCTTCCCACAATTTCATAGCTAGCGCGCCAGTCCAAGGCGTTTGCTCAGATGGTTTGAACACATCTGTGTTCCCCGATAGCAAGGCAGGAACGATGTGGCC
>NZ_JAWOWE010000431.1:0-607 GCF_033340275.1 Vibrio sp. 1402
TCCTATCAATACCGTGATTGGTGTGTCTCTGCTGGTGTTATTGCTTGTTCCTGCACTCTACTTCGCCAAACCGGTGCTGTTACCTATGGTGATAAGTACGTTCGTGGCACTGCTGTTTAGCCCGTTGATCAATTATTTTGAAGATAAAGGCCTGCCACGCACGATAACTGTGGTGGTGACGTTGACGTTATTGGTGAGTGTTTCAATATTCGGTTTAGCGGCGATATCAGAACCCGCGAAACAATGGTGGGCTGAGTTGCCAAGCATCGTCCAAAACGTTTCGCAGGAAGTGAATGAAGTGACCAAAGCGTCGTCAGAGCACATGAACGCGCCGCTTGAGATCGCCAGTGACATGAACATTGACGAGATGGGCAACAACACGGTGTTTTCTCTGCTGAAAGCGCTCGCGACCACCACACCAACGCTGTTAACTCAGGCGATGATTGTGCTGTTTATGGTGTATTTCATGCTTAATCATGGTCGAAGTCTGTTTCGTAAATCGGTATCGCGTTTGCGTGGTTTTTCGAAACAACGTCAGGCGGTGGAGTTGGTGCAGGCTCTGCAGAAAGATTTATCGCGCTACATCGGCACCATTACTTTGGTCAAT
>NZ_JAWOWE010000432.1:0-255 GCF_033340275.1 Vibrio sp. 1402
TCGATGATCTCTTGAATAGATCGCTCATCAACCGTTGGTTTCTCAATCGCGATTCGCCATGGCACACCTTCTCGGTTGATACCTTTCAAACGCATTTCGCCACCAACTTCGACCATGTAGTTTTTGATCCCTACCGATTGTAGGTAATCAGCAACCACATCAACCCCCCAACCTTTTGCAATCGTTGACAGATCAACATACAAATTAGGAATGTCCTTTGACAGTTTATTGCCATCAACGGTCAGGTGGTGAATC
>NZ_JAWOWE010000432.1:265-606 GCF_033340275.1 Vibrio sp. 1402
CTTCATCAGAAGGCACTACGTCAGGGCGAGCTTCTGGGCCAAAGCCCCAAAGGTTAACCAGAGGACCAACCGTTACATCAAGCGCACCTAAAGTTAGGCCATTGAGACGAACCGCTTCTTTTACTACGGTTGCCGTTTGCGCTGACACTTCGAAAGGCTCACTTGTTTGATGCTGGTTAAAGCGACTCAGCTCTGAGTCTTCACGGTAAGTCGACATTTGATCGTTGACTTCTTCAAGCAGTCGATCGATTTCCGTTTGCAGAGCCTTCGGCGTCGGAATGCCGTCTTGCTCAATGTATTTAATGTTGTAAGAAGTCCCCATTGTAGGACCGCTTAGATGA
>NZ_JAWOWE010000433.1:0-606 GCF_033340275.1 Vibrio sp. 1402
TTCAACGCAACAACGTGGATTGCATTTAGCTTTGCGTTAGGTATCGGTTGCTATCAGCTCGCGAGGAACCGCATTTTACGCTATTCAAAGCTAACCATCGGGTTACTGATCAGCGCGATCATCATGACGTTGCCAGTATTCTACCCCAATGCGGACAGCACTCTGGCAGCGAACAAACTTATCGGCCTGTGGAGTGGTTTCCTGTTTTTTGTTGTCTTACAGCAATTTCATTTCAGTAATAAGCATCGCCAACGGTTACTTTGGTTCATCGTACTGGCTGTCGTGATTGAAGCTCTATTTGGTCTGACGCAATATCTTTTTCTAAAACCAGGGAATCCTTTCGGCTACGACACGATTGCTAACCGTCCGTACGGGATCTTTCAGCAACCGAATGTGATGGCAAGCTTTCTCGCTACTGGATTAGTCATTGCCAGTTACCTTCTAGCTCGCCAACCCTATAAGTACTCACGTAAGCTAAGCGACGTTTACCTTTTGTATGCCGTACCTGTTGTTACCTTGCCGTTGATTGTCGCGTTAGCTTCGCGCACAGGATGGCTAGCGACCATCATCGGTTTGTTGTTAGTGATTCCGTATATGTATCGCTTT
>NZ_JAWOWE010000434.1:0-605 GCF_033340275.1 Vibrio sp. 1402
GTTCTTGCTGAGCAGCAAACTGTGCATACTCTTCATAGCTTGATTCTCGTTGAGGCGTATCGTGTTCAACAACCTCTTCATGCTTGGCTTGCACCTGTTCTTGATAGACTGCGTTTGTATCCGCATAAGATTGGCATGTTTGTTCTTCTGACGCCCAATCATCTGCTTGCTGCGCTGCAGCTTCCAACTCTTCGATGGTTACATTCAGCTGCTTGGTACGCTCAACCATTGGATCCACGTTATCTGTGCTGACCGCTTTAAGTTGTGGTTCTGGTTCAACATACGTTGGCGTCGCATTTACTGCCGCAACTCGTTGAGTTTGGGGCTCTGGCGTCGGTTTTACCGCAGACGTTTCTGATTTGGCTTGCGGCATATATATAGGATATTCGTGTACTGCCGCTTTCTCTTTTGGTTCTTCAACTTCGTAAGCCGTTAAGTGAGGAAGCGTCTCATCGTCTTGTTGATCGTCTTCAACGTATTTTGTTGATACTTTATCCTCAACAAACTCATCAAGCTGAGGCTCTAGCGTCTCTTGTTCTGAACCTCTGAACTTATTCGCGATGGCAGCCAATACCGCTAACGAGCGATCACCAAGCCATTCAACG
>NZ_JAWOWE010000435.1:0-605 GCF_033340275.1 Vibrio sp. 1402
GTAACACATTCGCCATCGGATCAAGCGGCTTCACCATTTGTTGGTGACGGACCGGACCGCGTTCATCGGTCAACTCACCACGACGTTCAAAACCATTTTTTTCATAAAACGCAATCGCATCTTCACGGGCATTACATACCAAACGTTTCGCACCTTCTTGGCGCGCAAGCGATTCCAACGCGACCAACACCAGTGAGCCCATGCCTTTGCTGCGACGATTGCCTTTCACCGCCATATAGCGGATTTGGCCATCGTTATCCGGAGTAATGTACAAACGTCCGATCGCCATTGGACGACCACGGCTATCCACAATCATGCGGTGGTGGCTCACCACGTCATATTCATCACGTTCAGAGCCTACTGGCATGCGCCATGGCTCTCGAAGCATTTGCCAACGAAATTGATAGTACTTGTTAAGCTGATTTTCGGTTGTTGGAGTTATGAGTTTGAACATATCAATCCTTTGAAAGTGCAAATCAGTAAGAATCTTGGGGAGAAAATACCCAAGTAAAATCAAACCACTTGGGTATATAGCTTAGACCATGGGTGTATCCACGCCAGATTAGACCTGTAGCCAAAAAGTCACTGGGCCGTCATTAATTAAT
>NZ_JAWOWE010000436.1:0-605 GCF_033340275.1 Vibrio sp. 1402
GCCCCAGCTTTCTAGGTAAGTCCAATCTGCGATGAATAGGATACCTTTGTGTTGGAACACGTAGAACAGAGTGATACTGATACCGGCAATCATACCCGCGATAGCACCTTCTTTGTTGATGTTCTTACTGAAGATACCCATCATCAGAGCCGGGAAGATGGAGGACGCCGCCAGACCGAAGGCCAGTGCTACCGTACCTGCCGCGAAGCCCGGTGGATGCAGACCCAAGTAACCTGCGACTGCAATGGCCACCGCCATCGAGATTCGACTCGCAAGCAGCTCTTTCTTCTCTGAGATATTCGGGTTAATTACCCCTTTGATTAAGTCGTGGGAAATCGCGGACGAAATCGCCAGCAATAGACCCGCTGCGGTTGATAGTGCCGCCGCTAGACCACCCGCTGCGACCAGTGCGATAACCCAGTTAGGTAGTTTCGCGATCTCAGGGTTAGCTAGTACCATGATGTCGTTATCAACTTTCAGTTCGTTAGTTGCAGCATCTGATGTGTAGTTGATGTTGCCATCACCGTTCTTATCATCAAAGCCTAGCAGACCCGTTTTCTCCCAGTTTTTGAACCAAGTAGGACGTTCGTCATAAGCCAAGTGTT
>NZ_JAWOWE010000437.1:0-604 GCF_033340275.1 Vibrio sp. 1402
AGATATTGCACGTAACCGCGATGAAGCGGTTTCGCTGCTTCAGCAACGTGTCATTCAAATTGCCTCCAAGCGTGCTTTCATGCGCCGCCCTGTAGCGCGTCCAGCTGCTGCAACTAGTGCTGCGCGCCCACTGGCTTCAAGAACCGCTGCGCCTGCCGCATCGGCTCCGGCTCGACCGGCAGCAACCAAGTTCCGCGCATCGGGTAAGAAATACCAGTTAACTGCGATTGGCACATCCACTGGTGGCCCAGTTGCTTTACAAAAAATTCTTACTCGTCTGCCGATGAACTACCCACATCCAATCGTGCTGATTCAGCATATGCCTGCGACATTTACGGCGGCATTTGCAAGTCGATTGAACACGTTGTGTAAGATTCAAGTGAAAGAAGCACAAGACGGTGATGTGTTACAAGCTGGCGTGGCTTACCTAGCGCCAGGCGGCAAGCAAATGATGATTGATGGTCGTGCAGGTGCTGCTCGCCTTCGCATCATTGATGGCGGTGATCGCATGAACTACAAACCGTGTGTGGATGTGACCTTTGGCTCTGCGGCGAAAGTTTACGGCGACAAAGTACTTTCTATGGTGCTCACCGGAATGGGTGCA
>NZ_JAWOWE010000438.1:0-603 GCF_033340275.1 Vibrio sp. 1402
CCACTGTCTTACTTAGCGGAAGCTCGTGAATTCGTTAATAAACACAATCTGAAACTGCATCTCGACGGTGCTCGTGTGTTTAACGCAGCCGTTGCGCTCGATGTTCCCGTCAAGGAGATTGGTCAGTACTTTGATTCCATGACGATTTGTTTATCGAAAGGTCTTGCGGCACCCGTTGGCTCACTGCTGCTTGGCAGCAAGGAATACATCGCGAAAGCTCGCCGTTTAAGAAAGATGGTCGGTGGCGGAATGCGTCAGGCAGGCATTCTAGCGGCAGCAGGTAAACTGGCGATCACGGAACAAGTCGCGCAGTTAAAGCAAGATCACATCAATGCAAAAGCATTGGCGGAAGGTTTAGCTGAACTACCGGGTTTCTCGGTAAATCCTGACTTCGTTCAAACCAACATTGTGTTTGCTAAGTTGGATGCTAAAGTCGATATCCAAGGCATCGCGGAACAACTCAAGCAACAAAACATCATCATCAGCCCAGGAAACCCAATTCGCTTTGTCACACACAAAGACATCTCTGCTGAAGATATTCAAACCTTCCTATCGAGCCTTAAATCTCTGCTTTAGATTGATTTTGATCATTGAGCTTCCCCT
>NZ_JAWOWE010000439.1:0-603 GCF_033340275.1 Vibrio sp. 1402
GTAGATTACGTTGTGCGAATGTTCGTTACCGTGAACGTACTGTCCGATGTAGCCTGTCTTGTCTTGGTGCGCTTCGCCGCCATTTGGATCGGCAGTAAATAGGTTGTTCAGCTTGTCGTTCAGACCTTGCGTGCCGCCCATGATTTCAGTCAGCTTGTCTAAGTCTTGCATGAACGCCCATTGCCATTGCCACGCGTTGCCTTCTGTGTAGTAGAACGCGTCAGACTTGTAAGGGTCGAAGTCAGTTGAAGCGTATTTCAGTGCACATGGGTCGCCTTCTTTCAGTTCTGTTGGTACGAAGAAGCCCGTGCCGTCTGCGTTGCCTGCTTTCGCATCCCAGTGTTTCAATGAGTTGTAAGAACGGGCTTTGAACTCTTCATACGCGTCCATATCACCAGCGGCTTTTGCCATTTCTGCGATCGTCCAATCGTAGAATGAGAATTCCAACGAGTACGACACTGAGTTCCAGTTCGGGTAACGAACACACTGTTCTTTCTCGTGGTAGTTCAACTGACCTGCCATAAGTGAGCTTAGGATGTCGTCATGAATCTGTGGGTATTCATGCGGCGTGTAACGTGCTGATTTTACTGACGCGGTGTAAGC
>NZ_JAWOWE010000440.1:0-603 GCF_033340275.1 Vibrio sp. 1402
TTCCTGAGCCAATCACGTTTTTAACATCTGTTACAATAATCTCGTCATTACTGAAACCGGTAAATGAGCGCGCAATAGGGTGGTTTGCATGAGCTTCAAGAGCAGATGCAAGGGCAAGACTTTCCGTTTCGGAAAGCTCTTTGAATGTACTCGTACGGCTAATCTCGATGTCACCTTTCGTTAATGTTCCCGTCTTGTCGACGACGAGATGATTAACTTTGCAAAGCGTTTCGAATACATGGCCTTTTCGCAACAGAATGCCAAAATTGCCCATTCGTGAAGTCGCACAAGTTAGTGCGGTCGGTGTAGCAAGGGATAATGCACAAGGGCATGTAGCGACGAGAACCGACAGCATAATCCAAAAAGCATCATCTGGTTTGGTTTGGTGCCAATAAAACCAGGTTCCAGCTGAGATGATAAGAATTACACCAACAAAGTAGCGTGCTACGACGTCAGCAACTTCTGCAATTTTTGGCTTTGAATGCTGTGCTTCATCTTGAAGGCGCACAATATTTGAAATCATCGAGTCTGCTTTTGAATTGGTGACTTCCAACTCAAATGATTCATCTCCGTTTAATGTACCTGCATAAACAGCATCACCTT
>NZ_JAWOWE010000441.1:0-603 GCF_033340275.1 Vibrio sp. 1402
TAACTAATGTGAATCACCCTCAATTCATGGAATGGGTAGCCGGATTAGAAAAATCTGAACAGAAAATTGATAAATATCTAGACCAATATGAGAAAGGACTGTGGGATCAACGCGACCGAGACGCTTTCAATAAAGTAAAAAGTGCCTGGGTTAAATACAGTGCGTTTAACAATGAATACGCGAAGTTGCTATTGAATAATAAAATCGATGAAGCAAATGAAACATTGTTAAACGGATTTTCTACATTCACACAATTATCCGATGCGATTCGTGATTTAGTGGAACTAAACCAAACCTACGTACAAGAAGATATTGCTAGCGCTCATGAAGCAGTGCGCAGCGCAATCACCTACAGCATTATTGCTATCGTCGCGCTATTGGCACTGAGTTTTACGCTAGGCCTATTCCTAACCAAACAGATCTTCACACCACTAAATTACGTTGTAAACATGGCATCAAAAATCGCGTCGGGCGACCTAACTTACCAGCTTCCACGTAACAAAATTGGTCATGATGAGCTTGGCACCTTGGCAGATGCCTGCGTTGATATGCAAGCGAAGTTGCTTACTTTGGTCGACAGTATCTCGTCAACCACAGCTCAAG
>NZ_JAWOWE010000442.1:0-602 GCF_033340275.1 Vibrio sp. 1402
TCGATTGGCATCTACTTCTATTTCACTGGCGAACCGTTCACCACTCAATCCATCATCAGTTATTGTTTGTTGAGCTTTGTGGGCGTGCTAACGGTTGTTAGCATCAGCTCATTCATTCGTCTTAGTGAGCTAAACGCCAATGGTGGACGTGGCGTTGCAGAAAGTATCGGCGGCAAGTTGATTTCGACAGACACGTCAAATGCGAAACACCGCCAGTTACTCAATGTTGTGGAAGAAATGTCCATCGCGTCGGGAATTCCCGTGCCACCAGTTTATGTGATGGCGGAAGAGCACGGCATCAACGCGTTTGCTGCAGGCATGAGCATTGATGATGCCGTCATCGGAGTAACGCAAGGAGCACTAGATGCGTTTAGCCGTGACGAACTTCAAGGTGTAATTGCCCATGAGTTCAGCCACATCTTAAATGGTGATATGCGGTTGAATACTCGTCTGATTGGTGCGTTATTTGGCATTACCTGCATTGCTCATTTTGGTCATCTGATCTTGGATAACTCAAACAGCACTCGTCACGTATCACGCAGTTCTTCTGATTCAAACAAAGGCTTCGCTGTCATCATACTGATTGCGATTGTCTGCTTGGT
>NZ_JAWOWE010000443.1:0-602 GCF_033340275.1 Vibrio sp. 1402
AGCCAAATGCAAAAAGACATGGGCGGACAAAACCCGGCGGCAGCGGTGAGCATGGGCTCTGGCATGCTGAATGGGTTGAAAGGGTTGAGCATGCAACTGTTCGATCTGAACATCAATCCTGATGCACAGTTTGGCGAAGTGTTTAGCCAAATGGATGGCATGTTTACTCTGTCTGCGAAAGATCCAAACATGTTGATTCAAACTGCGCAAATGCTAGTTCCTGAATTGGCGCAGCTTCAACTGCAACCAGACAACCAACCTGTGAACGTAAGTGACTTGTTAGAGATGCATACTTGCATGAAGATGGACGTGTTTGCACGCTTAAATGGCAGCCACCTAACGCTATACAGCGGCGAGTACGCGGCAGAAGCAAGCAAGGACGTGATGGCTCAAGAGTTGAAGCCAAACGGTTTGTTGAGCTTTAGCATGGACTCAGAGCGTATTCTGGAAGTGTTAGAAAAAGCATCAATGGCGACAGGCCAGCCTCTTCCTGAAGACGTGCTAGTGAGCTTCCAAAACGAGCTAACGGGCGGCATGAAGATGGACGTTACTGACAAAGGCATCGGTTTTGAGTTTGATTACCGCAGCTCGACCAAAAAGGT
>NZ_JAWOWE010000444.1:0-601 GCF_033340275.1 Vibrio sp. 1402
ATGCTGCGGGTATCGGGAAATTCATGTCTGATGAAACCGTTCGCCTCATGATGGTTTTAAAAATCAACAGCTTGGCTCGTGGATTTTCTGGCATTCGTTTGAAAGTCATCAACATGTTGATTGATTTGGTCAATGCGCAAGTTTATCCATGCGTCCCTCAAAAAGGCTCGGTGGGCGCTTCAGGCGATTTGGCTCCCCTAGCCCACATGAGCACGGTGCTGCTTGGTGAAGGCCAAGCACGTCACAATGGCCAAATCGTATCAGGCTACGAAGCGCTTAAAATTGCTGGTCTTGAGCCTATCACACTAGCGCCAAAAGAAGGCTTAGCGTTACTCAATGGTACACAGGCTTCAACAGCATTCGCGCTAGAAGGTCTGTTTATTGCCGAAGATCTTTTCGCGTCAGCAACCGTGTGTGGAGCCATGTCTGTAGAAGCCGCACTAGGCAGCCGTCGCCCATTTGATCCTCGAATCCACCGCGTACGTGGCCATCGTAGCCAAATGGATGCGGCAATGGCATACCGTCACCTACTGGATACATCGAGTGAAATTGGTGAATCGCACACCAACTGTGAAAAAGTGCAAGACCCATACTCACTGCG
>NZ_JAWOWE010000445.1:0-600 GCF_033340275.1 Vibrio sp. 1402
CATTAAGGAAAGAATATTTGTGGTGGGCAAAAATAAAAATCCCCTTCGCGCAGGGCGAGAAGGGGATGAAAGTCGGAAGTTAATCTAAATATTTGAACGAGGCTACTTCACCAAAAAATGCTTAACGAACTCAGAGATTTTTACCATATCGTCAACGGCGATGAACTCTTCAGTGGTGTGCACTTTAGCCATACCCGTAGATAGATTCACGGTTGTCAGACCTTTCTTGTTGAAGTTGTTCGCATCGCTGCCGCCGCCAGTGCCTTTCGTGAACGCTTCGATACCCATATCTGCAAACGCCGCTTTGATTGCGGTTACGTGCGCGTTGTCTTCTTCGATAACAAAGGCGTCGTACGCGCGGCTAGATTCGATTTCGACTTCTGCGCCATGTTTTTCACATACCGACTCAAATGTTGAAATCATGTGGTTGACTTGGGCTTCTAGCTTCTCTCCATTTAGAGAGCGAGCTTCAGCCACGATTTTAAGCTCTGGCATCACAATGTTGGTTGCCTGACCACCGTTGACCATGCCGATGTTCGCTGTGGTTTCTTCGTCGATGCGAAGCAGTTTCATTTGGTTGATTGCGTCTGCCGCAACCAT
>NZ_JAWOWE010000446.1:0-600 GCF_033340275.1 Vibrio sp. 1402
AAGAATACGTTGCAGACCAATCGAGTATTTCAGTGAAAGTTATGGCGAAAAGCTACTTCATCAAACTCAAAGATGCCGAAGTAATCACTTCCGATGCGCTGGCCAGCTCCAATCCTGAGTTTGTTACGCAAGCGGTAACGAAAAACCGTAAAGCGGTAACGCACTTGAACTACGCGTTCCGTGGGTTGGTCACTCAACTTCCTGAGCTAGAAAAAGCTTTTGGCGAATCCGTAGAGCAATTTACCCGTGACGTAGGTATGCGTGGCGGTGTGCTAGACCAACACAACAACTACCTCAACGCTCGAGCAGCTCTGTACGACAACATTGCGAACTTAGCTAACAAAGTCGATTCTACGATGGCTATCCTTGAGCAATTCACAACGACAGCAACAGACAAACTAAACGAATCTCTTGATGATGCCGGTGACATTTACTCTGCTGGCGTGACGAAAGCGATTGTGATTGGTGTAGTTGTGGTTTTGTTTGCGGCGGCGATCGGCTATCACATCGCGCAAAGTGTGCGTGAGCCATTAACACGTATTCTCAACGCACTAGAGAGCCTGACTAAAGGCGATATGACGCAACGTATTGATATTCGCT
>NZ_JAWOWE010000447.1:0-599 GCF_033340275.1 Vibrio sp. 1402
ATCTCTACCCGTTATCAGGCCACACCTTAGCCTTTGGCTCATTAGCAGAAAATACCAGCCATTTAGCGGCGCGTGCAATCGCGGCTCAACACAGGCGTGGTCTTGCAAGGCGAACAATGGGGAACAGTGCGCTATGCCGACCTGTTATCGAACCCATGCTGCCGAAATCCCAATACAAGATGAGTATGTTCTTCCCTGTGCCGGAAACTGAAAGTGCGCATGTCATCGGTGAAAGCACCATGAAATGGGGAGAGTGGCGAACGATCCCCGGTGCCGGAGAAGATGCGCTCTACATTTTGTGGCGCTGGCAAGACTGCTGTAACTCGGGAGGTTAACTATGAAACCAACACTTTTTACCCGAGTTTTAGCGGGTGTTTTATCAATCACTATGGCGTGCTTGCCCTTACATGGTGTGGCCGCTGATGTGCAGCGCCAATCCGGCTTAAGCGGACAACAAGAAGCTAAGCAATTGCTGCAAAACTGGACGATGCCCGCACTTAACGGCAATACATTGTTGGTGCCGAGTGGCAGTGGTAATGAGTCCATTAACTTGCAAGAGCTATTTCCTGGTATGGATCAGGGCTCATTAGATGTCTTAA
>NZ_JAWOWE010000448.1:0-599 GCF_033340275.1 Vibrio sp. 1402
CCTGACGTTGTCTTCCCTGAGCAATCTAAACGCGAAGAAAAGCCACTGGATATCGAGTTCGACAACATTGATTTTGCATACCCTGATGGACAACAGAAAGTGCTGAAAGACCTTTCGCTTTCACTTCCTTTAGGCTCAAAAACCGCAATTGTTGGTCAAACGGGTTCAGGCAAATCGACTCTGATTCAACTACTTTGTCGCTACTGGGATGTAAACCAAGGTGAGGTTCGCATTGGTGGCGCTTCACTAAAAGATTGGTGCGAATCCGATCTGCGCTCAGCAATTACCGTAGTGAGCCAACGAGTAGATGTGTTAAACGGCACACTACGTGACAACTTGTTAATGGCGTCACCAAATGCGACTGATGAGCAACTGGCGGATATCCTAACGAAAGTTGAACTGGGTGCTCTGCTTGAAGAGCCGGGTCTTGATGCTTGGTTGGGTGATGGCGGTCGTCAGCTTTCTGGTGGCGAGAAACGTCGTATTGGTATTGCGCGAGCGTTACTTCGAGATGCTCCGATTTTGCTTCTTGATGAGCCAACCGAAGGCCTCGACAAGCGTACCGAACAAAAAGTCATGGCGCTTTTCAACGAGTATTT
>NZ_JAWOWE010000449.1:0-598 GCF_033340275.1 Vibrio sp. 1402
GGCTAAAGCTTGGATGAAACTGCTTGGCATGGTGTGCTGGCTGAATGCGAAGTTATCGATAGCGCGCTGAGTTTGCGCTTGATACAAGGCATTCGCCGGGACTTTTACTTCGCCCATGCTGTCGGTTTCAATACGAAATTCGGTGGTCATAGTAGGGTTCCTTTCGTTTAATCAAGAGAAGTCTGAATGAGGCGTAATTGTTGTTGTAATTGGAGAAACTTTACGTCGCCATGTTCAAACTGATAGTAGTAACGTTTGAGGCAGAATAAGGGTGTGTGAACCGAATCAAGGCAGACTCGGCGAAATGTACGAGTGCGAGTTGGGTCTTGAATCGCTTCGAGAAGGTGGAAATACACTTGGCGCAAAAACAGTTCGCACAAGAGTAAGTTTTCGTCTTCTGCTTCATGCTCATAGCTGGATGACAACACCATACCCCAATGAATATAGTCATGAATGACGTCGGGCTCAAAGCCACTTGGCGCGGCAAGTTGGAAGCGATCTTGCGCTTTGAAGAAGGCGTTGAATATGTCCTTTCTGCGTTTCATATCTGCCTCAATTAATTAGATAATGATAATTATTATCAATTAAAAATAAATTA
>NZ_JAWOWE010000450.1:0-598 GCF_033340275.1 Vibrio sp. 1402
TTTCTGATTTTGGTCGCCTTATTCTGGAGTGCATGTGCCTGGAGTGAACTGACACTTGCTCAAGAGCCGAAGGTGCTTGTCGTCCATTCTTATCACCAAGGATTCTTTTGGACGGACTCTATTCAGCGCGGGATCGATCAACAACTCGATGACCGCGAGATGGACATGCGCGTCTTATACTTGGATTCCAAGCGCAACCAGAGCCAGCAGTTTTTTACCCAGCTCGAATCACTCTATCGCACTAAGTTGAGCGATGAGCGTTTTGATGCCATTTTGGTGACGGACAACAATGCATTGGAATTGATGCAACACTTGGCGCCGCTGATCAAAGACACGCCAGTGATTTTCTGTGGCATCAACAATTACCGTCCTTCCTTTCATCAATCACTTAACGCAACCGGCGTGATTGAGAACGTCGATTTAGAAGCGAACTTAGCGCTGATCGAGCGTTTGCATCCAGACAACAAGCAGATTTACATCATCAGTGACCATTCGGTGACTGGTGCAATACTTCGCGACGAGATTGACGATTTTATCCAACAACATGACCGTTATCGCAACAAGATCACTCAACTTGTCCCTGACAATGTTGAAGCAT
>NZ_JAWOWE010000451.1:0-598 GCF_033340275.1 Vibrio sp. 1402
AAGAAGTCGATGAACACGAATTTTTCTACTCGCAAGAAACCGGTGGCACCATCGTATCTAGCGCTTTGAAATTAATGGATGAAATCGTCAGAGAGCGTTACCCGGTTGGTCAGTGGAACATCTACGCAGCCCAAGCGTCCGATGGGGATAACTGGGCGGATGACTCACCACGATGCCGAGATTTACTCGTGAACAAGTTGCTGCCAAATTGTCAGTACTATTCTTATATAGAAATCACGCGTCGCTCACATCAAACCTTATGGCACGAGTATGAGAAGCTTACCGACGAGTTTCCAAACTTCGCTATGAAGAATATTCGCTCTGTGGAGGATATCTTCCCAGTCTTCCGAGAACTATTCCAAAAAGAAACGGCGTAAGGAGGCTAGCGATGACTACCGCAACAAAAAACCTCTCTGGAGAGGCGCCTAAAAAGCGCAACAGCAAGTTGCTACCTGATGGACCAGATTGGACATTCGAACTGCTTGAACGCTATCACAAGGAAATAAAACGTGTCGCGGAGCACTATCGTTTGGACACCTATCCAAATCAGATCGAAGTGATCACGTCTGAGCAGATGATGGATGCGTACTCAAGTATC
>NZ_JAWOWE010000452.1:0-597 GCF_033340275.1 Vibrio sp. 1402
CCGCTCGGTAGTATTATGTCAATGGCAACCACAACCCTCATCGCCGTTGCATTTAAAGCTGACATCAGTTTAATCGCGAGCCTAGTAGGTAAGTCAGTGACCACTCCGATTGCAATGGAAATCTCAAGCCACCTTGGTGGCGAAGCGGCAGTCGCTGCAATCTTAGTACTGATCGTAGGTCTTCTTGGCGCTATTTTGGCGTACCCAATCTACAACCTAATCGGCATTAAGCATCCAATTGCTCGTGGTTTGACGATGGGCACAGTATCGCACGCGCTTGGTACTGCGACTTGCGCAGAGAAACAACCTGGCGACGCAGCGTTTTCATCGTTAGCGTTGGTGCTATGTGGCATCATCACCTCCATTCTAGCTCCGAGCTTTTTTGGTTTAGCAATCTGGCTATATCAATAAGTCATTGTGACGGTCTGTCCTCCCTCCGACAGGCCGTCACTTTCCTTTTCTCATCGTAGTACGCTGTTGAAAACGATTTTCGCTACAAAGCACACTTCCCATCTAACGTGTCCCAACAAGATTCATAACTAAACGCTATCTTTCGCTGCTAGCATATTTTCATTACTTGGGTATATGAATATCCAT
>NZ_JAWOWE010000453.1:0-597 GCF_033340275.1 Vibrio sp. 1402
ACACGTTGAGGCGTGTAGTACAATAAGTCATTCTCGATAAGTTAAGCATCTGGAGATTATTGGGGCAAAGGCTAAAAAAAGGAAAAGAAAATGGGTTTTATGATTGAACATTGGGATTTTTCAACCCCAATGGCGACTCAAGAAACAACAGCGGCGGAACACATTCAACCGAATCATTGGTACCACTGTGAAAGGCTTCATCCCGATATTCGTGGCTGGCTAGAAGACAATCACGTACCACGTGCGACGGTTGATCATCTGTTAGCCGACGAGAGCCGACCATCTTTCCATCCTTTGGATGACGATAACTTCATGCTGATCTTACGAGGCATCAACATGAACGAGAATGCGTCGCCGGAAGACATGCTCAGTATCCGTATTCTCTATTTTCAGGGCGCACTGATCTCGACTCGTAAGATCCCATCACGTGCAATCATGGAAATTCGCCAAGCATTAGCAGAGCACAAAGGGCCGAAAAGCCTGGCGCGCTTACTGAATCACATCATCGAAGGGCTGAACGGCAAAATCGACTTGTATCTCGACACCATCGAAGAAACGTTAAACGAGTTTGACGTCAATGCTGAGTCAACGTACAAC
>NZ_JAWOWE010000454.1:0-596 GCF_033340275.1 Vibrio sp. 1402
TGCGTTGTTGCATTCACTAACGGTTTCCACGGTTGTACCGCAGGCGCGCTGGCGGCTACAGGTAATCAGCATCATCGACAAGGTAACGGCTCAAGCCTTACAAACGTAACGCGCATTCCGTTCGAAGGTTACGCTGGCGTTGATGGTTTGGCGCTGTTCGAAACTATGCTGAATGACAACTCTGCAGGTATGGACAAACCAGCAGCCGTATTGCTGGAAACCGTACAAGGCGAGGGTGGTTTAAACGCCGCCTCTAATGAGTGGCTACAGCGCTTGAGTAAAATATGTAAAGCAAACGACATTCTATTGATTGTCGATGACATTCAAGCTGGTTGTGGCCGAACTGGGACATTCTTCAGTTTTGAGCCATCAGGTATTGAACCCGATATTGTGACGCTATCGAAATCGATCGGTGGTTACGGTCTGCCAATGGCGGTTGTACTGCTGAAGCCAGAACTTGACCAATGGAAACCAGGCGAGCACAACGGCACGTTCCGTGGTAACAACCACGCATTTATTACTGCGGCAAAAGCACTAGAAATCTACTGGTCAAATGACGATTTCGAAACGCACATTAAGCAATGTTCGCAAAATGT
>NZ_JAWOWE010000455.1:0-596 GCF_033340275.1 Vibrio sp. 1402
GATTTTTTTCCTAATTATCAATATTATAACACCAAAATCGCTAGGTAGGCCGTTCACTTTTAAGTTATTAACCAGATTGCCATACAGTGTCATTTCCCAAGTGATGATTGACCGAATTACGATCATGACGACTGGACGCAAGGGAGAGTTTAAGACACCTTACGGCGTTATCGAGTTCACACATACGAAGCGTGATGCTATTGATATTATCAACAATACTATAACTTCAGATCGCCCCCTGCGAATTGCGAAAAAAGAAGCTGCGATTCGAGATTTGAAAAGGGTTGGCAGAAACACGCACTTGATTGTAACGGATCACGATTAGGCAGATGCTGGCACTCCCAAAAACCAACACAACTCACTTTTGGACAAAAGCTTGTCAGTAGATTAGCTGAAATAGCTCCTAACGGATTACCTAAAGTATTTCAAACTTCAAGTCTGTAAGCCAAACTCACTCATCCACTACATTTATCACTATTGCGCCGTTTAACTTCATACATACTAATATCTGCTTTAGATAATATTTCGTTAATCGATGAAGTGTCTGCTTTCCCCGTATAGCTATAGTGCCCAATGCTTAGTGATAGATGTAAATC
>NZ_JAWOWE010000456.1:0-595 GCF_033340275.1 Vibrio sp. 1402
AAAGCTTCGCAAACGGGCTGTTGCTTCAAAGGCTTTCAGGGCATTAAGTGGTGGGAGGTTTTGCATCATGCTCTCCTACTAAACGGAGCATCGATATTATGAATCTGTGATGACAGAATGATGAACAACAAGCAAAGCGCACGCCGCCGCCGTCATTTCAATATACAGCCCAACAACCGTCTCGGTTCCATCCAAGCATAAGGTTGAAGACAAGATCAAAAAAGCCAGCGATAAACGCTGGCTTTTTGCTTTGTTGGCTATAGCAACAAATTATTGAGCTTGTTCAGTCGTTTGGTATTCAAACGCAGGAACAACTACTTCCACACGACGGTTCGCTTCGCGACCTTGACGAGTTTCGTTGCTAGCAACTGGGTTTGCTTCACCCATGCCTTTAACTGTCATACGGTCAGCAGCGATACCTTTCGCTTCAAACTCATTAGCAACCGCTTTAGCACGTTTTTCAGTTAGCTGTTGGTTGTACTGAGCAGAACCCGTTGTGTCACTGTAACCAGTGATCTCAACTTTAGCTTGTGGGTAAGTGTTCATTAGATCAACTGTACCAGAAAGTGCTGATGCATCTTTCACTTCTGCGCTT
>NZ_JAWOWE010000457.1:0-595 GCF_033340275.1 Vibrio sp. 1402
CAAACAGATTAAGCAATCACGAAATCGAACGTTCCGACTATTCGCCCATCAATATTTATCGGTTCAAACTGTAAATGGTCACGGGCTTTACCACCCCACCATTCGTTGCCCGTCTGTCCTTTCAAATAGAGTTGGGTGGTCAACAATTCGTCGTCGCCACGCCACAGTTTGACGTGAATGTGAGGAGGTCTTGAGCTGTATGGGACAGGAAACAGCGTTTGAAAAAAATAGCGTCCATCTTCTTCAGTTACTGTCGCGCCAAAACCTGAAAAACTTGGGTCAAACTTGTTTTGGCTGGGTTGATTCGGATGGTCATAAATCCCTTGGCCATCACACTGCCACATTTCTATTTTTACGCCAGACATGGGACGACCAAACCCATCCAACCCTTTACCTTGCAACGTTATCGCCTATCCGATCAAAGTATCCGGTTTCAATACTAAATTTTGGCGAAGTGGAATCTTCACCACGGGATAAAATGGCCCTTCGGTCTGAGAAGGCGTCGGACGCATCGAGCTTTCCGCTTTAAGAAATGGCGCAAACATCAATGTCCATAGCGCAAGAAAATGTCGTCGTTCCATGTTACAACCCAGAA
>NZ_JAWOWE010000458.1:0-595 GCF_033340275.1 Vibrio sp. 1402
CCTTATTGAAGACTATGCCAGTACAGGTCTTTCGCTGAACCGGCACCCAATTACTCTGCTAGAAGAAGCGGGAATACTTCCTCGTTTTACGCGTATGAAACAATTGGTTGATAAAGAGCATAAATCGCTTGTGACTGTGGCAGGTGTCGTCACCGGAAGGCAGTCCCCAGGCACAGCAGCAGGCGTTACATTTTTCACCTTAGAAGATGACACTGGCAACATTAACGTTGTGGTATGGAGCGCGACGGCAAGAGCGCAAAAGCAAGCATACCTCACCTCAAAAATATTGATGGTAAAAGGTATTTTGGAAAGAGAGGGAGAAGTCATCCACGTCATTGCGGGTAAATTGATTGACTGTACTCATTACTTATCCAACTTGCAGAGTAAGTCTCGTGACTTTCATTAAGAATGAGTAGATACAACAAAGGGAGGTTACCCTCCCTTTGTTTACATTCATTGATGAGTTAGGCGTTTGTAGAAAGCACCTGACGCAAACGATCTTGTGCTACTTCAACTAACAAATCTGGCTGGAATTTTGAGATAAAACGATCACAGCCTACCTTTTGCACCATCGCCTCGTTAAAGCTACCGCTGA
>NZ_JAWOWE010000459.1:0-594 GCF_033340275.1 Vibrio sp. 1402
AATATTGTCGAAGTTCCCTGTTTTCGCGAAGGTTGGCGAAGTGCTGCAAGGCTACATCATCGAAAACTTTGTACCGGCATCTGGTGAGGCGGTGCACACTGCACTGCAAGAGTTTGTGGCGAACACTGGCAAAATGAGTGCCGTCGGTGGTGGCTTCTTGTTTATTGCTGCGCTGATGCTGATCTCCAACATCGATAAAAATCTAAACTACATCTGGCGAGTCAAAGACAAGCGCCGTTTGGTGTTCTCATTTTCGATGTATTGGATGGTATTAACGCTGGGGCCGATTTTAGTCGGCGCGAGTATTGCAGCAACGTCTTATGTCACGTCGTTACAAATCTTAGAAAATGAAACGCTGTCTGGCGCCTTCAATTTGTTCTTACGCTGGTTGCCGCTCTTGCTGTCATTTTTTGCATTTTTAGGTTTGTACATTCTGGTGCCAAACAAAAAAGTGCATTTAGCGCATGGCGCTGTAGGCGCCGCCGTTGCGGCGATACTGTTTGAATTAAGTAAGAAAGGCTTTGCCCTCTATATCACTCAGTTCCCGTCTTACCAGCTGATTTACGGTGCTTTAGCCGCAATTCCTATCTTGTT
>NZ_JAWOWE010000460.1:0-594 GCF_033340275.1 Vibrio sp. 1402
TATCAAACACATGAAACGTGAAGAGCTTACACGCAACATTCCTGTTGTGATGCTGACTGCTCGCGGTGAAGAAGAAGATAAAGTTCGCGGTTTAGAGGTTGGTGCAGATGACTACATTACCAAACCGTTTTCACCTAAAGAGTTAGTTGCTCGCCTTAAAGCGGTTATTCGCCGTGTTACGCCGACCGCATTAGAAGATGTGATTGATGTTCAAGGTCTCAAACTCGATCCTGTTTCTCACCGTGTTACTGCGAATGATGAAGCGGTTGATATGGGGCCTACCGAGTTCAAGATGCTGCACTTCTTTATGACCCATCAAGAGCGTGTTTACAGCCGTGAGCAGCTGCTAAATAACGTGTGGGGCACCAATGTTTATGTTGAAGACCGTACTGTTGACGTTCATATCCGTCGTCTTCGTAAAGCACTGGAAGCTGCCGGTCACGACAAACTGATTCAAACCGTTCGTGGCGCTGGTTACCGCTTCTCAACAAAGGCTTAGATTTTTACGCAGCTTATCAATGCCATTTCTGGAGTAATGAGTGGTTGAAAGATGAACGCGGAAAAAAATGCACAGGGACCTGCCTTTCTTCGGCA
>NZ_JAWOWE010000461.1:0-594 GCF_033340275.1 Vibrio sp. 1402
AAAGACAAATAACGCTGACTTGATGTTGTCATTGCTCCATTTAAAAACAGCATTAACGCCAAAACGCCGGCAATAAGGTTGAAAATACCATAGCCTTCAACACCAAGTTGATGGAGTAAAACACGTACCATATACAGGTTAACTACGGTCGTAATTAGCATTTTGACGATCTGAAAAAGCGTATTTTTCGCGACCCGCTTCCCTGACATTTTCTCTTCCGAATTTAAAGTAAAACTCGACGTTTAAGTGAATTAGTTACAACAATTCATAAAAACGTCATATCAATGCAATAATTAGCATTCAGATAGTAGATAAAAGGATATTTAAGTTCTATTGCTACAGGTACCAATCAAAGCGTTTGGTACTTTTTCCCAACCTTACGTTCTTTATTGGCATTACATTTTTATGACTTTCACTTTCCACACCTCATTCTTTTACTCAACAAATCAAGTCCTGGAGAGCTGAAGAAGCATATAGTAGACTTCGCCTCCCAATGATAATGGAGAGAAATTCAATGAAACGTGTCGTTCTTTACGTCAAAGACAAATGCCCTCACTGCAAAGATGCTCAACGTTATCTTGATTCGAAAAACAT
>NZ_JAWOWE010000462.1:0-594 GCF_033340275.1 Vibrio sp. 1402
TGGCGTCGCAACCCACTTCCCTGCTTGCTTCAAGAACATATGATTACCTTGATAATCATCTGTTACTGGCAGCAATTTACGAATCACTTGCTCTGGGTATGGGTTCACTTCTTCCTCTTCACCTTTGTCGCGAGCAAGCTTAATGCCTGTCCAGATTAGGAACGCCGCAAATAGGTAGAGTACCCAATGGTATTGGGCGAGCAGCTGCGCGCCGACAGCAATCATAATTGCACGCAGAAGCAACGCGCCAATCACACCCCACAGCAACGCACGAGGACGAAGATGCTCTGGCACTTTGTATTGGGCAAATATGATGGCGAAGACAAATAAGTTATCAACGCTTAACGACTTTTCGAGCAAGTAACCAGTTAGGAAAGACACGGTCGCTTTCTCATTGCTGTAAGCACTATGAGGAGCGTAAACGTCCCAAAAGAAATAGATGGAACCTGCAAAAAGAAACGCGAGTAAGAACCAGAATATGCTCCAAACGATGGCTTTTTGCATCGTAATGGCACCGCCTCGGGTTTGATAGATATCAAGCGCAACCAAAACGAGTGTGAAAAGGCCGAATGCACCATACATTGTCAGTGATTC
>NZ_JAWOWE010000463.1:0-593 GCF_033340275.1 Vibrio sp. 1402
TGATTTTGGCGCGTTGCCATGTACTAACTGTGGATAGTCGTGTCGATTATCGTATGAGGACGTTGGAACAAGCCGAAATCTACCATTATCCATTGGATGAGCCGGCTTCTATTAATTTAAATACCTATTATCAGCAGCTTACGGCTGAGCGTAAAAGTGTTGCTCATAAAATCGACATTAATCATCGACAGATTAACGTGATTGAAGCCAGTGATGGGGTGTTACATGCTTCTTTTGAGCAGTTGTGCCAAACCGCTCGAAGTCAAAACGATTACATTGAACTCTCACGTATTTATCACACGGTTTTACTAGCCGATGTTCGTCAGATGAATCGTAAAATTGATGATGCTGCGAGGCGTTTTATTGCTTTAGTCGACGAGTTTTATGAGCGCAACGTAAAACTGATTATTTCAGCGGAAGTCGAGATGGATGCCTTATATACCGAAGGACAACTGGAATTTGAGTTCAAGCGTTGTGTATCGCGTTTAACCGAGATGCAGAGTCATGAGTATCTTGCTCGCGAGCATTTGGCATAAATTTGATTGTCTCTTAAAAAAGTGAAGAAAAAATTAGTGATTTGGCGCAAAAAAAGG
>NZ_JAWOWE010000464.1:0-593 GCF_033340275.1 Vibrio sp. 1402
GTGGCGCAGATGGAAAGTCGTGGGTCGATACCAAGCGCGTTGATTGGGACAACCGCAATATTGAACTGGGCGACAAATGGATTGAAGCTTGGGTTGAGTTTAATTTTCCTGGCCGCAACGACAAATACTCGAACTTCCATTGGACTTGGTATCACTTTGACGGTGTTGACTGGGATGATGCCGGCAAAGAAAAAGCGATCTTTAAATTCAAAGGCGAAGGAAAAGCTTGGGATTGGGAAGTCAGCTCTGAAAAAGGCAATTACGACTACCTAATGTACGCCGATTTAGACATGGATCACCCAGAAGTTAAACAAGAGCTGAAAGATTGGGGTGAGTGGTACATCAACATGACCGGCGTTGATGGCTTTAGAATGGATGCCGTTAAGCACATTAAATATCAGTATCTACAAGAGTGGATTGATCATTTACGTTGGAAAACAGGCAAAGAGCTTTTCACCGTTGGTGAGTATTGGAATTACGACGTAAATCAACTGCATAACTTTATTACTAAGACCTCTGGCAGTATGTCGTTGTTCGATGCGCCGCTTCACATGAACTTCTACAACGCGTCAAAATCTGGCGGCAATTACGAT
>NZ_JAWOWE010000465.1:0-593 GCF_033340275.1 Vibrio sp. 1402
TTTTCTCTATTTATGAGGAGCATGAAAAAGTACTCGGTCCAGACTTGGTGAATAAATATGAAATATCTTTGACACCAGGCCAAAAAGAAATCTACCAAGCTAGTATGTCTCCTAAAACAGAATATTTGGGTATCGTAGCCGCGTTTCGCGATATTGAGAATTCAAATTGGCGACAAGTCATTAAAGTAGATAAGACGGGTTACAACACTTATCAAATCTCATTAGAAGATCTGTCTTTGGTCGTGCAATAACGTTTAGTTGGCTTATTATAAATGATGCAATACTCCAAGACGGCTTGGTGCGAGGGGATGTTTCTGCGTCCCCAGCATTTTCAACAGCACGAACGCGCAATATCTAATGAATATAAAGGCTTACACAGTTTAGGTGGCTCATATACGTGGGGCGTTTGGAATTGCCGTGTAAAAGAACATGCCTTAAAAACAGGCTTGATTGAACTTGATAATCTTCAAGCAATTCTTCCTGATATGACGCTGATAGACTTTTCAGCAACGACAAGTTTTCTGTCTCCTTTAAAGGTAAAAAAAGGGACGGAAAATACTTTAGTGAAGGTGATCGTTCCACTCTCAAAAGTC
>NZ_JAWOWE010000466.1:0-593 GCF_033340275.1 Vibrio sp. 1402
CACTCCCCAAGAGCCAACAAAGCCTGGGTTCGTATAGTTTTTCTCTTCAACAATTTGGTCGAAGCCATTGCCGAAGAAGAAGGTCTTCATGTTATCGAAGTTTGCTTCACCGCCGTAAATGAACTGTGTGTGGTAGCCTTGTTCTTTCAGCAAATCAGCAATAGTAAAGAAACCCGTTTGGCTCTTACTCAGTTTTACAACCGCGCGAGAAGGCGATGGCGGGAAGCCTGTTGTTACCGCTTCGATACCACGAACTGAACGAGTGCCCGTTGCGTACATTTGCGTGAACTGCCAGCCTTCTTGCATCAGTTCATCAAGGTTTGGTGTAAGAGGCAGACCACCCAAAGAGCCTACAAACTGTGCGCCCAAGCTCTCTTGTAACAAGATAACCAAGTTTTTACGCTTGCCTTGGTACGTCGCTGGGTTGCTGTTCATGGTTGGTAGCAATGTAGGATCAAAGTCGATCTTCGTTGATGAAGCGCGAACGAGATCCAACATCTTTTGATTGTCCATCTTGCCGTAGAACTGCTCTGCGCTCTTTTCTGACTTCATATTGTTGACTGCAAATAGCAATGAGTAAGACGAATTCAGTG
>NZ_JAWOWE010000467.1:0-593 GCF_033340275.1 Vibrio sp. 1402
ATCGTTTAGATTCATCCCAAATTCGATACGTGGGACAACGATAATGATCAGTGAATGGGAAAAACACACACTCCTAGCCGATACTGCCCTGCAACTAGATGATCCTGTACGCAGCATTCTTCACTATCAACAAGCTTTAAGCTTAAGTGAAGACATTAGTGAATGCGTGGAAATTGAAGCAGACGAGCGCCTTTTGATTTCTGTAATCTCTTGTCACAACCTCGCGCAATTTTGGCGCTGGGCTGGTGATACCGAATACGAACTCAAATATCTTCAGCTGGCATCTGAAAAAGTGCTCACACTTATTCCCCAATGCCCAAACCAGAATTGCGCGAGCTTTATTGACTCCATCGGCTGTTGCACAAAAGCACTTATCGATTTTATGAAGCGTCATCCAAACCCAGCAATTGCGAAACAAGTAGAGAAGATCGATACCGCAACCAATTGCGAAGTGATCGCTAAGTTTCGTTTAAATTAATGAGCAAAGGTCGAAAATAAGCTGACCTCATCACTTGGAAATGACTCAACGAAAGTTATTCGACAGTAAGTAGATACTCACTAACATATACAAAGTAAGACTTGAGAGTTTTCGA
>NZ_JAWOWE010000468.1:0-592 GCF_033340275.1 Vibrio sp. 1402
TCCAACGCTACGCGATTACTGGAGTGACTTTTTGGGCAAGGCACAAAACAGCTTTTTGTTTTCTAATGTGCGCGACCATAATCAGCCTGCAGTAAATGAAGAAGTGGCTCCTCAACCTGCGCCGATTGTTCTTCAGCCAGAAGCTCAAAAACTGTATGACGAGTTAAGCGGTAAGATCGGTGAAGTGATCCATACGGGTGGCTGGGTTCATGTATCTCAAGAGCGTATCAATCAATTTGGTGCGGTAACAGAAGATATGCAATGGATTCATACTGACCCAGAGCGTGCATCTGTTGAATCACCTTTTAAAACAACCATTGCGCATGGTTTCCTGACGTTGGCTCTACTGCCTAAACTGACGGACTCAGTTGATGCGGATAAACCATTATTTCCGACAGCGAAATTGGTTGTGAATCTAGGTTTGAACCAAGTACGTTTTCCTTACCCAGTTAAAGCTGGTAACAACGTGCGTGCAGTAAGTACACTGACTAAAGTAACGCCTATCAAGAAAGGTTTAGAGATCGAGCGTGAAATCAAAGTGGAAATTGAAGGCGTAAGACGCCCAGGTGCGGTAGTGGTATCTGTGATTCAA
>NZ_JAWOWE010000469.1:0-592 GCF_033340275.1 Vibrio sp. 1402
ACAGATGTGTATTGGGCGAATTAGAGGCTCTAGTTCTTCGAATTCAAAACAAAAATTTGATGCGATGTTGAGTGTTTTGATGATGGATTTAGGTATCAGTGCTGGTGCCATACCTTTTAAAGCTAATTGCGCTGCCGCAGTGTAGGAGTCCATTTCCATCACAGGTTGGATCTCGTACTTGGACAAACTGGCTTGCTGATACGTATTGGCTGGGTTATTCAAATCGTTAGTTAAAATCGCTTTTGGTAATTGAGTTAGCGGGTGCTTACTTATTATAGAGAAAGGCTCATCGGCGAGATGAACGCTCATCAAACCGTGATGAGAAGGTAAGTAACCAGCGCAGAATCCTAGGGTCGCTCGCCCTGATTTTACGTTTTCAACGATTCTCGGAGTGTGATTGGTAGAGATTCTGAGATAAGGATCGCGTGCTAATTGCTCTTCCATAATCATACTCAGATAACCTGCGACGAGAGTTTCTGAGCAATCCATTTTTATTAATGACGTATCTTCGAGCTCTTGCTGATCGTAAATCTGTCCTCGTAACTCATTGAACGTGGGCTCTATCGTATTGATAAGGGCCAGAGCATCCGAG
>NZ_JAWOWE010000470.1:0-591 GCF_033340275.1 Vibrio sp. 1402
AACGTCTTTTTTGAACCTCTCACAAGTGAACAATAGAAAATGTGAGATTCTTCCTAGCAATTCGATTTTATGACGACTTAGCTTTGCACTGGACGTGGTTTGCCTTCACTGTCGATGGCTACATAGTTAAAGGTTGCTTCACAAACCATGAAACGATCTTCGATGCCGTCGACTTTCACTGGTTTCACCCAGACTTCTAGGTCAACGCTCATAGATGTACGGCCGATTTTCTTACACACGCCGTAACAACAAACCACGTCACCTACGCTGACTGGTTTTTTAAATGTAATGCTTGAAACAGAAACGGTAACGACGCGACCAGAACAGATCTCTTTCGCCAGAATCGCACCCGCCAAGTCAAGTTGAGACATTATCCAACCACCAAAGATATCGCCGTTTGCATTTGTATCAGCGGGCATTGCAAGAGTACGAAGCAGAAGCTGGCCTTTCGGAGAGTTAAATTCTTGGCTCATAGTGACATCCTAAATCTTCAAGGGCGCTCAAAAAAAGCGCAAATATGGTGTGCCAATAAGAATACTAATGCAGTAATTATTGGTCCGTTGAACAAAACAGCGACCCGAAGGTCGCTGT
>NZ_JAWOWE010000471.1:0-591 GCF_033340275.1 Vibrio sp. 1402
GTCTATCAGTTAATTGCGAAACGTGACGATCAATGGCAAGAAGCCTTAGCGTATGTGGAAAGCCGCATGTTGCTTACTAACGAAAACATCTTTTCGGATCTAATGAATCGCATTCAAGCGGATAAGTTCATTCGTTCACGCATTGCAGAGGCGAAAAATTGTATCGCTAATATTCTAGAAACCTACCAATACGGACAGTTTTCTCTGCGTCACTATCTGCCACAAATTCGCGAGTTTCTATCGTCGATTGGTGAAGCGCACAGTGCGTACAATACAGCGCTTAAGCTGAAAAACATGGGCATCAATGCGAGGTTTGTGGATCTCTCTGGTTGGGATAATCAGGAACCAAGAAATCTCGATGATTCCATTCGCGACGCGTTTGCTGATATCGATGTGACCAAAGAACTGCCTATCGTCACGGGTTATGCATACTGCAAAGAAGGTTTGATGCACACTTATGACCGAGGCTACAGTGAAATGACGTTCAGTCGTATTGCCGCTATCACCAAAGCAGACCTAGCCATCATCCATAAAGAATACCATTTGAGCTCAGCGGACCCGCGCGTGGTCGGCCCAGAGAAAGTGTTGCCA
>NZ_JAWOWE010000472.1:0-591 GCF_033340275.1 Vibrio sp. 1402
CTTTTTCTACCCAATCCACGGTGTACCCATGGCGACTTAATGAAGTCACCATGGATTGACCGAGTAGTTTGTCATCTTCTACGAGTAATAAGCGCATAGATTATTTCAATCTCCCAAGAGTCGCTTCAATTTCCAGTTTTCGACCTTTGTCAGCTAAAGGTCGGTCAGGGCGAGGTGTCGCCTGCATTGCGCGAGTCAAATACACTTTCGCTTCTTTGTCTCGACCTTCTTCTGCAAGGAAGTCTCCATAAAAATAGTTCGGATCGATGCCTTTTGGATTGATCTCTAACGCTTTTTTCAACATTTCTTCGGCTTTATCGTCATCACCAAAGCCAATTGGCCACCCCGGAACTTTGTAATACAAAGAACCTAAACTGGTGTATGCAGAGCCATCAAGCGTTTGCGGTGACGTTGCAATTACCCCTTCGAGTAAAGATTTGGCTTCTTTGGCGAGTGATAGTGCACCTAAGCCACCTTGAGCACCAGCCAGCGATGCTTTATTGATTGCCAGCCAAACAGTGAGTTCGGGATTACCCGGTTCTCTGTCGAGATAAATACTGGTTTTGGCAATCGCACGATGGAAGCATTGTT
>NZ_JAWOWE010000473.1:0-591 GCF_033340275.1 Vibrio sp. 1402
CTTTAAGCGTTTTGATGTAGAGTCTTACCCTAAGTTTGACAATTATGACAAAGACGGTGTGATTCGACATAAAGGGAACGAGCGCACAGATAACTGGGTATTTGATACCGCGTACTTAGACGTAACAAC
Organism: Vibrio sp. 1402; assembly: GCF_033340275.1. NCBI lineage: Bacteria > Pseudomonadati > Pseudomonadota > Gammaproteobacteria > Vibrionales > Vibrionaceae > Vibrio > Vibrio sp. 1402. The sequence continues at coordinate 130 of NZ_JAWOWE010000473.1, forward strand.
CAACTTCTCTTTGTTGGGTACAGAAAATACGTTTTTGGTGGGGGCAAACTACCTCGACTACAAATACGACCGCTTTATGGCTTTCCATGCAGGAGAGGATGTTGCGGCAGGCACGACAGTTACTCGTCCTGGAACCGTACGCTCGAAAAAATCCCCAAGACGCGAGCATGACACTTGGGGGATTTACGCGCAAAACATGATGACGATTAACGATTACTGGCAAGTACTTGCGGGTGCTCGTTATGACGAAAAGCGTGAAGATTCGCTAACAGAGAACCAAGTTTCTCCAAAGTTAGGTGTGATTTTCCACCCGACATCGAATGGTTCGATTTACGTGCAATACTCTGAGAGTTTTATGCCGCAAGGTGAAGTCAGCAACGGTAGTCGTACTTACATCAATGATGGTGAGAAACTCGACGCTGAGCGTGGTATCTCTTACGATAGTTGTACGAAGTGTGAGCT
>NZ_JAWOWE010000474.1:0-591 GCF_033340275.1 Vibrio sp. 1402
TATGAAACCCGTATATCTAGATCAACACATTACTCGATTTGTGCTAGAGCTAGGTGATCAAGACTTGGTTTATAAGCACGGTCCTGCGAGATCGAAGGAACTTCGCTGGCCATCGGGTCAAGATCAGACGCGTATTGTGTTTACACCGCCCCAATCAAAACGAGAAATTGCTCATACCTATGAAGGGGAATGGGGCATTTTCAAACTATTGGACCAATCACTCAAGGCTCGACCAGAGTCCCGCAACGACAACATTGTCATGATCGATTTGAAGGGGAACAAGGTTCAGCTTGAGTTGATTCCATCTAGTGCAATCAACCCATTTTGGTCTAATGAGATGGAGAGGTTCAGATGCCCGCAAACCTTGTAACGCCTGAGTGGGGCTACATCGGAAAAATGCCGGCTAAAGGTGACTTTGTTAAGGACGGTATTTCTCCTGAATTTGCAAACCGTTGGCACGACTGGCAGCAAGCTGTTATTGCAGTGAGTAAAGAGCAACTGGGTGACACTTGGAACGATTATTTTTTAACTGCACCAGTTTGGCACTTTGCACTGGATGTGAGTTACATGGACGATGCTACGTATATCGGC
>NZ_JAWOWE010000475.1:0-590 GCF_033340275.1 Vibrio sp. 1402
TGCAGTTTCTGAAAATGGCTAGCTCCGTAACCAACAGCGAGCATGGATGGTAGCGTTCCCAAACCAAAAGCTAGCATGATTAGGCCGCCATTTACTGCGCTACCGGACACCGCCGACCATGTTAATGCCGAATAAACTAACCCGCATGGTAACCACCCCCAAACAAAACCAAAGGGCAGTGCGTGTATTGGCTTTTTAAGTGGCAAAAGGCTTTTTCCAGCTGGAGAGATAAACTTCCAAAGGTGCTGGCCCATCTTTTCTACGATGAGTAAACCTTGCCACCATTTCGCAATATATAACGCAACCAAAATCATGAAGATTGCGGCAACAAAACGCAGCCACGCAAGAGATTGAGCTAAGCCACTGAGTTCCGATAATCCTGATATTGCACCTCCGACAAGTGCGCCTATTAAGGCGTAACTGATGAGTCGTCCAAGGTTGTAGAATAAAGGTATGGTTGGGGAGGATTTTGAGCTTGAACTACCTAAGGAAAGTAGGGATGCGATACCACCACACATCCCCATACCATGCCCGGCCCAGACAAGGCCGCTAAGCAACGCACCTAACAAATCAGGATTCATAAAACATAC
>NZ_JAWOWE010000476.1:0-589 GCF_033340275.1 Vibrio sp. 1402
TGCCGATACTCGTAAGAGCCAATTTCATTACGCTAGCCCAAGCATCATGGGAATGATCAAAGCCAAAGCCGGTCCAGTGACCTTATTGATCATGACCGTATGCGCCGTGATTTATGGTTTGCAGATGTTAGGCTTTGGAAATGGGGTATTTGCTCTGTTGCACTTTCCCGCGTTTGAAGGCCAGCAATGGCAATTGTGGCGTTGGGTGAGTCATGCATTGCTGCATTTCTCGGTAACACACATCATCTTTAACTTGTTGTGGTGGTGGCAACTTGGTGGCGATATTGAACGTCGACTTGGTTCTGGCAAGTTACTGCAAATCTTTGTGGTATCTGCGGCACTCTCTGGTGCTGGCCAGTTCTATGTTGAAGGTGCGAACTTCGGCGGGTTATCTGGTGTTGTGTACGCGCTACTCGGCTATTTGTGGGTTTTGGGTTACCGTTTACCTCATTTAGGTTTAACGCTGCCGAAATCCATCATTGGTTTTATGTTGGTGTGGTTGGTACTTGGTTTTGTGCAACCGTTTATGGCCATTGCCAATACGGCTCACTTAGCTGGCTTGTTGGCCGGGATGGCGATTGCGCTGTTC
>NZ_JAWOWE010000477.1:0-588 GCF_033340275.1 Vibrio sp. 1402
AGCAAAGTGAGCTTGCGCCTGCGAGTATCACCAAAATCACTCTAGAATTAATCGAAGCACACTTGATTCATGAAACTACCGTACAAGAGGCGACAAGTCGTGGTCGTCCTGCCGTAGGCCTACAAGTTAACAACGAAGGCTGGCAGTTTCTGTCGATGCGTTTAGGTCGTGGCTATCTGACTATTGCTCTGCATGAGTTGGGTGGCGATGTCTTGATCGATACCAAAATCGAAATTCATGAACGTGACCAAGACGATGTTCTTGAGCGTCTGCTCTACGAAATTGACGACTTTTTTCAGACGTATGCCGATCAGCTCGATCGTGTTACTAGCATCGCGATTACGCTTCCAGGTCTTGTAAACTCTGAGCAGGGCGTGGTGCTGCAAATGCCTCACTATAACGTCGAAAACCTTGCTTTGGGGCCAGAGATTTACAAAGCGACGGGTTTGCCGGTCTTTATTGCCAACGATACGCGTGCTTGGGCTTTAGCTGAAAAGCTCTTTGGTCATTCCCAAGAAAATGACAACTCTGTTCTTATTTCGATTAACCATGGTTTAGGCGCCGGTATCATTCTTGATGGGCGAGTTC
>NZ_JAWOWE010000478.1:0-588 GCF_033340275.1 Vibrio sp. 1402
CATACGCCATCGCTTTTGCGCACTGCTCAGGGAAACCACTCATCGAGCCAGAGGCATCCACACAGACGATGAACGGCCCTTTTTCGATATCCACAGCTTTGTTGTCTGGACGATGCGCTTTGACTTTACGTAAAGTGCGAGATTTACCTTGCGTGCGATAGTTCATCAAACGCTTGTCGACCAGATGCTTGTAGAACACAACTTCTAGCTCTGGGTAAGCCAAAAACATGGTCTCGTTTGGCAGCAGCTTATTGAGATCGTCACTTTCATGGATACCGACGATATCATCAGTCGCTTCGTCGCTTTTTTCTTCAACCATTTGCAGCTCTTCCGCTGGTGCACGGTTTAAGTCAGGATCATTCACTTGCCCAGCCATACGGCCAAGCTGTTCTGCGATTTCTTGCAAGCCTTTGTGCTTTTTCAAAAACTCCGCATGACGCTTCATCACCGTTAAATCGGTTTTGCTGAGTTTTGCCGAAGCCATATCCCACAAGCGCCCTACGCTTTCAGCGTCGCCAGATTCCGTCACTTTATCCATATTGCGCATGGTTTCCATACGTTGATACAGATCGTTAACAACTTTCTCTT
>NZ_JAWOWE010000479.1:0-588 GCF_033340275.1 Vibrio sp. 1402
TAAGTGGATAATATTGCTTCTACCTGCTCTTATTTGGCTGGCGGTCAGGCAAATTGAACATATTTGGTGGGCGGAGAATCTTACCTCGATTCCCGCCCTCATTGTGTTCACTTACGTTGTTTTAGCCTCGGCGTTTTTTATCGCTCGCCGATGGTTGCAAAGTGCATTTTCTGCCTTTGTCGCTATTTTGTTTGTCTCGCTCCTTGTTCCGTCGCAGCGCAGCCATGTGGCGTCTTGCCCGCAGTCTTTGAGCGTCATTCAATTCAATCTTTTTTACGAAAACTCAGACATCAATCAGTTCATCAACTATCTGTTGAGGCATCCTGCTGATTTGGTGGTGATGCAAGAGCTGACGCCGCGTGTTGGAAGCCTTTTGCACATGTTGGATGATGTCTATCCGCATTATCATGGTGGCCAACGTGACGTAGGGTACCCATCAAATTTGATGATTCTTAGCCGACACCCGATCACGGAGGTTTCGGTTTATCGTGCGCCAAATGGACAAGAAGTCATCAGAGCGGTTTGGTTGCCTAAAGGTCAAGCACCGATCACTTTGTTTGCGGCTCATCCACCGTCACCAAGAACCAG
>NZ_JAWOWE010000480.1:0-587 GCF_033340275.1 Vibrio sp. 1402
CCACTTTGTGGTTCATGACTGGGGTGAAGTCGTAACAAGGTAGCGCTAGGGGAACCTGGCGCTGGATCACCTCCTTAAACGATGATTACTCACGATGAGTGTCCACACAGATTGATATGGTTTATGAAGTTTAAGAGATAGAACATCCCCCAAGATGTTCACTTAGTGTCCCGTTCGTCTAGAGGCCTAGGACACCGCCCTTTCACGGCGGTAACAGGGGTTCGACTCCCCTACGGGATACCATCTTTAAACATTCTCTCTTGAGAGTTTTTAAAAATGGTTACTTCATTAGAAGTGATTAGCTCTTTAACAATTTGGAAAGCTGACAAAACAACAATTTATTGTTGTTTGTAAAGTTCTCAATGTTTGTCTTTATGACAAACACCAAAAAACACATTCAAGTGTTCTTGGGAATATCACTTTTACAGTGATTATTCGAAATTGAGTCCGGCAAAATCGAATGTCTCTCGCTCATTCAAATAATGAGAGACAACTTTGGTGATTTGAACATCAACTCGAAACTCCTTCGGGTTGTATGGTTAAGTGACTAAGCGTACACGGTGGATGCCTTGGCAGTCAGAGGCGAT
>NZ_JAWOWE010000481.1:0-587 GCF_033340275.1 Vibrio sp. 1402
TACATCCGCGGCAAGAATAAACCAGCGTTTAAACTCTTTTTGGCACAGCTTCTTTGCTTCTCGAATAAACAAATGCCTTGATTCACGCTGACTTCGTTGAGGCATCACAATGTAGGCAAACAGCTTATACAACCACATATAAGGCAAGATATGTTTACAGAAGTTACCCAACTTAACCAAAATCTGCGAACGCGTATTCAAGCGTGTCACCGCACCGCCTAAAACCATCGAACGAACTCTTTCAGAAGACAACTCCGCTAAATTTCGAACAATGATCGTACCCAACGACATGCCAACAAAGTGCGCCGACTGGATTTTTAGGTGATCCAGCACTTTTAATATATCTTGCGTCACTTCCGTGAAGGTGTAACGACTAGTTATCAACTCTTTCAAAAGCTGATTGGATTTTCCATGTCCTCGTAAGTCGATCAGCAACAAATTAAAGTGCTGCTTATATGCTTTAATTTGTTTAAACCATATCGAAGAACTGCCACCAGCACCATGCACGAAAACAACCCACTCATTACTAGTAGGATGCAGATAGGTTTTGTGAAAAAGCAGTGGCTGAGTCATGAGTCAGTATAAGT
>NZ_JAWOWE010000482.1:0-586 GCF_033340275.1 Vibrio sp. 1402
TATGCACGATCTGTGGCGATTCTTCCTCGGGGAGTGCGTTGTAAATAGCCTTGCTGAATCAAATATGGTTCTAGCACATCTTCAATGGTGTCTTTTTCTTCACCAATAGCGGCAGCCATATTGTCGAGTCCAACTGGACCACCACCAAATTTCTCCATGATAGCGAGAAGAAGCTTGCGGTCCATGTAATCGAAGCCCTGAGCATCGACATCCAACATATTAAGCGCTTTGTCAGCAACATCGGCACAAATATGTCCGTTGCCCTTCACTTCTGCATAGTCACGGACACGGCGCAATAGACGGTTCGCAATACGAGGCGTACCACGAGCTCGTCGAGCAACTTCTAACGCGCCTTCTGGCTCCATCGACAACCCTAGACAATCTGCACTGCGTTGAACAATGTTCTGTAGATCTTGCACTTTGTAGTACTCAAGACGCTGAGTAATACCAAAACGGTCACGCAGCGGAGAAGTCAAAGACCCCGCACGCGTCGTTGCACCAATCAATGTGAATGGTGGCAAATCAATTTTGATAGAACGTGCGGCCGGGCCTTCACCAATCATGATGTCCAATTGGTAATCTTCCA
>NZ_JAWOWE010000483.1:0-586 GCF_033340275.1 Vibrio sp. 1402
ACATGACACGCGTCATTTATTCTTAGTAAATCCATTTCCAACTCATTTTATTACTTATCTAATTTTTAATTATTAAGAATAACTTTCATTCACTAGAAAGTTAAGCCCACTAACGTAAGTATATGATTTGAAATATATAAGTTGTTGATATTAATAATATAATACAGTAGCGGTACTATTGCGTTATTTGTAACGACTGATATGATTCAAACTTGAGTGGTGATTTTTTGTGCGGAGTTAGGGTGGCTAAAAGTGTAAATGAACGCCAGAAGGATTTTATTTCTAGGCAAAAATCTTTGGGTCGGTATCAGAGATACTTTTGGGTCAGTGACACAGAATTCTACGAGCTAAAAAGGCAACTTAAAAAGATTAGAGAGCATGATGAAAAGAAAGGCATTTGAATGGAGTAGTTGAGGATGGTCCCCTCAACTACTCCTAACCACAACGCCTAAATAGGAGGCAATTATGGGTAACAGTCAGTCTATCACATCTAGGGATGAGGAAATTTATCAATTATTTCGCTTGCAAGATATTGAGCGTCTTTCAATGAGAAATGAACTTGAAACTCTATTAGTAACTGCTAATT
>NZ_JAWOWE010000484.1:0-585 GCF_033340275.1 Vibrio sp. 1402
ACCACCCTAGTTGCTCTTTACGTACATCTTCACTGACTTCGATGTCTTTAGCGTTGCAAATATGTGTGTTGCTGCGAACGCCAGAACGACGCGCTTCTATGCCTTTTAATAAGAGCTCATCAGGAGAAGCCGAAGGAAAATCACGACGGCTAACCAAGCCACCACACAAGGAAATAGACAGGTAATCAATTTCGCGCAGGCCGAGCGGCTCAAAGTTAGTTTGCTCAACCGCATCAGCAAAACGAGTAAAGTGCTGTTTTATCGTCTCGCTACTTTGTTCAGCCTTAAACACAAAAGCCCACTCACCTACACCAATGCTGTACAGTTGCAGCGCCGCTGGCATGCCTAAGCGCTTTCTCAATCGATTGGTAAAATGCATCGACAGATCTTTGAGCAGCTGGTCTCCGACTCGATACCCGTACTTTTCGTTGATGTGGCTGAAATTAAGCAGCTTAAGCGTTAACAAATGCTCGTCACAATCGATGTGACTTAAGCGCTCTTGCAGCGCCACGCGATTTTGCAGCCCCGTGCGACTGTCACGACGGTAGCTTTCTTGTAGCTTGCGAGTTTGACGATCAAGTTGAT
>NZ_JAWOWE010000485.1:0-584 GCF_033340275.1 Vibrio sp. 1402
GGTGAAGTTCTAAAAGACACCGTTCGCGATATCAGCCGCTACAATGGCCGCGCACTGATCATGCCAAACACCGTCCCACCTGTTACCAATACCGAAATGGCACTTGCCTACCGCGATCGAATTCTGAAAGAGCAGCACGGCGAACAATTCGAACCTCTGATGGCGCTTTACCTAACCGATAACACCACGCCAGAAGAGATTCGCGCAGCAAAAGCAACCGGTAAAATTGTCGCAGCGAAGCTTTACCCAGCAGGTGCAACGACTAACTCAGATTCTGGTGTGACCGATGCGAAGAACATTTACCACGTTCTCGAAGCCATGGAAGAAGTCGGGATGTTGCTTTTGGTTCATGGAGAAGTCACTCATCACCACGTTGATATCTTCGACCGAGAAAAAGAATTCCTTGATACCGTCCTCGCTCCTATCGTTAATGACTTCCCTAATCTTAAAATCGTACTAGAACATATCACCACCGCCGACGCAGCACAGTTCGTTAACAACGCGTCTGATAATGTTGCCGCTACCATTACTGCTCACCACCTTCTTTTCAACCGCAATCACATGCTTGTCGGTGGCATTAAGCC
>NZ_JAWOWE010000486.1:0-584 GCF_033340275.1 Vibrio sp. 1402
TGGTGACGGGATCTACTTGGGCATCAGACAGAGTGATCAAGGGGCGGCTTCAATGATTCTAGATAGTCGTCAAAGCCACGCCGACATTTGGCTAATTGATGCCCATGGTTTTGCGCCAACCCCAACATTGAGCGAAGAAAGCCATCGCCATCAACAGGGGTGGCAACAGCTAATTCTCTCTTCTCCATCTTCTGCTCACCCTTCGCACACTTAACTCAATTCAAAGAATACATATTATGATCACACGTTCGCTTTTACGTTCCATGTTTGCATCTTGCGCTTTATTGGTCGCTAGCACGTCCAGTTTCGCGAGTGACAAAATGAAAATTGGTATCACGCTTCAGCCTTATTTCAGCTATGTGCACGCTGTTGTTGGTGACAAAGCGGAAATCTTGCCGCTGGTGGATGCTGGCTTTAATCCTCATAACTACTTACCGCAACCGAATGATCTAAAACGTCTCAATGAAATGGATGTCATCGTGGTGAATGGTATTGGCCATGATGATTTTGCGTTGAAGGTGATCAACGCGTCGCAACGCGATGATCTCGTTGTCATTGAAGCCAACAAAGAAGTTCCGCTATTG
>NZ_JAWOWE010000487.1:0-584 GCF_033340275.1 Vibrio sp. 1402
CGTGTCGTGAAACAGCCAAAAAATTCCTATCGTTAACAAGTAAGCAAAATAGCTGCTGAACACTAAACTCATGGCGACAAAACGCGTGCGATTGATGATGAGGATTCGCACTAAATATTGGCTGAGTAAACTCGCGCAGTGCATCGCCAATTGCCAGTTAATGATAAAAAAAGCCAGAGAAACAAATCCAGCTACCAGCATGGCGTCGTGCGTACTAACAATAAAGTAGCTGCCGAAACGGCTCATCATAACAGGATAATTGCCTTCGTAGACGATGGACCAAGAGATCGCATTCGCCACTGCAATATAATTGGCAAAATAGGCAATAGCATAGAAAGTCGTGCGGGAACTAAAAGGTTGAAATACGTCCGCACAATAGCCGCGCCATTCTTCTTGATTAGCGGTGGGGCCAACCCAATTGCGTTTGTGGTCTGGGAGTCGCTCGGCAAATGCAGGGCCATTTCGAAACAGTAGCCAGAAAATATACAGCGCCAATGCAATCAACAGTATCGTCAACATCCTGCCCCCTAGAAATGTCTGTGCCACTGCCGTTGCTATTGAGGTCGTAAACTGCACTTCCCTAA
>NZ_JAWOWE010000488.1:0-583 GCF_033340275.1 Vibrio sp. 1402
AGCAATAGTAGCCAAGCCCCATGCGATGGAGCTCATTCAACTTAATCAGTTTTTGGAGCCAACCATTAACAGAGAAAAACGCCTCTTCTCGCTTTGGTTCAAATGGCTTCAAATAATCGCGATTAGATTGAAAATACGCCGCGATCATATCGGCATCACCGATTTCAGCGGTTCGTAGAAGCAAGTCGCCGTCCAACTTGTGAACGGCGATTGATGAACTATGATCTTCCATTACAAACGACAACTTCCCTTTTCTTGATTACTCGCGTTAATTCTTACGAATCCCATAGTCACGTAACTTATTCGCAATAGACGTATGCGATACGTTCAAACGCTTCGCTAACTTACGGCTTGACGGGAACGACTGGTACAAACGCTCCAACACCTGGGATTCATAATCACGCATGATCTCATCCAAAGAACCAGCAATATTAAGCGTTGCACTGCCCCCGCCAACTGACTGCGGCTGTGGCAAATTAAAATGTTCGGCTTTCAGTAGGTGACCATCCATTTCTGTTAGCGCTCGCAACACCATATTATCTAGCTGACGCATGTTACCCGGCCATTGGTAGCTGGCCAGTGC
>NZ_JAWOWE010000489.1:0-582 GCF_033340275.1 Vibrio sp. 1402
GTGAACGTTTTTTAAGCAAAATGACGACTAATTTGACGATCCCATTTATTAGCTGTGATCTTATACTCCCTTTTTAGGGAAAGCATCATGCACATCGATCACTTCAAAGAACATTTTCAAACGATTACTGATCTACGCCAAATCCCTAAGGTCACTTACTGCCTCTTCGAAGTCCTTTTGGCTCGCTATGTGCGGTTATTGCTGGTGCGAAAGGTTGGTTTGATATCCGTGAATACATTCTCGGTCATCATAATTGGTTTAAGCGCAATGGCCTGTTTTTACATAGTGTTCCTGTTGATGACACGATTGCTCGAATAATCTCAACGATTGACCCCGAGCATTTCATGAATGCTTCATTAACTGGATGTCATCAATACACACCCTTACCGAAGGTCAAGTGATTGCGATTGATGGCAAAACACTTCGAGGCTCATACAATCGTGAAGACAGGGCGAGCACCATTCATATGATCAGTGCTTATGCATCGTCAAACAAGCTCGTGCAAATTAATTGATGGCGTGTTCGAATGATTTCTTATTGGAAGAAAACGGAAGAAATTTACCATGATGATGGTTTGACGTT
>NZ_JAWOWE010000490.1:0-582 GCF_033340275.1 Vibrio sp. 1402
GGCGGTACTGTCGCTGGCGCTGGTGAAATCATCCACGGCAAAGTGTCGATGATGGAGCACCAAGACCACGCAATTTATCAAAATCTGCCATCGCCACTTGCAATTGCGCGTTACCATTCTTTAGTGGCGACAAAGGTACCAGACAGCCTGACCATCACTGCCGAAGTAGACAATTTGGTCATGTCTGTTGTGCACGAACAAGATAAAGTTTGCGGATTTCAGTTCCACCCAGAGTCAATAATGACGACTTACGGCGCAACCTTGTTGGGCAACGCTATTGAATGGGCGCTTGAGAAAAATAACGCATAAGGAAATGGGGAGAGAAACTATGGAAGCAATCATCAACAAACTGTACGAACAGCAATCACTGACTCAAGAAGAAAGCCAACAGCTATTCGACATTATTATTCGCGGCGAGCTTGATCCAATTTTAATGGCATCGGCATTAACAGCATTAAAGATCAAAGGCGAAACGCCTGATGAAATTGCCGGTGCAGCAAAAGCCCTACTGGCGAATGCGAACCCGTTCCCTCGTCCTGATTACGACTTTGCAGACATCGTAGGAACAGGGGGCGATGGTCA
>NZ_JAWOWE010000491.1:0-582 GCF_033340275.1 Vibrio sp. 1402
CAGTGTGTATCGCAGTTTATTTACACCTTTGGCTTTGATTTCTTTTACAAAACCATCAACAAATTGACTCTCTTCGGTGTCGTAGTTGATTGCAAACGTAGACTTTGGGTATTGGCTATTGATTTGATTAACAAAGTTAACCGACTTATCCATTGCCACGTCTTTGTTGGTGACTCGAAACTCAAAGGTTTCCACAATGGTGTCTACCGTCGTTTTATTTGGGGTTACCGATACCGAGCAACCGGTCAGTAAAACGGAAACGACCAATAATAGGTTTGCCTTCATTAGTTAAAGCCTCCCGCCTTTATCGTATTTTCCAATTCTTCGTCATCAACTTTCGAAAGATCGAGCTTCAGCAAGCGCTCAAGGTCACTCGTTCGCTCGAACTTCGGCAGCTTGATGTCGGTTTCTTTGACAGGGTCAACAAGATTAACTGTTGCGACGATGATCAACTCCGTCTTTCTTCTTTCGGTATTGGTCTTACTGAATAACGCACCAAGAATTGGGATGTCGCCTAGATAAGGAATTTTTGCCAATGACTCCTGCTCTTCCGACGTTAAAAGACCAGCTAACACGAAGCTT
>NZ_JAWOWE010000492.1:0-582 GCF_033340275.1 Vibrio sp. 1402
ATAACCGCGATATTGACACCCAGTTTAACCTTGCAGCAAATAGTTTCGCTGTTGGCGGCACTTTCATCAAATATACGGTGAAAGCAAAGATCAGCGAGAAAGCGGTTGGCCAAATCTTAAACGTGGCGGTTATTGATAACAGTCATAACCTAGTCGCTGAGCCAGCCAACATGCTGCCTTCTGAGGTAAGCAAATCCCATAAAGCGTACACGGATTCGTCTTTATCGAGCGAAAAGCTGACGTACAATCACACGTCTAGTGGTGAAAATATCGTGTACCGTCTGCGCCTCCAAAACAATGGTAAAGGACTGGAGTACAACAAATCACTGCAAGAGTTATTCTCTAGCATCAAAGTCCGAGTGGCACAAAATGCGGCTGGAGAATCAGATGCACAGAGTTTACCTGCGTTTGCTGCGCACGGATGGGAAGTGAGCGTGAACACTTCTGGTGAAGCAACGACGGATATCGGCGGCTTTGTTGGTGGTGCAAATGCGGATATCGATATTCCAGTTCTATCCATTGCGCCGGGCGGTTGGATTGAGTTTGTGATGAAGTCACGTATTCGTCCAGACGCTTTGGATC
>NZ_JAWOWE010000493.1:0-581 GCF_033340275.1 Vibrio sp. 1402
ACGAACTTTCTTACATCCTTATCAAAAAGAACAGCATTGAGCCTTTGCTGTATCGTCACGCGACACACGGCGAAGATCAGTACGCTCATCTTGTTTATTTAAGTGGGCCTGTTCGCGAGGTGATTCGTCGCGGAACAGAAGTGAGTTATATCGAAACTGGCGTGGAACCGTTCACTATCGAATCAGGCAAAATGGTTGCACCAACGATACCGATGCTCAACACCAATATCGACGAGCTAAACCTGTATTACGACTACGTTCAAGTAGGGCGTGCGCGTGAAGCCGGTGTTCCAACTCAGGTATTACGCATTGTGCCGAAAGACGGACTACGTTATTCCTATGTCCTTTGGATTGACGAAAAGAGCAAATTGCCACTTCGCGCCGATCTTGTCGATCGTGATGGCGAGATGCTAGAGCAATACCGCACGATCTCTTACACAGTAAACCCTAAAATTGCAGAGTTGATGAGCGGCCTTGAAGACGTTCAACTTCCTGCTGTGCTTACAATGCCGAAAGGTGAAATTGGCACGAGCAATTGGACTGTGGGCTGGACTCCAGACGGTTTTCATCCAAACGATCTC
>NZ_JAWOWE010000494.1:0-581 GCF_033340275.1 Vibrio sp. 1402
TTACCCAAACTCCTTCCGCGTTTACCCTGAACAGCCTCAATTCGACACAGCAAGAGATGGCACGGTAATCATGACGGTAAAGCAAGTGCTGATCCCAACAGAAGCTGGCGAATTCACGCTGCCAGGCTACGCACTGAATTGGTGGGACAGTAAAAGCGATGAAGCAAAGCAGGCAAACTTGTCTGAGCTGAAACTGAATGTGGAACAAAGCGATGCCGGCTTGATTACCTTACCTGAAAACGCGCTTCCTATACCAACCGTTTCAAATGCAGCTCCTGCCCAACAAAATGGCGGCGATAAACTCTGGCACACACTCACTTTTGTTTTTGCAGGCTTGTGGATTCTTACTTCCGCAATTGCATTCGTAATTTGGAAAAAGCGTCCTGTTGCTTCCACAGAACCACTGTCAGCATCAGAAAAACCACTTTGCGTTGAAGCGTTGAAACGCATCATTAACGAAGGCGACGAAGCGAAAATCGAACGCTCAGTAAACGAGTACTTGAGTACCCATCGTGACCGACTAAATCCCGAAGATGTTCAAGCGGTCAAACTCGAACTCGATGCCATGAACAGAGCACGTT
>NZ_JAWOWE010000495.1:0-581 GCF_033340275.1 Vibrio sp. 1402
ATCTGATCGAGCATTTCCATCATGTCGATGCCGTCTTTTCCTGGCATCTGGATATCGCAAAAAATCACATCAAAATGCTGACGTTGCGCACATTGAATCGCATCATCGACACCGTTGAAGGACGTTACTTGCGCGCAATAGCGATTCAATATCTGCGTAAGTATTGTGGTTTGTAGTGGATGGTCATCAATCACCATCACATTAAGCTGTGTATTCATTCATCTCTGCCCAATAGTCTATATTGTCGATCTCCTGCTCGATTCTTAAAATTAACTCCGCGGCTCGCCTGTCAAACTCCGCCGCGGTGACTCGCTCTGCCTCAATGCAAAGCTCAGTCAGCATGCTGATTCCAATTGCCCCAACTGCACCTTTGATGCCGTGGATAACCCGTTTTTTATCTCGCTCAGTAGAGGCAGCTTGTAGGTTTTCAATATCCGTTGCCATAGATTGGCTAAACACACGCGCAATTTCTTTTGCGTCTTGCGTTTTAAAACGCTTAATCCAATCCGGTAATCGGGTCTTTTCTTTCTTGCCAATGAATGGCACCAAAACGGTTTTCAATTTGTTGAGGTCGTAAGGCT
>NZ_JAWOWE010000496.1:0-580 GCF_033340275.1 Vibrio sp. 1402
CTGGGCGGTGCTCTGACAACGGTGCTGGTGTACTGGCTCGGTACGAATAAGTTTGGTACGTCCGTCACGATCATGCTGCTCGCTGGCGTGGCGATCAGTGCACTTTCAGGTGCCGCGATCGGCTTTCTCAACTTTTCTGCGGATGACCAAATGCTGCGCGATTTAACGTTGTGGTCGATGGGTTCGCTTGCGGGCGCAAACTGGGCAGGCATTGGCTTAGCTTCTGTGACTCTCGTGGTGTTACTTTTCTGGTTTCACAAAAAAGCCATGTCTTTAAACGCATTATTACTTGGTGAATCAGAAGCTCGCCACTTGGGCGTTCCGGTACAAAAATTGAAACGTCAGCTCATTCTGCTTTCCGCCGTAGGCGTTGGTGTCACAGTAAGTATCTGCGGGGCAATCGGCTTTATCGGTTTGGTTATCCCACATCTCGGACGCATGCTAGCAGGCCCAGATCATCGCACACTGTTACCTATTTCAGCGTTGTTGGGAGCTTTATTGTTGACCTGTGCAGACATGATCGCACGAGTGTTATTGGCACCAGCCGAATTACCTGTCGGAATCGTAACTGCGCTCATCG
>NZ_JAWOWE010000497.1:0-579 GCF_033340275.1 Vibrio sp. 1402
CAACAGACGCCAAGTTCAAATGGCTTAATTGGTAATACTTTTAAGCGATTAATCTTTTCCCTTACTGGACTGTTGTTGATTACGACATCCGGTGCGATACCCACCCCACATCCCAATGCAACCATGCTTACGATGGCCTCATGTCCTGAGGTTTGCGCGTAGATATTCGGCTTTATTTTCATTTTTTTGAGCCAAGTATTAGCCCTGTCCCTTGCTGTGCCTGCTTCCGGAAGAATGAATGGAATGATTGACCAATCTGGCTGCTCCTTTTGCAATTCCTCAGCAAATGAACTGACACCGACAGGAGCGATGACAGACAGAGGGATTTCACTGATCGTTTCAAACGCGATTTTGTTTGGCATCTGCTCCGATTTGGCTGAGATGGCAATATCGGCTTCATCTGCTAGTATTTTGTCGATTGCTTGAGCTGGGTCACCGGTTGATAGCTTAAATTCAATAAAAGGATGCTGAAGACGAAAATCGGAAATTAACTCTGGTAAATGGCTGTAGCTGGCGGTCACCGAACAAAAGAGACGAATTTCCCCCTTTAGCTCGCCTTCGGTTCCTTTTATATGGTTT
>NZ_JAWOWE010000498.1:0-579 GCF_033340275.1 Vibrio sp. 1402
GGTCGGCTTGAATCGCCACTTGGAACGCCGGCTCTACCGGAATAAACATCAGCACATAATCGAGACTTTGGATGCCTTTGAGCTTGTGGTAATCCTTCATGCTCAAACCTTTGATGTGCGCACGCAGTGCGGTGAGGTGAGCACTTAACGCGCGGTCGCGTTCAGCATCCGTTTCGGCATTAAAGTAGCGCTCGTACGCCACCAATGCCATTTTCGAATCGACCACCACTTGCTTGTTTTGTGGCAAATGCACAATCACATCCGGTTGGTAACGCTTACCCGCTTCGCTCTGTAGGTTCACTTGCGTTTCGTACTCGTGCCCTTCGCGCAGCCCCGATTCGGCTAAAACGCGCGCCAACACCACTTCACCCCAGTTACCTTGCTGTTTGTTATCGCCTTTGAGCGCTTGGGTCAGGTTCACGGCTTCTCGAGTCATTTGTTCATTGAGGCGTTGCAGATTTTTCAGCTCATGCACCAACGTATGACGCTCTTTAGCTTCTTGGCTAAAGCTGTCGTTGACTTGCTTTTTGAAACCTTCTAACTGCTCTTTTAACGGTGACAACAACCCTTCTAAACTTT
>NZ_JAWOWE010000499.1:0-579 GCF_033340275.1 Vibrio sp. 1402
CAGATTTTCACTGTATTTGCGGGCTTCCTGATGGTAGAGAATTTTGGCTATTCTGCAGCAGACATTACCTTACTGTTTTTGATCAACTACCTGTTTAACTTTTTATTTGCCAAGCGCATTGGCCGTTTTATCGGTGTTGTCGGTGAGCGTAAGGCATTAACGTTTGAATACGTCGGTTTGATTTTCGTCTTTGTAGGCTATGGTTTGGTGCAAACGGCGGAATGGGCTGCGGCGCTGTATGTTGTCGACCACTTGTTCTTTGCGCTCGCCTTGGCGATTAAAACGTACTTCCAGAAGATTGCTGATCCGGCCGATATGGCATCGACCGCTGGCGTTGCGTTTACCATCAACCACATCGCAGCGGTGGTGATTCCCGTTACATTCGGGATGATTTGGTTAGTGTCGCCTTCTAGCGTTTTCTACATCGGAGCGGGTATGGCCGCCGTTAGCTTGTTGTTGTCACTCAATATTCCAGCGAAGCCGGAAGAGGGGAACGAAACTCGATTGTTGAGGTGGAGTTAGTGCTCACTACTGAAAAGATTAAGCCTTAATCAGGATAGAAAAATGGGATGCATCGGC
>NZ_JAWOWE010000500.1:0-578 GCF_033340275.1 Vibrio sp. 1402
GTAAAAGAGTTCGGTTCAATTAGCGATTTGGACCTATGTAAAATCTTCGGAGAAACAATTTGGAGTGATGGAAGGGAATACCATTCAGCCGCGTTCTCATTTAAGGTTGATAGACAAACTGGTGACTGTAAGATCTCACAGTACAAACACCAATAAGGCTTAAAAGTTTATGAAGCGGAGTTAGGAAACTGGCTCCGCTTTTTTGATCATGACAATCGTGAAGTCGTGGTCGGAGTAACCCTCGATTAATTGTGCATCTGGGCATAGCCATCGACAATAGCGCAACACCCCCACTTTGTTATGCGATTCTAGCATTCTCATGCTCGGCAGCTTTTCTTCATCGAGTAAGTTAAACACACAGCCTATTCGAGCCGCTCGATACATCTTCTCAATCATTTCAATCGTATGATTGGCATTGCTCGATTTGTAGTTTAATGAACCTGACGCAAACACATAATCACTTTGAGGAAGAACAAGCTTAGAAAAGTCGCCACAAATGAAATTAACAGGCGTTTTAAAGGCTCTCTTTCTGGCCTTTGTGATGAACTGCTTCTGCTGATCAATGCCGACATAGCGCG
>NZ_JAWOWE010000501.1:0-577 GCF_033340275.1 Vibrio sp. 1402
AACACAGCGCGTTTCTTCCTAGCGAACCTAAATGGCTTCAACCCAGCAACAGACATCGTTCCTGCTGAAGAAATGGTGGCGCTAGACCGTTGGGCAGTTGGTCGTGCACTTGCTGCGCAAGAAGAGATCATCAAAGCGTACGATGAATACAACATCCACGCCGTAACTCAGCGTCTAATGCAGTTCTGTTCTATCGAGATGGGCTCATTCTACCTAGACGTAATCAAAGACCGTCAGTACACAGCGAAGCAGGGCGGCCACGCTCAACGTAGCTGTCAGACTGCACTTTACTACATCGTAGAAGCACTAGTTCGTTGGATGGCGCCAATCATGTCATTCACCGCAGATGAGATCTGGAACGAGATGCCAGGCGAGCGCGAAAAATTCGTGTTCACAGGTGAGTGGTTCGATGGTCTATTTGGTCTAGCGGAAGGTGAAGAGCTGAACAACGAATTCTGGACTGAAATTCAGAAAGTTCGTGGGGCGGTGAACAAACTTCTTGAAGCGGCGCGTGCAGAGAAAACCATCGGTGGTGCACTACAAGCTGAGCTAACTCTATTTGCTGATGACGCACTAG
>NZ_JAWOWE010000502.1:0-576 GCF_033340275.1 Vibrio sp. 1402
TAACTTATTGCCAGTGGTTAGCTTGTCAATTAACAGCCAGTACAATCAATTTCCAGAAACATCCAGCGTACAAATTCTGACGTCAGGGTTGATCGGTGAGCAGTACATTGGTTTAGTACCAGGGTTTGTTTTTGATGACGAAGCTATGCTGGTAGACGGAGATACCATCGAAGACACTAAATCTGCGTTAGTGCTTGAAGACTTAATTGGTCAGGTACTTTACAGCGTTGGTGGTTCAGACGGTTCAAGTAAGGAATAACTATGTTAGCTAGACTATTACTTTCATTTTCAATGGTGCTTACTGCTTTTGGGGTTGGCGCGGCAGAAGTGGATAAAACTCAGCCATATCAAATGATGAAGCAAGTGGCTGAAGTGACATTTGCCCGACTAAAAGCAGAACAGCCAAAAATCAAACAAGATCCTAATCTATTAAAGGTGATTGTTGAGCAAGAGCTGATGCCTTACGTCAACGACCGTTACGCAGCACTAAAACTGCTTGGCCCTAACTTGAAAGGGGCAAAACGTGAAGACGTGCTAGAGTTTGTCGATGCGTTTCGTGCTTACTTGATTGCGTCT
>NZ_JAWOWE010000503.1:0-576 GCF_033340275.1 Vibrio sp. 1402
ATGGAGTACCAGTTGCGACAGGTAACTCTCCAGCCATCTTCCACATCAATGCGCTAAGCAGCCTGTTTGGTGCCTTTGGCAGTGCGTTTTCTGGTGTGAGTGCGATGAAAGGCATTACGCCACTGGGTGACAAGCTTGGTCAAAGCGTAGCAAGTGAACTTCTCACCTTTACCGATGCGGCATACATGCCAAATGGTATGGCTATCGCAGGGTTTGATAGTGAAGGTTTTGCCACTCAAGACAATGTGTTGATCGCCAATGGCCAACTGAGAACGCTATTGCACAATAGCCAAACAGCGAGTTATTTAGGTGCAGTGTCGACGGCAAGTGCTGCTCGCGGTGCAAAATCGAGCTTAGACGTGTCAGCGAATCACAAGGTGATTGCGACAGGCAACAGCAGTGTGTCAGAAGTCAAAGCAGGTGAATACCTAGAATTAGTGGAACTGCAAGGGGTTCACTCTGGTGCAGATGCTGTCAGTGGTGATTTCTCATTTGGCGCGAGTGGTTTCTTGTGCCGTGATGGTCAACGTGTTCAACCTGTGCGCGGAATTACAGTTGCAGGTAACTGCTATAAGA
>NZ_JAWOWE010000504.1:0-575 GCF_033340275.1 Vibrio sp. 1402
TTAAGTTAGAGAGCGAGGTTTCTGAGCGCCAAGATTCCGAGAAGTAAGGACGAGGATGCCCTATCTTGGCTAGCGGACGGCTGAGCTTTTTCATGCTGTATTCTAGCTGGTTAGAAAGCAGCGAAATGTACTCCGATTCCCACTCTGTCTTTTGCAAAGACTTCCACGGGTTTTCAGCCCAAGAGTTAGCGATGATCTGTGCTTTATCGTGCAAGTTTTCGGCAATCGCTACACCTGATTCACACACATTGCTATTGGTGTTAAGCGTGGATGCATCATCATAAAGTAACCATTCCAACGCCCCCAAACCTTGCACAGTCACGCTTTGTGTCGAGATCTCTTCCACTGTCCAAACTTTATCGGCTTTAGTCAGCGCCGACATTTTACGCCCGGTGGTATTTTTTTTATCGGGCCAGAATTGTACGTTCCAGCTTTGCTCCAGCGCGGTCGCGGGGCCACGTTCCTGTCCTTGAAGCGCCATCCAAGCCAGCATGGTTCTGTGCCACTGTTGTTGTACTGGTTCCACGTCATTTTTCGGCGCAGAACAAAAATCAGCAAAGCTCTGCTCTAACTGC
>NZ_JAWOWE010000505.1:0-575 GCF_033340275.1 Vibrio sp. 1402
CTCTGCTGTGGTAATTTACCACCAGTGTGAAGACATCGAGCCGCACAGCATCGCTCTTTATTCTTTGGCCAATCACCTCATGTCGGCAACCTTCTTTCATGAGATTCGCACCAAGCAGCAACTCGGCTACATGGTCGGCACTGGTAACATGCCACTGAACCGTCATCCGGGGATTGTGCTTTATGTGCAATCACCAAACGCAGCTCCTGCGGAATTGGTCACCTCTATCGATGAATTTTTAAATGCATTTTACATGGTGCTTTTGGAGCTCAACGACTACCAATGGCACAGCAGTAAGCGTGGCCTTTGGAACCAAATCGCAACCCCAGACACGACTTTACGTGGACGAGCGCAACGCTTGTGGGTCGCAATAGGCAACAAAGATACCGAGTTTAATCAACGCGAAAAAGTACTAGCCGAGCTCAAAAAGCTAACAAGAGCAGACATGATTCGCTTTGTCGTTAACGAACTGAAACCGAGAACAGCAAACCGCTTAGTCATGCACTCGCAAGGCCAAGCACATGTCGATGCTCCTCGAATTCACTTAGGGCAAGAAATTGGCTCTATCGAAGAAT
>NZ_JAWOWE010000506.1:0-575 GCF_033340275.1 Vibrio sp. 1402
TGGTGCTCTCCGCTTTCGGGTTCGCGCTAATGTCGGCCACGGTAAAGCATGTCAGTCTTCATGGTATCCCTGTCTTTGAAATCGTTGCAGCAAGAGCTCTCGTTTCTTTAGTGATCAGTTATTTAGATGTGAAACGAAAACGAATCTCTGTTTGGGGCAACAACAAACCACTACTCTTAGCGCGTGGTGCGGTGGGCACCTTCGCGCTGATGTGTGTTTACTATTCGGTGACCACGTTACCTTTGGCAGAAGCAACCATCTTCCAATACATTCATCCGGTATTTACGGCGCTGCTCGCTGTCATTTTTTTGAAAGAGCGAATTCAGCCCACAACCTTCATTTGTATTGCGCTATGTTTGCTCGGCGTCTACGTCATGGTTCGGCCAGAAACCGGCGTAGAATCTGCACAAACACTTCCGATGTTCAGTGTGATGATTGCTATTTTAGGTGCTTTTGGTAGCTCTATCGCTTATGTCATTGTAAGAAAGCTCAGCCAAACCGAAGACAGCTCGGTGATCATTTTCTACTTCCCGCTTGTGGCGCTACCAACGTCCATCCTGTTTATGGGGGATAAC
>NZ_JAWOWE010000507.1:0-575 GCF_033340275.1 Vibrio sp. 1402
CAACACGCGTAAAACCGGTTTCCTATTCCCTTCTCTTTCTTACGGTTCTAGTGACGGTATGGAAGTGGAAGTGCCATTTTACTGGAACATCGCGCCTCAATACGACATGACACTCACTGCACTCTACATGCAGCAACGTGGCACCAAACTCGACACCGATTTCCGTTACCTAACCGATGGCTGGGGTGAAGGTAAACTGAAAGGCGAATACCTCAACAGCGATAAAAAATATCAAGATGATTCTCGCTGGGGTTACCAAGTTAAGCACGATGGTATTATCAATAAACAGTGGATTGTGAAAGCTGATTACTCACAAGTCAGTGACATTGATTACTTCCTAGATTTGGACTCTGACATCGGTAACCGTGAAGACGGCCAGTTAGTCCAAGAAGGACATGTGCAGTACCGTTCAGATTTCTGGGATGCGTCTTTAACCGTTCGAGATTTCCAAATCCTCTTGAAAGAAGAAAACCGTCCATATCGTTTACTTCCTCAATTAGATTTGAACTACTACACGCCGTTGTGGGGTGATCACCTTAACTTCGACGTAAAAAGCCAAGTCAGCCGTTTTGACA
>NZ_JAWOWE010000508.1:0-574 GCF_033340275.1 Vibrio sp. 1402
CCTTCTCCATTCTCACGGCTTCACACGCCAAATAAAAATGCTCAAACCCGACGGAGTGATAGGTGATTGGGCACTCTAAATCGTTCTCCTGTTTGAATTGCTCCCACAGCTGCGGGCGAGTCGTTTGCGGAATAAATGGGTAATGGCTGATAGCTTGGCTGTCTGACAGTTTTGGTAGGTTGGTGTTGCCAATCAGCAACAAGGTTTCCTCACATAAGAGCTGGCTATATTCATAATGAGTAGAAAGAGGCAAACACCGCACATGCAGATCACTTTCGCCATGAATGTTTTTAACTGCGCCATCTCCGGTAAGAATTTTCACGCGAATATTTGGATGGCGCTGGTGGAAATCATCGATATTTGGCACCAGCCAAAGACTGGCAAATGAGGGTGTGACATCGACAACCAACAGCTCTTGATCAGTATTGGTCTGAATTAGGCTGGCGGTTGCATGCTGAATGAGCTCCAGAGCTTCTGTTATTTGGGGCAAATAGCGCTTTCCTTCCTCTGTTAGCTCCACGCCGTTTAACCCTCGATGAATGAGAGGAAGCCCAACGAGTTGCTCTAAAGATGC
>NZ_JAWOWE010000509.1:0-574 GCF_033340275.1 Vibrio sp. 1402
ATCAAGACCCTCTGCAAAAGCTGCGGGGATGATGCCAGCCGGCATATTACGGTGAAATGGGATAAATCCACCAAGCGCGGCGGCCATGGTCGCTAAACCAGCGCCTTTTAGAAAACCGCGCCTGTCTGGGTAGCTGACTCGTCCAAAGACTTTCTCATCCGCAGATTTGGGATTGTTTTCATAATACTTATAGATCCCTTGCGGTTTGTTTTTCTCGTTCTCACTCATGATGTGTTCCTTTGTCGGCACACGCCCAAGAACTGCTACGTCATTCTCGTCCCTTAGTTCGTATCGCCGATCTCTACAGTTGCCTTACTAAAGGGTTTACATCAATAAAAGTAGACGACTATTTATAGTCTTAACAACATCGGTAAGAAACTAGACTGCTTGCTTTGCAAAGGTTATCCATAGTGTGGTTACATTACTTGTGGTCACAGGAAGGGATAATCTGCGGTAAAAATAATGAATATGAAAGAGTTTTCCAGCGCAGTTGGGTTGTCGTCTTACACGCTTCGATACTATGAAAAAATTGGCTTACTGAAACATGTCCACCGAAATAGCAGTGGGCACCGTG
>NZ_JAWOWE010000510.1:0-574 GCF_033340275.1 Vibrio sp. 1402
GTTAACTAGCGTGCGTTTTAGTGCGCAGCGAACATCAGCAGCTAACAAAATCGGGTCTTTGGTGTTTTCTGAAGACTCCAGCATGGTATTCGCAATGGTTCGGATGTCTTTTAGTGGCACCTGATCAAGCAATAGCTGGCGGTACACTTTGAGCTGTTGAGCTGGGTTAAGTGCAGCGGCTAAGGCTTCTGCCAATTTCGGCGCTTGTTGGGTTAATCGCTGCGTCATCGCTTCTACATCATCGTGTGTAAACAATTCTGCAAGGCTGGTTTTCATGATTTTGCTGATGTGCGTTGCGATCACGGTACCGTCGTCCACGACTTGGTAACCCATGTTGAGCGCTTTCGCCTTGTCTTGATGTTCAATCCAAACCGCAGGAAGTTGGTAAGCAGGATCGCTCCCTAGAATGCCATCGATTTCACCGTAGGTGTCGCCAACGGCAATCGCCATTAAACGCTCTGGTTCGATGAAGCCCTGCTCAATCACTTCGCCATTAAGAGAAATGGTGTATTGGTTCGGTTTTAGGCTTAGGTTATCGCGAATGCGAACTTCGGGTAGAAGAAAACCTACCTGT
>NZ_JAWOWE010000511.1:0-574 GCF_033340275.1 Vibrio sp. 1402
TCCATGTCAACGGTGTAACGGTGAAAGCCATTGCCGAGCGTGTTCAATACTACGATGCCGACGGTAAACTCGTAACTGAATCATTCAAAGACTATACCCGCAAGACGATGGCAAAACAGTTCACCTCGATGGATGACTTTGTTAAGCGCTGGCAAGATGCCGATAAAAAGCGAGCAATCATCGATGAACTGGCAGAAGAAGGCATCATCTGGGAAGCATTAGAGCTGGAAGTCGGCAAAGATCTCGACCCATTCGACATGATTTGTCATGTCGTGTATGACCAACCAGCACTCACCAGAAAAGAACGCGCTGACAACGTCAAAAAGCGCAACTACTTCACTAAGTACGGTGAAACGGCTCAGCAGGTGTTGAACAACTTATTAGACAAGTACGCAGACGAAGGCGTTCAAGAGATTGAAAATATTCATGTACTCAAAGTTAAGCCTTTTGACGAGATGGGACGCCCTGCTGAAATCGTCAAAAAGTGCTTTGGTGGTAAAGAGCAATACTTAGAAGCGATTTCTGAATTGGAAGCTGAGATTTATCAATCAGCCTAATCACCACAACCCCGCAT
>NZ_JAWOWE010000512.1:0-574 GCF_033340275.1 Vibrio sp. 1402
ACCATTTCAACCAGAGTGTCAATCTCTTTGACTGTAATATCGAAATCATCACGCATCGAAGCATGTGACTGAGCCATAAGTTCACTCATGCGGTTAATATTATGCGAACGGAGCGCTTTTGCCGCTTCGACTGTGCGATTGTTTTCAGTGATCACGTGACGCGCACGTTTTGCTACTATTTCATTTAGCTCATAGACTTTTTCGTTGAACTGCTCAATAGTCACATCTCGCAGTGCCTTAACTCCAAAAGTACGTGCCGCCTCTTCACATTGCTGACGACGCGTGTTGTATTCACTATCAACCAGACCACGCTTTTTATTCGAGTTGATGATCACGACAGCCATGTCTTCTGGCATAGAGACTGCTTCAGTTTCAAGGCTACGGCAATCTAATAGCATCGCATGATTTTCACGCCCTTCCGCTGAAATCATTTGATCCATGATGCCGCAGTTGCAACCGACGAATTCGTTCTCAGCTTGCTGACCGTTTAACGCAATTTCGGCTTGGCTGATCTCAAGATTGAACAGCACTTTGAACGTCTGGCCAATCACCACTTCCAACGCCGCCGATGAGC
>NZ_JAWOWE010000513.1:0-573 GCF_033340275.1 Vibrio sp. 1402
GGTATCATGATTTTGGCGGCTATTTCGATCACGATTCTATTGTGGACTGATTTATCCAACCCTTATGTTTGGGCGGTACTGACGGTATTGCTAGGTTATGGCGCCGTTGGCTTTGTCGATGATTATCGTAAAGTGGTGCGTAAAAACACCGATGGTTTGATCGCGCGTTGGAAGTATTTCTGGCAGTCTTTGATCGCATTTGTTGTGGCATTTGCTCTATATGCTTATGGTAAAGACACAGCAGCGACGCAGCTTGTCGTGCCATTCTTTAAAGACGTGATGCCACAGCTTGGTCTGATGTACATCATTCTGACTTACTTCGTGATTGTTGGCACCAGTAATGCGGTAAACCTCACTGATGGTTTAGATGGTTTGGCTATCATGCCGACGGTACTGGTTGCTGCAGGTTTTGCCGTTATCGCTTGGGCGACAGGTAACGTTAACTTTTCTGAATATCTGCACATCCCATATCTACCGCACGCCTCTGAGCTTGTTGTGGTATGTACGGCGATTGTGGGCGCGGGTCTTGGATTCTTATGGTTCAACACCTATCCAGCACAAGTATTTATGGGT
>NZ_JAWOWE010000514.1:0-573 GCF_033340275.1 Vibrio sp. 1402
TTCACCTGCACGAGCAGCTTCGATGGCTGCATTCAGCGCAAGTAAATTGGTGCTTTCCGCGATACCACTGATCATATCGACCATTTCACGAATCTGCTTAACACGCTGGTCTAGTTCTAACATTGATTGTTCATTCATATCCAAAGAGCTTTCTAACGATTCCAACCGCTTGCGGTTTTGTTCGACAACTTGGACACCTTTTTCGGTATGTCGTGTAGCAAGTAATGAATCTTCTGACGAAGCATTCGTTATTGTCGCAATTTCACGTATGGACGCCTCTAGCTGAGTAATCGTAGTCACCATGCTCGCTAACGCTTCGTTTTGCGTCGTTAGACCTTCATTGGTTTGCTCAGCTGCATCGTGGCTGATTTCTGCGGTTTGATAAAGCGTCTCACAATTACGTGTAACCGTTTGGATAGAGTCGTGTGTTGAATCGATCACCTGATTCAATTTGCGTGCGACCTCTTTTAACTCAAAGGGGCCCATCTCATCTGCTTTGGCACGAAAATCGTGGTCAGTTAATGCGGATAAACGTACCAGCACATTCTTCAAGCCTCGGTTTGTCCACGTTTT
>NZ_JAWOWE010000515.1:0-573 GCF_033340275.1 Vibrio sp. 1402
CCAGTGGCATCAAAGATCAACGCGTTTTGGATGCAATGCATTGTTTACCGAGAGAGAGCTTTGTTTCTCAAGCGATGATGCACCAAGCCTACGATAACAATGCGCTACCGATTGGTCAGGGACAAACTATTTCTCAACCTTACATCGTCGCGAAAATGACAGCACTGTTGGATCTAAAGTCGAACAGCAATGTATTAGAAATTGGTACCGGCTCAGGTTACCAAACCGCTGTCCTCGCGCAAATTGTAGATCATGTTTATTCCGTTGAACGCATCAAATCCTTGCACTGGGATGCGAAGCGCCGTCTGAAACAACTCGAGATTTATAATGTATCGACTAAACATGGTGATGGTTGGCTTGGTTGGGAAGGCAAAGGTCCTTTCGATGCGATTATCGTCACTGCCGCCGCGGAGAGTGTTCCCCAAGCACTTTTATCGCAGCTAAAAGAAGGCGGAAAGATGGTCATTCCGGTGGGTGACGATGAGCAACAACTATTAAAAATTGAACGTCAGGGTGAACAATATCTGTCGACCGTGGTAGAAATGGTAAGATTTGTGCCACTAGTTGCAGGTG
>NZ_JAWOWE010000516.1:0-572 GCF_033340275.1 Vibrio sp. 1402
TGCGCATCAGCAAAGCAGTTTCCAGAATCGCAACCAACAAAGGTATTGAGTTGAGCAGTACAATTGGAGGCAGAACCGCACCAAAAGTTACCGAGCATGTCACGACCATAAGCTTGCTCATTCCACCAAACACCTAAAGTTGGCTCTGTTTCCATTAACTTTTCACAGTGATTTTTAGAAGCCTCGCACTGTCGAGTTTCAGGATTATAAGTCTCACCATCTGGGAAAGAAGTAAAGGGCTTAACATGAACCGCATTGAAATAACGACCTCCCGACGACGCAACAAGGTAACCATTATCAACCCAGACCGAACTAACCGTGTACTCCTTCATATCAGTAGTAGATGTAAACCTAACACCAAGACAAGGAGTGATATTAGTAACTTGACCAACAGATAAACCGCAGTATTCGGAAGGCCAACTATATTGACCAGAAAGCCCAGTAACACGATAAAGTTTTGTTTTGTCATAGTCCTTTGCAGAAAAAGCACTAAACGAAACACTCAAAAGTATCACCAGTGCCGCAATGCTTTGTTTAATACTCATGTATAAACCTCATTAAAAAAGGGGACC
>NZ_JAWOWE010000517.1:0-572 GCF_033340275.1 Vibrio sp. 1402
AACTTTTCATCGTATTTCGCTAAAATCGCTTGTGTATTACCCAATTTTAACTGTGCGAAAGCTTCATCAATCAGTGCTTGGCGCTTTGCTACAAAATCGGAATGGTACAAATCCAGAGGACGGTGTTGATAGGCATTGATGAATGCCCCTTCAATGGGAGCGAAAATCGCATCCCAAAAAGTGAGCCCAAGTAATGCATTCAGCAGTGCATTTTCGGCGTAAAACACACTCCAGCCTAAAGATTCAAAGTGCGCTTTGCTGGCGAGTTCGACTCTCTGTTGAGATAAATCCAGTTCAACTCGGTACTCCATACAGGTTGGTTTTGTCACTCTTGGCACTTTCTCACCTTGTTTTCGTTTCAGCCGCTGCTCAAGTTTTTGTGCGACTTCGAGCTCAGACACATCGATCGGTGAGTGAAGCATCTCTGTGACAATGTCACTAAATAAATCATCATGGTTCAGTTTGTCATAGATACGTGCGCGTCGTTCTCGGCTTGGCGTAAGCTGAGTTTGGCCAAATAGAGATAGGGCGGTCTCTAGCTCATCAATCCGTTCGTAATCACGTGCTATGTC
>NZ_JAWOWE010000518.1:0-572 GCF_033340275.1 Vibrio sp. 1402
GTCATCACAAACACGGTAAAACCTGCTTGGTTCAACACGCGTGCGCTGTCTGCCCCTTCTTTATCCACCGAGACTCGCTGATAACCGCCACCGGGCATCAATAAAATACCAATCCCGTTGGATTGCTCTGGTTCAAACACGACAATTTCGGGATGCGTGATCTCAAACACTGCGCGATCTGGTAACAACTCGTTCGGATTTCTTTCTTGATAACTTTGCACCAGATGGGAGGGGATTTGAGGCTCAGACCACAAAGGCAAAACGGGATGCTCAGGAAACCAAGTCTGTAGTGAAGTAATCGGCGCAACGTGCATGGCATTCTCTCCGGCTGAAAAACAAAAAAAGCCAGCACAATGGCTGGCCTTAACCTATTTCCCGATAAAATGAGTGCTTAGTCTAGTAGCGACTTCACATATTCTGCAATTTCAGGTACTTGGCAGTGCGCAAAGAAACACTCTTGGAATTGCGTGCTGCCTACTGCAGTTTTCACTAGCTCTTGGTCAATAGCACGTAAACCCTCAACCACGTCTTTTGCTACCGCTGATTTCACGTTGTTTAGGATAGCCGCGTTC
>NZ_JAWOWE010000519.1:0-572 GCF_033340275.1 Vibrio sp. 1402
AGTTCACCGATAAAGATTTGAACTGACGCAAACTTTAAGTAAATAAGTTGTTAATAAAAACTATTCTCAGACCACTACATATTTGGGTAGTTGGGACCACCACCGCCTTCAGGAGGCGTCCAGGTGATGTTTTGACTTGGGTCTTTGATATCGCAGGTTTTACAGTGAATACAGTTCGCCGCATTAATCTGTAATTCGGCTTGCTCTGCACCTTCTACAATTTCATACACCCCAGCAGGACAGTAGCGTTGAGCGGGCTCGGCATAGAGCGCCAAGTTCTGTTCGATAGGAATGCGCTGGCTGGCAAGCTGCAAATGACACGGTTGGTCTTCTTCATGGAAAATATTGGATAAATAGACGGAAGAAAGACGGTCGAAACTCAACACGCCATCAGGCTTCGGATAGAGGATCTCATCGCTGTTTTCCGCCAGAATCAAAGACTGATGATCGGGATGTTCACAACGTACATTCCACTTTGCTTTGCCTTTTAACACGTTGTGTTCCAACATCGCTAAACCACCACCTAACCAAGAGCCAAAACGGTGTATTCCGCTAGAGAAATTGCGTGCTTG
>NZ_JAWOWE010000520.1:0-572 GCF_033340275.1 Vibrio sp. 1402
AATCATTCAAATGATTGCATCATTTGCGATTGTTGCTGTTCTTTATCTGGCAAGCATTGATTCAATCAAAGAGCAGCTGACTCCGGGTACTTTTACCGTGGTCTTTTCTGCGATGTTTGGTTTGATGCGCCCACTTAAAGCACTGACAAACGTAACTTCTCAGTTCCAACGTGGTATGGCAGCAAGCCAAACTTTGTTTGCTCTGATCGATTTAGAACCAGAGAAAAACGAAGGTAAATACACGGTTGAGCGCGCGAAGGGCGATGTATCTGTGAAAGACGTCAGCTTTACGTATGAAGGTTCAGAAAAACCGGCACTAGAGCACATTAGTTTTGATATTCCTCGAGGTAAAACGCTCGCTCTAGTGGGGCGTTCAGGTTCAGGTAAAAGTACCATTGCGAACTTGTTCAACCGTTTTTATGACGTGGACAGTGGCTCGATTGCGCTAGATGGCCGTGATATTCGTGATTACGAATTGAAGAACTTGCGTGAGCAGTTTGCGTTGGTTTCGCAAAACGTACATCTTTTCAATGACACCATAGCAAACAACATTGCTTACGCGACGGAAGATA
>NZ_JAWOWE010000521.1:0-572 GCF_033340275.1 Vibrio sp. 1402
GTTCCGATTGCTGTTATGGACGGTGGTTTTGGCCAACTGTCTTCAGACATGCACAACATCAACCCAGAACTACTGACGTTGTGGAACGATGTGAAAGGTGAGCCGCTGTCAGCTATCGCGATTATCTCGCTAGCGGCATGGGGTCTTGGCTACTTTGGTCAGCCACACATCCTAGCGCGTTTCAAAGCATCACGTTCAAACAAAGACCTAACTACAGCGCGTCGTATCGCTGTGGGTTGGACTGCGCTTTCAATGGCAGGTGCAATGCTAGTGGGTCTAGTTGGTCTGGTATGGGTGACTGGCCACCCAGGTACGCAACTAGAAGATGGCGAGAAAATCTTTATGTTGCTTGTGAACACCGTATTCCACCCAGTGGTTGCTGGTATCCTACTAGCAGCAATCCTAGCGGCAGTAATGAGTACAGCAGATTCACAGCTTCTAGTATCTTCATCTGCACTAGCAGAAGACTTCTACAAGCAAGTAATCAAACCTGATGCTTCTTCAGAAGAAGTGGTGATGATTGGCCGTGTGGGCGTTATCGTGATTTCTTTGATTGCATTGTTCCTAGCAAT
>NZ_JAWOWE010000522.1:0-572 GCF_033340275.1 Vibrio sp. 1402
TGATCATGGCCTCAATTTCAGTGGTCGACTGAGTGGTCTTGGAAGCCAGTACGCGTACTTCATCGGCAACTACGGCAAAGCCTCGCCCTTGCTCACCCGCACGCGCAGCTTCAATTGCCGCGTTTAACGCAAGCAAGTTAGTTTGCTCTGCGATGTCTTCAATCACTTTAATGACTGCGCCAATTTTCTCGCCATGAGCACCAAGGTGATTCATCTGAACCGACATGTCCGCCATTTGCTTCGATACCTGTTGAATGCTCTCTACCATTTCAACAATGACGGTACGGCCTTGTTCGGCTGTGGCTTCTGATTTACGAGCTTCTTCAAACGTAGACGCACCTTGTTCCGCCACTTGTGAAATGGTCAAACTCAGCTCTTCTGCCGCCGTTGCGATGAGGTTCGCTTTATCGGCTTGGCTACTCGCACCAGAAACAATGTCTTGGCTAACAACAGACAACTCACTCGTGACCGACTTAACTTCTTCAGACACGACTGAAATAGAGCCGATCAACCCCGTTAGAGATGCCTGCATTTTATTTAAAGAGGTCGCTAAGTTAGAAAGCTCATCACCC
>NZ_JAWOWE010000523.1:0-571 GCF_033340275.1 Vibrio sp. 1402
TGATCCCGACATTGGTTCTGTTTGGTTTAGGCATTGTACCGGGACTGATTTCAACCATCATTTTTGCCATTGCAGCACCAATCCGATTGACGTATTTGGGCATCATCAAAGTGCCAGAAGAGCTGCTGGAAGCGGGTAAAGCATTTGGCGCAAGCCGTATGAAGTTGCTGTTTAAGGTGGAGTTACCTGCGGCACTACCAAGCATCATGGCGGGGGTTACCCAATGTATTATGCTATCTCTTTCGATGGTGGTCATTGCCGCACTAGTAGGTGCAGATGGTTTAGGTAAGCCAGTTGTACGCGCACTGAACACGGTAAATATTTCGCAAGGTTTTGAAGCTGGTTTAGCGATTGTTCTTGTTGCCATCATTCTTGATCGCTTATGCAAAGCGCCAAACCAGAAGGAGGCTTAATCATGGACGCTATTACTATTGAAAATCTTGATGTGGTGTTTGGTCAGCAGCAATCACAAGCTTTGGCTTTGCTGGACCAGAGTAAGTCTCGCCAGGAGATCATCGACGAAACCGGTCAGGTCGTCGGTGTTGATAATGTCTCTCTGAGCGTCAAGCGT
>NZ_JAWOWE010000524.1:0-571 GCF_033340275.1 Vibrio sp. 1402
CCACGCTGCTCCGCGGCTTGATCAAGCGCGCTTTGATCCTGTTGTCCCCAACTCGAGTCCGTTGCAATCGCCGTCCATACACCTGACATGTCGTAATACGAAAGTGAAAACACACCCGCTCCCTCCTCTGCCACCAAGCCGACCGGATTTTGTCGATATGGTTTGAACAAATCTAAAGGTCGATAGCCATAACCTACGCCCCAATCAACGCGCAACTTGCCCGCGCTAACATCCAAAGTGGTATCACCAACTTGCCATTCGCCCTGCCACGCCAGTTCTCGGATAAGAAGTTGATTATCCGCCTCGCCCCACCATTCATGCTCACCTTGCTGATTGAGATACAAACCTTGGCTGTACAAGGTGAATAAGCCACTGATGTTTTGATAATTCACTTGCACATCAAGTAGAGCATTGAGCGAGTCACGCGCGCTTCCTTGCGCCTCCATAAACGCGCTATCTCGCAGCTTGGCAGTTTCGTAACTTACCGCCCAATCCCATTCAAAACTCCACTCATCATTGGCCGCAACAGGTGCAACCATCCAGAATGAAGCGGCAATGAAGCTAATCGCAA
>NZ_JAWOWE010000525.1:0-571 GCF_033340275.1 Vibrio sp. 1402
GATCGAGAATAGACACCAACATGTCTTGGTGTCGACGAGGGATAAGTCCGCCAGCTTCATTTACGACCGTGCGTAACTCTTCCGAACTTAGATGATCCTCTACCGTGTGATCAGCTTTCACGCCAAGCAAACGAATGAAACCATTAGTAATAAAGTTCACCAGCATTACGAGCGGTGATAGCACTTTCATTAGGATAGTGAGCAAGATGCTGCTCGCGTAGGAAACACGCTCTGGATACAACGCTGCAACGGTTTTTGGTGTGACTTCGGCAAACACCAAGACAACCATAGTTAGCGCACCCGTTGCGATCGCGACACCTAAATCGCCGTATAGGCGCATGCCGATGATGGTCGCAATTGCTGAAGCAAGAATGTTCACGAGGTTGTTGCCGATAAGAATAAGACCGATCAAGCGATCTGGTCGGTCTAATAACTTTTCGACACGTTTGGCGCCCTTATGCCCACTTTTCGCTAAGTGCTTCAAGCGGTAACGGTTCAAAGACATCATCCCTGTTTCTGAACCAGAAAAATAACCTGATATGACGATAAGACACGCGAGTAGCGCAAATAA
>NZ_JAWOWE010000526.1:0-571 GCF_033340275.1 Vibrio sp. 1402
TCGAGGCTCATTGACGGGTGGTTGCTATCCGTCGCTTGCTCAGGCAACAACGGAATATGCACAAATCCATGCCGAATCGATTTGTCCCTCAGATAATGCTGTACTCCATAAAACAGATGGTTGCACACAAACGTCCCCGCGCTATTAGAAACCTGACAAGGGATGCCACTCTCATGCAACGTTTGAGCAATATGCTTGATTGGCAAAGACGAAAAATACGCATCCGGGCCTTGTTCGATGATGGGTTCATCGATTGGCTGATTGCCACCGTTGTCTGGAATTCGGAAGTCATCCACATTAATTGCAACGCGTTCGGGCGTTATTGCCGCTCTACCCGCGGCCTGACCAACGGTAATAACACAATCTGGTTGATACGCTTCAATCGCATCAATCACAGCACTGATGGACTCAAAACGCGTCACAGGCACCTGACAAGTAACAATGATGCCACCGTCAATACTTGTTTCTTCTAGCCGTTTCACAGCCTCCAACGCCGGATTTATTGCATCACCACCAAACGGTTCAAAACCAGTAATCAAAACCTTTTTCATCGCAACCTTCAAAGAGAAAT
>NZ_JAWOWE010000527.1:0-571 GCF_033340275.1 Vibrio sp. 1402
AAGATATCTAACCAAGTTGATGCCTCGTTGTAGTCGGCAGTCCAACCGCCGCGCGTAATTTCTGTGGGTTCTTTCAAGGCATAGAAGACTTTAGGTTCCAACTGCTTGATAGTGACTTGTGCGCCTAAACGGCTCTTCCACATGCCCGCCATGGCTGTCGCCATTTTTACATCCATCGAGAAAGTCGGGACGGTAAACGTCAACTTAAGTGGGTTACTTTGGTTGTAGCCTGCCTCTGCTAACAAACGCTTTGCTTCGTCAATTCGTTGGATTTGGTCCCACTTTGAATATTCCGGTGTGTGCGATTGAAACCCATCGGTTTGCGGTGGTACTAGCGTGAACATCGGAATGCCACCATTTCTTAAAATCGAATCAGTCAGTAGATTGCGATCAATGGCGTAGGAGAGGGCTTGGCGAACTCGACGATCTTTGGTCGGTCCTTCTTGCGTATTTAGGTAGTAAAAAGTCGAACCTAGCGAAGCACTTGTATCAGCCACATTTTGAGGCAGTTTGCTTATTAGTTTCCTTTTTTGTGCGGCAGGAATCGACATGACCTGATCGATTTCGCCTG
>NZ_JAWOWE010000528.1:0-570 GCF_033340275.1 Vibrio sp. 1402
GTTGCTTGCCATCTCGGTCTTAATTTCTTTACCCGCTTTGAACGAACCAAGCGCACCGATAATTGCTGTAGCACCCGCTAACACACCAGATACAACCGCCATCGCGATCATCGCGCTAGCAGAGTTGTTCAGCTCTGCCGCTTGGCTTTGCAAACTCGCAACGTTGGCTTCAACCGCAATTTCACGTTGAAGCACTTGCTGTTCACGGCTTAGCTTCGACACTTGGTAAAGCAGCGTCAACAAAGACAGCGATTGAGAAACCGCGTCCGAAGGTGATTTGATCACTTCGTCACCGTTCAGCACTTTCGCGGTAGTGCTCATCAGTAGATCAATCGTTGGTGCAAGCTCACCCATCAGGTTCGCAACCACTTGTGCTTGATTACTGATCGCAGGAGCTTTCGGCCCATCTAATTGATAACGACCCGCACCAGAAACGTTTGACTCACCGTTGCTTTTTACTGCACCCGCTTCCAATTTGGTCTCTGGTGTTTTTTCTGCTTTGGTTGTTTTGATAGTGTCGCCCAAACCATACAGTTCACCGCGACCCGTTCCACCAATTTTATCCAACAT
>NZ_JAWOWE010000529.1:0-570 GCF_033340275.1 Vibrio sp. 1402
CCACTACTTAAAGACGAATCCTCTTCCGTGCGTATTGCGGCAGCACTGAACTTAGTGCGTGATTATTCTGTTTTGACAGAAGCGCAAAGACCAGCGATAGAAAAGCCTGTGGACGAGCTTATAGCGAGTTTAAAGAGCGGAACGGATAACAACACCCGATTGCTGTTAGCCGATGTGTATCGCTGGCATGAAAACTGGAAACAAGCGGACGATATCTATCAAGCATTGTTATCCAAAATGCCGGAAAACCCAGATGTTTGGCTGAACTTAGCCGACAATTACCGCGCGCAGCAACGTGAGCAAGAAGCGATTGATACACTAGATAAAGCGATTGAACGCTTTCCAGACAATGCCGCCCTGCATTATTCGAAATCTTTGACGCTCGTTCGTTTAAACGACAAAGAGCAAGCCGCAAATGAAATCGAAAAAGCGGCTAACATGGCGAAAAACAATAGTTATTTTTGGTATTTGAATGGTGTGCTACAAGAAAAGGTCAGTGTCGATAAGGCTGTGAAATCTTTTGAACAGGCTTACTTGATTTCAGGCGCGCCAGATCATCTTTACGCGGTG
>NZ_JAWOWE010000530.1:0-568 GCF_033340275.1 Vibrio sp. 1402
TCATCATCCCATTTGTACTGGTGCCTTTGGTGAGCTTCGTGATCACTTATGCGAGCATTGCGTCGGGTATGATTGATCCGGTCGAGAAGATCGTGAATTGGATGACGCCGCCGTTAATCAGTGGATATGTCGCAATGGGAAATCATATTCAAGGCACAATACTTCAACTGATAGTGATCGCGGCAGGGGTATTGATCTATCGACCTTTTTATCTTGCTTATGCAGGCAAACACGCGAGTCAGTTCGGGCTGAATAATGCGCTGAATGGTATTGAACAATCGCTGTTTAAGTCTCTGCTTAATAGCGTGAAAGATTCAAACATATACAGTATCAACAAATCATCAGCTCAGAAGCGTTTGACTTCAATTCTGCGAGAAGGGGAGCTGGTGATGTTTTATCAAAAGCTACAATCGACTCATGAAGAGAAAGTGTTCTCCTATGAAGCGCTGATTCGTTACATCGACAAAGAGGGAAAACTGTGCCCTCCAACGTTCATCAGTGACTTCCAAATGCTTGATGCCATGCCGCTACTCGATAAGTTGGTCATCGAAAAAGTGCTGTCGGACAT
>NZ_JAWOWE010000531.1:0-567 GCF_033340275.1 Vibrio sp. 1402
TCAAGAGCGAAGCTTAGTGCTTACTTTAGCGGGCAGTTTTTGGGCCGTTTCGTTAGCGCAAGCCTGTATTCAGGTACTGACATCAGAGATGAACGAAAGCGTGCCAAAAGTATCCAATAATTAATGAAGACAAATTGAAGAAAAGATGGAAAACAAAATGGAATCAATCAAGCAACAGGTAGAAGTTCTATTGGAACAAGAACCTCAACTTCTGCCTGCCGCAATGGCAGAGCGTTTAGGTGTGACAGAATTTGATGTTGTCGCTGCACTGCCGCAAGAGATGGTTGCGATTGCTCCGGGCGAACAAGCGCAAACAATCCTTGAAAGCCTAGTTGGTTTTGGCCCAGTGACGACGATCGTACACTCCTTCGGCTCCATTTTCGAAGTGAAAGCGCCTTTTCCGAAAGGCAAAGTTGCGCGTGGTTATTACAATCTAATGGGGCGAGAAGGTGAGCTGCATGGTCACCTCAAATTGGATAACGTGAAAAATATCGCGCTGGTCAGCAAACCGTTTATGGGACGTGAAAGTCACTACTTTGGCTTTTTCTCTGAATGCGGCAGCAATAT
>NZ_JAWOWE010000532.1:0-567 GCF_033340275.1 Vibrio sp. 1402
CGTGATTTACCCGACTACTTTTGGACAGGAAAAACCAAGATGGCTTGTATGCGCAATGCAATAGGCCAGTCTCTCGATTATGCCTACGCCCATCACATTCAGCGTTTGATGGTGACGGGCAACTTTTGTTTGCTCACCGAGATGAATCCTGACCAAGTAGATGCTTGGTATCTCGGCATTTATGTCGATGCGATTGAGTGGGTAGAAATGCCCAATACACGCGGTATGGCATTGTTCGCCGATGGTGGCATTGTTGGCACCAAGCCTTATGCCGCAAGCGGGTCGTACATCAACAAAATGAGCGATTACTGTAAAGGTTGCCACTATGACAACAAGGCGCGCAGTGGTGAAGGCTCTTGTCCGTTTAATAGTCTTTATTGGCGATTTATGGACAAGCATGAAAAGCGACTCGCTACCAATCCACGCATCGGCATGATTTTCCGGTCTTGGGACAATATGGAAGCTTCGCAGCGTCAAGCGATTCTTGAGACGGCTGAACGCTATATCGCGGATTTGGAGCATTTGTGATGAACATTTTGATCGTCGGTGGAAACGGAGGGATTGGTT
>NZ_JAWOWE010000533.1:0-567 GCF_033340275.1 Vibrio sp. 1402
TTGTGATGTTCAGGTTATTGACCGCATCATAACCTTTCAACGACATCCCAAGCTCACTCGCAAGATCTCCTGAGAATGAAATCGTTCCGGCGGTTTCTTCTCCTGCCATAAAGATCTGTAACTGACCTTTTTCATTAACAGAAGCCGTCACTTTGTCGGTTTGGCCATTAATGTAGGTCGCGAGTTCTTCAATATCATCACCGGCTTTGGCATTGATTTGGATTTTTTCCGTCTCGCCAGAACGGTTGGTGAAAGACATCGTCAGATCATTGGCGTTCTCTTTTACCTGCCAATCAGAATCAGCACGCCCTTGAGCAACATAACTAAAGCCCCCCATGTCCAACCCATCAGTACGCATCGATTTCAACTCAATCTGTACGGCTTCACCAGAAGCAGCACCGATTTGAAAAGACGATTTGCCGAATGTGCCATTCAACAGTTTGCGTCCACCAAAAGATGTGGTTTCCGCAATGCGGTTTAACTCATCGTTTAACGCGGTGACTTCTTCTTGCAACGCGGTACGCTCGGCTTGGCTGTTTGAGCCATTAGCCGACTGAAGCGACAAAT
>NZ_JAWOWE010000534.1:0-567 GCF_033340275.1 Vibrio sp. 1402
TAACATAGCCAACAGCGGTATGACGGCGATATCTTGAAAAAGCAGCACAGCAAAACCAGACTGGCCCGTTTCGGGGCCATTGAGGCCTTGCTCTTCAATCACGTTGAGTGCAATAGCCGTAGAGGAAAGGGCGAGCCCCATGCCGATGACCAAACTCACCTGCATACTCAAGCCAAACAAACTGACAATGCTACCAATAACCGCCGTCGTCACCACAACTTGCGCGCCGCCAAGACCTAAAATCGGCCCTCGCATTTGCCATAATTTTTTCGGGTTCAATTCCAAGCCAATTAAGAACAGCAGCAACACCACCCCGAGCTCGGCAAAATGCAGAATCGCATCGACATCGCTAATCAGGCGTAATCCCCAAGGGCCAATCAATACTCCTGCCAACAAATAGCCAAGCACTGAACCTAAGCCAAATCGCTGCGCCAAAGGAACAGCAATCACCGCCGCCGACAGAAACACGACACTGCTTTGTAGAAACTCACTGGTTATCGCCATGCAGACCTCCTTGGTGCAACGCTTCCCACTCATCAAGAGGATTACTCAGCCATCGACGATACT
>NZ_JAWOWE010000535.1:0-566 GCF_033340275.1 Vibrio sp. 1402
ATTGGAAGAATATGTTGCGATTGCCAGTGAAATGATTCGTATGACGCCTGCTGATGTTGTGTTTCATCGTGTCTCTTCCGCAGCTCGTCGTCCAACGTTGTTGTCCCCGCTTTGGTGTGAAAACCGTTGGTTAGCCATGACTGAAATTGGTCGCGCATTAAATAAAGATGGCGCTCAAGGCAGTTTAATAGGAAAGCCTTTTATCTACACGAAGCCGGAATTAAAAGCAGATTGCTCAATAAATAACTGATATATTTTTAGCAGTTTGCTTTATAGGTGGAAAAATGGATCAGTTACTTAATTGGCTTTGGAATGGGCAGGAGAGTTATGGATATATTGTCCTGCTATCGATAGTCAGTGCGATTGCGATAGCACTTATCTACTTTCGTTTCCAAAACGCACTTAAGCAGCTTATTACTGATTCGCCTTATCCAGTGCTGGTGCTAGATGCCAGCCATGGACAAATCCTACTTTCGAATCAAGCAGCGATGCAGTTGCTTGGCATTCGATCTCTGGGTACAGGCTTTTTGTACCCAGCCTTGTTTGAGCTTCACAAACTTTCTTCG
>NZ_JAWOWE010000536.1:0-566 GCF_033340275.1 Vibrio sp. 1402
CAGCTAAACCAATTAGATGCATGTCTACACCTTCGTCTGATACGTAGCCAAGCTTATTGACTAGCGCGAGTTGGATGGTCAGAGCTGCGGTCCAAGGTGGCACATTGAGAAGTTGCGCTTCCGCCATGCCTAGATCTTTGGCGATGTTCACTAACAGTTGGCGTTGAGTTTTGTCGAGTACGTCTTTAGAGAGAATCGAACTCTCTGGGTACACCACACCTTCAGAGCTTCTTACATCGGCCTCAATAATTAAGCCCGAGCTTTGTTCCAAAAACTTAGTGATGTTTTTCGGAAGTGGATACATGCTTTTATCACCGACATGTACGGAGCCGATAATCATGTATTCCGTGTCGCCTTTTTTAGCGCGCCAGTGTTGAGGCTCAGCGTAGGACGAAAAGGAGGTAAAGATAACAATAAGAGATGACATCAGTGTCATTAGGCGAAACATAGTTTTTATCCTCGGCTGAATCTTATGGCGAGACTCAGATTTCAGCATCTACAACCCACAGGGGATATTCCTTTATACCCAAATAAAGCTTAGACACCAGAGCTCACTTTAAAACTCT
>NZ_JAWOWE010000537.1:0-565 GCF_033340275.1 Vibrio sp. 1402
AAGTGGCGTAGAAAGCGAGGGCTTTCGACGTTATGTTTCAGCTTAAGCTTTTTGCATCTCTTGCCACCACGCCTCATCTGCGATGATTTGACCTTCATCGTCGAGTGGCGGGTATTCCAGTTTCTTGCGTTTCGCTACTTTGGCAAGCACTGGGTGACCACGTTCAAATAAGATGCGATGAATGGTTTCTTTTGGTAGTGCGCTTTCTTCACGATCATACATGCCTGCCGCTTCACGTTGGCGTTGTGCTTCATACAGAATAACTGCGCTGGCGACTGAGACATTCAAAGACTGCACCATACCGATCATTGGGATAATGATGTCTTGATCTGCGAGTTTTTTCGCTTGTTCAGACGCGCCAATTTTTTCACTACCCAGGATGATTGCAGTCGGTTTGGTGTAGTCGATTTCACGAAAATCGACCGCGGTGTCCGATAAGTTGGTCACCAATACTTGCATGCCTTGGGCTTTGAGCTCGGTAATGGCGGTTTCAATCGAGTTGTGAGTTTCTACTTCAACCCAGTTACGAGCACCAGCAGAAGTGTGGGTTAAAGTGCGCATTTTA
>NZ_JAWOWE010000538.1:0-565 GCF_033340275.1 Vibrio sp. 1402
ATTTGCTGATTGAGAATGCCCGACTAGTTAGCATGGAACGTGGTGAAGCAGGTTATTTACCAACGCCACCAGCCCGTGTTGGTATTCAAGCTGGTAAAATCGCGGCTATCAGTGCTCATCCAGTTGGAAGAGACACCCCTCAAATAGAAGCGCTTCTGTCTCCTCAACACTATTCGCAAACTATCGACCTACAAGGTCAACTTCTGACGCCGGGACTCATTGATTGCCACACCCACTTAATTTACGGGGGGAATCGCGCGAATGAATTTGAGATGCGCTTAAACGGCGTGCCTTATCAGGAAATAGCGAAGCAAGGTGGCGGTATCCTTTCCAGCGTAAAGGCCACTCGAGCAGCTACTGAAGAGCAATTAATTGAGCTCGCGTTGCCTCGTTTAGATGGTTTGTTGGCAAGTGGGGTTACGTCGGTTGAAGTAAAATCAGGCTACGGCTTGACGCTCAAAGACGAACTAAAAATGCTGCGTGCTGCAAAAGCCTTAGAACAAGAGCGTAACGTCAAGATCACAACTACCCTTCTTGCCGCTCATGCTTTACCGCCTGAATTTGA
>NZ_JAWOWE010000539.1:0-565 GCF_033340275.1 Vibrio sp. 1402
AATAGGCGATTTAAGCCTAGATACCAGAACCTCAAAAGTGATGTGGCAAGGCCAAGCAGTGAGCCTAACAGCGCTGGAATATAAAGTAGTCGCTTACTTTATGCATAATCCTGAAAAAGTCATTTCACGCACGGAGCTTGTGGAGCACATTTACAAGCAAGACTTTGATCGTGACTCCAACACAATTGAAGTATTTATCGGTCGTATTCGTAAGAAAATCGCTCCAAAAATCATCAAAACCGTGCGTGGCTTAGGGTATCAACTGAATGCCGAATAAGAACAAACTGCCGCTGCATGCCTTAAAACGCTTAAGTATCAAAAGCCGATTGGTGTTGGCGGCGGTTGTGTGGCTCACCGCCATGATCCTTGCTGCGGGTGTCACCATTCCTACCCAAGTTTATAACTATATGGTGGACGACACGCGCTCCCAACTGAGCATCTTTATGGATGAAATCGCCGCACAATTGGAAGTCGATCATACAGGCCATCTTTCGTTAGCAGCTCAACTGTCAGATCCTCGCTTTAGTCGCCCGTACAGCGGCTTATATTGGAGTGCATCGACAGA
>NZ_JAWOWE010000540.1:0-564 GCF_033340275.1 Vibrio sp. 1402
GGTCATACAAAGTCCAACGAATCTGCTCGCCTTGCGCACGAATAATTAATACCGCGTCCGCTGGGTAACGCTGGCTGGCTTGGCTAATCGGTTCAATGAAACCGCCCCAAAGATCAGACGTGTTTACGCCCGTAACATCGTCAAAATCCCCAACAGGAATCGTAATTGGAAGGCCACGAGCTTCCGTTGCTTTTTTCAACGCAGCAACGTTGGCAGAATCAGAATGTTCCCATGCAATTGCGCGGTCGTAATCTTGCTCTTCCACCAGCCAAACCAAAATGTTGGCACGATTCGGTGACCATGAAGGCAACTGAGCTTGAGTCAAAAGCGATTGAATTTGCCCACTGTTAAACAACATTTTAAGACTTGCTTTACCATCAACTTGGCTTTTCCCAAGCTGAGAAATATAGCGAGAGCTAGAACTCAGCGCCTTTTGGATAACAGGGTTGCTTAGAGAAGATTGAGAACCAGTCGCTCGAACAATCACATCTTTCATACCTTGTTCACGAGCCGCAGACTCACCGTCGTTCTGCTCACTGTCGATAACCACTTCGGCACGATAGA
>NZ_JAWOWE010000541.1:0-564 GCF_033340275.1 Vibrio sp. 1402
AACGACTATTGCTGATTGATGTACGCTTTAAAGCGCGCTTTTGTTTCTGCGTCTGCTTTTTGGTACCAGAAGTGCAGCATTTCTTCTGCCGTAGAATCTGCTTTCACTGCGGTTGCACGCGCTTGTTTCATGTCTTCAGGAATCTTTGCAGGAAGCGTGACTGGTTGCATGGTCGCTGCGCCAGCAAAAGCGACAGCTGCTGTACCGCCAGCGCGGTTGTAATCTTCGATTTCACGCACGTAATCACGGCCGATTTGCATCCCCGGTTTGATCAGTTTGTCTTGGTCAACTGCGACTGCTTTGCCTGAACCATCAACCAGTTTCCAATCGAGATCTTTGATGTTTTCTTCCGCGTCACGCATGTTGCGGTATTTTGGAACTTCAATCGTCAACTCTGCATTTGCAGTATCGAAGCGTGCCACGATAGCGTCACTTTCTACGCTTAGACGGTCATTACCTTGGTTGAAGTAAGGTGCGTAGCGGAAAACGACTTGGTTTACGCCATCCGGTAGCGTCAATGTTTTTTCAGAAGCAAAAAAGCCGCCAGAAAGTTTCGCTTTTTCA
>NZ_JAWOWE010000542.1:0-564 GCF_033340275.1 Vibrio sp. 1402
TGACCTACCGCCTAGCGGGTAGCGCTTTAACAAAGAATCTAAAGTGTCGACAACGACTTTTCTGGTCTCTGCATCTTCAGTTTTTACCAGCCTAGCGAGCTCTCGCGCGGCATTGCCAAGTAGTTGTTCAGAATCCGTGCCTATCGCCCATTCGTTGTTGGTAATAAAACCACTCAAACGATGGATATAACTTGAGTCAGATTCAATCACATCGTAAAACGCTTTGGTTTGTGAGTGTCCAGCCATAGCGACAAAGATATTGTTTATGGCTTTACGGTAGTAATAGCTGTCGCTTTTATCCGCTGAAAAGCTATCAAGAATAGCGAAAACATCGGGTGCGGCGATGGCGAGTTGACGAATACTATCAACAACAATCAACATGGATGCGAGCGCTTCTTGCTGTTCGCGACCTTCAGTTAGAGCGTATGGCGAGCGCAAAAATTGTTGAATGGTATTGGCAATATTTACGCTTAATTCGGATGGGAAAGGTTGTAACTTTTTGGCAAAGGTATCGTGTCGGTTTTTGTAAGCTGCCTTAATGAACTCACCTAAATAGTATATTTG
>NZ_JAWOWE010000543.1:0-563 GCF_033340275.1 Vibrio sp. 1402
ATGCTGCAATGGGCGACGGTACTTTTGGTAGCTTAGACAAACTGGCGCTCGCAGGTACCGTACTTGGGTTAATTGTGATTTTGAATCGTTCTAAAAACCCATACATTCGCGTGGCTTCGATCGTGATTGCCATGCTGGTTGGCTATGTAATGGCGTACTTCATGGGTATGGTCGACACCTCAAAATTGGGGGAAACCAACCTCGTTGCGCTACCGATTCCGATGCAGTACGGCTTGTCATTTGACTGGTCACTGTTTATCCCTCTCGTGCTGATTTTCTTTATCACGGCGTTGGAAGCGATCGGCGACATTACCGCAACGTCTGAAGTATCTGGCGAGCCGGTTAAAGGCCCTATTTACATGAAGCGCATCAAAGGTGGGGTATTAGCGGATGGTCTTAACTCGGCTATCGCTGCGGTATTCAACAGCTTTCCAAACTCTACCTTCAGTCAAAACAACGGCATTATCATGCTAACGGGCGTCGCAAGCCGTTACGTGGGTTACTTTATCTCGGGCATGTTAGTGATTCTTGGTCTATTCCCGGGCGTGGCCAGTTTTGTTCAG
>NZ_JAWOWE010000544.1:0-563 GCF_033340275.1 Vibrio sp. 1402
GACAGTTTTAGACCATCTTCGTATCCCGCTTCACGAAGTAGAGCGAGAGCGTAATTTCGGTCATAACGAATTTTCGCACTGTCTTTTTGATACGCCCAAGAGTTCGGCGGCAGCAAGGTATAAGCTAGGGTTCCTGTACCGTAATAAACCGAATCCAAGATATTTTGACGATTGATCGCAAGGTTCAACGCTTGGCGGACTCTTGGGTCGCGAAGTGCTGGAGTCTCGGTATTAATCGCAATAAAGGAAACGTTATTTGCTGGTGTTGCCGTCAACTCAAGGTTTTCATCTTCTTGAATGATTGGGATCTGGCTAGAGATAGGTGAAGACAAAACATCGCATTCATTGCGCAGCAACTTAGCTAACGTGCCAGTACCACGGTGTGAAATGTCGAACACTACTTGTTCCATTTTCGCTGGCGAGTTCCAGTAGTTCGGGTGACGTTCCAAGCGAATCAAATCGTTTACTTGATACTCTTTGAGCTGGTAAGGCCCTGAACCAATAGGGAGGTGGTCGATTTGCGCTGTGTTGCCTTTTGCCGCCAACTGTTGACCGTATTCTGC
>NZ_JAWOWE010000545.1:0-563 GCF_033340275.1 Vibrio sp. 1402
CGGATAAGCCGAGGTTGATTTCACCCGATATCAGTGCCCACAAACCAAAGCCAATGACCGCTGGCGCAATATTGGGCATCAAACTAATTAGCCCTAATCTCACGGAGCGAAGTGCAAAAATCAGCAAGGCAGAAATTAAAACAAGCGTGATCGGTAAAGTGGACAGCATGCTCGCCATATTCGTCTCTCCAATATGGGCGAACATTAATGACGGGCTTGATGCAACCACTTGATAATGAGGGGCATGCTCTGCAAACCATTGATAGATTCTGTTTTCTAAATCGACCAGTTCCACACTGCCGAGGTTTGCCACGGTCAACACCATTTTGATCGAGGATTTATCGACGTTAATTTGATTATTGAGGTCTAGGCCGTACGGCAAAGACATTTCGTAAAGCAGTAGATATTGCGCTGCGAGCTCTCGCGCTTGAGGGAGCGAGTAATACGCCTCATCATCACCATGCATGTTCTTGTTGAGACGCTTATAAACATCTGCCAATGTCGCCACATGGTCTGTTTCAGGTTGGTCTCGTAGCCAACTAGAAAACTCACCTATCGTGTTA
>NZ_JAWOWE010000546.1:0-563 GCF_033340275.1 Vibrio sp. 1402
TAAACGCGAGTCCTGAAATACATACCCGATTTTACGTTTATGCGTTGGTAAATTGATCCCTTGTTCACTGTCAAACAAGACGTGATCGCCAATTGCAATTCTGCCCTGTTTTGGCGTCACCAACCCACTAATCACATTAATTAATGTGGTTTTACCAGCTCCAGAACGTCCAAATAATGCACTTATTTCGTTACGCGGTAACGAAAGATCGATATCAAAGTTAGTTTCGCCAAGCGTTTGTTTGAATTGAATTTTAATTGTCCTCGCTTCGCACCCAATCTACTCGCTGCTTTACGATTCAACCACTCAGAAATCATCAACGTCGATAAAGCGAGTGCAATAGAAATGATACACAAGCGTGCCGCTTCCATTTCCGCTCCCGGCGTTTCAATAAAATTGTACATAGCGAGAGGAATGGTTTGTGTCTCCCCGGGAATATTGGACACAAAACTGATGGTTGCGCCAAACTCACCCAGACTGCGGGCAAACGACAGCATAGTGCCCGTGATGATCCCAGGAATCGTCAGAGGCAAAGTAATGGTTAAAAAGACTTTTAAAGGCGA
>NZ_JAWOWE010000547.1:0-562 GCF_033340275.1 Vibrio sp. 1402
GGAATGAAGGAATGGCTTCAAGCAACATGCGTAACTATGCATGGTTGTTTAATAGCGGACGCAACGCAGCCAAAGAAGTATTCCCAGATGCCAAGGTCATTGTCCATTTAGCAAACTGTCACGACAATGCTAATTTCCGATGGATTCTTGATGGCTTACAATCCAACAGTGCTTGGTGGGATGTTATTGGCGCATCGTCCTATCCCAAGAATGCTACTGGCCTTACTTGGCAAGAAGCAAACAATCAATGCCTCTCTAATCTCAATGACATGGTCGAACGCTACGGAACGGAAGTGATGATCACTGAAATTGGCGTGCCTTGGGATGAGCCTCAAGCAAAGACTATCGTTGCCGATATGATCCAAAAAGTACGTAATGTTAATCAAGATAAAGGCATTGGGATTTTCTATTGGGAGCCACAGGCATATAGTTGGCAAGGTTATACGTTGGGTGCATGGGATCCAAATACGCGCCAGCCTACTCAAGCTCTTGATGCCTTTCTTGAATGAGTAAAAACATAAAATATTTCTCAAGCCCCTCTTTGATTAGAGGGGCATATTCG
>NZ_JAWOWE010000548.1:0-561 GCF_033340275.1 Vibrio sp. 1402
TTTGCTTGGGTTCTTATTTGAGCGAACCTTGCAATCGGCTTGGGTATCTCGCGTTACCAATTGTGCATCGTTACCGAGCGTCATGATCGCCCACAACCAATCACGTTGATACGACAAGTTGTGATTGAAATCGCCCA
Organism: Vibrio sp. 1402; assembly: GCF_033340275.1. NCBI lineage: Bacteria > Pseudomonadati > Pseudomonadota > Gammaproteobacteria > Vibrionales > Vibrionaceae > Vibrio > Vibrio sp. 1402. Next base: position 138 of record NZ_JAWOWE010000548.1, read on the forward strand.
TTACGGCATACTGCTCTTTTTTCTTTTCTCTCTCGCTCATCCATTTCGCAAGTGCTTCTCCTTGTTGACTCAGTGTCTGGCAATCACGACTGTTTTTATACGCTCCGCTGCATCCTGCTTTTAGATGCACAGAGAGCAGGTGAAGCTCGTCCTTTTGGCTTGGGTTAACGACGATGTAACTGGCAAAGCGCAACTTGCTATTACCACGCGTGATTGAGAAGTCTGCTGGGTCAGACACTTCAATGTCTTTGCGCACAGCAAAACCGGTGTACTGATTGGTATCAGAAAACTGAAGGTGCTTATTGTTTGATTGAGCTCGATCAGAGAGATAAATCGCGTAGCCATCGCCTACGGCTTTTTGAACCGCGGCTTTGGAGTCGACCTCCTGAAAGGCGATGATGTCGGCTTGAGTTTTATCCACATA
>NZ_JAWOWE010000549.1:0-561 GCF_033340275.1 Vibrio sp. 1402
GGTTTTTCTATGAAGTCGAGCCAGAAGAAAAAGAAGTACCTAAACCTAAGCCAGTAGCAGTGCAACCTCCCCCACCACCTCCTGAGCAAGAACAGATGGCCCAGAGTGAAGGACCTGAATATTTTTCTGCTGCGTGGTTTAGAGAGAACTTACCTAAATACAAAGATGCTTGGTGGGATAACCCAACCATTGAGAACGCTAAAGCTTTTGCTTACATGCAGCGATTCGCAATGGATCGTTCAGAACAAGCGCAAGATGCATATGAACTGGCTATTTTAGGTGATCCTTATCTTGATGAAGTGTCCAGAAGACCTTATGCCACGTTCGCATCTCAGCAAGTAGATAGTAAGGCTGGGAAGGAAAGGCAGACATTACTTGGGACTGTAGCAAGTCGTATGGGTCTATTTTTCTTCTACCAGCCAAACTGCGAAATGTGCGAAATACAGGCTCCAATAGTCAAAATGCTTGAGCAAGGATATGGATTTACTGTCGTGGCAGTATCTTCTGACGGCACCCCTTTCCCAGGAAACATTTTCCCCGAGTTCAAAGTAGATAACGGCC
>NZ_JAWOWE010000550.1:0-561 GCF_033340275.1 Vibrio sp. 1402
TCACCGCTCTCAGCCAAACAGAAGACCGTGTGAGAGGCTTTGAAGCAGGCGCGAATGACTACTTATCGAAGCCATTCAACAAACAAGAGTTGGCGGCACGTATCCAAGCGCATTTAACAGCAAGTAAAGCGGAAATGCGCCATATGGAAAACAAAGTGCTGGAGTCAGAGCTTAGACAGCGAGCTGTCGTCGAAGCAAGCCTTCTTGAAACTCAAGGTCGTTTGTTGGAACAGCTAGAATCTGCACCGGAAGCTATTATTTGTCTGCGAGAAGATCAGCGTATTCGTTTTGCTAACGAAGCGGCTTGTAAGCTATTCAAACGCAGTTTAGAGCAACTTAAACGCTCGTCAGCTGACGAACTGATCGCACCAAAATACTTGACGGTGAAGCAGCCTCATTATTGCGGCAAGATTGATATCTACATTGAGGATATTCGTCAAAACATTGAAGCCGACATTCTAAAACTGCCAGAAGGCTCCGGCTTAGATGTGATGTACATCTTTAATGTCGGTGGTGGAGCTAACGCCGCGCGTATTCATAACCTAGAAACTGCGGTAGAAG
>NZ_JAWOWE010000551.1:0-561 GCF_033340275.1 Vibrio sp. 1402
TTATCTCCGCGAGATTTGTTAAATTAGAAAGGTTTGTAGATCTTTACTTTTAGCTTGCACGGATAGCAAATATGCCACTTCAGTCCCCTCTTACGTTTTCCGACGAACAAATCAATATCGGCGAACTAAAACAAGAGTTAGAAAAATTCAGCTCAACCCAAAAACAAGAGTTTCTTAATCATCACCCTGTGACCAGTCTAGTATTGGCTCGCGCAGAGTACATGGACTTATTGCTGACGCGTTTATGGCAATACTTCGGTTTTAATGACATTTACAACATCTCATTAGTGGCCGTTGGCGGATATGGTCGCGGTGAACTGCATCCGTTGTCCGACATAGACATTCTCGTTCTTTCTAACAACAAACTGCCGACTGCGTTAGAAGCGAAAATCAGCGAATTTATTACCTTACTATGGGACTTAAAACTGGAAGTGGGCCATGCGGTTCGCACTGTCAATGAATGTGCACAAATCGGTCGTGACGATCTAACGGTTGCCACTAACCTACAAGAAGCACGTCTGCTTTGTGGCAGCGAAGACACATTCCAAGCTTCAAAAAAAG
>NZ_JAWOWE010000552.1:0-560 GCF_033340275.1 Vibrio sp. 1402
CCTTGCGATCAACCCGAACAGCGACCAGTACCTGGAAGAGCGTTTGCAGCTGCTGGACGAGCAGTTGGCCACCGTCACCCGCCTGGCCAAGGACAACGAGCTGCCCGATGCCATCCTCACCGAGTCAGGGCTGAAAATCACCCCGCTGGATGCGGCGGTGCCGGATCGGGCGCAGGCGCTGATCGACCAAACCAGCCAGTTACTGCCGCGCATCAAGATCACCGAACTGCTGATGGACGTGGACGACTGGACGGGCTTCAGCCGCCACTTCACCCACCTGAAGGACGGTGCCGAGGCCAAAGACCGGACATTGCTGCTGTCAGCGATCCTGGGCGATGCGATCAACCTCGGGCTGACCAAGATGGCCGAGTCGAGCCCCGGCCTGACCTACGCCAAGCTATCCTGGCTGCAAGCCTGGCACATCCGAGACGAAACCTACTCGGCGGCCCTAGCCGAGCTGGTCAACCACCAGTACCGTCATACCTTCGCCGCTCACTGGGGCGACGGAACGACCTCTTCTTCCGATGGCCAGCGCTTCCGGGCGGGCGGTCGGGGTGAAA
>NZ_JAWOWE010000553.1:0-560 GCF_033340275.1 Vibrio sp. 1402
TTATTGAGCTTGGTTTGCAACCGGAATCGCTCAAAGGTCAGCAGTTTATCCAACTGGTGAACGAGATTATTGGTTTTCCTCGTCATCTTTCTCAGCATGTCGGCGGCTTCGTGATTTCATCTGGTCCATTATATGAATTGGTGCCCGTTGAACATGCAGTAATGGAAGATCGAACTATCATTCAATGGGATAAGGACGATCTCGAAAGCTTAGAGCTTCTGAAAGTCGATGTATTGGCGCTCGGGATGCTCAATGCTATCCGTAAATGCTTTCAATTAATTGAGAAACACCACCAGCGATCACTTTCAATTGCTGAGATCACTCGCCGACAAGATGATCCTCATGTATATCGCATGCTCCAAAAAGCAGACACCGTTGGCGTTTTTCAAATCGAATCTCGCGCGCAAATGAGCATGCTGCCTCGCTTAAAACCAGCTTGTTATTACGACTTAGTTATTCAAATCGCGATCGTACGCCCAGGGCCGATTCAAGGCGACATGGTTCACCCGTTTTTGAAAAGGCGCAACGGCGAAGAGCCTGTCAGCTATCCATCAGAAGCA
>NZ_JAWOWE010000554.1:0-560 GCF_033340275.1 Vibrio sp. 1402
ATAGCAGCTTGATTTTCATCGATTTAACTCAATGACAACCGAAATAATAAGGAGAAAAACATGGAAAGCAGAAGCTTAGGACAAGGCTTAAAAGTAGAAGAACGACGTCAGTTGCTTCATCGTGGCATAAAAGCGGCATTGATTGGTGTGCCTTTATTGGCTGTAGGCTTAACGATCAACAGTTCGGTTTTGATGACAGATGCTGGCTATAGTTATGTGCATCAAAACAACATCACTGGTGAGTTGGATGTGTTTACTGAACCTGGTATTCATTTCCGGATGCCGTTTCTATCCAAAATCACTAAGTACGATCAAGTGATCACTGTGTCTTTTGGTAACAGCAAGGGTGAAGACTTTTACCAACGTCTTGATTCGGTTCAAGTTCGTTTCGCTGATACCTATATTGGTCAAATTCCGGTGACGTTCCGCTTTAAATTGAGTAACGATCCAGAAGCTCTAAAAAAGATGCATCGTGAGTTTCGCAATAACAACAACTTGATCGACGCACTGCTTGTGAAAAATGCGCGTAACGTGACAGTGATTACCGCCACGCAATACAC
>NZ_JAWOWE010000555.1:0-560 GCF_033340275.1 Vibrio sp. 1402
TTTTCTGACTAATTTTGAAAGTCACCGGCGGACATAAAATTCTATTATGTTCAGCGTAAGAACGAATAATTCAAATTTATTACATCCCTTTCATTCTGGAGTGTTCGAAAGGGATGCGGAGAAGAACACAAATGAAAAAGCAGCATTGGCGACGCCGTTCGCTTTTTCCTGACAGCATTGTGACGCAAAGGAAAGTCACTGTTTTGCAAAGAGGAGCACGATACGAGAGTGCGTCTCAGCCATCACAGGATCTCAATGTTGTCCACGTGAATCACCGACAGCTGTTGAGTGAAGGTGTGCTGAATGACGACCAGTTATCGTTGTTGCAACGCTTGTTGGACAGAAGTGTGGTGGACAGTTTGTGCGCCTGCCAATTGGTGAAAACGTATTTGAGATTGGGCACATCGATTGACCGTTTTGCCATGCGTCTGTTTTTAGAAATTGGCGCTCAGTTAAGTGACAGTCAACGAGTGGCGACCTTTGAGCAGAGGCTCGAATACATCAACTCTCGATTGGGCTTTCGCTTTAATTTGGCCACGCCAAAAACGCTGATCCTTTGT
>NZ_JAWOWE010000556.1:0-560 GCF_033340275.1 Vibrio sp. 1402
TCACTTTCATACCACCACCAGTCGAACCTGCGCATCCTCCTATAAAAGAGGAGAACAGTAACAGCACTGGCAAAAACAATGGCCAATCTGCAAAACCGGTTGTGGTGAAACCTGCGGTTGTCGAGATGGAGACAGTTTGGAACAATGCTTGGTCAAACGCATCATAAGGTGATGTGTAAGAGTGGTGCTTCAATAGTAGTAAGAAGCAAACCAAAAACAGTAACACCTGAATAAAGATGAATGCGCGGAACTCTGGGTCTTTCCAATAATACTTAGGATGAACCCCACCAGAGGCAAATGCCGCAAAGTGCAGAGTGAAGTTACAAGCAGAGATCAGCAAGAACACCACGGTAATCAGGTTAATCGCGTAACTGTCGAAGTAACCCATGCTGGCATCGTGAGTTGAGAAGCCACCAATCGCAATGGTAGAGAAGCTGTGGCTGATGGCATCAAACGGCGTCATGCCCGCGAGCCAAAAAGCAACCGCACAAGCGATTGTCAGGCTTAAATAGATGTACCACAGCGCTTTTGCTGTCTCGGCTATGCGCGGGGTCATTTTG
>NZ_JAWOWE010000557.1:0-559 GCF_033340275.1 Vibrio sp. 1402
ATTGCAGCTGTACCTGCTATGCAAGGTGGTTTTGCTTGCCCTGAAATGGCAATGGGTAAAGTCATCATCCGTCGTGAGCAACCTGCGGTAGCTGAAGCACCTGTTGTTGAACCTAAAGTTCAAGAAACAGTAGAAGCTAAAGCTGAATCACCGATTGTTGAAGCTGTAGCGCCTGAAAAGGCAGAGCCAGTAGCGGTTGATCAAGCTCCTGTTGAGCCGATCGTTGAAGTGGCTGAAGCACCTATTGCGGAAGTAACAACAGACACAGTTGTTGAAGAAGCTCCGGTTCAAGAGCCAGTCGTTGCAGAAACTGTGGAAGAAGCAGCAACAGAAGTTGCCGTTGAAACTCCAGTAGCAGCGCCAGAGATGAAAGCTGAAGTTATCAACGTTGTTGCTAAGCCACGAGCTAGCGCACCAATGACAAAAGCACCTGGTCCTCAAGAACTACGTGAAATCGAAGTAGCCGCAGCGCCGTTTAAAGCTGAACGCTACCAAGCTAAAGGTGCTGGTAGCCAAGTGGCAACAAACCGCGCCTCTGCAGCAATGACAAAGCCAAACT
>NZ_JAWOWE010000558.1:0-559 GCF_033340275.1 Vibrio sp. 1402
CTTCAGGCATGACCTTTTTTAGAGCCAGCATCGCTAGACCTTGGCAAGAATCGCGGAAACCTAAGTACACGCCAAAAAACGCAGTCATTACTGAGAAAATATTCAGCATCAAACTCATTAGTTTTAGCGTCGTGCCGTCCATACCTTGCGCAACCATCGCAAGAGCAGAGATGTTCTCTTCTGCTGCTTTAACCGCTTGTTCATGTGACATCGCAAGCGTAAAGGAAATCGCATAGAAGAAGACCGTCACAAACAAGATACCGAAAGCAATTTTCATTGCGCGCATGGCTTTAAAGCGAGCAACCTCAATCGATTTTTCTTTTGAGCGGTATGAGATCACCATTGGGCTCAAGCTTTGAATAAAGAGAATAGACGTTAGAGTAAACGGCAGTAGCTCAATTGCATCTTTCAAACCAGCGCCTGTTTCTGGAATCGAACCGACATTCGCTACATCCCATTTTTCGATCATCATGACGCCAAGTAATGCAACGGTACAAAGTTTAATCAGCACAAGACCAGTACTGACCTTAAACAAAATCTTTTCGCCACGAGATGCAAT
>NZ_JAWOWE010000559.1:0-559 GCF_033340275.1 Vibrio sp. 1402
TCAATTGCGTGGCCGTGTTGGTCGCTCTCACCATCAAGCTTATGCTTATTTGTTAACGCCACATCCAAAAGCCATGACCAAAGATGCCATTAAACGTCTCGATGCCATTGCTTCACTGGAAGACTTAGGCGCGGGCTTTACTCTGGCAACGCACGATTTGGAAATTCGTGGCGCTGGTGAACTGCTTGGTGACGAACAAAGTGGTCAAATTCAATCGGTTGGTTTTACACTGTATATGGAAATGCTTGAACAAGCAGTCGAAGCGTTGAAAGAAGGTAAAGAGCCATCATTGGATGATCTGCTTCGTGAACAAACAGAAGTAGAACTGAGAATCCCTGCGCTACTGCCTGATGATTACATTCCAGACGTCAATACGCGTCTGTCGATGTACAAACGAATTGCGAGTGTGAGCGACAGCGATGAGCTATCCGAATTAAAAGTTGAGCTGATCGACCGCTTTGGCTTACTTCCTGATGCCGCGAAGAACTTGCTGGCTGTCTCAGAATTGAAATTTGCCGCAGGTAGTATTAAAGCGAAGAAGATAGAAGCCCATGATAAA
>NZ_JAWOWE010000560.1:0-557 GCF_033340275.1 Vibrio sp. 1402
AAAACCTATGGGCAGACCGGATCGATTCTAGATCTAGGCACGGGGACAGGAGCAATTGCGTTGGCATTAGCGTCTGAGCTACCGAATCGTCAGGTAATGGGAGTTGACCTCAAACAAGAGGCCAAAGAGCTTGCTGAGTACAATGCCGCGCAGCTAAACATCAAAAATGTGACGTTTGACCAAGGTAGCTGGTTCGAGCCTATTGCAGAGGGAACAAAGTTTGCTTTAATTGTTTCCAATCCGCCGTATATTGACGAGAAAGATCCGCATTTATCCCAAGGTGACGTTCGTTTTGAGCCAAAATCCGCGCTGGTCGCTGATGAAAATGGCTTAGCGGATATTCGCCATATCTCCGATTTGGCTCGTCAGTATCTTGAAGAGGGCGGTTGGCTTGCCTTCGAACACGGTTACGACCAAGGCGAGGCGGTTCGCGAGATCATGCGTGGCTTTGGTTATCAGCAAGTTGTCACCGAAAAAGATTATGGTGGGAATGATCGAGTGACCCTCGGTTGCTACCAGCCTTCATAAGAACGAGCAAGTCAGCAGTAATTTATTAA
>NZ_JAWOWE010000561.1:0-557 GCF_033340275.1 Vibrio sp. 1402
CACGAAGGCGAAGTGGTTGAGTTTGGTGAGACAAACCAAGTCCTTACTAATCCAGAACATGCGATTACCCAGCGCTTGGTAGAAAGCCATTTCTACAAAGCGCCAAGCCACTAAACAGACAGCTCACGAAAAACAAAAAGCCTGCTTTCATGCAGGCTTTTTCTATTGGGTGAAGCGAGTAAAGGCAAATTAACGACGGCTTGCTTGTTTGCGCAGTTCGAAATCAAACTCGTCAGGAAACAACACCACGCCTTCTTCGTTTTGATTCGGGAATACAACAACCGATAGCTCATCATCTTCTAGGCCAGTAGTCCAACGGCTATGCCATTTGTTAAGAGAGATCGCTTCTGGTTCACACTCTTCCCAGTCACCCGTTGCCCACTGCTTGGCAAATTCTTCATTTGGCCACACAGGAACACAATCATCGTCTTCTGTGTTTAACATGACACAACCGTGCTCGTCTTTAAGAATCCAAACTTTACGATTCGCGACAATCTCTTTGACACAATACTTTAGGCGCTGCTCTTCGTTATAGCGATTAATCGTATCGATTTGTT
>NZ_JAWOWE010000562.1:0-557 GCF_033340275.1 Vibrio sp. 1402
TTTTCTTTAAACTCAGCAACTTGTGCTTTATTAGTGGCAGACAAACTGATCACTGGGCAACCTAGCGTCTTTTCTAACTCAGCAATGTTGATCATCTGACGTTCACGCTTTAACGCATCCATTTTGTTGAGAACAACAACCATCGGACGCCCAAGCTCACGAAGTTGCAGCGTCATATATAGACTGCGCTCTAAGCTGGTGGCATCAATCACGTTGATGATCAAATCAGCTGGGTGCGTCAACACCGCACGAGAAGCGATGGATTCATCGATACTGTTACTATCGTTACCGCTGTCCAGAGAGTAAATGCCCGGCAAGTCCGTCAGTAAAAATTCTTCACCCGCGTGCTTAAATTGACCCGTTTTTTTCTCAACAGTCACGCCCGCCCAGTTTCCCACTTGCTGTTTTGCACCTGTCAGGCCATTGAACAACGTTGTTTTACCGCTATTCGGATTGCCAACGGTCAGAATTTGATACTGCATTTATTTGCTCTCCACTTCGATCTGCGCGGCAATGTTCTCTCGAACCGCAAGTGACACACCACGGACTTCGACTTG
>NZ_JAWOWE010000563.1:0-557 GCF_033340275.1 Vibrio sp. 1402
GGTTCCCATATCCATTGAGTGCAGCTTTAGTGCTTTCTATGTTGTTGTTCCTGCTAAGGAGAAAACATGGCTGAGTTTACTTTCCTTAACCCATATTGGTTACTGGGACTGATAGCAATCCCCTTCGTACTCCTGATTAATCAAAAATTTAGAGCGAAAAAATCCGCGCTGATTGCCCCGCACCTCGCCAAAATGCTTGGGCAAACCACCCAGTCCAAACCCTATTTTACGATTTGGGGCTTGGCTTGGGCGATTGCCTGCGTAGCGCTCGCTGGGCCTAGCTGGGAATCAAATACACGCCCAAGCTTCGAACTAAGCCAAAATCGCATGCTAGTGCTAGAGATGTCTCGCTCGATGTACGCCAGCGACATCAAACCCAATCGCCTTACTCAAACACGTTACAAAGCGTTGGACTTGTTGCCAAAGTGGAAAGAGGGGGCGACTGGATTGATCGCCTATGCAGGCGACGCCTACAGCTTGAGCCCGCTAACGACGGATGCTAGTACGCTAGCAGGTATCATCGAGAACTTGTCGCCAGAGCTGATGCCATTCCAAGG
>NZ_JAWOWE010000564.1:0-556 GCF_033340275.1 Vibrio sp. 1402
AAAAGAACATTGCATGCATAAGCGACCATGCAGACTCTCTATTTAGAATTTCTAATGAGCTGGTGGATCAGTACAACTTCATCATAGATTCATTGCCTTTAAATGCGATAAACGAACTGACTTCAGAAGACATCAATGAAAGATACAACCGCATTTTTGTTGTTTGTGAACCTTCTGTTGCATCGTTACGCGCTTACCACTCGATAAAGAAAAAATTAGGAAAGGCCGAGCATCGAATCATTTTTTCTATGACTCGATCGCAGAAGGATTACATGATGCCTCTCCAAGGCGCCAAAGAAAAAATTAAAGCGAAAGACACCATTGATTTCGTTTATGAAGCCAATTTGGAAAAGTTGATCATCCAACAGGGCATTCACAATACGGCGAAAATTAAGTTCACCCCAGCTATTGCAAATATGGTGAATTCGCTGACTGGTAAAAAAGTCAAAGTGCAGAAAAAGTTCGCGTGGTTTAAGAAATGAATCACCTAAAAGAAGTTTATATTGACATAAGAGACGAAATCTTTGACGCGCTTGATGCCGCTTCTTTAGTCGAT
>NZ_JAWOWE010000565.1:0-555 GCF_033340275.1 Vibrio sp. 1402
CAAAGTAGGAGGTTTAGGTGACAGCTACATGACGGGAAGTTGGACAATTAGTGACAAAAGTAGAATGGACGGAATAGCGCACATTGATGTGCCCAACCATACCGTTAAACACATCAATAAAAGCAATAAGAATTACGAAGGGTTAGCTGGTGAGGCTGACGGCGTATCGATATACCAAACTTTGCGTTTTTTGCGGCATGCGCGTAATGACCCCGTGGTCACATCACCGTCTTTGGTTAACTCATAGCTCAGCGCTCGACAAGTGAAGCTGCCCAGCAGCTCGTGTCGGGCACTCGATACAGAATGAGTCGCTTGCTGAGCATCGAGCAACGGATTCGGTTGAGTCGACAAAATATCGCGATTCACTACGTTGCTGCGTACGTAATCTTGATGCACGTAGCCCTTAATAACGCCTTTTTGTTCAACCAGAATCCAAGGTTCTCCTTCAACTCTCGCCAACGCATTGAACACTTCGCCTTTTTCAAGTTGCCCCAGCTTTGTACTCTCTACACTCGGTTTGGAGCGCAAATTTAACCCCGTTTTTGAACGATAGGA
>NZ_JAWOWE010000566.1:0-555 GCF_033340275.1 Vibrio sp. 1402
GCACATGGTTACCACGTTACCCAGAACATCAACACGTTACTTACCAACAATGGCTTGGCGAACGATCTCTCGTCTGCTTTTAACAACACCGATGTGACCGGAAATCCATTCTCAACGTGGACTGTAACGGTCAACAACATTGGCTCTAACTCCTTATCTGCCTATCAAGCTAGTGGAGTTCAAACTGATGTCGATTTTGACGATACGGTGTCGATCTACCCCGGTGAGTCAATCACTTACCTAGTTGAAACTACACTGACGCCAATCACCATTGGTACGCTTCAAGGCTTTTCTGCTGCCGTCAAAGATGAATCAGGTTCATTAGTTCAGAGTGCAAACGTCACAGATACAGTCAATGCAGAAAAAGTGCTGAACGTTTCTGACTCCGATATTGCCATTTCTAAAACAACCACCGCATCAGAATATGTGCCCGGTGGAAACATCGAATATGAAATTACGGTAACCAACGATTCGTCTAAGTACTTTGCCAATAACTTATTGATTCAAGACAACTTAACTTGTGTCATGACGGAGCAAGCAGGCGGCGCTGGCGAT
>NZ_JAWOWE010000567.1:0-555 GCF_033340275.1 Vibrio sp. 1402
GAATAGGTAATTAACATGATTAGCTATGCCAGTTATAGAGCTTCAGTGGCATATTTAATTAAACTGCTTAAGTCATGGAAATGTAAGATATACCTTTCCTTTCGTAGTTTGATAATAATTTGTAACGTCTTTTTTTCTTTGGGTTTGGTCAATTTTAATCCAGCCATGTCTGGTGAGGTGTTGACAGTTCCAATGGATATTTCTAATTGGTCTTTCAAAGGAAATAAATTTGAGTGCAACCTGATGCATTCAAAGGTTCCAATGGGGAAGTTTTATTTCCGTGCGGAACCAAATAATCAAATTTTATTTATTTCCGATATACGCAACGAAGGGAATAAATGGCAAGGTGTGACATTAATTAGTCAAAATGCACCGTGGGATAAAGAGCTTTATAGAAAAGTTGAATCTTCTCTTACGGTTACCAAGCCTTCTCGTCGATTTGTATTCCGTAAAGGTGCACCCTCACTAATGAAGGCGATTGCCGGTGGTAGTTGGATTACGCTGGTATTGGAAGGAAAAGACGCTTCCGCTTTGTCAGAGGTCAGAATCCCAACA
>NZ_JAWOWE010000568.1:0-555 GCF_033340275.1 Vibrio sp. 1402
GGCGGATCACCACCATCACTTCTTCGATGCTCAAGCTGTTGTCTTCAACTTTTTCTAATTTGTTGAAGCTCTTATCGACCATCGCAGAGAAAGAAGAGGTATCTGACAAAGTATCACTCATGGAGCTCGACACTTCATGTAATAGTACTTCTACGTTGGTTTTGAGATCTTCTAAACTGGTTTCTGCTCTACTGGCCACGTAGTTGTTGTAAAGCTGTTTGTTCGCTGCTGGTGGACAAATACCGTAGTGTTCTAACACTTCGTCCATCTCAAAATTGAGCTCTGGAATGGTTTTGTCTACGTAGGTATACCAAAGCGCGTAGTTTGCGGGGGTGGCAGCTACATGATTTTTGATCATTAGTGGCACCGCTTTTTTTAAGTTAGCGGTCGATTTCTTAAACTCGTCAGTCATTTCTGCGATGTTACTAGCAAAATGGAATTGGATTTAGATTACCGGATATTAACTAATATCGCTTTAATTTTTATCATTTTTGCTTGGTTTATATAAAAAAATGAGCAAATAGCGGTGATATTCATAAATCTGAAATTTGATTT
>NZ_JAWOWE010000569.1:0-554 GCF_033340275.1 Vibrio sp. 1402
CGTTATCAGCACGTCGCCATCAATGGGGAGCCCAACATTACGATGGTGGAAGAAACGGCGGTACTCGGGCGAAAATTTCAACCTGATATGGTCATCGCGATCGGCGGTGGTAGCGTCATCGACATGGGCAAGGCATTGGCTGCAATCATTCCCAATCAGGGTAATGTCTACGATTATGTGGAAGTAGTTGGAAGAAACGTTCCTCTCAAAGCGAAACCGATTCACTTCATCGCGATTCCCACAACTGCGAGTACCGGCTCAGAAGTGACTAGAAATGCCGTTCTGAAGTCAGGGCAGGACAAAGTAAAAGTAAGTTTAAGAAGTCCGGACATGTTGGCTGACGTTGCGATTGTCGACCCAACATTGACTTATGGGACTGATCAATACACATCTGGACGAGGCGCTATGGATGCATTTACGCATCTGATGGAAGCTTATGTATGCGGCGAGCCGAATCCTCTCACTGACATGGTATGCGAAGAAGGGCTTCGTCGATTGAGTCGATCAGTGATTGCAGGCTGCAAGCAGGATAATCATAAGGCTCGTTCGGATTT
>NZ_JAWOWE010000570.1:0-552 GCF_033340275.1 Vibrio sp. 1402
AGGCGCAGGGTCATTTTGGCTGCGGCGTTCAGCCACGATGATTTGTAAGCGCTCTTTCGCCAGACTTGCAGATGTTTTTTTCTGCGGGCGGAAAAATTCTAATAATGACATGTCTAGCCTCCGAACAGTCGTTTAAAGAGTCCTTTCTTCTCCTCAGTAAGGAAACGAAATTCAACTTGATTGCCTAGTAAGCGATCAACAGTGTCAGAGTACGCCATGCCCGCATCGGTGTTTTCGTCGAATGTGACCGGCACACCTTTGTTTGATGCGTTAAGTACCGCTTGGCTTTCAGGAATCACGCCCAATAGTGGGATGTGTAGGATTTCTTCTACGTCTTCCACACTCAGCATTTCACCTTGGTTTACACGCGTAGGGTTGTAACGTGTAAGTAGAAGGTGTTGCTTCACTGGCTCTAGCCCTTGTTCAGCGCGTAGAGACTTAGAATCTAGGATGCCTAGAATGCGGTCTGAGTCGCGTACTGAAGATACTTCAGGGTTAGTCGTTACAATCGCTTCATCTGCGTAGTACAACGCCATGAGCGCGCCTTGCTCG
>NZ_JAWOWE010000571.1:0-552 GCF_033340275.1 Vibrio sp. 1402
ATCGTATTGAGCTAATAGCTTATCAATATCGTCATCCGACGCCTCTCCTGCCGAGAAATCCTCGTCTGAGACTTGCGGCTCGGGCTTGATATCTTCAACGTCAAGATCTAAATCATCGTCGCCAAGTTCTGCGAATAAATCGTCCAGCATCGCTTGATCAACGCTGCCACTTGAAAGGTCTTCCGATGGTTCATCATCAGCAAGAAGTTTGGCAAATTCATCATCAGAAATAGCGTTATCGTCGTCGGACAAGTCGAAGCCTGTTTCGTCTTCGTCGAGCACTTCAAGTTCTGGCGTCACTTCATCAAGCGCACGTTCCATCTCTTCAAGGCCCAGCGCTTTCTCGTCGCCATTGACTTGAATGCCGCTCGTTGAAGAATCAAACTCGTCAAATCCAACGTCTAAATCACCATCATCGCCGATACCGGCAAATGGATCTTCGCCGTCATCGCCTTCTAAGTTGAAGTCTAGTTCTTCGTCATCTAGGTTCGCGAAGACATCCTCTTCAAGCTCTGCTTTCTCATCCTGCTCTAACAGCGGTTCAGAGTCATC
>NZ_JAWOWE010000572.1:0-552 GCF_033340275.1 Vibrio sp. 1402
CTCGCAACGCTGCTGACAGCCAATAGTGTGATGGTTAGCAATGGTTTGAAATTAAACATAAATCAGTGCCTCCGTAATTGGCTTGTTCACGCCTTTACGCGCCGAGAAAAACGCCGCGACCAAACAAATCAGCAATACTGATAACCCTGCAGCAGCCACCAGCTCCCAAGAAAAGTAAATCGTCAATGGATAGCCTTCTGTGCGTCCTGGCGGTGGCGGCATTTGTACGTCCACCACCATCAAAAAAATGGTCACCAGCGCGGTAAACAAGGCACCGATTAAACTGCCAATCAACGCGAGTAAACCCGCTTCGCGTAGAAATCCGGCGATGATTTCTCGGGGATAACTGCCCAATGCGGACAAGGTGCCGATTTCACGAGTACGCTCGGTCACAGACATAGTCATGGTGTTGAACAACGCGACAAACACGACCAGAGCCATCACCGCGCCCATAATGCCGAAAATACGGTCATACAAATCTTTCACTTTGAGATGGGAAAACGCACGCTCTTGCCAAGGCGTAATTTCCACCTCTTGATCGCCACAGCTCGG
>NZ_JAWOWE010000573.1:0-552 GCF_033340275.1 Vibrio sp. 1402
TCGGAATGAAATCTTTTTCGATCAACTCATCATCTCGAATATCGACGCACTTCCGTTGTGTCAATGGTGCGGACCCCGTAACAAAAGCGCCAGTATGGCCTTTTTATCATGTGCCTTATGATGGTTCGGAGTACATATTGAATCGTGCTCAAGGTCTTTTTCCTAGCGCACATTTTATGGCGGAGTACAGTTCTTATACACAGACTGCAACCTGGGATAGCCTTGGCTTTCAAAAGGCAAGCTCCACTTTTAAACGCGTAGTTTTAAACTATGAGAATCGACTTCAAGCCACACCTTCTGCGGATTGGGCAGATAAGATCTCGGCAGCGCTCCTTACGTTGTTAGTTGATGGTGGGGCTGCGGCGTCAGTCTTTGCCCTGCAAAATGTAGGTTCTGCTATTGCTACTATATATGACGCGATTGCTCGTTCAATCGTCAAAATTTCAGAACTCTCTAGCGAATTTTCTGAACGCGTAAAAGGTTTACTTGGCCACATGTTGGTATTTGCGGGGAAAGGTGCAAATATCGCGATCAAATTCACTTATCCCTTTA
>NZ_JAWOWE010000574.1:0-551 GCF_033340275.1 Vibrio sp. 1402
TGGCTCGTCACGGAATGATGCGCGCCAGACCCAATGAGTTATTACCGGGAACCGTTCGCGTTATCAGCGTCCGGATGGACTACCTACCGCCAGAAGCGCAATTCGCTTCAAATCTCGCGAATAAAAATCATGCTTATATTAGCCGCTATGCGCTAGGGCGTGATTACCATAAGCTGGTCAGAAAGCAGCTCAACAAGTTGGGTAAGCTCATAGAAGAAGAAGTGGGTCAGTTTGGTTATCGCCCTTTTGTCGACTCTGCGCCAATACTTGAGCGCCCTTTAGCCCAAAAGGCCGGATTGGGTTGGACAGGTAAACACTCACTGATCTTAGATAAAGAGTGTGGTTCTTGGTTCTTCCTTGGTGAACTGCTGATTGACCTACCTTTACCAGTCGATACTCCAAGTGTCGACCAATGCGAAAAATGCCGAGCGTGTATTACGTCATGCCCGACTCAAGCCATTGTAGAAGATAAAGTTGTCGATGCGAGACGCTGTATCTCTTATCTCACGATAGAGTTTGATGGTGTCATCCCTAAGGAATTCCGCAAACCG
>NZ_JAWOWE010000575.1:0-551 GCF_033340275.1 Vibrio sp. 1402
CAACTAAAAGTAGGTCAATGGGTAGAAGCGGAAGGCAAAATGGAAGGGGATATTTTTGTCGCCTCTGACGTCGAAATAGAAGGCTATGACAACCTAGAAAACGACAGCGATGTGGAAGGCATCGTCACTTGGGTTGCGAACGATTACAGCGAGTTTTCACTAAACTACCGCGGTGCGTTCTTTGTTGATAACGCAACTCGATTCGAAGACGGTAGCAAAATGAGTTTAAAACAAGGCCAAGAAGTCGACGTTTCTTCTGTCTTGAGAAATGGCAAACGCATTGCCACCGTCGTTGAGTTTGAAGCGCCAGATTTTGATGACAACCATCAATGGCAAGGCAAAGAATTTGAATGCGAAGGTTATGTGTCAAATTACGATGCGAATGCAAGAACATTTGAAATCGAACGTTGTGAGAATGATGCTGATCAACTGCTAAATAACAAATTAGTGGTTATCGATGCGCAAACTCAATTCCAAGGCATTGAAGAACTGAACTTGAATGGTGCACGTGTCGAAGTCGATGGTGTGATCATCAATAATCAAAACGTCGC
>NZ_JAWOWE010000576.1:0-551 GCF_033340275.1 Vibrio sp. 1402
AAGCCAAGAGCCTGGCATTATCTCTACGCATATCTACGCGGATGGCCAATTTGGTGATTTATTAAGTCTACCTGTACCAGAGCGTGGTAAAGATGTTGATAAATGGCTTCATATGGCTGGGAACGAAGTATTCAAAGTTGCGGTAACTCAACTGTCTAAACTCGTTAAAGATACGCTTGAAGCAAACGATATGCACAAGTCTGAGCTAGACTGGCTAGTGCCGCACCAAGCGAACTACCGTATT
Source organism: Vibrio sp. 1402 (assembly GCF_033340275.1). Taxonomy (NCBI): domain Bacteria; kingdom Pseudomonadati; phylum Pseudomonadota; class Gammaproteobacteria; order Vibrionales; family Vibrionaceae; genus Vibrio; species Vibrio sp. 1402. The sequence goes on from NZ_JAWOWE010000576.1 coordinate 245, forward strand.
ATTTCAGCGACGGCGAAAAAACTGTCAATGTCACTAGACCAAGTTGTTGTCACATTAGACAGACACGGTAACACGTCGGCAGCGACAGTTCCGACAGCGCTTGATGAAGCGGTTCGTGATGGCCGTATTAAGCGTGGACAAACGTTGCTACTTGAAGCATTCGGTGGCGGTTTCACATGGGGCTCTGCTCTGGTGAAATTCTAAGTTTCGCGAGAATTCAAAATTTAAGGTGCACTCACGTGCATCTTATTTCTTTTTACATTGCTTAAAGGAAAACAACATGAGCAAGTTTGCTATCGTATTTCCA
>NZ_JAWOWE010000577.1:0-550 GCF_033340275.1 Vibrio sp. 1402
GACTTTAGAATTCATCCAACCATGCGATACGATTGATGAAGATTCTCGTCTACGAGAAGCCTCTTCTTTTGATGCGCTTCGTTTGGTACAGCACAGTTTTGATCTTTCTTCGCAAGACAAACATGCCATTTTCCTTGGTGGCCTATTTGCGTATGACTTGGTGGCGAACTTCGAACCATTAGGAGACGCGGTAGCAACAAACCAGTGTCCGGATTACGTCTTCTATGTTGCGGAAACATTGCTGGTTGTAGATCACCAAACAGAATCCTGCCAACTGCAAGCAACATTGTTCGTTGACGGCTCGCAAAAAGCAGCGCTAGAAAGTCGAATCGAAGATATCCGAGCTCAATGCACATCGCCAAAGCGTCTTCCAGACGCAACGCAAGTGGCCAATATCACAGCTCAACCAAGCGTTTCGGATCAAGATTTCTGTCAAATCGTCCGTGATCTAAAAGAATTCGTGGTAAAAGGCGATATTTTCCAAGTGGTTCCTTCTCGTAGATTCACATTGCCTTGCCCTTCTCCGTTGGCAGCTTACAAAGAGCTAAAG
>NZ_JAWOWE010000578.1:0-550 GCF_033340275.1 Vibrio sp. 1402
GCCGTTATTCATATCGACAAACGTCACGCGATAAGAAGCGGTGTCCTTCGCATCCACATTGGTTGCTTTGCTTAGCAGTAAGGCAGAGCCGCGTTGTAAATCGTAACTAGGCTGGTAATCACCAAACGGGTTTGGGATTTCCATGAACAGTTTGCTACCAGGATCGTTCATCGGCATATCCAGCATGCTGGACACTTTCATTTTGCGTTGGTAATCATCACCAGCGTATTGCACGCTGCCATCTTTATCACGATAAAATGGCTGGCTTTTCGGCTTTGTCCCCGCAAACACGTAGTTGCCCGATTCATCTTGCGCATTCACTAAGTTAAGGAAGTTATTTGCAATTTCTTCCAACTCACGCTTTTTCGCTTGTCGGTCTTCGGCAGAAAACGCACCGTTGATCATTTCCATGGTGAGACGTTTCGATTCATCAGCGAAGCTTTCTGCGTTCGCGATGTTCACTTCGTGGTTTTCTAAACGGTTACGCACCAACACAATCGAACTTAAATATTGCTTTAACTGCTCTTGCTGCTGGCCAATATTCTGAATA
>NZ_JAWOWE010000579.1:0-550 GCF_033340275.1 Vibrio sp. 1402
GTTTTCTTTTGCTGCCGCTTTAACTGGAGCGTCCGACGATAATGCCGTGTACTGTGCAAGACTCATTAGCTACCCTGCCCTAAACGAAGCAAGCCTTGCTGCATGCTTTTCACATTTGCCAACACTTCCACGTCCGTTTCGAAGCTGCGAGTCGCTGACATCATGTCCGCCATTTCCGCAACCACGTCGATGTCTGGGTAGTAAACATAACCTTCGCCGTTAGCGAGTGGGTTATTTGGCTCAAAGCGTTTTTCCGCCTGACCTTTGTTTTGCACCACATCGACAATACGAACTTCAGCAGTTGGGTAAATGCCGTTTTCTGTCGTCATTTGCGTTTTTTGATACACGGTCGCGACCACAGGTTTAAGTGCTTTGTAAGCATCATCTGGGTTTGCAGACACCGCATCCGCGTTCGCAAGGTTACTGGCAACCGTGTTTAGGCGAACGGTTTGCGCCGTCATCGCAGAGCCAGTAATCGAATAAATATCAGTGAATGACATAATTAACGTCCCTCAATCGCTTTCGCCAAGCCGTTAAATTTCATGTTGAG
>NZ_JAWOWE010000580.1:0-549 GCF_033340275.1 Vibrio sp. 1402
GCCAACATTGTGGCCAACTCTTTTTGTGCCGGTAGTTGTTGCAACAGCAACTCATAACGCGTAGTGAGCTCGTCCAGTTGAGATTGCAATTGAGGCAATGCAGCCACCTTGTTGGCTTTTATGCGCAATGCCACTTTTAATGTTTGCTCCTCTTGAATCAAAGTGTTCAAACGAGCGTCTTCTGGCTTTAAGTAAAACCAATAACCAAACCCTTGGATAAGAAGAACAAGCAGGCAGATCACTACAAGCTGAGGCAGTAATGGCCATTCAGCAATCTCATCCATTTCTAGATCTTGCCAATTAACCATGTTGTTTTCCCTCTTTCTTCTCTTCTACCGTGTTAAACATGAAGGACACTTTAAAGGTCTGAAACTCTTTACCGAAACGGGCTTTTCCGTGCACGATAGAGTGCATTTCAACGTCCAGTAGCTTGGCAGAACGTTCCATGTTATCGAGCATGGTTGCTAGCCGAGGTGTACTGTCTGAAATACCTGAGATTTCAATTTCTAGATCGTTCATTTTGATCTTGTCGACATACACGCCTTCTGG
>NZ_JAWOWE010000581.1:0-549 GCF_033340275.1 Vibrio sp. 1402
GATAAAGCCTTTCTTGCCGATGCCGGTTTGATAATCTGCAAGTGTGAAATCAATAGAGAAGAAGTGCTCTTGTAACCATTGCCAGAATGGAGAATTACCATTCGCATCAGAGACGCCACGCATCTCGGCAAAGATGGTTTTAGAGAAACGCTCTGGGTGCTCCGCCATCATAAGAAAGCGGCACTTAGACATCAGACGGCCATTTAGGCCCTGGCGATATTTTTCGCGTAGGAACAGCGTACAAATCTCACTGTTCCCCGTGTAGTTGTTGCCAAATGTCAGTAGTTTAACGACGTTATTTACGCCGAGTTTTGGCGAAGAGTGAACCACTTTACTGATGTGATATGAGTAGAACGGTACGTCCCAGCCAATAGATGCTTCGATTCCGGTGGTACCCGCAACCTCACCCGATTCAGAGTCAAAACCCACCATTAGGTAGCCTTCGTCACCGGGCTCGGTCACGTCGGGCTTACCAAAGCTGTACTCCGAGTGTTTGATTCGATTGGTTAACAGTTCTTCGTTAACCGGTAGAGATGTAAATCCGTGACC
>NZ_JAWOWE010000582.1:0-549 GCF_033340275.1 Vibrio sp. 1402
CAAGAAGCTGCAAGCCTAATGGCAGAAGAGAACGTCACCGCTTTGCTCATCGTCCGCCCAACCGAAGAACTGACCGAAGAGGATGATGATCAACTGCTTGGCATTCTTACTGACCGCGATTTATGTATACGGGTTTTGGCGCAGGGGATTGATACCAATATATCGGTGAGCGAGGTCATGAGTTACGACGTGGTATCGCTCGATTACAACGCGTATGTGTTTGAAGCGATGCTGACCATGCTTCGCTACAACGTGCATCATCTGCCGATTCTCAAAGACAAAAAGCCAATAGGCATCATCGGTATGACGGACATTGTCCGTTACGAATCTCAAAACAGCTTGTTGCTGGTGAGCTCGATTTTCCAACAGACCAGTGTGGAGGATCTCAAACAAGTTTCCCTGCAAGTGAAAGATTGTTTTGTTCGAATGGTCAATGAAGACGCCAACGCGCACATGATTGGACGAGCGATGTCGGTGATTGGCAGCAGCTTTAAGCAACGATTAGCGGAACTCGCCGAGCAAGAGCTTGGTCCTGCTCCAATTCCATAC
>NZ_JAWOWE010000583.1:0-549 GCF_033340275.1 Vibrio sp. 1402
AGTTATCTCAATCATCAAGCGTAAAAAAGCCGCTTATGGAAGCGGCTTATGGAAGCGGCTTTATTATTATTGTTGTTCTTGTTGCTCGGCGGCTTTTAGCTTGGCCAACCTATCTTGCTGAAGTTGGTCATAAATTTGTGCTAACTCCAAGAAAGAGTAACGATGCTCAACGTACTCGTACACATTCAACGAAATGGCAAGCTTATACAACGAAATCGCGCTGGCGATGTCACCTTCCAATTGATGACGTTTACCGAGATAAAAATAGGTTTCCGTCAATCGCTGAGCAAGGCGATAGTTTTCTCGCGTTCCATCCATAATCGCAGCAAGAGCCGCTTCATCAGAAACATCGCGTAGCATAAGAGCGACTAACACCCAACCCCATTCTTCACTGCGATCTTGTTGGTAACGCTGCTGAAGGCTTGCTTTTGCTTGCTCAGGGTTTTGATCCGCTTCAATGATGTGTAACCACAATGCGCGAAATGGATCGCTTGGCATCTCTTGATAATGCTTGGTCATATCTTCCAAGGCCAAATCAATACGACCGCC
>NZ_JAWOWE010000584.1:0-549 GCF_033340275.1 Vibrio sp. 1402
ATACAGATCAGAAAAAGCGCTGACTTGTAACACTTCGGCGCATTCCTATGTCACCAGCTCCCAAAGGTGATGAGCTCTGTGAGTGAAGCTTTTGATGGTTGTCTATTACGTCCTTATACGATGAAACCGTTGGTAGGGCTAGGTCCTACATAAGCGATTGGTTGAGGGAACGCTTTTCGATAATACTGACCATATCAACGAGCAACAATCCAATTTACTTCCTATTGAAAAGGAAAATGGACATGACAAAACATTCAAAAATTTTCGCTGGCGTCGCTTCAGTAATTTCCTTTACTGCGGGCGTTTCAGCTTGGGCGGCAGGCGATCAAGACTTTAGCTCAATGCAGATGAAAGGCGTGGAGCAAATAGAAGTTAAGGTCGACTTAGATGGGGCAGCAAAACGCCTATCAAAAGCGGTGCAATTCCCAACGATTTCCAATCAAGATCGCAGTGATTTTGCACAAGATGTTTACACGATTACGGCAATTCAGTTGGAGAATACAACAGAGTTTGAAGGTTTCCATGGTGTGAATGAGCGCATCCGTGTAG
>NZ_JAWOWE010000585.1:0-548 GCF_033340275.1 Vibrio sp. 1402
GTGTCGCAGCGATCATTACTCAACCTTTGCTAGGACAACGTCTACTCAAAGCGCTTGAAAGCTGTGCTGAACGATTTACTCAATCTATTTCCGTCGTTCAGCCTGCAACCCGACTTGAAACATTACCCAAAGTGCTCGTTGTAGACGACAATACTGTGAACCAAAAAATTGCTGGGTTGCATGTCACCAAAGCCGGCTTTAGTTTTGATGTCGCTGCGAATGGTGAGGAAGCGGTCGACATGTTCAGAACATCCCAATACTGTCTGATTTTGATGGACTGCATGATGCCGGTGATGGATGGTTTCGAAGCAACGAAACAGATCCGCGCTTATGAAGCAAGCTTAGGACTCGAAAAAACGCCGATCATCGCGCTAACAGCCAGTGTGGTCGACGACGATATTCAACGCTGTTATGACTCCGGGATGGACGCTTATGTGCCTAAACCAGTGAGAAAGGAGAAACTGTTGCATCAAATCGAAAACGTAATGTAGGCGAGCCACACATGAGCATGATTCTCCCCCCTCATAATCAACGAGCGCTGCGATTAC
>NZ_JAWOWE010000586.1:0-548 GCF_033340275.1 Vibrio sp. 1402
TGCTCGGGTCGTCGGCAACGAAAAATCAGCAAGCCAAGCGTAAACAATGGCAAACGCCAACCCACTCACTGATGGCAGAAACCAATATCGCGGCATAGCAAGCCGAATAAGCCCACCAAGGGCGAGCCCAAACGTCAATGCCATCCCAATGTGTAAACCAGAAATCGATACAAGATGCAGTAGTCCGCTGTCCCGCAGAGACTGCCAATCCTCTTTGGTAAGCCCAGTGCGATCAGCAAAAGCCAGTGCTTTGATTAGAGCAAAGTGCTCAAGGCGAGAAATATCACGCTCAACAGTTTGAATAATCGACTCGCGCCAAGACGAAGAAGTACGAATAACCCAGTGTGAATCTTTAGTTACGACCGCTCTTGCAACAACACCACTTCCCATTGATTGCTTTTCTGCGTCGAAACCCGCTTCATTTCTGAGGCCGATAATGGGCTTAATCAAAACGTTAGTCGTAAACTCACTGTTAACAGCTAGTGGGAATGGCGTTATAAGGCGGACTTTAGGTTTAAGAAAAGGTAACAGAGTGTGAGAATTCACTT
>NZ_JAWOWE010000587.1:0-548 GCF_033340275.1 Vibrio sp. 1402
GAGTGACGCTAAATAGATCTCAGAAGCTTGCTGTGGTGTCGACGCTTGGCTTGCGATTTCTACTGGATCAAGTGGCTTATGCAACTCTTGCTGAACCAACTGACGAACATGTTCATCTGCCCCCATTTCTGTAAGGGCTTGTTCAATTCGGGCCATTTCCACATCATCGACATGACCATCTGCTTTGGCTGCACCAATCATGGCTTTTAAAATTAATACGCTGTGTTTGCTATCTTGTGGATCGAAGGGGTCATGGACGCCTTGATCACTCTGCTTAGCTTGCCAATCGTTATACACTTTGTAGGCAAGTGCACCGAGTGCTGCCGCTCCACCGACTTTAAGCGCGCCAGAACCCATTTTCTTCGCCATCTTTTTGCTTTTCTTTGAGCCCATAAGCATGCCAATCAATCCACCACCGATGGCTCCTGCGCCGAGAGTTTTGAACTGGCTAGAGCTGGATGATGATTTGATGTTTTGAGTTTGCTTACCCAGGGCGCCAGCACCTTGTTTGAGTAAATCAGAGTTGAGCGCTTGGTTTAGAAGACTTT
>NZ_JAWOWE010000588.1:0-548 GCF_033340275.1 Vibrio sp. 1402
TGTGTTTGTGCAAGATGAAGTTTCTCAATAACTTCCGAACACTGCACTTGCTCAGGATACCGCGCTAACAGCGCTTTGAATGCTTCCACTTGCTTGGCAGGTAGCGCCTTATTCGAGAACACATAAACACGCTGGTAGCGTTCAATCACGTCGTGATCCACCAAGCCAGAAACGTCGTCCACCTTGTCGATTAAGGTGATGTGGTAACCTTGCTCACACAACTTCGCCGCCTGAATCCAGCTTTCCGCATCTCGACTTTGTTCAAAGCTGATCAACAGGCATTTCCCCTTAGTAGATGCTTTGTTTTCAGAATCGATCACCAATGCCAAACGCGTGATTAAACAGGTTTGGAACAATCCCACCTGCAAAGAGCGCAGCGAACCCTTAACCAAATCCAATGCCTCAAACACAGGATTGATAAACTGATCTACGACTAAGTTGAGCGGGTACTCTTTCAATACCGATGACAGGACGCTTTCCGTTTTGCCACGATTGAGTTGCGACAACGCAGACAGTACGGTTTCCACTTCTTCAAGCGAATGGTTTTC
>NZ_JAWOWE010000589.1:0-547 GCF_033340275.1 Vibrio sp. 1402
GTTAACCGTGTGAGAACGGGTCAGGTTACTTACACTGACTACAATTACGAGCAGCCAAAGATCCCGCAAGAGATGACTCACGCAGGTGATCTGGACCAAGATTTAAAGCAGTTTGATTATCCTGGACGTTATGTTGATCCTGTAATGGGGCAGATGAGAACCACTGAGTGGATGTCCGAGCACATTGTCGATAATCAGCAAGTAGAAGCGAGCAGTGATGTGATGCGTTTGGCGTCTGGTTACAGTTTTAACATCAGTGACCATCCTCGCTCTGAAATCAACCGTGATTACATCATGTTATCCGTCATGCACACAGGGCAAGACCCACAAGTGCACGAAGACGAAGCGAGCGGCATGCCAACTACTTACTACAACCAGTTCACGTGTATTCCACGTGATGTTGTATTCAAAGCGCCCAAGTTGGCGGCTCCAGTAGTGGATGGTCCGCAAACTGCGGTTGTAGTTGGTCCTGCAGGGGAGGAGATCTACACCGATAAACTAGGACGAATTAAGGTTCAGTTCCATTGGGATCGCTACGGTAACAACG
>NZ_JAWOWE010000590.1:0-547 GCF_033340275.1 Vibrio sp. 1402
TGGCAAGGCGCACTTCAAGCATTCGCTGTACTGTGTAGCTTTATGGTGATATTTGCATTGTTCATGAGAACTGCGAAGCCACAAGCAAGTAACCCTGCAAATGTTCAGGAAGACACACAAACCCTAAAAGAAGCATTAAAAGAAGCTTTCTCTCACAGAGGTTATTGGCTGATTCATGCAGGTTTCTTTGTGTGCGGCTTTCACGTGATGTTCATTGCAACTCACTTACCAAGTTATCTGGCAGATAAAGATTTACCAGCCTCAACCGCCGCAATGGCACTGGCGTATGTTGGCATCTTCAACATTTTTGGTTCGTACTTCTGGGGTGTTATGGCGGACCGCTTCAATAAACGCCATGTTATGTCTGCGCTGTATTTAATCCGCACGGTGGTAATTGGGGCTTTTGTGACTCTACCTGTCACCGAGCACACCGCAGTCATCTTTGGTGGTGCAATCGGCTTCTGTTGGTTAGGCACCGTGCCTCTCACATCTGGATTAGTCCGCCAGATTTTTGGGGCTCGTTACCTATCAACACTTTATGGCTTGG
>NZ_JAWOWE010000591.1:0-547 GCF_033340275.1 Vibrio sp. 1402
CCAGATCCGTTCCTAGAAACAATGCCAGAAATCGGTCTAGATTGGCATGTTCAGGAGCTGGAACCGGCTCAAGGGCTACCAGTCATCCACGAGCTTAAAAAATAAGCAGTTAAGCTCAGGCTAATCTTGAATTAACTAAATCTAAGCCGATGCAATTGCGTCGGCTTTGTTCGATTTTATAGTGGCTTCGTTCAGGCGAAAGTACTCAAGGTATTAACATGCAACACAATGAACTAAAAACTCCGTACTTCATGATCAATGAAGACAAGCTGATTGCTAACCTAGAGAAAGCAAAACAGCTAAAAGAAATCTCAGGTGTAAAGCTTGTGCTAGCACTGAAGTGTTTCTCTACTTGGGGTGTGTTTGACATCATCAAGCCTTACTTAGACGGCACGACCAGCTCCGGTCCATTCGAAGTAAAACTTGGCTACGAAACGTTTGGTGGCGAAACGCACGCCTACAGTGTGGGTTACAGCGAAGATGACGTACGTGAAGTCGCAGACATCTGTGACAAAATGATTTTCAACTCGCAATCTCAACTTGCAGC
>NZ_JAWOWE010000592.1:0-547 GCF_033340275.1 Vibrio sp. 1402
CTACCACTGTAATACGGCGTACAACTGCAAGTACTTTCGAACCAGTTGTTGTTTGTTAGAACGACGCAAAGGGTGGCCAAATTTGATGTAACAAGGGCTGATACCAAAGCGTGTATCAAGGGATTGAGTGAGCTGAGATTCACTGGTGTAAAGAGTGATGCCTTGCTCTGTATATTCGTTGATTTGATCCGGCAATTCGCCCATCCACCAATGGAGCAGTTCTCGGCTGGTTTTACTGCGACTGATCCAATGATCGCAAACAAGGAAGAGTAGGTCGTTAGGTTGCAGCGCGTAGCCATACTCGCTTTGCCATTCGGTAATTGAAGACAACAAGTTTTCGCGACACGATTTACCGGCACTGACCATGTGATGGCTTAACACCCAAACCGTTCCAATCTCAGAAGAAATACGATAGTGGTGAGGTAGGTCTGGAGCGTCGAGTACTTCAATCGGTTTTACGATGCTGTTGTAACCAAAATGACGGAAGGTGTGTTCCATACGGCGAGAAAATGCAAGGCCAAGATGGTGTTCACTCATACCTTGGTTA
>NZ_JAWOWE010000593.1:0-547 GCF_033340275.1 Vibrio sp. 1402
CATCCGAGATTTTGACCGTGAAGGGTTAGAAGAGCGTAAGGCGCTGATGCAAAAACTTGTCGATGAAATGAACGCAGGTCTGAAACACGGTTCTGTCGAACTTAAGATTACCGACAGTTACTACAACATGCGCGAAATGGTTGAGCCGTACCCTCACATTATCGAATTAGCGAAACAGGCAATGGAAGCGTGTGATGTTGAACCGTTGATCAAACCGATTCGTGGTGGTACGGATGGCGCGCGGTTATCCTTTATGGGATTGCCTTGCCCTAACATCTTCACCGGTGGTTTCAACTTTCATGGTATCCATGAATTTATCTCTGTAGAGATGATGGAAAAATCTGTCCTTGTTATTGTAAAAATAGCTGAACTTACCGCTAAAAAACACGGTTGATGGAACGTTCACCCACTCAATTCAATTGGATGGGTGACGGGTGATATCGATACAAAAAAGCCCAGACAATTTGTGCGTCTGGGCTTTGTAGTTTTGGGAAGGACTAACGAACGTCTTTATCCTCGAAATTGATGTCGTCTAGCGGTAGCCAAT
>NZ_JAWOWE010000594.1:0-547 GCF_033340275.1 Vibrio sp. 1402
ATCAACACCGAAGTTCAACGTCACTCTAGCTTCACCCGCTTGTGATGCGCCAAACTCCACATCCACACGACAGCTCGTATTTGCAGCTAACGTTGTTTGAGAGCATTGATCGTTGGCAATCAGTGCTGCATCAGTCACTCCTGAGCCGCCAATGCGTACATTTTCGACAGTGAATGCAGTATTTCCCGAATTACTAATCACAAATCCATGCTGCTTGAGTTCGCCAACATTAAACGCTGGCAACGTTTGATTAGCAGTGTAACCAACAGAAACGTTATCTTTCGGAGGAGTTGAAGTGCCGATGACGCCATCCACAAAACTGCGCAATGCTGCAATATCACTGTACACGCCGTACATACCCGGACGTGCACACCCTATTCCCCAGCTAACCACGCCAAGTTGGGTAATCGCACCGCCGCGATTAATAACGATTGGGCCACCGCTGTCACCCTGACATGAATCTATCCCACCTTGCGGCACGCCTGCACAGAATGCCACTTCCCCAACGGTGGTGTAGTTTCCACCCGCCTGACGACAAGTGGCATCC
>NZ_JAWOWE010000595.1:0-546 GCF_033340275.1 Vibrio sp. 1402
ACCCGGAGTAGCGAATGCTGATTCGAAGTGAGGCCCCTGCGGACATTCTGACCATTGACCGCCTATTGAAACATGCGTTTCCAACCGATGCGGAAGCCAACTTGGTGATGCGTTTACGTGAAAACGGCAAGCTGACCTTGTCGCTGGTGGCGTGTACGGATGAAGGTGAGGTAATTGGCCATGCTTTATTTAGCCCAGTTACATTAAATGGTGAAGATTTGTCGTGGCAAGGGCTTGCACCATTGGCTGTTCATGAGGACTATCGCCGTCAAGGCATTGGTGCTGAACTCATTAAAGAAGGTTTCGAATCTCTGCGTGATTTCGGTTATCCAGTCTGTGTCGTGTTGGGTGAACCTAACTACTATGCACGACAAGGTTTCAATGCTGGTGAAGAGATGGGCTTTGAATGCGCTTGGGAAGTGCCTGAAGGTGCGTTTCGAGTAGCTGAACTCGTCGAGGGCCAATGTGCAGGACGTTCTGGACGCATTGATTACGCGCCTGAGTGCTCAGGGCGTTAAATAATGAGCCAGCCCGTGGAAACAGGGG
>NZ_JAWOWE010000596.1:0-546 GCF_033340275.1 Vibrio sp. 1402
CTCTTGCGCGTTTACGTATTGTGCTTGTTGCCCGATCGCGACTGCAGCAGCTGTTCGTTCACTGCCGTTTCGTACATTGTTATGCTGCGTTGTATTTTGCTCCGCAAGAATGGCTTTCACGTCCGTTGGCAGCGCAACCAACTGGGCTAGCTCTTGCTCAGGAATATCCGCGACGACGTCACCCGATCTCAAACCTTCAATGACATCGATTTCTTGTTCGCTCAGAGGTTTGCCTTGCGCCAACTTGGTATCAATGACTTCCAGCTCATCAATTGAAACCAGCTGAACCGCCTTACCTTCAAAGCCGACCGTCGCAGGGTCAAGTGACACCGAACCATCCAATGCACCTGAGGTGTTCGCCTGAGCTTGTTGCATTGCTGAAGCATCCATTACAGGAGGCGCAGTCAGGTTTTGCCATTCAGTTGATTGAGACTGTAGCTTCTCAATATCAATCGGCTTTCCATTGGCATCTAAGATTGGTTCCAGTTGCTGCTCGGCCGCCAAATTTACTTGCTCAACAGAAGGTGTCGATTGCAACGCTGCTAG
>NZ_JAWOWE010000597.1:0-546 GCF_033340275.1 Vibrio sp. 1402
GGAAGCGTGTTACCGAGCAAAAGTTTCATACCTAGATACATCAGTTGCGGGTGACCTATGTTCAGAAGGTCAACAAGTCCCTGAAGCTTACGATTGGCAATGGGGTTACCGTGAGAAGTTCGAAGAAGCGGGCATCACTGGCACCTTAGGCGCTGGTTTCGATCCAGGTGTAGTTTCTGTGTTTGCAGCATACGCAGTAAAACACCTGTTCGACGAGATCGACACAATCGACGTGATGGATGTAAACGCGGGTGATCACGGTAAGAAGTTTGCAACGAACTTTGACCCAGAAACCAATATGCTAGAGATCCAAGGTGACTCTTTCTACTGGGAAAATGGCGAGTGGAAGCAAGTACCTTGTCACTCACGTATGCTTGAGTTCGAATTCCCGAACTGTGGCTCGCACAAAGTGTACTCAATGGCGCACGACGAAGTGCGTTCAATGAAAGAGTTCATCCCTGCGAAACGTATTGAGTTCTGGATGGGCTTCGGTGATCGTTACCTTAACTACTTCAACGTAATGCGCGACATCGGCCTACTAAGTCC
>NZ_JAWOWE010000598.1:0-546 GCF_033340275.1 Vibrio sp. 1402
GCTTGCTCATAACTGAAAGACAGGCGTCGCTCGCCTGTCTTTGATGTGCTCAACAAACATGGGTTTGTTCGTCATGTTCTCTCTCTCCGTTAATTCACATTGGCCGTTGCTACCGCGATAGAGTCGGAAAACGACAGCGTGAAATCTCGCTCTGTATTGAGCACTTTGGCCGGAAACTCTAAGCTTAATTGCGCGTGCGGCGCGACTTCTGAAGCAATACTGGTGACGAATTTTCGAGTTTCTCCTGGAGAGATCGACAAGCTGTTTCCACCTTTGGATGAAAGCTCAGCAATGCCCATAGTTTGCAGCGTGTTGCCTGCAGTATCAGCCAGATGCAGCAAAGATTCTGACTTATAGACCAACTCTCCACTTTCGGTGCGATATGCACTAAATGTGTTGAAGTTTGGCTGTAATGAACCTTGAGAACCTACGTTTGTGACGGAGAACATCACGTTAGAACCATCAAAATTCTCGACTTTCACCAACACGTTACCGTCTTGGTAACGAGCGGCTGCCGCAGCACTTGCTTGCTGTTTCTGCCTCTGT
>NZ_JAWOWE010000599.1:0-546 GCF_033340275.1 Vibrio sp. 1402
AAACGACAAACGCAAATTGGCATTCACAATGCCGTACATCTCTTCGGCATCGTAACGTGGAGGTAAGATGGCACTGTCCGATTTCGGCGGCTTTGGACGGTTTGCGTTGGCAATCGCCTCGCGCGCTAAGTCTAAGGCGTGCTCATCGTTTTCGGCGTAATAATCCGCCACCCCCGATTTTCGACAATGCACATCTGCGCCGCCGAGTTCTTCACCAGTCACGATTTCGCCCGTTGCGGCTTTTACCAATGGTGGCCCAGCTAAAAAAATGGTGCCTTGTTCTTTCACCATTATCGACACGTCTGCCATTGCTGGGACATAAGCACCGCCTGCGGTGCACAGACCCATAACAACGGCGATTTGAGGAATGCCTTTGGCCGACATTCTGGCTTGGTTGAAGAAGATACGGCCGAAGTGATCTTTATCGGGAAAAACGTCTGATTGATGAGGGAGATTTGCGCCGCCAGAGTCGACAAGGTAGACACACGGCAGTTGGCAACGCTGAGCTATCTCTTGTGCTCGAAGGTGCTTTTTCACGGTGAGAGG
>NZ_JAWOWE010000600.1:0-545 GCF_033340275.1 Vibrio sp. 1402
TTCGAGTCTCAAGGTGTGAAGTTCGATGATGTGCTGATTTGTCCGCATTTTGAAGAAGACAACTGCTCTTGCCGTAAGCCTAAATTAGGCATGGTGAAAGAGTATCTTCAAGGCGGTAAAGTGGATTTCCAAAATTCTGTCGTGATTGGTGACCGTCAAACGGATCTGCAATTGGCGGAAAACATGGCGATTCGCGGTATTCAATACAATCCAGAAAGCATGGACTGGAAGCAGATCTTGAAAGATCTGACGGTGAAAGCACGGGTTGCCGAAGTGATTCGTACTACTAAAGAAACCGACATTAAAGTTGCCGTTAATCTGGATGAGCAAGGTGGCAATGATATCTCAACAGGTCTTGGTTTCTTTGACCACATGCTGGATCAAATTGCCACTCACGGTGGTTTCCAAATGGTGTGCAAAGTCGATGGTGATTTACACATTGATGATCACCACACGATTGAAGATACCGCATTAGCCCTTGGTCAGGCATTAAAAGAGGCGTTGGGCGATAAGCGCGGCATTGGTCGCTTTGGTTTCAGCCTGCC
>NZ_JAWOWE010000601.1:0-545 GCF_033340275.1 Vibrio sp. 1402
TAAGCCCACTAAACTCATCAGTGCAGCGATGCCAATCACCAGCATCAGCGCGGTCGCCGTAAAGATTTCGCGCAAACCAGAGCTCGCCACGTACTTAAGTAACGGGCGGCTTAAAAAGTGTCAGCCAAAAACAACATTTGCAAACAAGGCAATGATGACAATTCCGTATGCCCAGCCCGGCAAATCGGCCACGAGGTTTAAATCGTCATGATGCTGCGCAGCAGTTTGAACGGCATTTTGTGCTTGTTCGACTAACTCCGGCAGGGCCAACAATGGAATAAAGGCCAACATCGGGATAACAGCGATATCTTGAAAGAGGAGAACAGAAAACGCGTTTTTACCACCTTCTGTTTTGGTTAGCCCTTTTTCGCTAAAGGTTTGCAGCACAATGGCGGTTGATGACAGCGCGAAAATTAGGCCAATCGCCAGAGCAATCGTCCAAGGCTGCTCAAAGTACAAGGCGATACCCATAATCGCGGCGACAGTGCCGCCAACTTGCAAGCCACCTAACCCCATCAAGCGATTACGCATCGCCCACAGCATTT
>NZ_JAWOWE010000602.1:0-544 GCF_033340275.1 Vibrio sp. 1402
ACATAAGCAAGCAGCAGTTGCTTGAGGTGACGGAGGAACAGTGGCAAAAACTGGGCTTCCCTAAGTCGAGCCGCCAACAATGGATTACCCAATTGAGCTTTATCTTCCCAAGTATCAAAAATGGCGATGAACTTACCTACGTCACTGATGGAGATAAGGGACAGATCATCTATCGCCAAGCAGGAACTAAAACGCAAAAAATGGTTGGCGAAATAACGGACGAACGTATGAACGATGCATTCCTGTCTATTTGGTTGTCACCAAAAACGGAATTTCCAAAGCTGCGTAAACAACTTATAGGACAAGTCAGACGGTGAACATCTTTAAAACGATATCGCGATACTTTGCTGCGTGCGTTGTTGTTACGTTGAGTGCTTGCTCGGCGGATATAGACAATTACCAAGCATCTACGCCGCCATTTAATTTATTTGAATATTTTGATGGCAATGTGAAGGCATGGGGAATGGTGCAAGATTATTCCGAGAAACAAACACGCCGCTTTGAGGTTGATATTGTCGGTACGATAGCGGGTGATGAATTGGTT
>NZ_JAWOWE010000603.1:0-544 GCF_033340275.1 Vibrio sp. 1402
ATGACCACTCCTAGTTGGGACTTATCCATCGTTTACAACGACCTTGCCGACCCTCGAATTCAAGACGATATCGCACTTGTTGAGCAATGTATTGACCTGCTGAATAAGCAATCGCAAGATTGTGAAAATGTTGAAGTGATGCAAAATGCCATTCTGACTAACGAAGCAGCAAGTCGCTTGGCGGGCACGGTCTATAACTTCGCAAATTGCTACTCATCAGTGAACGCTACTAACGCCGAAGCGAAAGCGCTTTCTGGTCGTATGATGCGTATTTTCTCTGAATTGTCTCAAGCGTTTAGTGCTTTCGAACTTACCTTAACGCATGCAGATGATGAGTTCATTGCTCGCGTTCTCGATCACGAAAATCCAGACATCAGCGGTCAAGCTTTCTCTATTATGGAGTCGAGAAAACTGGCAGATACACGCTTGAGTATGGAAGAAGAGAAGCTTTTAGCTGCGATGAGTGTCGATGGCAAATCTGCGTGGGGCAATTTGTACGACAACTTGACGGGTTCGTTAAAGGTTACGTTAGACCATGCTGATG
>NZ_JAWOWE010000604.1:0-544 GCF_033340275.1 Vibrio sp. 1402
GTAGATAAGAGCAGCAAAAATGGTCTTATGGATATGGTAAGCCAAGGCCTAAATGCAGAATCTTCACCTCTTACTGAGCTACTAACGAGTCAGCTACCAGTTTCGACAGAACAAGCTGCAGGTGGCAGCAGTGCCCTAATTGCACTTGCTCAAAGCCAACTGTCTCAACAAAACAGCACGGAATTGCAGTCATTGATCCCTGGATTATCCAACTTGAAAGGTGCACAAAGCCTGTTAGGTAACATCGAAAGCTTGAGTGCCATACAAAGCGCATTTAATACACTAGGACTAGACCCATCGATGATCAGCCAATTTGCACCAGTGATTTTAGGTTACCTAAATGAGCAAGGAGCAAGTGAGGGATTATTGAAGTCTTTAAGCGGTCTATGGACGAGCGGTAAGTAAATTCGCTTTAAGCGAAATCCCCACCGAAATAGAAGTAAAAAGAATGGGAGCCTACAGACAGTAGGCTCCCATTTTTGAGCAAATTACAGATACAAAAAAGCCGAGCTAACGCTCGGCTTTCTCGTTCTTACGAACTGAT
>NZ_JAWOWE010000605.1:0-544 GCF_033340275.1 Vibrio sp. 1402
ATGGTTGGTTGCAGCCAGCAAGTTGGGACGAAGCGATTCAGCTAGTGGCTTCGAAGCTTTCGACCATCAAGCAAGATTTTGGTAACAACGCACTGGCCGGATTCTCTTCAGCGAAAACCACTAACGAAGATAACTACGCGTTTCAAAAATTCATCCGTCGTGAACTTGGTACTAACAACGTTGATCACTGCGCACGTTTGTGTCATGCATCAAGTGTGACAGGGCTTGAAGCATCGTTGGGGAGTGGTGCGATGACCAACGACATTCCGAGCATTAAGCATTCCGATGTGATCTTTATTATCGGTTCTGACACCACATCTGCGCACCCGATCATCGCTTCGCACATCAAACAGGCGATTCGTCATCACGGGGCGCGCTTGATTGTGGCAGACCCGAAACGAGTGGACATGGCTGAACATGCAGAGCTGTACTTAGCGCATCGTCCGGGTACGGATGTTATGTTGCTCAATGGCGTGATGCAGCAAATCATCAAAAATGGTTGGTACGATCAAGAATACATCGAAGAGCGCGTAGACGGCTTTGA
>NZ_JAWOWE010000606.1:0-544 GCF_033340275.1 Vibrio sp. 1402
AACAATGATGATAGGCGCTGTGTTGATTTCTTATGAAGTAAAGCAGTTCAACACCTACGCAAATAACCTAGCCAAAATAAAGCAAAAAGTCATTTTAATGGGGCTGCTGACGGAAGCGAAGCTCGAACAATACAAAGGCTTGAGCGTGGATGAAGTGGAAGCTCAAACTGAGTTCAGCTTCCAAGACGCTATTTACTCGCTGTCACCGTACGAAAAGCTGAATTACGTTGAAGCCGTCGCGCGTAAATCGCTGCATCAAGCCGAAGCGTATTTATCGAATGCGTTTAATCAACAAAATGCCATTATGTACTTTAGCTCTTATACTGGGAGCAAGTTGATTTTAGAGCGACCAATCAAAGCGTTAGAAGGTGTGAAGGCCACATTCGATGTCGATTGGTGCAAGAGCAACTACTCTTGCGTTCTGGCTGCGTGGAAAGAACAACTGACTGATCGCGTGTTGTTTTCTCTGCCGTTTAAAACCACCTACTCGGATGACATGGCAATAAGCATCATGAGCCCGGTTTATTTCCAAGGTGAGTTAGTC
>NZ_JAWOWE010000607.1:0-544 GCF_033340275.1 Vibrio sp. 1402
TTAGGTTATCACGCTGAAATTGCGCCTCCAGAGGGGGATTCGATCTGTGCCTACTTCGCATTGAAATTCGACACATCCATATCATCTTACTACTGTGAATCCTATGCTGATGAGTTGTATAAAATTGATGGTGTGAAATGGTGCCATGCAATCAGCGGCGAAACTGACATGATGGTATTTGTGGAAGTCCCTAACATGAATCGGCTCAATGAAATTCGAGACCAAATTCAACGCTTTCCTGAACTGCGTCATTTGATGACGCATACGGTTCTGACCGAGTTTTTTAATACGACCGGAAACAAGTTCGTAAAGTGAAGCATCAAGTGGGTCGAGTATGTTAAACAACATCAATTTAAATCTGCTGAGGTCGTTGCATGTGCTGCTTGAGGAATGTCATGTAAGCCGCACTGCCGAGCGCTTGCACGTGACTCAATCTGCGGTCAGCCGCCAATTAGCCCAGCTTAGAGAGCTTTGTGGCGATCCATTGCTTGTCCGTCAGGGGAACTTGCTCATACCCACACCTCGAGCGTTAGCGTTAAAAGCT
>NZ_JAWOWE010000608.1:0-543 GCF_033340275.1 Vibrio sp. 1402
CCGTTTTTCACCACGAGAGAGTGGTAACGGGTTACCGTAAGTGGGTTATTTAGATTTTTAAACACACTACGCCCCGTGTGGCGGATAGGCGATGTTTTACCATGCATGACTTGTCTCGCACGCACAACTTCACCACCGAACACTTGCGCAATGGCTTGATGGCCAAGGCACACCCCTAAAATAGGAAGCTTACCGGCAAAATGCTCTATGGCTTGCAGGGAAATACCCGCTTCGTTTGGCGTACAAGGCCCAGGGGAAATCACCAAATGGGTTGGATTGAGGGCTTCGATACCTTGAATGTCGATTTCGTCATTGCGCACGACCACTATCTGAGCACCAAGCTCGCAAAAGTATTGGTAAAGGTTGTAAGTGAAAGAATCGTAGTTATCGATGATCAACAACATAGCGTGTCGGCTGCTCCAATCCGTTTTGGCAAGGCTTAAGGATCAATTGTCTGGTTTACCACAATTGAGGGCGGTATTTTGCAACACCCAATTAGAAAGGCAAGTCTTTGCGCAATAAAAAGGCCAGCATCGGCTGGCC
>NZ_JAWOWE010000609.1:0-543 GCF_033340275.1 Vibrio sp. 1402
GCCAACTCTTCAAATATACGTACACATTCACTAGGTTGCCGACTTCTCGAACGATCGAAGGCGCATCAAGAACATCATCGGTTTTTAGAGAAATTCCAGTTACGCCGTCTCCTAAACGAGCGTATTGCTGCGCATCCGCCAGCGGAACTAAAGCCAATGAATGATCAATTTGGCCGTTCAACGTCAAAAAGCCCGCCACTTTGACTCGCACACGTTTTGGCGCTTGAACTTTATTTGTGCCACCCGTTTGAGGAATCATCAACGTGACGTAGTCACCGACTTGCACCTTCAACTCATTTGCAACTCCTCGACCTAAAATCACTTGTTGTTGGCCTGAGTAAAAGTTTTGCCACGCCTCTGGATCAATAAAGTCAGACATGCTCGACACCGCTTGCTCATACGCAGGATCCACACCACGCACTTCAATCGCCTTAAGTTTGCTGCCTTTTTCGGCTAAACCTGTAAAGCGGACGTACGGTGCGGCAGCAACGACATGCTCATGTTGCAGCGCTTGGTTCATCGTCTTGGTGTAGTTCTGCAGTG
>NZ_JAWOWE010000610.1:0-543 GCF_033340275.1 Vibrio sp. 1402
GTGTGAGCAAGTGACACGTCCCATTCAAAAAGTAGGGTTGTATATTCCTGGTGGTAGCGCGCCATTGCCATCGACAGTATTGATGCTGGGCGTGCCTGCAAAAATCGCTGGTTGTCGTAAAGTGGTGCTTTGTTCTCCTCCACCGATTGCAGATGAAATTTTGTACGTTGCCAAGTTGTGCGGCATTGATGAAGTTTACAATGTCGGTGGTGGACAGGCTGTCGCTGCAATGGCTTACGGTACGAAAAGCGTCGCCAAAGTGGATAAAATTTTTGGCCCGGGTAACGCCTATGTGACGGAAGCAAAACGTCAAGTAAGCAATGACTTCCGTGGTGCTGCGATTGACATGCCGGCTGGCCCTTCTGAAGTTCTTGTGATTGCAG
Source organism: Vibrio sp. 1402 (assembly GCF_033340275.1). Taxonomy (NCBI): domain Bacteria; kingdom Pseudomonadati; phylum Pseudomonadota; class Gammaproteobacteria; order Vibrionales; family Vibrionaceae; genus Vibrio; species Vibrio sp. 1402. Next base: position 384 of record NZ_JAWOWE010000610.1, read on the forward strand.
ACGAAACCGCAGATCCAGACTTCATCGCAGCAGACCTGTTAAGCCAAGCTGAGCACGGCCCTGATTCACAGGTGGTTCTTGTGACACCATCACCTATTGTCGCGGATCAAGTAACGGATGCCGTTCAGCGTCAACTAAAAGCCTTGTCTCGTGCAGACAT
>NZ_JAWOWE010000611.1:0-543 GCF_033340275.1 Vibrio sp. 1402
CTTGGCAAATTTCTGCGTTTTCTTCTTATCGCAGTTACCGTCGCTATCGAGGTACTCTTGCTGTTTGAGCGTATTGAACATCGCGGTAAACACACCTTTGTCGAAGAACTCCGGCGCGTTGATACCGTGCAGGCGACCTAAACGTTGCGCGATGTCTTGGCTATTCTGTTCAAGGTCCGATTTACCCAACTCAGGGTACGCAACCAATAGGTTCATGGCGATGGAGTAACGCTGCAGCGTCTCAGTAATCGTGCGACCAAGTAGAACCAGCGGTTGGTTGTTTGATTGGTTGATTTCCAATTTGTTGCCATCAAGACAGATCATTTTCTGCTCGGCAAACTCATTCAACGTTTTCACCACAAGGTCGTTTAAATCTTCTTCTTGGTAGCTTAGGAACAGCTCTTTCTTCAAGAATGGGTAGATTTGCGCAACGTTCTCTTGGATTTTCTCCACGGTGAGATTGCGCTGACGAATAATCATCTGGGCAATCAACGATGGCAGCGCAAACAAGTGAATGATGTTGTTGCGATAGTAAGTCATCAG
>NZ_JAWOWE010000612.1:0-543 GCF_033340275.1 Vibrio sp. 1402
ACTGCGTAATGCATCACTACCAGGTGGTTCGTCACCCCAACCACTTTCGATCACTTCCGTTCGTGATACTGACGCAGGCGCGTACTTCAACAGCAGCTTTAAGATTTTGGTTTGGATGCGACTTAGCTTGATCTCTTTACCATCGCGCGTGACTTTACCAGTGCGCGCATCTAAACAGATATCAGCGAACGTCAGCGTACCAATGTCTTGGCGTGGGCCACGACTAGCTAAAGCATGAATACGTAAACTGAGCTCTTGCATCGCAAACGGCTTCATTAAGTAGTCATCCCCACCCGCTTTAAATGCCGCTATTTTGTCATCTAATGTGTCTTTTGCGGTTAGAAAAAGAATGGGCGTCCCGCAAAACTGTTCCTGACGCAGCTTTTGTACGGTACTGATGCCATCGAGTTTTGGCATCATGATGTCCATAATGATCACGTCGTAATGATTATCTTCCAACAAAGCCAGCGCAGCCTCTCCGTGATACGCGCAATCTATCGTCATACCTTCGAGTTCTAGGTAGTCAGCAATGGTCTCGGAAAC
>NZ_JAWOWE010000613.1:0-542 GCF_033340275.1 Vibrio sp. 1402
ACGATGATTATTGCGATGAGTGTTCACACAGATTGATACGGTTTATAAAGTAAAGAGACGATACTGGGTCTGTAGCTCAGGTGGTTAGAGCGTTCGCCTGATAAGCGAGAGGTCGGTGGTTCGAGTCCACTCAGACCCACCAATTTCTTTCCCAAGGAATTGGCGACAGTATCGACACCTTGATGGGGCTATAGCTCAGCTGGGAGAGCGCCTGCCTTGCACGCAGGAGGTCTGCGGTTCGATCCCGCATAGCTCCACCATCTTTAAGTGTTCTTGAAAAAGAATCTTTAAAAATGGTTTTCATCAGAAAATCTAGCTCTTTAACAATTTGGAAAGCTGACAAAACAACAATTTATTGTTGTTTGTAAAGTTCTCAATGTTTGTCTTTAAGACAAACACCAAAAAACACATTCAAGTGTTCTTGGCTTTTTGTTTTCATTTTTTCTAAAAATGAAGGTAAAAAGATGAGTCCGGCAAAATCGAATGTCTCTCGCTCATTCAAATAATGAGAGACAACTTTGGTGATTTGAACATCAACTCGA
>NZ_JAWOWE010000614.1:0-541 GCF_033340275.1 Vibrio sp. 1402
TCACACCGGACGTCACCGCAGACACGCGTTCAACTTCCGCATTTGCGTAATTAGCAGCGACTTCCGCTAACGTGGTTTTACCTGTACCAGGAGGCCCCCAAAGGATCATTGAGTGGACATGGCCAGCCTCTAACGCGCGACGCAGGGGTTTACCCGGGCCAAGAATGTGTTGCTGACCGATGTACTGCTCAATAGTTTGCGGTCTCATACGAGCAGCAAGGGGACGAAAATCTTCGTCCCCCGAGAAATCTAATGTGTAATTACTCACTACCTATTAATTCCTTTGATCGTCCACTTCCACGCCTTTTGGAACTGTGAACGTAAATCTGTCTGCTTTTGGTTTGCCAAGCTTAACATTACTGAATGTAAAGAGCCCTTTCTGACCATCTTGCTCGATGACGTTAAAGCCTTTCACTACGCCTTTCGCGTCAATATTGATCTGGAACTGACCTTGAGTAGAGTCTACTGCGGTTGGGATAAGCGTAAATTCATTCCCTTGCTGCGAGATCTTATAATTATCCCAATCACTTGCTCTGTTGCG
>NZ_JAWOWE010000615.1:0-541 GCF_033340275.1 Vibrio sp. 1402
CATCGCTTCGGCAGCTTCAAGCCAATGGCTGTGACAAAGCATTTTTCATATAGATCATGTTTGAAAACTGAATCTCGATATCCAAATTCGCAGTCTTCCGCACTCATCCGCCTCGTTTTTAAAGTCGTCAAATCCAATACATCGACGTAGCTACAAAGATCTTTTAGTTCAACCCCGTATGCGCCGATGTTTTGGATCGGAGCTGACCCAGCACAACCGGGAATCAAAGCTAAGTTTTCGATCCCGCCCATACCTTGGGCAACACACCAAGCCACCAAACTCGGCCAATCCTCTCCACCTTGAACATGCAGAAGATAATCTTCATGGGTTTCTGAAACCGATTTCCCCAAAAGGCGGTTAACAATGACGAGACCATCAAAATGTTCAGTAAATAGAACATTGCTGCCTTTACCCAAAAACAACTTCGGCAGACTTTGAAAAGCAGGATTTTGATAGAGGCTGATTACATCATCTATCGAGTCAACAATGGCTAAGTAGGAGCAAGTCTGCTCGATACCAAAAGTGTGAAAAGCCTTGAGGC
>NZ_JAWOWE010000616.1:0-541 GCF_033340275.1 Vibrio sp. 1402
CAGCCAGAAGTCGCATTGATAATTGCAGTGCTAAACAGTAGTTTGCGGAAAAACATATTCATATCCTTTGTGAATGTTTACGGACATATATATGTAGGTTTGCGCTACTTTAAAACAAAACGGTGTTCAAAATGTATGTGTATTCACGAAATGAACAATGTTTTATATGGGTTGATTGGTTTTGTGATCTGAGTACTGGACAGACCAGATTATGCAATCAAAACCAATCCATGCATCAAAATGACGCCGCAGGTGAGCTTATTCCTCATGCCTTGATAGCCTTTGGGATCAACTTCCAGTTCGACATTCCGTATCAGCTTTTCTGCATACCAAACGGCAGCGTATCCGGTTGCGAGCAACAATATTGCCGCGATGTAATGTGTATTCCCTTGTAACAAGGCACCCCACGCAAGCAAAACAAACAAATTACTGAGAACTAGGATATTGCGGCTCAAGCGGTGGTAGTAATGGTCGATACCATTTCCCCAGAGCACTCCCGATAGAAAGCTCAAGATAACGGCGCTGTAGGCAATAAAAAATT
>NZ_JAWOWE010000617.1:0-540 GCF_033340275.1 Vibrio sp. 1402
CTACCGTGAAGAGTGGTTAGACGATCACGCCAAAATCCTTGCCGCATTGCAGCGTAAAGATCCTATCGCTGCAAAAAATGCCATGTGGCAACACCTTGAAAACGTTAAACAGCGCCTGTTGGAGCTGTCTGACATCGATGACCCAAATTTTGATGGTTACTTATTCAGCTCCAACCCTGTTGTTCTGCAGGGCGCTGAAAACGGTTAACCACATTGCCGGCTTCGGTCGGCTCTAGTCAGCGCAGCTGCATTATCGTGGCTGCATATTAAGAAGTCGTTGTGCACTTAGCTTGATAAATTCGAGCGGGCTGAGTGCGTCTTAAAAAAGGTGAGTGTCATGGAACAAACTTGGCGTTGGTACGGTCCGAATGACCCTGTGTCGCTAGACGATATTCGTCAAGCAGGCGCAACAGGGATTGTGAATGCCTTGCATCACATTCCAAATGGTGAAGTGTGGTCTAAAGAAGAGATTTTAAAACGTAAAGCCATCATCGAAGAGAAAGGCTTAACGTGGTCGGTGGTTGAAAGTGTTCCTGTTCA
>NZ_JAWOWE010000618.1:0-540 GCF_033340275.1 Vibrio sp. 1402
GCGACCATAGACAATATCCAACTCACTCAAAATAGAGTCGAAATGGGTAGGGGTCGGCGCAGCCGAAATAAGCAATTTCGGTGCCTCTCTTTCTTTCTCCGCTTACCTCCTCCGCTCGGCGCAGTGTGCGAGTAAGCGAAGCGTCCGAGCATCGAGCAAGCGGCATTTCTGAGTTCTCAAGCTGTGGCACTGTCACTCTTAATCTACGTGGGTTATACCCTCTTCATAGCTTATTTTTTAGGCTTGTGCTATCGTTTGCTTCTGTACTAAGCCAGCATACACAGCGTCCCCTCTAGTCACTTCGTTCCTGACGGTTCCCCTGTGAGCTGGAAAGGGGCGCTAACGCCCCCTTTACCCCAGTTGACCACACCGAGTCATTCCCTCGTTCCGAGCGAAGGCCTCGATGCGGTTTCATGTTTGAGAGTGTTGCTATGTCCGAGCCACGAATTAAAGAAATTAAGATCAGAGTGACGGCTTTAGAGCATGAAGCGTTCTTGCTGCGAAGCTCTAAACCTCGACTTGCTGAGTGGATGCGATCGC
>NZ_JAWOWE010000619.1:0-540 GCF_033340275.1 Vibrio sp. 1402
GTCACCTTCGGCATATGGCAATCGACGCAAACCACTTTGTTTTTGCCGTGAATCCCTTCACGCCAAGTCTCGAAGCCAGGGTGCTGTGCTTTTAGCATCGGTGCTTTAGAAACGGCGTGAGTCCAATCTTTAAAGTCCAACGCATCGTAATACTTCTCCATGTCACCGACAGTTGTACCCATATCCCAAGGGAATTTCACCGCTTTCGTTGGTCCTGTAAAGTAGTATTCGACATGGCACTGAGCACACACAGACGCTTGTTTATCAAGGCGCGACTGCTCATCAAAGTTTTTTCCAATTACATCGAATGCTCGCTCAACATAAGGTCTGGTTAGTGCTAGTTCTGGCTCGCCTTGGTTGAATTTTTCTGAGCGAGTGTCGTGAAAATCAGAACAGCCGATAGGATTGACGATTTCTGAGCCTAGACGTGCCCATTTACCAGAGAAGTAGCCATCCTCGCCACGTTCTTCTATCACGCGAGCGACATCAGGACTTTTACAACTCCAACATGCCATTGGCATTGGCCCGGAGTTTTCATCC
>NZ_JAWOWE010000620.1:0-540 GCF_033340275.1 Vibrio sp. 1402
TTTACAGGGGCTTGGTAAGATTAAGTAAGCTCAAAGAGACTCAAAAAACCTTATTCGATATTTTGGATCTGTTCGCGCATTTGCTCGATCAGAACTTTCAGTTCAACACCCGACGCAGTGATGTCGGTGCTGATCGATTTAGAAGCGAGCGTGTTTGACTCACGGTTGAATTCTTGCATCATGAAATCCAGACGACGACCGACTGCGCCACCTTTTTTCAGGATGTTGGTCGTTTCTTTCACGTGAGAATCCAGACGATCCAGCTCTTCTGCAACGTCTGACTTTTGCGCTAGTAAGATAAGCTCTTGTTCTACACGAGAAGCATCCAGTTCAATTTTCGCATCTTCAAATTTTGAGAATAGACGTTCACGTTGCCATTCTAGGATTTCAGGCATGCGAGCACGAACTTTCACCACTTCTGCGGTAATCGCGTCTAGGCGTTGTTCGATCAGCGCTTTCATGTTGTCGCCTTCACGTCCGCGTGATTCAATAAACTCCGCCAGCGCCTCATCAAAAGCCGCGAGTAACGCTTTGTTGATG
>NZ_JAWOWE010000621.1:0-540 GCF_033340275.1 Vibrio sp. 1402
AATAACAGAATCATTCAGAGATAGCTTGCTGAACAAAAACGGATAAGGATTGTGCTTGGTGTCCAAATTGAAAAACGTGAAATCAGGATACTCTTTGGCAAAATTTTGCAACAGGTATTCGTAATCTTCCCTTGGCATCATAATATCGATGTCATCATCCCAAGGAATGTAACCTTTGTGACGTATCGCCCCTAACAGCGTTCCACCCGCCAGCGAGTACTCCAAATCGTGACGCTCACAAAACAGATGCACTCTATCTAAAATAGACATCTGTACGCTTCTGAGCTGCTCAAATGTTAGTTTTTTCAATTTAACTTACCTAATAAACTCGACGGTTTTCTCTAGACCAGATTTCAGATCAACCCTTGGCTTCCAGCTCAGAGCTTCAATTTTCTCCGTACACAACTTGGTTCTTTTATATTGACAATACGCATTGTCGTTAGATATTTCATGCTTAACAGAAGAAATGCCACCGCCTAGGTCCGAAAGAAGGTTTGCCAGTTGCAATATCGAAACTTCTTCCGTTTCATTGGCAATGTT
>NZ_JAWOWE010000622.1:0-540 GCF_033340275.1 Vibrio sp. 1402
CTTTGTCCATATATTGGAGCACAAACTTGTTATACCCCAATGCGAAACTCTGGCTAAGTTCAGCAGTTAACATTAAACCGTTATCGAAGTTCTCAGCGGCGTCTTCTTGCTCATCCGTTGGGTTAACCATTGCATAGTCAACACCGAATTCAGTCCAGGAGCCTTCCCATGGGCTAAAGCCAGCGTAACGTAAATCTAAGAAGTAAGTATTCAAATCTCCGTAACTCGTTTTATTGCCAGTATCATCCCACTCGGCCAACTCATTATCGGCTCGGATAACCGCTGCTGAAATCGCACCGGTATTTAACTTGATGTTTTCGATACCCACACCGTAGCCAGAAATATTCCAGTATTTAGTGTCTATAATGTGGATATCATGAAGTTGATAAAAGCGTTTACCAGCGCAGATAACGGCATCAGGAGAAGATGGGATATAGCCTTTAGCTTGAACATTTAACTGCTTAATACCAAAGTTGGCACTGTCATCTTTACTATTTTCAGACTCTAGGTTCCCCTCCGATGACATTTCAAACATACTTT
>NZ_JAWOWE010000623.1:0-539 GCF_033340275.1 Vibrio sp. 1402
GAGAGGTCGATGGTTTGGGTAAAAGCAGATGAGTTTACAGAGCCATCACCGCACGTAGTCATTACTTTACGCAGTGATGGCGAAATGATCGAGTTGCGACTTACTCGGCTTTAGTCTCTTTATGCAAAGCAAGAAATGTCGCCATGGCAGATTCATCTAAAAATCCGTCTGCCTTTTTATGTGCGCGCAGGTATTGGTACCCTGCAATGAGCTTTCGATGAAGCTCTTCTTTATCTTCTGTCAGCTCTTCATTCATCACGTGTTGGAAAGCCAATTTATAGGCATCCATATCCACCACTTCAGCACGACGGTAGAGATAACCGCAACCCGTCGCTAACCATTCAAGAGAGCAGTTTGCCCGCATCGCAATCTGATTGGCTTTGGTTAGGCTAGGTTCGCTGCCTTTTAGGTACTTTCGGATGAGCGCTTCCGACACATCAACGCGTCGCGCAAATCCGCTGATGCTTTCTTCGCCAATCAAAGTGGCTAAACGTTGGGCAAAAGACATATTTCGTACTCCAGTTCGAATTGCGAAAGTT
>NZ_JAWOWE010000624.1:0-539 GCF_033340275.1 Vibrio sp. 1402
GCGACGGCGTCAACTGCTCAAAAGAACCAAGCTCTAGCGATCATCGCAGATGAGCTAGAAGCAAACTCAGCTGCGATTTTGGGAGCAAACGCAAAAGACATCGAACTTGGTCGCGAAGCTGGTCTGACCGATGCGCTGCTAGACCGTCTACTGTTGAATGAAGAACGCTTAACGGGCATTGCAAATGATGTTCGCAATGTGATCAGCCTAAACGATCCTGTGGGCAGCGAAATCGACAGTAAAGTGCTAGAAAACGGCATGTCTCTCTCTCGCCGCCGTGTACCACTTGGTGTTGTGGGTGTGATTTATGAAGCGCGTCCAAATGTGACCATCGACATTGCCGCACTGTGCCTGAAAACGGGTAATGCCAGCATCCTACGCGGTGGTAAAGAGACGTTTTTCTCTAACATGGAACTTGTGAAAGTTATCCAATCAGCCCTTGCAAAAGCAAACTTGCCAGCCGCTTCAGTACAGTACATTGAAAAGCCAGATCGCGAGCTGGTTTCTCAACTGCTTAAACTGGATGACTACGTTGATAT
>NZ_JAWOWE010000625.1:0-538 GCF_033340275.1 Vibrio sp. 1402
GTGAACGAAATGGCACGTATTCTACAAGTTCCGCACATGAAGCTCTTGATTGGTGCCGTCGTTCTACTGCTTGTTTTCTCTCGCCTTTACGGCATGGGAAGCTTCTGGCAGCAAGTCATGAATGAAAGCTACATCCGCGATGTTAAGAACATTTCGGAAGAAGGCATGGAGCTGCTTTGCTACTGTCTGATTGCGTTGAGTGCTGTTCGTATGCGACGCGAAATCACTGAATAGACTCGGGATCTAAACGGCGATTGAGCGCAGTTAAAATGGGATGAAACACTTCCAATGCTCGCTCTGCTGTTGCAACCGATTCATCAAAGGCCGTCATTTCGATGGCCTTTTTCATTTCCGCAATTTGCTGCAAAACATCCATTTCTAACGGTAAAGCGCGAAGTTGATTTATTGATTGTTTAGCCCGCAGCAAAGGCTGTGCTCGAACGCTAGTTAAATCTCGTTGAAATGCCCCACTTTTAACGCCCTCCAGATACACTCGATACGTCGTCAGTTCATCAAGTAAAAGAAACGCTTCTGCCTG
>NZ_JAWOWE010000626.1:0-538 GCF_033340275.1 Vibrio sp. 1402
GGATCAAACGCAAGACACGCCGCTAGTGCGTATGCATTCCGAGTGTCTGACTGGCGATGTTTTCCACTCATCTCGCTGTGACTGCGGTGAGCAGTTAGAAGAAACGATCCAACGTATGGGCGAATCTGGCGGCGTGATCCTTTACCTTCGCCAAGAGGGCCGTGGTATCGGTTTGTACAACAAGATTGATGCGTATCGTCTGCAAAGCCAGGGGATGAACACTTACGAAGCAAACAACCATTTAGGCTTTGATGATGATTTAAGAGACTTCACCGAAGCGGCACAAATGTTAGAAGCGTTAGGTATCAAGAAAATTCGTCTTGTGACCAATAACCCTAAGAAAATCCGTGAATTAGCGGAATACGGAATTGAGATTGCCGAAGTTGTCAATACTTCGGCGCACATTAAAGATGGTAATGAAAACTATCTTAGAGCGAAAGTTTCTCACGGCAAACATAACCTAAAGGTTTAATCCTAAAGAGAAAACTGTCAATTATGAATGTTAAAAGCCTCACAGTGATGAGGCTTTTTTTGTATC
>NZ_JAWOWE010000627.1:0-538 GCF_033340275.1 Vibrio sp. 1402
TAGCCACGTAGTTCTTCGCCAATGTATTCCACTGGGTGGTTACGGATAGTCTCGTTCACTGCGATAAGAGTCGCGTTATCCACTTGGTTAGACGTTTCGCCTAGGCCTTTACCAATAACATCTGTACCAACAGAAGGCATGAATTTCTCACGTAATAAAGGCGTTGCTACGTTAGCAAATAGGTAGTTACCGTATTCAGCCGTATCAGAGATAACCACGTTCATCTCATATAGACGCTTACGTGCGATAGTATTAGCAATCAACGGAAGTTCATGTAGAGACTCGTAGTACGCTGATTCATCGATGATTCCAGAAGCTGTCATCGCTTCAAATGCCAGTTCAACCCCAGCACGAACCATTGCAATCATTAGAATGCCGTTGTCGAAGTACTCTTGCTCAGAGATCTCAACGTCCGTTTCTGGGTAATTTTCAAATGCGGTTTCACCAGTTTCTGCACGCCATCCTAGAAGATTTTTATCATCATTTGCCCAGTCAGCCATCATGGTGCTAGAGAAATGACCAGAAATAATGTCGTCCA
>NZ_JAWOWE010000628.1:0-538 GCF_033340275.1 Vibrio sp. 1402
AAAAGATAAAACTTAATCGCTACTTCCCAATGTTCTAGTTGGTCCAATGTTCTATTTTTGAGTATGAGATCTATCGCACCAATGGTTTTTCCGTCGCTATCGTTGAGTTGAATTTCTTCTGCAACAATTTCATATTGTTCTGAATTCGCAAGTGCAGCGGTACATAAATGCTGATACAAAAAACCCAGTCTCGGGTTCCCTTGGTACTCTTCAGATTCACCCAGAGGTTTAATCGATAAGTCTTCCAATGTAGCAAAAGGAGGGAGCAACTGAAAAAGAGGAGGAGAAGAGGTGATCCATTGATAAAGACGTTGCAGTTGATTCATCCTGATTCCTTAGTGATGTTGATAAAGCAGCGAGCCTCGTTATTGTAACTAAATTTGGTTAGTAGAATAGGGTAGCTAGCATCAGTGTCATAGTTCGATATACACTTTGAGGTACTCGCTCGAAATTGGAAGTGATAATGAATAATTTACAGTTAGAAAAGATTCTCAACAGCAAACTCTCGCCCGAGTTAATTAAAGATTACGCGCCAAAT
>NZ_JAWOWE010000629.1:0-538 GCF_033340275.1 Vibrio sp. 1402
CAATCAAGTAAGCACTCTACTCTACTTTCTATTGCTCGTCAGATTAACAGTCATTTGGAGAAATCACGTTACGATAAGGAAGAAGATACCAAGTCTATCTATGAGCTGAAAGAAGAGCTAAACCAGATCCATCAGGACTACCCTTTCGTACCGAGCTCACTTTCTAGTGACGTGTTTGGTAAACACTTAAGTGACGCGTTGAAAGATCGAGATGCAGCGGCATTAGTAACATTGATAAAGGTTGGCAACACGTTCTTCACCAATAGCGATGAACATAAAGCTAACTTAGAGATAAGCAATGCGATGAAAGATGCGGTGCTCGAAATGAAGCTCTATGAAACGGCGATAGATTCGAGCAATCCGTTACCTTTCCCTATCGATGCTGCTCGAATCTTGTATCAAGACGAGTTTGATGGCCTGTACTATCGCCTAAAGCAAGCAAGAACCACTGTACATTTGGATAAGTTAGTTAAAGACGTCGATAAATTCTCTGAAAACTTCCCTGTTGGATTCCAAGATATCAATGACCTACGCTTCC
>NZ_JAWOWE010000630.1:0-537 GCF_033340275.1 Vibrio sp. 1402
TCAGCGTCCTCAACATCACCAACAACTTCCGCAGCAACAGCCGCAGGAGGCTCAGTCGTAAACACCAGGTCGTTTGATTCGAGTCTGAGCATCAATATCTTCACCGATCCCGCCGCCTCCTGGAGCATCTCAGGCAAAACTTCCCAGTAGCGGTAGTACGCACGTTCACCCTTCTCCTGCACCGTGTTTGGTACAGCAAAACCACGTTCGATGAGAATGTCGGCCAGTGTGTCAGGGTCTCGTGGAATACCGGGGATCTTGTCGTGGCTGATCAAGTCATAAAGGTCCCCAAGCTGTTTCCAGGCAATGAATACACCTTGGTTGAGGTGCCAGACTTTCGCGCCTGGCTCATTGACCTTCCATTTTCCGGTTTTAACCAGGCGGCGGATGGCATCGAACACGTACCGCTCGACAGGCACACCATAGGAGAACTCGTCCACATCGAGACGACTCTGGCGAAGGTCCCGTGAGACGCTCTCTTGGTCAGCGCGAAGCATCAGCTTGGTCACAGGCTGATTGACGCTGGTTCCTGAGATA
>NZ_JAWOWE010000631.1:0-537 GCF_033340275.1 Vibrio sp. 1402
CAACTTCTGTTGACCGATTTGGTAACGAATTGATGAGCCTTTGATGGTGTTACCATCTTGAGCGAGCTGCGCTTGGCCTTTCATGGTCAGTTCGTCAGTCGAGATGCGGTAATCGAGCTCGGTTGCTTGACCACTTAACGTTTTACCATCGTCCATCAGCTGCGAAAATGTCGCAGGCTTACCAAATGCTTGAATTTGTTTGATTGCTTCCGTTTTTGGATCGCGAGTGACGACAATTCTATCTGCATCGATATTGATGCTGCCTTGCTTAAGCGAGACATCACCTTTAAAAATGACCTGGTTACTCTTCATGTCCACCTGTTGGGTGTCAGAGTTAATGTAAACCGGCTGTTGAGTATCCGACTTAAGTGCAAACGCTTGAGGCGCTGCTAATACTAGTGCCAGTAGACTAAGGTGTAACGGTTTCATATCGACCTTGAACTTCATTCGTTAGAGTCGCGGTGTGCTGTTTTAAGTTTCCGTGCATCGCGCCTCCAGTAGTTTCAAATTGCGGTCCAACCAACATTACTTGTTGAT
>NZ_JAWOWE010000632.1:0-537 GCF_033340275.1 Vibrio sp. 1402
TGACATGATTTAATTTTGCGCAAGCATAACCAAAAGCAATCCAACGAGAAAGGGAAGTCACCATCTTCTCGTGACTTCCCCCTAAAAAGTTGCTCAGGTACTCAGTTTTGCGTTCTCGATTGTTAATTCTATGATTTTTAATGCTCAGATTTTTATCAATTCTTGTGAAACCATTCGTTGTTGTGAAGTGTTTTCAACCAGAGCAGGTAAATTACTGGGCGTTGGTGAGCTCTTCATTTACCCAGTATTTTGAACCAGATACATTCGCATCGATAAGTAAGCCTTTTGAATTGAGCTGATAAACGGCAACGCCGCTGTTGAACTGTGCAGAGAACTCTTCGGCATCTTCGCCTGCAACTGCTGAAGCTTCGCTGGTCGCTTCCCAGCCTTCGTTGACGAACGTATCGAAGTCTTGTTTGCTTTCAAACAAAACCACTTGCTGATAAAACTTGCCGACGAGGCCGAGCGCAACCCCCATACCAAACATGTTCATGTAGGTGCGTTTTTCGGTGGTCTTATCTACCGCCACACCAGAGC
>NZ_JAWOWE010000633.1:0-537 GCF_033340275.1 Vibrio sp. 1402
GCTGTTATCATTTGATTCAAAGCGAGACGTACCAAGCGTTATCCCAATCAGTGCGAGCGTCTGAACTCATTTTGTCTAAGCATGAACTGCGCATTCCATTGCAACAGACGGTGACAGGCGGTGAACGTGTGCGTCGCCATCGTCAACAAGAGATGGTATTCAGGCTTGGTTTTGATTTACTGACACGTGAGATTTTGGGAGTTGATGAGTATCAACCCGTGCCAAGCATTCGAAAATCACAGTTAAGTGATGGTTTTGAGGCATTGTGTCTCTGGGCTGCGAAACAAAAAGGTATCGAGATTAACCAAGCGATTGACTTTGCCGAGTTTGAAAGGCGGGCAATAAAACGTTTTTGGCATATGGAAAGAATGAGCTTAGTGCAACTGGTTTTTCAGCGACCTTTGGAGATCTGGCTCGCATTAGACAAAGTGCTTTATCTTGAAGAACGTGGTTATCGTGTTAGATTGGCAGAGTTTTGCCCTAAATCAGTTACGCCGAGAAATATTTTAATTTGTGCATATAAGAATTAGTTATTTT
>NZ_JAWOWE010000634.1:0-536 GCF_033340275.1 Vibrio sp. 1402
CACCTACTTTACGTGATGGCGATTTATTTTTGTCTAGGAATTCACCCGTTGCTTTGTCTAGTGTATCGGCTAGAACTTGCGCTTTAGCATTGCCAGTTACTGAGCTTAAATGCTCTAGAGAAGCAGCTAATGCTAAGAACTCGCCTAGAGAATCCCAACGAAGGTGGTTTTCTTTCTCAACTTGTTGAACGTGTTTTGGAGCAGAACCACCAGCACCGGTTTCAAACAGGCCACCGCCGTTCATCAACGGAACGATTGAGAGCATTTTAGCGGATGTACCCAGTTCCAAAATTGGGAACAAGTCTGTCAGATAGTCACGAAGTACGTTACCTGTTACAGAAATGGTATCTAGACCAGCTTTCATTCGCTCTAATGAGTATTTACATGCTTCTACTGGAGCAAGAATCTTAATTTCTAGGCCTGTCGTATCGTGATCTGGCAGGTATGCATTGACCTTTTTAATAAGCTCTGCATCGTGTGCGCGGTTTTCATCTAGCCAAAATACAGCTGGAACGCCTGTCGCACGTGCGCGAGTC
>NZ_JAWOWE010000635.1:0-536 GCF_033340275.1 Vibrio sp. 1402
ATCTGCGGTTACAGGATCTGACTTAATCACAACCTCAGTGGGTTTGAAAAAGCCATCTACAGTGGGCATGGGGTAATAAAGACGAATCTTTCCCCAATTCTTGTTGTCGGTAAAAGCGACCTTTGTTTGAGCAACACAAAGCTGCAAAAACATGAAAAGGAAGTCTTCTACCGAGTGCTTACCATCTGCACCAAATACTCCATCGACAATTGCCGGGGTCACTGCCACATTGGTCAGGAAACCAGCTTGTTTACCGATGGAAGATTGGTCCACCAGCAGACCATCATTGATGGCTTGTTGACGGATTTGGGCGAGGTCCAATTTAGCTACTTGGTTCATAAGGTGTACTCCAAAGTTAATGGGTACACCTACCCCGTGCGGGGAAGTGTACCCGCATGGGTTATTGAAAGGTCACGGCCAAAGCCGAGCTTTAAGGTTCCGAGTTTTACGCTGGCTGAATGCGCCAAAGAACGGTCGGAGGAAACGAGTCAGCGACACGCTTCACATTCGCGTAAAGAGTGTCCTTAAAGACACGC
>NZ_JAWOWE010000636.1:0-535 GCF_033340275.1 Vibrio sp. 1402
AACGACAAAGGCTGCCAGCAAAGTGGCAGCCTTTAAAATCAGAGCGTTATAACGCTTATTTTTAGCACTTATTCTACTTGAGCAAGCTCAGTGCGCATTTGGTCGATCACTTGTTTGTAATCTGGCTGACTAAAAATCGCAGAACCCGCCACAAACATGTCCGCACCTGCTTCAGCAATTTCACGAATGTTGTCGACTTTCACACCACCATCAATTTCCAGACGGATATCGCGACCAGACTCATCGATCATCTTACGAACAGCGCGAAGTTTATCTAGCGTGTGAGGAATGAATGACTGGCCACCAAAGCCTGGGTTTACCGACATCAGTAGAATCAGGTCAACTTTGTCCATGATGAACTCAAGATGCGCAAGCGGTGTTGCTGGGTTTAATACCACACCCGCTTTACAGCCGTGTTCTTTGATAAGCTGAAGAGTACGGTCTACGTGATCAGAGGCCTCAACGTGGAAAGTGATCATTGATGCGCCAGCTTTCGCAAAATCAGGGATGATGCGATCTACCGGTTTTACCATTA
>NZ_JAWOWE010000637.1:0-535 GCF_033340275.1 Vibrio sp. 1402
AGGTGAACTACAGCGCCATGAGTTTAAAGAACAAACTGCTTTGAGTTTAGCCATGCTAGGCAACAACCAAGCTGCTGCATAATAAAGGAATATCCTATGTCTGTAACAAGCTCTACGAAAATACTAGAACAACAGGACGCGAAGCGTTCATGGAATTTTGCTGGGATTTGGGACCGATTCGGCATGCTGATGGTGTTCGCTGGTCTGTTTTTATTGTGTGCTTTCTTTGTGCCTTACTTTGCGACGTTCATCAATATGAAAGGTCTGGGTTTGGCGATCTCTATGAGTGGCATGGTGGCGTGTGCCATGCTGTTTTGCTTGGCGTGCGGTGATCTGGATTTGTCGGTCGCGTCCATCATTGCTTGCTCTGGTGTGGTTACCGCCGTCGCAATTAACGCAACCAGCAGCGTGGTACTTGGTGTGGGCGCAGGTCTACTTTCTGGCGTTGCCTTTGGTCTGTTAAACGGTTTTGTCATTGCTAAGTTGCAAATCAACGCACTGATCACCACTTTGGCGACTATGCAGATAGCACGAG
>NZ_JAWOWE010000638.1:0-535 GCF_033340275.1 Vibrio sp. 1402
TCGCCCAACTGGCCCCGTAGAGCCGCTGCGTAGCGAAATTCTTGGCCGCGTTGGCGTGTTGTGTTTACTGTCCAAACAGCATCCTTTGGCGAATCAAGAGATGAGTTTGGACGACTATTTGAGCCACCCTCACGCGATGATTGCCATCAGTGACGGAGTGAAAGCGTTGATTGAGCAAGCTTTAATCGACAAGCCGCAACGCAAAATGGTGCTGCGTGCGTACCATTTAGAAGCTGCGCTGGCGATTGTGGATACACTACCTATCATCATTACCGTTCCGGCAGATTTGGCGTATCTGGTTGCTGAGCGCTATGACCTAGTCGTAAAACCGTTGCCATTCCAATTTACGCCTTTTGATTATTCGATGATTTGGCATGCGCGCTGTGAGCATTCTCCTGCTCAAGAATGGCTGCGCTCCGTTGTGCGTGAAGAGTGCAGCAGGCTGATTGCGAAGCGAATCGAAGACATGGGATTGAACTGATAATAAAAGAGCCAGCAACGCTGGCTCTATTTACGTGAAGTGCTGACTTGTAGC
>NZ_JAWOWE010000639.1:0-534 GCF_033340275.1 Vibrio sp. 1402
CGCCACCATGCAACAGGAGCGAACAGAGCCAACAACCAGAGATTTAGACTGCCGCCATCGTCATCGGAACCTTTGAAATCACAATTATTGGTTGCAATACCATCGTGACACTCTTTGCCCGCTTCTTCTCTAGCATTGATGATAAAATTTGGTTCAGTGATGTAACGGTTTGGTGGTGTGTCGGCAGTAATGTAAGACTGAACCCAATCGTAGTAGTTACTGACCTTCGTATAAAAACTTGGAATGGTCAGCGAGCCACAAGTCGGCAATACCAAAGGACCACCACTCACGACCCCAATTTGCTTGCCTGTCGCAATGTCCAGCAGCGGGCCACCGCTGTCCCCTTTACAAGCAGAGTTACCATATTGAGTGCTGCTGCTTGGCTCTAAAATCCTATTGAATGTGGGCACTGTACAGATCTTAGTCGCGTTGGTTCTAGAGTTAATCAACCCCGGATAGCTATTGCCAATTTCCAGACGCTCATAACACTTGTCTATCGGAAGAAAACCGATCTGAGTGGTTTGTAACAAAGGA
>NZ_JAWOWE010000640.1:0-534 GCF_033340275.1 Vibrio sp. 1402
GCACAAAAAGCGATTGCGCGAATGCAAGCTGCGTGTGAAGACATGCGCGTTTTGACCGAGGCGTTTTTGTTGTTAGGCAAAGAGAAAATTGAGCCGCAGCACTTTGGCGAACAAACGCTTTTAGTTTGTTTACACCAGCAATTGGAAGAGCTTGCTCCGTTGTTTGCAAAGCAAGATGCGCATTATCAGCTTAACGAACAAAATAGCGGCGAAGTGTATGCGCCAGCAAGCTTCGTGACGATAGTCATCAACAATTTAATCAAAAATGCATTCAGTTATAGCGTTGGAGACATCGAGATCGATCTACAGCAAAACACGCTGATTATCACCAATCGTCATGATGGTAACGAAACGTATAATGCGGGTTATGGTTGCGGCTTAGTGATAGTGCAACGCATTTGTGAACGGATGGGGTGGCCGTTTGAATTAAACGATGATGGCGTCCGATTTAGCGCGAAAGTGACGTTTGTTTCTTAACGTCCCAATTTGCCAATGAAGCCAGAGTTAACGTTCTGGCTTTTTTGTCTCACTTTT
>NZ_JAWOWE010000641.1:0-534 GCF_033340275.1 Vibrio sp. 1402
CACTAAACGACTGGGTGTCTTTGCGTGGTAATGATTTTATTCAGTGATATAGTTTGATTCAATAAATCCGTAACAAAATTAGAGAAGAAGATATGCATAAAGTGATTCACGACACTGAAAGTGGCCTCTTTTGGGTTGATTTAGAGCAAGACTTCAAAGCAAAAGTGGTCTACGAGTTGAAAAATGATGTGATGCACATAACATCGACGGTCGTACCAGAAGAGCTGCGAGGCAAAGGTTATGGCAAAGTAATGATGGAAGCGGTACTCCCAGAAATTGAAGCACTGGGCTATAAAATCGAACCGGTTTGCCCGTATGTGGCGCATTACATCAACCGTAACCAAGCTTGGTCGCATCTTCTTGCTTGAGTATGAATGACCACCACCTTTTGTATCAAAATATCAGCCAGGATCTTGATCTCGGTGCATTGCTGTCGAGCGAAGTAATCCAGTCACTTTGGGGCGGTTACGGAGAATTGGTTCGGCTGATATTCGCTAAACGCTCTGTCATTGTAAAACACGTCAAATTGCCTAA
>NZ_JAWOWE010000642.1:0-533 GCF_033340275.1 Vibrio sp. 1402
CTAGGGGAAGGCTTTATCAAGGCAGTGAAAGAACGATACCCGAATGCAGAGTTCGTTGGCATCGGTGGGCCAAAGATGATCGCGCAAGGCTGTGAATCTCTTTTTGATATGGAAGAGTTAGCTGTAATGGGGTTAGTTGAAGTGCTTGGACGATTACCTCGTTTGTTAAAAGTAAAAGCTGAGCTTGTTAAGTACTTCACCCAGAACCCGCCAGATGTTTTTGTCGGTATTGATGCGCCAGATTTTAACTTGCGTCTAGAGTTAGATTTAAAGCAAGCAGGCATTAAAACCGTGCACTACGTGAGCCCTTCAGTATGGGCGTGGCGTCAAAAGCGTATCTTCAAAATCGAGGCAGCGACCAACCTGGTACTGGCTTTTCTACCGTTTGAAAAGGCGTTTTACGATAAATTTAAAGTGCCTTGTGAGTTTATCGGCCACACCTTAGCGGACTCTATCCCTTTGCAATCTGAGCAAGCGCCTGCGCGAGATCTGCTAGGACTTGAACAAGACAAAAAATGGTTAGCAGTTTTACC
>NZ_JAWOWE010000643.1:0-533 GCF_033340275.1 Vibrio sp. 1402
GCTGGTGTTGATGGTGTAACAATGGCAACTCCACTGGATGCCTTTAAAACAGGTATTCACACGGGAGCAACCCCTAGTGAAGTGCTTTCACAACCGATCTTTGGTGGCTTGGCTGGCATCGGCTGGCAGTGGGTGAACATAGCCTACCTGATTGGCGGCTTAGTGATGATCAAAAAACGCATCATTCAGTGGTACATTCCAGCAGGCTTCCTCGCAAGTTTGACTCTGTTTAGCCTTATTTTCAGCGTTATCACGCCGGGAGAGACGGCTTCGCCAATCTTCCATCTGCTGTCAGGCGCAACCATGCTAGGTGCGTTCTTTATTGCGACAGATCCAGTATCGGCATCTACCACAGTAAAAGGCCGCCTTATTTTTGGTGCGCTAATCGGTGCTCTTGTCTTTATTATTCGTAGTTGGGGCGGATTCCCTGATGGGGTCGCCTTTGCGGTTCTATTAGCCAACATGTGCGTTCCGCTTATCGACTACTACACCAAACCTAGAACTTACGGCCACTGAGGTAAACATGTTAACCG
>NZ_JAWOWE010000644.1:0-533 GCF_033340275.1 Vibrio sp. 1402
GATGCTTTTAGCCTGACGAATCGATTACAGAAGCACAGAGCATGCAAGCCATTTGAAGTTACATTCATTAAGGTTGAACAGTAAGCGATAAAAAACTGTAGGGTTCCTTATGATGAAATTTTTTAATATTTTTTGTGATTTTTGTAGCAAAAATAACATGTATGACAGAGTGTATATTCGTGAAAGTCGACTTGCTATAATTTATTTAATTTCAATAAGATAGGTTGGAAGTCCGATTTCCTCACTCCCGCCACATTCTAAAGCCCCGGCAGAAATGCTGGGGCTTTTTCGTTTTAGGTCAGTTTTGAACCCTGTTGAGTCGTGAATCAAAGCAGTATCTATGCTTTAGGGGATTGTTTTCGCAGATGTCGATAGATCTATTCGCTAGCAAAGAAGAGCAAACTAACCGATAACCATCAACAGTAGTCAAATGTTATTACTTGGCAATTATTCAGCACATCGCCTCTATCCAAAAGGGGCACCATTCTGATTTATCGTGACTGTAAGTTACTAGTGTGATTCGTTGATTTAAT
>NZ_JAWOWE010000645.1:0-532 GCF_033340275.1 Vibrio sp. 1402
CCACCAAACTGTTCATACCGGATATCAGCCTGTCGCTGATGATCATAGCGATAGTGTCGATGTTATTGTTTTTAAAACCAAAAGTGACTACTCAACCTACTCCAGCTTCCTTTTTGATAACACAACCAACAACGGCGGACAGTTCCTTGAGCGAGACCCATCAAAACAAGGAAATGTACCTCGATTTGTCGCTTATCAAAACGGATGGGACGACGACTTTTCGATTCTAAACTTAGAGCACGAATATGTGCATTATTTAGACGGTCGATTCAACCAATACGGTGACTTCCATGACACAATGCGCGAAGGCAATATTGTGTGGTGGTTGGAAGGTTTTGCTGAATACATGTACTACAAAGAGGGCTACAATGCTGCTCTAGTACTTGGCAAAGAAAAGACGCACACATTGGCAGACGTGTTCAGTACGAACTACAGCGACGGTTTAAACCGTGTGTATCGCTGGGGCTACTTAGCTGTACGCTTCATGATAGAGAAACACCCTGAAGACGTTACTGAACTGTTAGGTTACTCG
>NZ_JAWOWE010000646.1:0-532 GCF_033340275.1 Vibrio sp. 1402
TTAAGGAGAAGATATTCAGCGGAAAATATCAGCTGAATAAATCGAATGAGGGCATCATACCAGAACTATTTTAACTCGCCAGAGAAAAAGCAAACGTTTGCCTCTTTTCTTTAATACAAAAAATGCCCCCTTAAAAGGAGGCGAGATGCAGGATGGATAACGTCGATCTTGTTAGTGATACTGGTTTACTCTGCCATCGACGAAAAAGACTTCACACTGATAACGCTGAGCGATGTCACGCAACATGGATTGGTTCATAAGAGCAATTTTGTTTGATGCGACAACCGCGCTGGCATTGCCAGACTGAATGGCTTTGATAACGATTTCGACTTCAGAAAGCTGTTGGGACGGCTTCATCTGAATAACGTTTTTGCAGCAAAGATTGGAAGCAGTGAGTTGCTCAAAATCAGGACGAGGACACTCAGCGGTATACAGAATCCATTGTTTTTGCTGTGACAATACTGCCAACTTAGAAAGAAGCTGATCAGACACATCCATTGGTTGAGTGGTTTGTGCCAGTACGTTGTAACGT
>NZ_JAWOWE010000647.1:0-532 GCF_033340275.1 Vibrio sp. 1402
AGCGTACCGCCTAGCACTGCGATTGGTACGTTCTTCTCTGGGTTTTCTACCGCTTCAGAGTTCGCACAAGCTGATTCAAGACCAAGGAATGCCCATAGCGTCATCGCAATAGAAGCACTCACTGCTTCACCAAATGGCAAGCTGTGTGGGTTCCAAGCTTCAATGTACATGGTTGGGTTAAACCAGAACCAACCAACAATACCCAATGAACACACTGGTAGGATTACGCCCCACACGGTGAATGTACCAATTTGACCTGTGATTTTCGCACCACCGAAGTTAGCGAAAGTACAAATCCAAAGAATGGCGATGGTGTACAAACAGGTTTCGACCGGAGATAGGGTCACTTCAAAGAATGCGGAGCCGTAACCCACACAAGTAATCGCGATCGCAATGTTCGCAATAAGGAGCGACAAACCGTAAGTCCAGCCCGCCATAAATGCACCCGATTTACCGAATGCATAAGACGCGTAACCGTTCATACCACCGTCACGTTTACTAAAGCGACCACATTTTGCAAACACATAGGCCA
>NZ_JAWOWE010000648.1:0-532 GCF_033340275.1 Vibrio sp. 1402
TGCTCAACCTGTTGTTTCAGACGCACTTCGGCCTGCTCTAAACTTTGCAGTTTTTCCGTATTAGCCTGATTCATTTGCTCGTGGCGCGCCTGCTGCTCACGAAGCTGCGTTTCCAAACGGGATTTTTGTTCACGCATTTGGCCCAGCTCATCAAAATACTGCTGACGTTCTTGTTTGACGGCTTCGAAGTAACGCAATTTCTCCATGGCCGCCATCAACTTGCCGTGTGATTGGCGAACTTCAAAGGCCGCTTTATCGCGCTCGTTGTCGAGTTCATCCAACTCTTGCTGCGCATCGGCAAGGCTTTGCTTTACTTGTTCAAGCTGTTGTTGATGAAGCTGTTTTTCTGACACCAACTGCTGTTCGAGTAGTTGAGTCTGGGTAATAAAGCGCTGCTTTACCCACCAACCCACGGCGACACCGCTCGCTGTCGCGGCAAAAAGAGAAGAAAGAATGAGAGATTGATGCTCAAGAATCCATTGCATAATAGCGAGTTAGCCTATGTTTTATATCTTTATCAATGGTATTTAGA
>NZ_JAWOWE010000649.1:0-532 GCF_033340275.1 Vibrio sp. 1402
ACAGAACGTTTGGAAGAGTTAAAAGCCTTCTATGAGAAATATTTTAACGCGATGTCTAACGATAAATACCACAACCCAACTAAGCAGTTTTCATCTTACTTTCTTTCGTTTGAAAGTGGTGCTCGATTGGAGTTGATGTCGATGGAGGGTGTGACCGCTTGTGAAAACTTTCACTCGATGCAGGTAACAGGGTTGGCACACTTTGCCTTCGCATTAGGATCAGAGCAGGCAGTTGACCAAATAACCAAAACCTTGGTGGAAGATGGTTATCGAAGGATTGACGGGCCGAGATACACTGGCGATGGTTATTACGAGAGCTGCGTATTAGATCCAGATGGTAACCGTATTGAGCTTACCGTTTAACGTGACTTAGCTTATTGACCCTGTTCACAGGCTGCTTTCATATGAAAGTGTTCGGGCGTATACTGCAAGCTCATCAATAAGGAGTGAGCCTGTGAACCCAAGACAAAATGAAATCCTGCAATTAGTGAATGACCGTAAACGCGTTCAAGTCACGGAGCTTTCTGACATC
>NZ_JAWOWE010000650.1:0-532 GCF_033340275.1 Vibrio sp. 1402
TTAATGGTTAAGGATTCTTTAAAAGTTCCGGCTTTTTTTCTGTTCGTTGTTTTATTTTTGTTCGTTTACTTCGGTTTTAATACGGTGCTTCTCAGTGGTGACGAAAACTATGCGTCTGATACAGCCTCAAAACCATCAACTACCTCAAAAGTTAATCCCGTTGAGGGGTGTTTTACATATTGGACTTCTGAAAGCTCCAGACCTGGTGAGCCAACAAGAGCTTATAACGGTCGTAGATTGAATGGTGAAAGGCAATATTTAGTTGATCATCCAACGGAAGGAAAAATTTGGGTTTCTCACATCCGTATAGAACACGACGATTGTATATGGGATTTGAACTAAGGAGCCTATGCCCTTTTGTATTTTATCATTAAAACACTTCACACTTTGCTATGCTTCCATTTGACCTAGTTTATCTAATACATCAATATGCCATTTATTGACTACTGAGTAGGTGGTTGTTAGGACCTATCTACCTCATTGATACAAAGGTAAGAAATGGAATTTTTTGTTGGGGCTATCATCATCTATA
>NZ_JAWOWE010000651.1:0-532 GCF_033340275.1 Vibrio sp. 1402
TGGGATTGGCCTTCTTGTACTGAGCTCTTCAATGTTTGCAAACGCAGCCGAAGCTGCACAGAAAATCGCTTACGTAAACACTGCTCAAGTTTTCCAAGCTCTTCCTCAACGTGAAGTCGTTCTACAAAAAATGCAGAAAGACTTTAAGAGCAAAGCTGATGAACTGAAATCAATTCAAGCGCAAGCTAAAACCAAGATTGAAAAACTACAACGTGATGGTGAACTTCTAGGTCAGGAAGAAATTGAGAAATTGCGTATCGACATCGCGAAGCTAGACAGCGAATACAAAGTAAAAGCTCAAGCTCTAGAGAAAGCAAGCGCTCGTCGTGAAGCAGAAGAGAAAGCGAAGCTATTCAAAACAATCCAAGATGCTGTGAAGAAAGTAGCAGACAAAAAAGGTTACGACCTAGTTATTGATATTTCTGCACTGCAATACGGCAAACCAGAATACAATATCTCAGAAGACGTAATTAAAGCTCTAAAATAAGAAGTTATGAAAAAATTGACATTAGCCGAGTTGGCGACAATTACC
>NZ_JAWOWE010000652.1:0-532 GCF_033340275.1 Vibrio sp. 1402
TGGTCAAACTCACATCAAATCCAAGGCAATGGTTGCGTGGGCGGCTGGCGAGCCACTGAAAATGGAAGAAGTGGATGTACAGCTTCCTAAAGCGGGTGAAGTGCTAGTGCGCATCGTCGCGACAGGTGTTTGTCATACTGATGCGTTCACTCTGTCAGGCGACGATCCAGAAGGCATCTTCCCTTCAATTCTTGGTCACGAAGGTGGCGGTATCGTTGAAATGGTTGGCGAAGGTGTTACCAGCGTTGAGGTTGGCGACCACGTGATTCCTCTTTACACCGCAGAATGTGGCGAGTGTAAGTTCTGTAAATCGGGCAAAACCAACCTTTGCCAGGCCGTTCGTGAAACACAAGGTAAAGGTCTGATGCCAGATGGTACAAGCCGTTTTTCTATCAACGGTGAAACCATCTTCCACTACATGGGTTGTTCTACTTTCTCTGAGTACACAGTGCTGCCTGAAATTTCATTAGCCAAAGTGAACAAGCAAGCGCCTCTTGAAGAAGTGTGTCTACTAGGTTGTGGCGTAACGACT
>NZ_JAWOWE010000653.1:0-531 GCF_033340275.1 Vibrio sp. 1402
TCACAAGGCGTAACCAGCTACTCACCATGCAAACCATGGAAAGAAACCGACTACAAATATTACCTAAGAATATCTCGTCTACGATTACCCCTATCCTTACCGCCCTGAAAAATCAGATTGAAAAAGTAGAAGCAAAGATAGCGAAACTGATTGAGAGTTGTCCTGAGTATCAAGCCAAAAATACTATTCTCCAAAGCATGCCTGGTGTTGGTAAAGTCCTTGCTGCCTCCCTAATTAGTAATGTACCCGAGCTGGGCTTTATCACTAACAAACAAGCTTCTTCTCTCATTGGTGTCGCACCAATAACAAGAGAAAGTGGCCGCTTTAAAGGTAAGCGGCTGATACAAGGAGGGCGGTCTCAAGTTAGGACCGTTATGTATATGGCGATGATGTCGGCTATCCAATGCAACCCTGTTTTCAAAGCAACTTATGAACGACTACTTACGGCAGGAAAACCGAAAAAAGTTGCCATTGTTGCCTGCATGAGAAAGATGGTTGTTATCTTAAATTCAATGCTAAGAGATGGTGTTA
>NZ_JAWOWE010000654.1:0-531 GCF_033340275.1 Vibrio sp. 1402
TCCAGAGAAAGGCACCTATCGCCTTGTTTTTGAATTAAAGAAAAACGTTCAGGCAGAGTTATTCAAACTCAGTCCAACGCCGGGCGGCCAATATGGGCATCGTTTGGTGATTGACCTGCCACACGGTAAGAAAACCGCGACAGCAGCAGCGAAACCAAGCAAACCGGCGACAACCAGCAAAGACATGAGTACCGTACAGCGTGCTCAAGAAGTATTGATCGTGATCGATCCTGGTCATGGTGGTGAAGACCCTGGCTCAATTGGTCCATCTCGTCGCAAGTATGAAAAAGACGCGGTACTGAGCATTTCTCGTAAGCTTGCAGCGCAACTTGATGCGACGCCGGGAATCAAAACGCGCATGACGCGTACCGGTGACTACTTTGTTAACTTAAACCGCCGTGTCGCATTTGCCCGCGAAAATGACGCGCACCTGTTAATCTCAGTTCACGCGGATGCGTTCACGTCACCACAACCTCGTGGGGGATCGGTATTCGTATTGAATACGCGTCGCGCAAACAGTGAGATTGGTCG
>NZ_JAWOWE010000655.1:0-531 GCF_033340275.1 Vibrio sp. 1402
TCATTCTGAAATGATGGGGATTCAAGGCGTGAACTTGTTAGTAGAAAAATACCGTGACGGACGCGCACTGCCCCTTCAAGTGTACGTTCCAAGCAAGCTCAAGCTACGCGGCACAACTCGATAAAAACACCCTCAAAACTGTTCAAATAAAGCACTGAATTTTCAGTGCTTTTTTATTTCTTCTTTTATTTTCTACCGAATTTTTACTGTTTTTACTTTCCAAAACAATCTAGAACGCATTCCTTTACGCTGATCACATCTTGCTCAACATTGGTCATTTAAAACGTGACCAAGTTAAAGTAAAACGTTTTCACTAATTTATTTTAGTAAAACTTTTACTAATATCTTTCCCAGATAACTAATAAGCCTTTTCACAATACATCGGCTGCATTTCTTTTGGGCAGATTCGACGCTGACGATACCGCGTCGAAATGACCAAACTAAGCCGAGGGGAGAACAAACGTGAACAACTGGGAAAACTTCCTTCACCTACATGAGAACCGTATGGCACCACGTGCTTACTTCTTCTCA
>NZ_JAWOWE010000656.1:0-530 GCF_033340275.1 Vibrio sp. 1402
GTGAGGATACTATTTAGCCATAGAGTATCGACTAACAACATCAAGTTATCTAACTTGCGCACTAGGTGAGCAAATTGAGCTACTTGTGGTGAGTTGATCTCGATATCGTACTGGTTTGGGCTTGTATATTCTGGAGCGCCTTCAATTCCGTTGTCTTCCATCAGCTTTTGTAGCTGATTAGTGGCGGTATCAAGATCAACGGATACTTTCTCGATGTGCTCCTGGATGATGCTTTCTACTTGGTCAATTTCATCTTGTTCACCAATGATTCGCAAAATAACATCAATCGAAAACAGTGAATCGGAAACGCGCTGAAAGCTGCGTTCGACTACACGTTGAGCTTGCAGACTGTTCACTTTCAGCACTCGTTTGAATACAGGGCGAGAAAGGTCCGCATTGTTGCGCTCTTTTTTGGTTGGTTGTTGTTCCAAAGAGGTTTCTGCTAAGTCTGTCATTTCTTTCTCCTTCAATTGAATACAGATACAGATAAACGCAGATACAGGATAAAAGGTCTATTGACGAATCCTTAG
>NZ_JAWOWE010000657.1:0-530 GCF_033340275.1 Vibrio sp. 1402
GAAATGGTGATCGGTTAAATATATCGGATATACCACGCAAAACTATAGCTTTGGGGATAAAAAATGTGTGGCTCTCGCCATATTCGTACTAATCTCACACAAATTTACATCGTTCGAACAAAAAAGCCTCGCTTAGTGCGAGGCTTTACGGTTCTTATACCACTAACTTAGTAGTAATCGCGGATCAGTACTTCGGCGATTTGTACAGCGTTCGTTGCTGCACCTTTGCGCACGTTGTCAGCCACAACCCATAGGTTTACGCCGCTGTGGTGGCTAATATCGTTGCGAATGCGGCCAACCATTACGTGATCTTTACCGCCCGCATCACGAACTTGTGTAGGGAAATCGTCACCGTGGAATACTTCTACACCTTCGGTTTGCTCAAGAAGGTTAATTACTTCTTGCGCGTCGATTGGTGAACGAGTTTCAACGTGAACCGCTTCTGCGTGACCGTAGAACACCGGCACACGAACACACGTTGGGTTTACGGTGATTGAAGGAGCGTTAAAGATTTTCTGAGTTTCCCACAC
>NZ_JAWOWE010000658.1:0-529 GCF_033340275.1 Vibrio sp. 1402
CTTTAACGGTTTCACTGCTAGACAAGTTGATTGATAGCGACCCAACTACCAGAGAAGAAAAAGATTTTCCTGTCAGTCAGCAACACATGCTCAATGGTTTGTTAAGAGACTTAGAGTCGATGCTTAATAGTCGTATTGGTTGGAAAAATATTCACGAAGACTTTTTAGAAGTTAGATACTCAATTCTGAACTATGGGTTACCTGATTTTTCTTCAATGCCTTATAGCAGCCAAGATGGACAAAGTCAGTTGTGTGACATCGTTTATGAAGCTATTCGGGAGTTTGAACCTCGGTTAAGAAATCCGCACGTTCAAATTTCTGATGAAAAAAATGCGATAGATCGAACCTTACGGTTAGAAATTAGCGCAACTTGTTTGATTGATAATGACATCCACGAGTTGAAATTCAATTCGGAAGTCGAGCCAGTGAACTTAGGAATGAAGTTGAGTCGAGCGAAATGAGTGAAGAGTTTCTAAAATACTACAATCGTGAATTGGCCTATCTGCGACACAAAGGACAAGAGTTTGGC
>NZ_JAWOWE010000659.1:0-529 GCF_033340275.1 Vibrio sp. 1402
CGTTGTAGAATGATGCAGCGGTATCCCCCACATCCCATATCGCAAGGATGACATGGTACCCTTCGCGTTCAGGCACGTTACATTGGTGGCTCATCTGTTTTGGTGGTTGAACCATATTGCCGTCAACCACACAGAAAGGGTTTAGATCGAACGAGTCGCGTGACAATGAAGCGTTCGGGTTCCAATTCGGTTTTGTGATGTAGTATTTCCAATCACGAGTCACGTGGTTTGCTGTAAAAGTCCATTCAAACGTTTGTGTACCAGATTTTATCGGACGTTTTACCCAGCGGTCGGCGGTTTGTTCGTCTAGTGCAGCTGCTAGAGCAGTTTCTGCGCTGGCAATTTTCCCGTCGCGAGGGCCTGTCTCTGGGAAGCCATCTGGGCCTTCGACGCTTTGTGGTTCATATTGAATTGCGCCACAGTTAGTGTTTCTTTCATTGGTATCCGTTGTTGGGTGCTTACACAGCGCTGCACGACTTGCTGCGCCGCCATCGTTGGATTCCGATACGTAACCGTGTGCTAAGACACC
>NZ_JAWOWE010000660.1:0-528 GCF_033340275.1 Vibrio sp. 1402
AATGCAATCGAGACCACACAAACAACCGCAGTCGCCATCAGCTTTTGCTTGCTAAGCCAACGAACTTCCAACGTTTCACCTTGTGCATTTGGTCGAGTCCATGCGTACCAACCGTAAATATTGGCGCAGAAGAAAAACAGTTGAAGAAGTAGCAACCCGTACAACTGAATTTGGAAAAAGATAACAGCAAAAAGCGTGACATTCAGTAAGCCGAATACGTAGTTGATGGTCTTCTCTTGGCTCGCAAACCAAATGCAAAGCAGACCAAAGACGGTTCCGAATGCTTCGATCCAGCTCATTGCGTAGCCGTCTCCAATCGGAATGGTAACGAGGGTATTGTTGATATCGAGTAAGGCGAATAGGTCCATGGTGATGTCCTTTATTATTTTGTTTGGAATACGCCCATATTAGGGTGCAGCAACAAACAAAAAGGAGGACATTTGTCCTCCTCTTGATGAACTCGATCATAAATCAGATCATTACTTACTTGAAAGCGCCTATTTATCTCAATTATTCATTCCAAATGAA
>NZ_JAWOWE010000661.1:0-528 GCF_033340275.1 Vibrio sp. 1402
TGATATCGACCACTTTAAGCACATTAACGATAGCATGGGCCATTTCTGCGGTGATCAACTGTTGTCGAAACTGGCGGTTCGCCTGCAAGACATTTTGCACCTGAACGCGCATGTGGCTCGCATCGGTGGCGATGAATTTGTCATCGTACTGCCAGACATTGACGGCGATTCTCCGCTACTCGAAACGTTAAGCTCGATTTTGGGTGTGTTCCGCCGTCCGTTCGATCTGGCAAATCACGATTCGCTGCGGATCTCCACCAGCATCGGTATCGCACTCTACCCGAACGACGGTCAAGACAGTGAAACACTGCTAAAAAACGCCGACACTGCAATGTATCTGGCGAAGAAAAATGGCCGCAACGGCTACGCGTTCTACTCTCCGGATTTAACTGACAAATCGGTATCGCACGTCCGAATTCAATCTGCGCTGCATGAAGCGATAGAAAAAGAACAGCTGCATTTGGTGTATCAGCCGCAATACAACCTCGCGCAAAACGCAATTATTGGTGTGGAAGCCTTGGTACGTCG
>NZ_JAWOWE010000662.1:0-527 GCF_033340275.1 Vibrio sp. 1402
GTATTCTGAATACATCTCATCACGGAAGGTTTTACCCTTCGCATCAAACACCACCGCAATACGCTCAGACGCAAATTGACGCATCATACTGCGTAGCATGTTCACCACACCGTAAACTGCGTTGGTTGGGATTTCACCATTACTCATCGTGCCCGGGTAAGCGTGAAAAGCGCGATATAGGTAAGAAGAACCGTCGATAAGAATCAGCGGATTTTCAGGAATACTTGCCATAATTGTCTGTATCCAAATCAGTACTTAATAGATCTGCCTAGGATGCCATGACTGCTGATCCGAATCTATCTTGTTCGTTCGATCCAGATCGCGGAAATTTTCCGATTTATTCAAGAAAACTACCACCACCTGTGGATAACTCTGTTTATATAAATTATCCACAGATTGTACAATGATAGAAAAGACAAAAAAATACAAATATATATTATTGTTTTTAAAGGATTATTTTTAAACAAGGCGAGAAGATCAACGATCTTAAAATGATCATGTCATGTGGAAAAGTTACGGATAGTGAC
>NZ_JAWOWE010000663.1:0-527 GCF_033340275.1 Vibrio sp. 1402
GAAACACCAGAGTCGCTACTGAAAGCAGAGCCAAACAAAGACGAATTGATCAAACTGTATGGTCAGTTGACGTTTAAGTCTTGGTTGAACGAACTGCTTGAAGGCGGCTCAGGCACTGTCGAAGCGGTTGAACTTGCAGGCTCTGCGCAAGCATCATCATCTTCTTCTTCGCATGCTGAAATGGAAACCTCAGCGGTAACGATTGATCGCAGTCAGTACGAAACCATTTTGGACGAAGTTTCTTTCAATGCGTGGCTAGAAAAACTCAAAGCGGCAGAGCTGTTTGCCTTTGATACCGAAACGGACAGCCTTGATTACATGGTGGCGAACCTCGTCGGTTTGTCATTTGCCATCGATGAAGGTATTGCGGCTTATGTCCCTGTCGCACACGATTATTTGGATGCGCCAGAGCAACTGGATCGCGATTGGGTTCTTGAGCAGCTGAAACCGATTCTTGAAGACGACGCTCAAGCGAAAGTCGGTCAGAACCTAAAATACGATGCGTCTGTGCTGGCACGTTACGGCAT
>NZ_JAWOWE010000664.1:0-527 GCF_033340275.1 Vibrio sp. 1402
AAGCCTTATTTGGGACGGGACAAAACAGAAATAAACAGCCACCGACTTGCGGTGGCTTTTTCTCTTCTATGGTTTCAACACTGAAACTGGCTGAATCGCCGATATTAGTGAAGCTTAAGGTTTGGACGCAATACACGGTTAATGCGGCCAACCAGCATCATCAAGCCTGTTTTGAACACGCCGTGAAGTGCCATCAAGTGCATGCGGTATAGTGAGATATAAACAACACGTGCAATACGGCCTTCAACCATCATCGAACCTTTGGTTAAGTTGCCCATCAAGCTACCTACTGTAGAGAAGCGGCTTAGAGACACTAAAGAACCATGGTCTTTGTACACATAGTTTTTCAACTCACGACCATTTAGCTTCGCCACAATGTTGCTGAACGCTTGGCTAGCCATTTGGTGCGCAGCTTGCGCACGAGGTGGCACAAATGAGCCGTCTGGTTGTGTGCATTGCGCCAAGTCGCCGATAACAAAAATATCGTCATCACGCGTTGTTTGCAGTGTACCTTTCACAACCAATTG
>NZ_JAWOWE010000665.1:0-527 GCF_033340275.1 Vibrio sp. 1402
CGCATCCCAATTTGTTTGCGTGACCTCAACAAAAGGCGAAGATTGAGGAACATTACTCACCGCTTGGGCGTAACTGAACATCACGTCTTCATCGACTTTTAGATCAGAAGGTAAGAACGTCAATTGAATTTGGTAGTCCGTCAGCACACAAATCGTAGTACAGGAAGAAAGCGTGAGCACTGCATCAATCGTGACGGGTTTCGACATATCGTCGATATGCAGCGTCATTGGGAACAAAGTGTCTCCTTTGTAACCGAGAGTCTCAATGCCCAATAACTCGAACTTTTGCGGATATGGCCATTGCCAATCAACCTTGCTCAGGTTTTGCGAGTTTTGCCAATCTATCGATGGCGCGACACCACCCTCGCCCGGCGATCGCCAATAAGTTTTCCAGTCTCCGCTCAGCTTAACATCCAAATAACCAGTGAGCGTTTTTGCTTGCGGATCTTGCTGACCAGTCAAAACAAAACGCGTTTGCACAGGCGGATGCTGTGGATTGGTCATCCATCCCGTATCGGTAGTTTGCG
>NZ_JAWOWE010000666.1:0-527 GCF_033340275.1 Vibrio sp. 1402
ATCCAATATTCCGGCCATGATTGTTTGGGCAGCGATTATTTGTGGCGGTATCTTGATTGGCTTTGCTACCTACGGAATCGGTATGTTGTTTACCATGCCAATTTTGGGCTACGGTACATGGCACGCCTACCATGCAACCATCAAGAAAAAACACACGCCTTAACGGACAAATGCTATGATTCAGCCCTCGCCAACGCGGGGGCTTTTTATTGAATACACCGGAGTATGGATGGACATTGAACTGAGTTATAAAGCCAAGCAAGTCATGGCTGATTGTATCTCTTTGGCACAGCAGGCATTTAAGCGCTCATTCCCTATCCCAAGCATCACATTCAACGTTCGCGGCAAAGCAGCGGGAAAAGCCTACCTTCAATTAAATCAGATTCGTCTCAACCCTATTTTATTTAGAGAAAATCCACAGGCGTTTTTGGAAGAAGTAATTCCTCATGAAGTCGCCCACTTAATCACCTACCAAGTGTACGGCCGAGTTCGACCACACGGAAAAGAGTGGCGGGGCGTCATGGAAT
>NZ_JAWOWE010000667.1:0-526 GCF_033340275.1 Vibrio sp. 1402
CGGTTTATCGGCTTGC
The DNA here is from genome assembly GCF_033340275.1 of Vibrio sp. 1402. Taxonomy (NCBI): domain Bacteria; kingdom Pseudomonadati; phylum Pseudomonadota; class Gammaproteobacteria; order Vibrionales; family Vibrionaceae; genus Vibrio; species Vibrio sp. 1402. The sequence continues at coordinate 17 of NZ_JAWOWE010000667.1, forward strand.
GGTTCAACCTCTTCTAACAGCAATAGACCTTGGCTCATCGGGCCTGGTTGCATGGTTACGCTGCCATTGGCGACGGTGGTTTCTTGCCCGGTTAAGGCGTCACGAACAACAGTGCCATCAGTAAAGGTTTGGGCTACGTTGATGGTTTTAGCTGTGTCGGTTGCAACAGGGCAAGAATAGGTGATGTCCTGACTTTGTTTTGGTTTGATTTTAACGGTTAGCTCATTGGTGTCTGGATTGAGCGTGAAGAGGTAGGTATTGGCTTTGAAAATGCGCAGCGGCATAGATGTGTCGGTTGCGCAGTTATCCATTTTTAATGGTGTATTGAATTTGATGCGGCTTTCTTCCGCTAGCGCAAAGCTGTTGCCACAGGTTTGTTTGCTGTCGGCAATGGTAAAGGTGTAGTTGCCTTTTTCTAGTTTTTGCTCTGCGACGAGTAAACCGTCTGAGTTTGGTTCGAAGACGGCTGTATCGTCTCCAACGCTTAATACGATGGCATTTTCTGGAATT
>NZ_JAWOWE010000668.1:0-526 GCF_033340275.1 Vibrio sp. 1402
CTCAAGCGCAGCACGTTGAATCGCTAGGGTCAACTGACCGTCAGCAAGAGGTTCACCAAACTTGTTAAGCTCGCCGTTAGGATTCTTGATTTCAACACCCAGCATCAAGCCTTTGCCACGAACTTCAGCAATACAGTTAACACGTTTTTGGATGCTTTCGAGACCAAAACGTAGGTATTGGCCAGCAACGTTCGCATGCTCAACAAGGTTGTCACGTTGGATAATTTCAAGCGCTTTAGCACCTGAAACCATTGCAAGTTGGTTACCACGGAATGTGCCCGTGTGCTCACCTGGCTTCCACGTATCGTGTTGCTTATTGATCACAAGCAGTGACATTGGCAAGCCGCCGCCAATCGCTTTAGAAAGACACAATACATCAGGCACGATACCCGCTTCTTCGAAAGCGAAGTTGTAACCAGATTTACCCACACCACACTGGATTTCATCAAAAATCAGTAGGATACCGTGCTCATCACAAATACGACGTAGTTCGCGCAACCAGAATGCTGGAGCAGGAATTACACCG
>NZ_JAWOWE010000669.1:0-525 GCF_033340275.1 Vibrio sp. 1402
CGATATTCACAATGTGAAAGAGACGCCGCTATCGCTGATGGCTGAATATGATTTATTGCTTCTAGGCATCTCGACTTGGGACTTTGGTGAGATCCAAGAAGATTGGAGCGCCATTTGGCAAGACATCGCGTCTACGCCGTTGAAAGGCAAAGTTGTGGCGCTATTTGGTCTTGGCGACCAAGAAGGCTACGGTGAATGGTACCTTGATGCCATGGGCCTACTGCACGACGAGTTAAAAGCAACCGGCGCCCAGTTTATCGGTTATTGGCCAAACGAAGGCTATGAGTTTGAAGCCTCTAAAGCGCTAACGGAAGATGGCAGCCAATTTGTTGGCTTAGCACTAGATGAAGACTCTCAATACGACTTGAGTGACGAGCGAATTGAAAAGTGGTGTGAACAAGTACTTGTGGAGTTCCACGATACGCTTTAAGCACCGACGCTTACGTTGATGCGAACCAGATACAAAAAAGCCCGATGAATCACTTCATCGGGCTTTTTCATTATTCAATTTCTAGCGTCTTTACG
>NZ_JAWOWE010000670.1:0-525 GCF_033340275.1 Vibrio sp. 1402
ACATAAGCACAATTCTATTTCTATACGGAGCACTTATATCGTTTTCTTTTTATCAGACTAATCGCTTAGTCAATTTGTTGGGATTAAATTAAGGTCAAGTATTTAAATGGGTTTTCTTTTAAGGGATAATTGTGAGCCCGATCATCAAACCATTAACTCGGAGACCTTTGTGTCAAAATCATCCATGTTCAAGAAGACTCTCGCAGGACTCTTACTGACGACGTCGGCCGTTGCTAACGCGAGCCAGTACGATATGAGCCGCCACTCAGAGTTTTCTTACACGCCTGATTGTATGTCAGGTTACTGCGAAACAACCAATCTGTACACCTTCGAATCTCAAAATCGCAGTCTTGCTTTTGAACAGAATAACGATGATTCTTTAAATCTTGACGCAGGCCTTCAGCCTAGACACCTTATCGTTCCTCAAGATAAGGACTGGGATTACCTAATGGGCCAGACGTACACCATTCTTGGCCTGAGTGTGGCTACTGTTGGTTTGATGACGTTTCTTCCTGAAAGCATTAC
>NZ_JAWOWE010000671.1:0-525 GCF_033340275.1 Vibrio sp. 1402
TGTTTTCCAGAGTCGTTGGTGCGCTATCAATAATGCGCGATTCGGTGATCTCTAACGTGAGGTTTTTGGCGGGCAGCTTGGTGACATCCAGCACTCGTGTCACGGTGTCGACAAACGCCGGACAGGAGAGCTGATTGACCGAAATGTTCACGTGCCATTGGACGTCTGACGGCCCCTGTTTGTTCTCGATGGCTTTGTATGTGTCTCGGCACGCTTGCAGCAAGATTTGTTGGCCAATGGCTTTGATCATGCCGCTTTCCTCCGCGATTGGGATGAAATCTAATGGTGAGATCATACCGCTTTCGCTATTCCAGCGAGCTAGGGCTTCAGCGCCACATACGTTACCACTCGCGAGATCGATGAGCGGCTGATAATGAGGCACAAATTCGCGCTTGTCGATGCCCGTTTGCATCTTCGTGAGCAGTTGAGTACGAAACTTCGATGCGCTCGCGAGTTCTGGGCTGTAGTAACAAATGCCCCGCAGTGGATCTTCCTTCGCGTACCTCAGAGCACTGCTGGCATTGC
>NZ_JAWOWE010000672.1:0-525 GCF_033340275.1 Vibrio sp. 1402
CGCGGTAAAAACACTGCAGGAAAAAGGTGAACTCAACGCGACATACGCCACACTGGCCATCGGTATTTTGGTTATGCAAGATATCTTCGCCGTCGTGTTTCTGACTGTTTCAACAGGCAAAGTGCCAGAATGGTACGCCATAGGTCTATTTGCTCTTCCTCTTCTACGCCCGCTGTTTTACAAGTTATTGGATAAAGTAGGCCACGGCGAGATGTTAGTGCTGTTCGGCATTTTCTTCGCGCTTGTTGTGGGTGCCGGACTGTTTGAGTTAGTTGGAATGAAACCAGACCTTGGCGCCTTGATTCTTGGCATGATGCTCGCTGCTCACCGTAAAGCGTCAGAGTTGTCTAAATCGCTATTTAATATGAAAGAGCTCTTTCTCGTCTGCTTCTTCTTAAATATCGGCTTATCCGCATCTTTGAGTCTAACAGGTATCGCACTAGCACTATTATTCATTGTCCTTCTGCCTATTAAAGGATTGCTATACTTCCTCACAATCAACCACTTTAAGTTTCGCGTGCGTAC
>NZ_JAWOWE010000673.1:0-524 GCF_033340275.1 Vibrio sp. 1402
GGAGTGACGGGCACTGGCTGGCAATGTCTAGCAACGGCAGGCATTTCGGCTGAGGGTAAAAGAACTTTCCGCTAAGCGATAGACTGTATGTAAACACAGTATTGCAAGGACGCGGAACATGCCTCATGTGGCGGCCAGGACGGCCAGCCGGGATCGGGATACTGGTCGTTACCAGAGCCACCGACCCGAGCAAACCCTTCTCTATCAGATCGTTGACGAGTATTACCCGGCATTCGCTGCGCTTATGGCAGAGCAGGGAAAGGAATTGCCGGGCTATGTGCAACGGGAATTTGAAGAATTTCTCCAATGCGGGCGGCTGGAGCATGGCTTTCTACGGGTTCGCTGCGAGTCTTGCCACGCCGAGCACCTGGTCGCTTTCAGCTGTAAGCGTCGCGGTTTCTGCCCGAGCTGTGGGGCGCGGCGGATGGCCGAAAGTGCCGCCTTGCTGGTTGATGAAGTACTGCCTGAACAACCCATGCGTCAGTGGGTGTTGAGCTTCCCGTTTCAGCTGCGTTTCCTGTTTG
>NZ_JAWOWE010000674.1:0-524 GCF_033340275.1 Vibrio sp. 1402
CACGCACTACATGAGCGCGAGTGAAGTGTATTGGTTAATGAGACGAGAGGATAAAAACTGGGCCGGTGGCTACGATGAGCCTGGTCGAGAGACTTATGTTTCTTTTGTTGATAAGCAATACCAGTTGTTCAGCCCTGAAAGCAGAGATAATTGGCTGATGTATGTGGAAGCTGAGTGTTGCAATCGTAATTTGCCACAAAAAATTCCATTTGGTGGCGGGCTACCAAAGGTTCAGTTACCCAATGTTGATGATAATTTTAAATCAATCAGGTGCTTAACGTCTCTCTCCGAAACGCTTAGACCAGAGATGGATGAAAGCACACGATGGCAGCTTACCAAGCTATTAACATTGAACCATTTTACTGAAGCTGACGGCTTAGCAACGTTAAAACAAACATTGAATTTGTATGCATTTGCAGGCACTGCCGAAACAAAAGCCGTTATAGATGCTCTAGTCAAGCTAGAGTTTGAACATACAACCGGTAGGGTTAGTCAGAAAGGAAAAGTTGGTTTTGCACATGGAG
>NZ_JAWOWE010000675.1:0-524 GCF_033340275.1 Vibrio sp. 1402
CATGACCGCACTCGCTGTGCCACTGAAGAGTTGGTTCTTCACTCGCAACAGCATGATTTTGAATGCCAACATTCTGCTGTTCATTATCTTGCTTAATACCCTACCCTTTGAACCAAAAGTCGTAACCGGCATCAGCATCTTAGTTTTTGTTGCGATTCTTTGGTTAACAGAAGCGATTCACGTCAGCATTACTGCTTTGCTGATCCCGATGCTTGCCGTCTTCTTGGGCGTATTTAACACCCAAACAGCACTGAATAACTTCTCGAACTCAATCATCTTCTTGTTCTTGGGTGGCTTTGCTCTCGCCGCTGCGTTGCACAAGCAGAAACTTGACCAAGCACTCGCTGACAAAGTGTTGCTGATTGCTCGTGGTCGAATGTCTGTCGCGGTATTTATGCTGTTCGGTGTGAGCGCAGGTCTTTCAATGTGGATTTCCAACACAGCAACAGCCGCAATGATGCTTCCTTTGGTGTTAGGTGTCATGACGAAACTGGACGCGAAGAAAAACCACAACACATGCTTGT
>NZ_JAWOWE010000676.1:0-523 GCF_033340275.1 Vibrio sp. 1402
GTCCCGTTCGTCTAGAGGCCTAGGACACCGCCCTTTCACGGCGGTAACAGGGGTTCGACTCCCCTACGGGATACCATTGGGTCGTTAGCTCAGTTGGTAGAGCAGTTGACTTTTAATCAATTGGTCGCAGGTTCGAATCCTGCACGACCCACCATTTCCTTCCACGGAAATCAAAACAATGTGGGCGATTAGCTCAGTTGGGAGAGCACCTGCCTTACAAGCAGGGGGTCACTGGTTCGAGCCCGGTATCGCCCACCATTCTCTAAGTATTTTTGGAATAAAACGTCCAAACCAGAACAAGCAATTGATACTGGTTGGTATTTTTGACTCTGAAAGTCTTTAGAAAATGTAACTTCCTTGTGAAGCAACATAGCTCTTTAACAATTTGGAAAGCTGACAAAACAATCTTTAAGATTGTTTGTAAAGTTCTCAATGTTTGTCTTTAAGACAAACACCAAAAAACACATTCAAGTGTTCTTGGGAATATCACTTTTACAGTGATTATTCGAAATTGAGTCCGGCA
>NZ_JAWOWE010000677.1:0-523 GCF_033340275.1 Vibrio sp. 1402
TATCGGCCCTATTGGCTTTCTTGGTTTGCAAATCAGCTACGCGCTGAACTCATTATTTGGTTTCCCAGATAACTTCATTACCCAAAGCATGGTGATTGTCGCTGCCATCGTGATGTACACGCTTTCGGCGCTAAGTGGCGTAAGCAAAGGCATCCAACTTGTGAGCCGTTACAACATCATCCTGTCGGTACTGCTGATCGGTTACATCCTGTTCTTTGGCCCAACGAGCTTTATTATTGATGGCTATGTGCAAGGCGTAGGCCGCATGGTGGATAACTTTTTCCCGATGGCGCTTTATCGCGGTGACACTGGCTGGTTAAGCTGGTGGACGGTGTTCTTCTGGGGTTGGTTTATTGGTTACGGGCCAATGATGGCAATCTTCATCGCACGTATTTCACGTGGCCGTACAATTCGCCAATTGATTTTGTCCATCAGTATTGCTGCGCCGCTGATCACCTGTTTTTGGTTCAGCATCGTGGGCGGTAGCGGTTTAGCATTCGAGCTCGCGAATCCGGGATTGATC
>NZ_JAWOWE010000678.1:0-523 GCF_033340275.1 Vibrio sp. 1402
GACAGCATCAGTGAAGACTACTTTATTCTCGATGCCAATGACGAACACCGTGCGCAAATTGAAGCGATGCACCCACTCTCTTCTCAAAAAGGATTAGGCACAACGAAATGGCTATTGTCTTCACAATACGCTGATCAAGCGGCAGGGCTTGGCGATGTGCATGGTGTAAAACTGGCGGATCTGTTTTTAGCGTTACAAAAGGAGGCAGCATGATGCGCTCTGTCGTCGCAATGTTGCGTAAAGAGTGGTTAGAAAACCCACTAGTATTGCGCTTACCTTTGTTTATGTTGGCGTGTGGAGCGTTGCTTTTTATTAGTTTGATGAGTAACACCACGTTGCAACACAATATGTTTTTCGAAATGAGCCTCGGTGGCGATGTGAGTGATATTCACAAAGAACTTGGGGATGACGTCAACATGCTGATCACTGGTGGCGCTGGTTTGCTGTCTATGTTACTTGCCATCCAGTACTTCCCTAGAACGCTGCGTAAAGAGCGTGCCGAAGGCAGCATTATGTTTTGGCG
>NZ_JAWOWE010000679.1:0-523 GCF_033340275.1 Vibrio sp. 1402
TTTCTTCCGACATGGTCATCACCAAACCGCTTGGTGAGTCGTTACGGAAAACGGGCTGGCAAGCGGGAACGAGCGTGTTGGATTCGCGTATTTTTGTTCATTACTACCGCGATACGCCAGATGGTCGCCTCATGTTAGGCAAGGGAGGCAATCAGTTCTCTTTCAACAACCAAGTGGACGTGATGTTCAATAAACCAACTCGTTATCAAAATCTTCTAAGGAAGGCATTCGATAAACTTTTCCCGAGTTTGAAAGAGGCGGAGTTTGAATACTCATGGACAGGAGGATCCGATCGCTCAACCTCCGGCTTTCCATTTTTTGGGAAGTTGAACGAGCAACGTAATGTCTTTTATGGTTTTGGTTATTCAGGTAATGGTGTTGCGCAGACTCGCATGGGCGGAAAAATCCTCTCTTCTATGGTGTTAGGGTTGGATAACGAATGGACTCGAAGTGGCTTAGCCAAAGGGCCATTGGGGCATTTCCCTCCAGAGCCGTTTCGCTGGATTGGCGCAATGACGGTGCG
>NZ_JAWOWE010000680.1:0-523 GCF_033340275.1 Vibrio sp. 1402
AGTACTGAATCGTGAGCAAGCGATCGCAGCAAAAGAAGCAGGCGCTACCTTTATCGTATCGCCAGGCTTTAACCCCAATACCGTTAAAGCGTGCCAAGAAATCGGCATTGATATCGTACCGGGTGTGAACAATCCAAGCACAGTTGAAGCCGCGCTGGAAATGGGATTAACTACCTTGAAGTTCTTCCCTGCAGAAGCTTCTGGCGGTATCAACATGGTGAAATCACTGCTTGCGCCATACACCGACATCGAACTGATGCCTACTGGTGGCATTAACCCTGCGAACATCAAAGATTACTTAGCGATTCCACGCGTGTTGGCCTGCGGCGGAACCTGGATGGTAGACAAGAAACTGATCGAAGCGGGCAACTGGGAAGAGCTTGCACGCCTAACTCGCGAAGCGGTTGCGCTTGTAAATGAGTAATCGCTTTTAGCGATTGAATAAAGTGCCCAGCCCTCCCTCGGTGGAGGGCTGATTCGTTTGCATTCACATTCACTCACATGGTTAAGGAACCTAGATGGA
>NZ_JAWOWE010000681.1:0-523 GCF_033340275.1 Vibrio sp. 1402
GTCGAAATGAAACCGCCAAAGGTGTTGTCACCTTTACCTTCCGTCAGTTGGACTGCTTGTTGCGTTTCAAGGTTAAGCAGGTAATAGTTGCGATTTCCGTCGAAATCACCTGCAAACAGCAGCTTTTTTCCATCCTGAGTAAAGCACTTCTGGTAAAAGTAGTTACGGTGACAAATCACGTCCGTTGGCGTTAATCGCGTCACTTTCACTTGGGTATCACTATCAACAAACGTTTCGAAGTTGAGAGTAATCACATCACCTTTAGCCATAATATATCTCCACAAAAGGGCTGCCCAAGCGAGGGCAGCCAAAACAAAAATTCAGATTATTGGGTCGTTGTCGCGGCTACTTTAGAGGGCTGCGTGTCTAGCTTGGCACTCTTCTTCAAGCCGTAGCCCACAGCAAAGACTGACGCTGCACAGGCAAGGAACAATAGGCGGCCCCATAGTGGGTTAGGAATCAACATCATCAGTGTTAAACCTGCGGCCATGTAGATAACCAGCGTACCCAATTTCGCGCGTTG
>NZ_JAWOWE010000682.1:0-523 GCF_033340275.1 Vibrio sp. 1402
AGCGTCATGCCAAAATCCATTTCTGATATTCCCGGTACGGTTTGGTTTGTAGGGCAAGAAGAAATTGCTCAACAATACCGAGCAGGTAAAACTCTGGGTGATATTCTTTCTGCCACGATCCCTTCTTTAGATGTTGGCACTGGCGGCCGGACAAACTACGGCCAAAATCTGCGTGGCAGAGCCATGCTGGTCATGATTGATGGCGTTTCTCTGCAATCTTCTCGTCCTATCAGTCGTCAATTGGATGCGATTGACCCGTTCAACATCGAACGAATTGAAGTGCTTTCAGGCGCGACCTCCATTTATGGGGCTGGTGCGACGGGTGGTGTCATTAACATCATCACTAAAAAAGCGTACTCAGATGAATTGGCGTTTGAATCTTTTGTCGGCGGTACGTCAGGCTTCAACAGCAGCGATGATTTTGACTACAAAGTCGCACAATCCGTTGCTGGTGGAAATGACATCGTAAAAGCACGTGGCTCAGTGGTGTATTCCGAGACACAAGGTGCATTTGACGCAAATG
>NZ_JAWOWE010000683.1:0-522 GCF_033340275.1 Vibrio sp. 1402
TAGGATGGCAATGCGTCGTCTTACTGGCTCGTTAAATGCGTTGAGTACATCATTCAAGCTTTGTGGCTGATGCTTCTCGATCCAGTCCGTGACTAACGCTAGCGCGAGGTGACGCTTTTTATAGGTATGACCGCTATAGCGGTACTCCGAGTAATCTTTTTCGCCTTTTTGAACGCTTGTGCGCTGCTCGGCACGCTTCTCGCGGAACTTCACTTGGTACTCTTCCACTTCTGGAACAGGGATGATCTGCTCAGCATTGATCAGTACATCTTCTTTGTAGCGATAGGGCGTGAGGCGCACACAACTGATATCGACGCCTTTATCACGCAGCCATAACACAGAAGTGGTGAGTTCTTTACCGAAGTCTGCTGAGGCTAGAACGATTCGCACATCGTTACCAAAGTCATCCAAGCTGTTCTCATCAAGATCGACAAACTCTAGGATGGCTTCGCGGGCCTCGATCTCTAGACCTTCTTTCTTCAAGTACTGGGCATAGTAGTCACATGCTTTGTCGAACGTCAT
>NZ_JAWOWE010000684.1:0-521 GCF_033340275.1 Vibrio sp. 1402
CGGGTTTGGTTTGGGAAAACAAAAGTGCTGACGAAAATTCACTTCAGTTTAAAGATCGTCTGTTTGTTTACGAATAAGAAGACTTTAAGCCGTTTTCTAAAGACTTGGAACAGGTTGGCTGTGTCAACGCAAGAGATGATATTTGCTCAACTAAGCAATACATTGAGCACATCAACCAGAAGTCACTGTGTGGCATCACAAACTGGCGCTTACCGGATTATCAGGAGTTTTATGATGTTCTCGACTTCGGTGAAACAGAGAAAGATGCAAGTGGCGTCGTTTATGGAATGAATTTTAAGTTCTTCCCACAGCAAACGTTAGGTAGTCCTTATTTGGAATACGGTTCGGTTTGGTTCCAGGCGTTTACCTTTACTGAAAATGACAAGGTAAAAACGCCCGAGTACTTAAGAATGCCGTTGGTAACGGTTCGAGGTGCCGACCGTGGACAATCTAGCTCGATTGAGATTTATTCCGATAAAAAAGATCCAACAGCTGATGACTCATACCAATTTCCAATTCGT
>NZ_JAWOWE010000685.1:0-521 GCF_033340275.1 Vibrio sp. 1402
GTAGTTGCGGAAATTGTTGCTCTAGGTTTTTAAGCACATCCGGTAATCGAGTCAGCGGAATCCCTTCATCAATCGCGAGAACAAGCTCGCTCGCCTGCGCAGAAAAGAGCTGAGTCGCTTTATTGTTTAATCGGTCGAGTTGACTGATCGCCGCTTGCGCGTAAGGCATCAGAGCATGGCCGTTCTCGGTCAGTTTGGGATAACGGCCGGAGCGATCAAACAGATCGACACCACAGTCGAGTTCCATGTTCATAATGTGTTGGCTTATCACGGATTGGGCTCGACCTAACTTTCTCGCTGCTGCGGAAAATGAGCCGGATTCGGATGTGGCAACAAACGCCTGCAATTGTTCGATAGTAAACATATCGCTTTTACCGATGGTATCTAACTTTTTATTATCTCAATCATAGATAAAATTTCAGTCATTGAGTAGAACAAATGGGTAGCTAATCATTACTCGTAACGATCGAATCTTCCCCGCAGTACTTTTTAAATTGATGGCGTTAGCGATCATTGTGCCT
>NZ_JAWOWE010000686.1:0-521 GCF_033340275.1 Vibrio sp. 1402
TTTCAACGGGCTGCTCTGGCTTATTGGTGCTAATGCGCAACCGCTCTTGTGGCGCTTTTCGGTAAGCGGCTAAAACCTGTTCATCCAGCTCGCCTAACTTATCGGTGGCCAATTGCTTATAGTCCACCGTGCCCGCCATCATGTAGCGGCTGAGTTTGACCCCAGCATAGTCGGCATGAGCGTAGTTACCCATCATGGCGACCAATTTTGACTGGGCGTCTCGCATTTCCTCTTTCAAAGATTTGATGTGATTTTCCAGTCGAACCACTTCGGCATGTGCTGAGCAATACTGTCGAGACAGCGATGTCCAACGGTATTGGGCTTCACCCTTGGGAACAAAACAATCTTGCTCAGGGCATTTTGACGGTTCTTTTTTGGTCTGTACTAACTCCCAAAACTGAAGCGCTGTTTCTTGCAACTCAGTTAAGAACGCCGCGTCTCGTTGTATTTCAAACTCAATCAGTTGATCCTCATAATAGAATACCAACCAACCACGCGTGCTATTGGCGACCAGTATTTGA
>NZ_JAWOWE010000687.1:0-521 GCF_033340275.1 Vibrio sp. 1402
TATAAACAGAGGAGAGAGCAAAGGAATTAGAACGCTTTATCGCACATCAGGCTTACTTTGTTACCACTTTTAAAGGAACTGGGATGTACTCATCCACTTTCTCGCCTTTCAGTACTTTGTCAGCCGTTTCAACACCTAACGCGCCAATAAGATCAGGTTGCTGCGCGATGGTCGCTGCTAGCTTGCCACGGTTAACCGCTGCGATACCGTCTTCTGTGCCGTCAAAACCAACGACCATGACGTTTTTACCAGACGCTTGAACCGCGCGTAGTGCACCTAGAGCCATCTCATCATTCTGCGCAAACACCGCTTGAACATCCGGGTTAGCAGCCAGTAGGTTTTCCATTACGTTTAGACCTTTCGTGCGGTCAAAGTCAGCCGGTTGGCTAGCAAGAAGCTCCATATCGCTTCCCTTCACAGCGGTCATAAAGCCTTCACCACGCTCACGAGCCGCAGACGTACCAGCAATACCTTCCAGCTGAATCACTTTTGCTTTCTCGCCGACTTTTTCCATGATGTAG
>NZ_JAWOWE010000688.1:0-521 GCF_033340275.1 Vibrio sp. 1402
GAGCTACTGATGAGCCACCCACCACTAGAGAAACGTGTTGCGGCGCTACGCAACCAGTAATACGACTTACATAGTTTTTTGAAAAGGCTTGGTTTTTACCAAGCCTTTTTTTTGCCTGATGATCGCTCACCAATTTGATTACGTACTACTTTCTAAAAATCAAAGCGCAGAAACAAAGTTATACAAGTTTTTTTTGTACAACTTTTTCTAATTGGTCTATCTTGTACATATAATATTTTTGTACAACCATCAGTGACGTTTGGGAGCGAAAGAATGGACATACAGTCGGTTGGAGACATTTACCAGAAGCTTAACAAAGCGAACCTGCATCTTCTGAAAGACGTTTATCACCAAGATGTGGTGTTTGAAGATTCGGCTCATCGCTTAGAAGGACTGCCTGCTCTTTCTGATTATTTCCAGTCATTGTACGCGAATGTGATTCGCTGTGATTTCATCATCCATGATCATCAGCAGGTTGGGGACACGGGTTTCCTGACTTGGACTATGGATCTTCAACATCC
>NZ_JAWOWE010000689.1:0-521 GCF_033340275.1 Vibrio sp. 1402
TTATCTACGTGTTTCGACCACAAACCAAAATACAGACCGTCAACTTACAGATTCTGGTATCACCTTTGATAAGAGCTTTACAGATAAATGCAGTGGTGGCTCAACTAAACGACCAGCATTAGAAGCTCTTAAAGACTACGTTCGAGAAGGAGATACAATCCACGTTCATAGCATCGACCGCCTAGCGCGTAATTTGGTTGATTTAAAGCAGCTAATAAACGACTGGACTAACCAAGGTGTTAGCGTGAGATTCCACAAGGAAAACCTAAGCTTTAATGCTGGTGGAAGCGATCATATGTCTGAGCTCATGCTGAACATGCTAGGAGCTGTAGCTCAATTCGAGTTAGCAATGATTCAGGAAAGACGTCAGGAAGGCATTGAGAAAGCTAAAGCAGCAGGGAAGTATAAAGGTAGACCAACTAACACAACTAACCACCAGCGTATCGCTGAGCTACGTTCACAAGGAATGTCTTTAAGAAAGATCGCTTCCGAAGTGGGAGTCTCCTTATCCACAGTCCAAA
>NZ_JAWOWE010000690.1:0-521 GCF_033340275.1 Vibrio sp. 1402
CCATATTGAAGTGGATGGCGGTGGCGGTGACTTCCATGTCGTAATGCCGTATTCCATGGTCGAGCCAATCCGCGAGTTGCTCGATGCTGGTGTTCAGTCGGACAAGATGGAAACCGACGTACGTTGGAGTTCAGCGCTGCGCGAAGAGATCATGGACTGTCCGGTAAACTTCCGAGTGAACTTGCTGGAAAAAGACATATCGTTGCGCGATTTGATGGAGCTGCAACCAGGCGACATTATTCCGATTGAAATGCCTGAGCACGCAACCATGTTCATCGAAGATTTACCGACTTACCGCGTAAAAATGGGTCGCTCTGAAGACAAGCTTGCCGTGCAAGTCTCTCAAGAGATTGAACGACCACACGTAGTGAAAACTGATTTAGCCTTCTTGGGCAAAGACATCATGTCTGAGCTTGAGAATGACGATGATAGAGATGATTAAGACTCCTTACTCGTTGATTTGATTGAGTAAGGCTTAACACAGGATAGAAAAATGGAACCAAGTGACGATCAAAAGCTAG
>NZ_JAWOWE010000691.1:0-521 GCF_033340275.1 Vibrio sp. 1402
CAATCATGAGAACCAACCTGAGCCAGGTAAGCTAGAGCTGAACACACTTTACCTTGTTGATTCAGGCGGTCAGTACCTAGATGGCACAACCGATATTACACGCACCATCGCGATTGGTCAGCCATCAGCAGAAATGATCAAGCAGTTCACTCTCGCGCTGAAAGGTCATATCGGTGTAGCAAGTGCCCGCTTCCCGAAAGGCACTCGCGGTTACCAAATCGATACATTGGCTCGCCAACATCTTTGGGCGGAAGGTTATGACTACGACCATGGCACTGGCCACGGTGTAGGTCACTTCCTAAGTGTGCATGAAGGTCCGGCAAGCATCTCGAAGAAACAAATTGATGTGCCGCTAACTGAAGGCATGGTGCTATCAAATGAGCCTGGTTACTACCGTGCAGATGCGTTCGGTATCCGAATCGAAAACCTAGAGCTCGTAGTTGAAACACCGACTAACGGTGACTTCCCTGTTCTATCATTCGAATCATTGACACGCTGTCCAATCGATAAACGTAATATCA
>NZ_JAWOWE010000692.1:0-521 GCF_033340275.1 Vibrio sp. 1402
ATAACTCGTCACCATTTTCAAAATCGACTTGAACTGAAGGAATCGATACTTGGTACTGCAAATCACCAAGCACGGTAACATCGCCAGTCACTTGCGCAGGACTTGTCGAAACCGATACGCCTTGCGCTTCATTGCGATAGTTCCAGCTGTCTAAATCCAACGTAAACGCAGTGTTACCATTAAGCTGTGTTTTGCTATGCATGGTAAGCGGGAGAAAATCGTTATCCACCAGCTTAGAGTCTGCTGTCAGGCTAGTTAAGCCATGGCTTACATCACTCGTGACTTCGAACATAATCGGCAAACCATCGCGTTCAAACTGTGTTTTCAGTTCAGGGTCAACCACTGAGTATCGAGTTAATACAACGGAAGAAAGGTAGCCGCGTTGGTATTCAACAACTTCGCCTTTGATCATCTTATCGTTCATATTGGCGATACCGTCTTCAATGATCGACTGACCAATTTGACCAACCGCAAGCGGCCAACACAACGCCAATGAGATTGCACCACCGATGGCGCCTAGT
>NZ_JAWOWE010000693.1:0-520 GCF_033340275.1 Vibrio sp. 1402
TTCTCGTCGTTGTTTGCTGTGACTTTTGCTTTTGACTTTCGGCTACGAAGCACGATCAAACCAAAACCGCCCAAAACCACAGCCAGTGGACCAAGCCATAAAATCGCTGTCGACATAGTGAATGGCGGATTGTAAGTCACGAAGTTGCCGTAGCGCGCGATCATGTAATCGACGATCTCTTCTTTTGACTTGCCCTCTTTCGTCATTTCGTAGACCTTGTGGCGCAAGTCTTGAGCAAGTTCGGCATTCGAATCAGAGATGGTGTTGTTCTGACATTTAGGGCAGCGCAATGTGTGTCCTAGCTCTTTGAACTGTTGCTCCTGCTCTAAGTTGTCAAACTCATACACTTCAATTGCAGCATGTGCCGCCAACGAGAATGTTAGGGCTGCAAACACAGCTAAAATCACTTTTCTCATTGCTTCGCCTCCTCAACCAGCTGGTTGTACATTGGTGCTAACGTGTCGGCCCAATTTCGAGGGTTAACATCACCTACATGACGGTAACGAATGACACCATTCGC
>NZ_JAWOWE010000694.1:0-520 GCF_033340275.1 Vibrio sp. 1402
TCAACTGAATCGCAGGGTCAAAGCGCGCATCTACTCTTGCTACCGCGATGTTTTTAGCACCAGTATCGTCAACGACATCTTCAAATCGTTGTTGCTCTTGGTTTTCCAAACCAAAAGCACGCAGCATTCGCACACCATTTAGGGATTCTTGCGTCATATCGGACATCGAAGAGAATGCTTCCTGCGCGACACGAAAACGTTGGTGAAGAATGCGGACGATAAAGAAAATAATTACCGCGAGAAATGGCATTGGCAACAGGGCCATAACGGTCAGTTTCCAACTGACTTGCGTGACCATGATGATCAATACTGCTATGCCTGTGATAACCGAGTCGGCTGCCGTTAATACCCCTTCGCCAGCTGTCATAACGATGTTTCTTACGTCGTTCGTGCCGCGCGCCATCAAATCGCCAGTTTTGTATCGTTCAAAAAAGCGGGGAGGTTGAGTCGAAAGGTGGCGGTAAAGGCGGTTGCGTAAAATGGTTCCAAGTTCCCAACTCGCACCAAATAGCCATATACG
>NZ_JAWOWE010000695.1:0-519 GCF_033340275.1 Vibrio sp. 1402
TATGGCACAATACAAAATCAGTGATCTCGCCAAAGAGCTCGACATCACGACGCGCAGTATTCGATTTTATGAAGACGTCGGCCTGATTGAGCCAGAGCGAAAAGGCAATATGCGCGTTTATCAGCGTAGGGACAAAATCCGACTTAAACTGATTCTTAGAGGGAAACGGCTCGGCTTCTCGCTGGCAGAAATACGTGAACTGTTCGAACTTTACGACATGCAACAAACGGATGAACAGCTGCTCAAAATGCTTAATATCATTGAAGAAAAGCAAGCCGTGTTACAACAGCAGTTAAATGACATTGGTGTCGTCATGGGCGAGCTCAATGCAGCAAAAGAACGCTGCCTTCAAACACTAAAAAACAACGAAAAGTAACAACGCCACTAACTCAAATTTCCCTCACTCAAGCAGTGCACGATTTTCACAGTCACACACCTGCAACAGGAAGACGTTATGAAAACGAGCTACATCCCGCTGAATTTCGGGCTCGGTGAAACCATTGATATGCTCCGAGATCA
>NZ_JAWOWE010000696.1:0-519 GCF_033340275.1 Vibrio sp. 1402
GGTGTCGGCAGATTCAACCGACTGACCACAGTACATGACGGTAATTCGGCTTGCCCATTGCGTGATGGTAGCCAAGTCGTGACCGATCAGCAAAATCGTGGTGTTGTTGAGCTGGTTCATTCGGCTCAACAAACGCAGAATCTGCGATTGAGTGATGGGGTCCAAGTCGTTAGTTGGTTCATCGGCAATCAACAATTTAGGTTTGGTTGCGATGGCCATGGCGATCATGACTTTTTGACATTCACCATCTGTTAGCTCGTACGGGTAGCTGCCCATCAAGCGTTTGTGATCTTTGATACCAACTTTGTGCAGTAGCGCAATGGCCTGTTTTTTACGCCATTTGAATCGCTCCCACCACTTGCCTTCAAAGGCGCGAGAGGGGATAGACTCAATTAACTGACGTCCTACTTCTTCGGAAGGGTCCAAACAGGTTGAGGGTTCTTGGAATATCATCGCGATATCGCGGGCAATGACGCGTCGACGCTCTTTCGGCGTAAGCTGTAAAAGGTCGATGTTACC
>NZ_JAWOWE010000697.1:0-519 GCF_033340275.1 Vibrio sp. 1402
CTAGCATATCCAGATCCAGTAGATGTGTCTCAATCACAGGAGAAGGCGCCGCTTCTTCCTTGACTTCAGGCTTAACAATCACCGCGGGTTTATCGACTCGATCAACAAAGAACTTATCTATCACTGACTGAATAGCATGCACAGCTAATGGTTTACTGATTGCGTCATCCATTCCATTTTCTAAGTACTCTCGACGATCTTTCATCACGTTCGCCGTTAACGCCACCAACGGAGGTAAGTGGTCATAATGCTCACGGTAGTACTTCGCCACATCAAACCCTGTCATGTCTGGCAGTTGAATGTCCAACAGCGCAAGGTCGTATTGATCCGGCACAAAGTTGACTAACGCTTCTTCCCCAGTCATCGCGACCGTCACGGAATGCCCCAAACTTTCTAGCAGCGACTTAGCCACCGTCACGTTAAGTTCAATGTCTTCAACCATAAAGATGTTGAGATGCACATTGTCGCGCTTTGCATCGATTACCGGCTCTTCGAGTTCAACAATAGGAACGTGAATCG
>NZ_JAWOWE010000698.1:0-519 GCF_033340275.1 Vibrio sp. 1402
TGGGCGGATGCAAAACATTGGGTTGCTTTTAAGAACCTGAGCGGTGCGATAACCGTCAACCATTACCTTTCGGCATTGGATATGCAGGTGAACGAAATGGGCGAGATTGAAGCGCAACCAGAAAAACGGCAGATCTACGTTGACCTTTTCTTTAAAACCTTTTGGATGTCGATCTTAATTAAAGTGATTTGTTTGTTGATGGCTTATCCCGTGGCGTATCTGTTAGCAAACTTGCCAGACAAACGCGCCAACTTGCTGTTGATTGTGGTGCTACTGCCTTTTTGGACGTCACTATTGGTCCGTACGACCTCTTGGATTGTGTTGTTGCAAAATCAGGGGGTGATTAATGATTTACTGATTTGGTCTGGTTTAACGTCTGAGCGAATTCAGATGATACACAATACCTTTGGTACGGTTGTTTCTATGGTACACATCTTATTGCCTTTTATGATTCTGCCGCTCTACAGTGTAATGAAAGGCATCAGTCCAACGTATTTCCGCGCCGCTCGTTCCTTAGGG
>NZ_JAWOWE010000699.1:0-519 GCF_033340275.1 Vibrio sp. 1402
CCCAAATCGGGTCCTGGCCAACTTTTTTAGCTCGTTGCGCAGGTTTGTGCTCAAAAAGATACACCACACGCGCTTCAGTAAATGAAAGTAACGATTCGATTCTGTCTAATTGGTTTTCTAAAACATCAAGGCTTTCCACATCGACAAATATCAGGTCAAATTCAAACTCGTATTCTTTCTTTTTAAAGACGCTTTTTACATCTAAAACGGTGACATCAAATCCCATGAAGCGACTAATATCTACCATTTTTTGCACGATAATGTCTTGATTACTGACCAATAAAATCGATTTCATTTTGGTCAGCTCATCTTTAATTTCCGTTACCGTATCTGATGTGATAGGCGGAAAAGTCAACGTAAACTGTGACCACTCTCCCGGCTGGGAAATGCACTTAATATTACCACCAAATGAACGCATGACTTTCTTACAGAACGGTAGTCCAAGGCCATAACTGCCCGATTTACCTGTGGTATAGAAGTCCTGAAAGATATGTCGAATCACATCTGGCGCAATACCTG
>NZ_JAWOWE010000700.1:0-519 GCF_033340275.1 Vibrio sp. 1402
TGACAATTCTTGCCATTTTTTCATATTAAATATGTGTTGAGATCATGTTTCACCCTTGTCTGAAGCGTTAACCTAAGCACATTAAAAATGTATTAGATTATTTAGTGAGGTCATCATGGAAATGTCAAACGCTCAACGTTTGATTCTATCAAACCAATACAACCTAATGTCTCAGCTTGATCCGAATAATGCGGCTAAATACAAACGCCTACAGACGATCGTTGAACGCGGCTATGAGCTACAAATGCGCGAACTGAACAAAGATTTCGGTTGCCTTTCAGAAGCAGAATGCCGTGAAATCATCGACATTATGGAGATGTATCACGCGATGCAAGAATCTACCAATATGTTAGATGCGGAAGAGCGTAGCAAAGTAGACCAACGTCGCTTACAGTTCTTAGGTTTCGATATCGCAACAGAAGCGCAGCAAGTGCATTACGTCCGCTTCCTTGTTGATTCTGAAGGTCTTTACCCACAATTCGACAAGGCAGATCACCACTTTAACAGCCAAATGCCAAT
>NZ_JAWOWE010000701.1:0-519 GCF_033340275.1 Vibrio sp. 1402
ATCTAGAAACGGACCATTTGTTCAGCAGCCAAATGGTGGCCGTTGTTGCTCCCGAGCATGAGCTAGCGCAGCGTGAAGCCATAACGTTTGATGAGTTTTTCGAGCATGAATTGGTGATGTTTCAGCACGGATATTTTCATCGAGAATTCTTAGACCATGTCAGTGAAGAGCACGGTTTCAGCATGAAGTCGTCTTTTGAAACAAACTTGCTGCCGTTGATATTGAGCATCGTCAGGCAGGAGTTTGCCATTACGGCCCTGCTTGAGCTTGTTACTCAAAACGAGAAGGAGGTTGTTGGCATTCCGTTTCATCCTCCAGTAACGCTCGATTTGGCACTAGCTTGGCGAAAAGAAGGGTATTTATCTATCGCAGATCGGACGTTTATTGATTTTGTGAAACGTTACGTCTGATACAAAAAGAGCTTCTTATTTCAGAAGCTCTTGTCACTATCCATTTATAGGCGATTAACTGCCACTGTACATCTTTTCGAAGTTCTTCGGATTCCAACCGATCATTACT
>NZ_JAWOWE010000702.1:0-519 GCF_033340275.1 Vibrio sp. 1402
TTACTTGTATTTACTCATTCACACTTGATAAATCGCTTCTCGATTCCAATACCTCTACTGAACTCATGTGCGGCGTGCTTTCTGCAACGCAATCTCCACTGCAATCGCACACCTGTTTTAGTATGAACACCAAACGCTCCTGATTAAGAGGTAAAGGGTTACCTTTAATCGCAACAGACTTAAGCGCATCGTTTGCTACCTGTTCAAACGAAGTTTGGCAAACACCAAACTTACCAAGCAATGGCAACTCTAGCTTATCTAACACCATCTTGACCCAAAGCACGCCGTCATGTTCATTCGCATTCGCTCTGTCCGTGACAAGTTGAGCCAGTTTTCGATAACGATTGATCACATCATTTCTGCCCGCTTGCTTTGCTGCATTGATGTTTTCTTGCATCACATGAGGTGCTAAACGTGCAGTTATCACACTGTGCGGAGCATCAAGTTTCCCACCAAGTGCAGAGGCTAACCCATGAGCAGCGCCCAATTTAGCGTTAGTGATCGCCATCCCTCCAAGCA
>NZ_JAWOWE010000703.1:0-519 GCF_033340275.1 Vibrio sp. 1402
ACTCTAATTTTTTTTTGTTCATTTCAGATAGCGCTGAACCAAATAAAAATTTATTCAAAGTACTGGCTATTGCCTTAGGAGTTGTCGTATCCCTCAAATCACCAAGCTTGCCTTCATTTAATTCAGGTTCAATACGGTCTAGACGGGTTTCTTTATCTCCGATTTGTCTTAGAAAATCCGTCACACTTTCAGGACCTCCTAGGGCATTTAGGATGATATTTGCTGCTGCATTATCACTTGTCGTCATAGTTGCGAAACACGCATCATCGAGTGTTATTGCTTGTCCTACTTGCTTTTCTATTACGGGAGAATAGGTCACAAGATCTGCTTTTTTGATCTCAACTGTACTCTTAGGATTTATTTCCCCTTGCTCAGCATCAAATAATAATTTAGCACAAGCTATTGTTTTAAAAGTACTTGTTAAAGGAAAACGCTGATTGCCATTGTAATCCCAAGACTCTCCAGTTTGAGTATCAAGAACAGAAATCCCTATATGCGCAGAAAGAGATGCTTCAATTA
>NZ_JAWOWE010000704.1:0-518 GCF_033340275.1 Vibrio sp. 1402
GATCGTTGGGCTGGTGGGTAAGGCGTTGCAGTTGCTACAGCGGCTCTACTTAAACCCTCGTTTGAACGGTCAAAAGACCTAAGTGGGTTGTAAGTAAGGCCGCATTGGGGGATGACCTCTTTTGCGGCTTTTCTCTTTCGTGGATGCTTAAAAATAAAATCTGATTCTCTCTTGGTATTCAGTCGTATACATAGAGATGAAAGTTAAATTGGTATACCGCGATGAATAGAATTCACCCAAAGAAACTATTGCACAGCAAATGGACGGCGACGTCACCTAAAAATAAAGAGAAGCACTTTGTCGTAACTGAAATGAAACTGGATGAAGACGGCAATGTTGTGAAATGTGTCATTGAAGCCGTTATGAGTAAACGTGAGCAAGAGATGAACTGGCAAGATCTGAAAGACCCAGAGTTATGGCGGCAGGGTTGGAAGTAATTTGGGTTTTGCAGTAGATGAATCAAGCAAAAACGGTTGAGATGGATAGGCAAAACCGGTGTGGTCTGATACGGTGAGAAA
>NZ_JAWOWE010000705.1:0-518 GCF_033340275.1 Vibrio sp. 1402
CTGCGTACATCATCTTCTTGATCTTCGTGAAGGCCTTAGAGCTACCACCTTCAACCATGTAAGTCGCAAGCGTCCATGGGCTACCAGAGAAACCAATTAGAGGTACATCACCATTCAAATCTTTACGGATTTGACGCACGGCATTCATTACGTACTGCAGTTCACCTTCTGGATCTGGCAGACCGATTTTCTCTACGTCGGCTTTGCAAGTAATTGGGTTATCGAAGACCGGACCTTCACCAGCAGCAAAACGCAGACCCAGACCCATTGCATCTGGGATAGTTAGGATGTCAGAGAACAAGATCGCTGCATCAAGAGGAAAACGGCGCAGTGGTTGAAGAGTTACTTCAGACGCCAGCTCCGCATTCTTACACAAAGACATGAAATCGCCCGCTTGAGCACGCGTAGCTTTGTATTCTGGTAAGTAACGACCTGCCTGACGCATCATCCATACTGGCGTGTAATCTACCGGCTCTTTAAGAAGCGCACGCAGATAACGATCATTTTTTAATTCAGTC
>NZ_JAWOWE010000706.1:0-518 GCF_033340275.1 Vibrio sp. 1402
TCATCCAATTCTGGCAGGTCGATGGTCACTTCACGTTCGCTGTTGGCGACCAAAGCTTCGACTTTAAACTGCACGCTTCGCAAGGTTTCACCTTCGGCACGCACGTCAGCAGTAATGGTGTAATCATCGAGGTTGGTGAACCACAATTTGTTCTCAACGATAAAGCGGTCATGGCAACCTTCAACGGCGCGGATTTTCACCGGTGCAATGACTTGTTTGTATTCTTTCAGGCCAGGGCCCGGGGTTTGATCTGGGTAAATCAGACCATCCATGCAGAAGTTGTAGTTGTTTGGGTAGTCGCCATAATCGCCGCCGTATTTGTAGAACTCTTGGTCGTGCTCATCACGTGCTAGAATGCCGTGATCACACCATTCCCAAACGTAGTGACCTTGAATGTGGTCGTGCGCATAGAACACGTTTTGGTATTCGGTTAAACCACCCGGCCCGTTCCCCATCGCGTGTGCGTATTCGCAGATGATGCGTGGCTTCTCGTGTGGGTGTTCGCCAAAGTAATTCAT
>NZ_JAWOWE010000707.1:0-518 GCF_033340275.1 Vibrio sp. 1402
GACCTCATCGCAACGATTGTTGAGATGGCTGATGCGGCGCGTCAAGGCGGTTTTCTTGCTCTCGCAGCGATGGGACTCAGCACCTGCTTTCTGCTGAACGGCCTTGACCTTTTGGTGGATGGTCACGATGCGGACGTGGTTCGCGCTGCGTTGCAAAAAGACATTGCCTTGACGGATGAGCGACACACGCAAGGCACGGGTGTTTTCCGAGCGTTTGGTGACGTTGCTCCAGCGATGGGGATGATCGGTACGCTGGTTGGTCTGGTTGCGATGCTTTCGAACATGGATGACCCAAAAGCGATCGGTCCTGCAATGGCGGTAGCCCTTTTAACCACACTTTACGGTGCGGTGTTGTCAAACATGCTGTTCTTCCCAATTGCCGATAAGCTTTCTTTACGCCGAGATCAAGAAACGCTTAACCGCCGTTTGATCATGGACGGCGTACTTGCCATTCAAGATGGTCAAAACCCACGAGTTATCGACAGCTACCTGAAGAACTACCTCAACGAGGGTAAACG
>NZ_JAWOWE010000708.1:0-517 GCF_033340275.1 Vibrio sp. 1402
GTCCTCGGTTTGTTCGCCTCCGCGCAACCAGCACTGAATTATTGGTTTGGCAATCACGAAACCCAAGCACAGCAAACAACGGTTAGCTTTACTCGCATTGCTAATGTGGCCGAGCTTGAAGAGCAACTGGCACTGGCGAAAGCAGCAGGTAAACCTGTCATGCTCGACTTCTACGCCGACTGGTGTGTAGCGTGTAAAGAGTTTGAGAAGTACACCTTCCACGATCCAAAAGTCGAAGCCAAGCTGCAAGACTTTGTGTTGCTGCAAGCGGATGTCACCAAAAACCAAGTGCAAGATATTGAGCTACTCAAACACATGAACGTGCTGGGTTTGCCGACCATCGAATTCTGGGATGCGAAAGGCGAACACGTTTCAAACGCTCGTTTAACTGGTTTTATGCAAGCCGAGCCTTTCTTAGAGCACATCAATCGATTCTGATATCACATCATTCAAACGCCAGCGATTTTCGCTGGCGTTTTTTGTTGCACAGATTTGAATGAGAAAAATGCGGCTATAT
>NZ_JAWOWE010000709.1:0-517 GCF_033340275.1 Vibrio sp. 1402
GCTTGTTCCAGCTAACTCGAACACCAAGCACCTCTTCGCCATCGTGCATGCCGTAACACACCACACCCTGGTCAGGAATGCCGCCCGCATCTGCACCTGCTTCCGGTCCAGTCAAAGCAAAACAAGGAATGTCCGTACCATCAGCAAGACGTGGTAACCAGTAATCTTTTTGCTCCTGAGTGCCGTAGTGAGAAAGAAGCTCACCTGGCCCCAACGAGTTAGGAACCATTACCGATACCGCAACACTAATACTGCGCGTTGCAATACGAGACACAATCGTTGAGTTTGCCAATGCAGAAAACTCACGGCCACCGTACTCTTTCGAGATAATCAGTGAGAAGAAACGTTCTTTGCGCAAGTATTCCCACACCTCCGGTGGCAAATCACGATCTTCTTTCACGATTTTTTGATCGTCTAGCATGTCTAAGAGCGTTTCAAGTTCATTATCCATAAACGCTTGCTCTTCAGCAGTTAACGTCGGCGCTGGGTAATGGTGTAGCGTCGTAAAGTTTGGCTT
>NZ_JAWOWE010000710.1:0-517 GCF_033340275.1 Vibrio sp. 1402
ACGCGCGAACTTTTGGTCTGGAGTCATAGGCGTTTACTTCTCTTTTTTATTAGGATTTCTGACTTTATTCGCCAAGTGAATCGAGCGCATTGTGAGCAATTTGCTCTAGGACCAAGCCCAATTTCTTTAGCTCTTGGTCATTGATTTCTGAGAGCAGTTTTCGACGAACCTGCAAGATGCGTTCTTCCACTTGTATCAACAGCTCTTTGCCTTCGTCCGTTAAGCTGACAATTCGCGCTCGCTTGTCATGCTCACAACAACGTCGCGTAACGAGCGATTGCTCTTCGAGTAGTTTTAGCGTGCGCATCAACGAGGCAAGCTCAATCTCAAGCGCTTCAGCAAGTTGCTTTTGACTGATGTTGTCGCCCATTCGATACAGCTTCCAAAGCGCCGTCCAGCGCGGGTAAGTTAGGTTTAGCGGTTCGAGCTCACGGTCGGCAACCATCTTCCATAAACGAGCGACACGAGACAGTTTTTCGGCAAGGGACAGATCTCTCAAAATGTTGATGTCTTGGAT
>NZ_JAWOWE010000711.1:0-517 GCF_033340275.1 Vibrio sp. 1402
TTTGGTTCCTTAACTCAGTCGTAACTGAGCTAAGAGATGTTTCAACTGAGGCTTTAGTCTACTATGGAGTGCATAACACTAAGAGTTTCCTAGAAATAGTCAAACCTATTCTAGTGGCTGATGATGAATATATATTAGAGCGGATAATTGCAGCATGTTACTCAATAGTCAGTATTTCTTTGGATAAATCTGAAAACTTAGGTGAGATAGAGGCGTTCAGCAAACACATAGTAGCTGTTTTTTTCAGCCATGATTCGAAGTACGCTACAACCAACATATTGGTTAGAGAATATGCCTCATGTCTAGTGAAGCGTGCGAGTTTGGAATCTCAAATTAATATTAGTGAATCAGAAGTTAAAGCAGCTACTGAACCTTTTGAACAAATGCCCAGAAGTGAATGGAATGAAGAAATAACTGATGGTATGAGCGGGCATTTATCTCCTCTTAAAATGGATTTTGAGAACTATACTATTGGTCGTTTGGTTAAAGATCGTAGCAATTACGACTATGAACATGA
>NZ_JAWOWE010000712.1:0-517 GCF_033340275.1 Vibrio sp. 1402
CGCTGGACATGAGCATAACGTTCTATAGTTTGAGTTAACTTCTCTTGTGTGAGACACGGTATCTCAGTCATGCGACTATTGTGAATTTTCTTGGTGAATTTTGTTATCTGGGGAGCGAATCAAATTAACAAAAGAAATTGCTCTCTAAAAGGCAAATCGCTGAGACCTCAGTCTCACTCACACTATTGTTCATTTACTCAAGGCATTTTTAGCCGTTAGAGTACGCGACGCTCAGCAATTCTTTTTTAAAGAGCATCAAATTCGCCTTAGTGCATTCAAGTCAAGGAATAGTCGAATTCTGAAAAGGATCCGGCTTTCACACGTTTGCTTTGTATTCTCAGTACCTGCTAGATGAAAACAAAGCAAACTTGTGAAGTCAGTGGTAGGCAATAGGAAAGGACACACTCGTTACAACTATGATTCCTCAATTTGTTATCCCTCTCACCAACTGCCTTGGTAAAAACTTTCATTTTTCCAGTCAGCCAATCCCAAAAGGTGAACACAAAAAGTTTTACTC
>NZ_JAWOWE010000713.1:0-517 GCF_033340275.1 Vibrio sp. 1402
GGTACAATACCTCACTGTCTGCAGTGTTAAACGGCAGGCCCGCCAGTTCTTCCTGATACGCAGACCAACCTGTACCAGCTGTTGTCCACGTTTTAGAGTCAGCTTGTGCTTCTTCCGCCAAACGAGCTGGTGGAATCACACATTCTTCATCAACACCCATCCATTCGCCGTTTTCTTGGCGAGAATAACGTGCCCAGTAAACTTCGCTCATGCGCGCATCAATCGCTACAGCGACATCAGTTGCACCATGCAGGCGGTAGCTTGCTTGTGCCATCGCAGCCAATGTTGAAACGCCAATCATCGGCAGTTCTGCACCAAATGCTAGGCCTTGAGCGATGCCAATACCGATACGAACACCAGTAAAGCTACCAGGGCCACGGCCAAACGCTAGAGCATCCAAGTCTTGTAGAGTTAGACCCGCTTCTTTCAGCACTTCGTCAACCATTGGCAGCACTTTTTTCGTGTGGTCACGAGGTGCCACTTCGCTGCGTGAAATCACTTGGTCATTAACCAGTAG
>NZ_JAWOWE010000714.1:0-516 GCF_033340275.1 Vibrio sp. 1402
CCCATTGTGTGCACTGCAGCCAGCGTTAGCGTTGTGATAGTGATTGCAGCACCAGCCATGTTGATGGTTGCACCCAGAGGGATAGATACTGAGTAAGTGTCTTCATCTAGGTCTAACTTCTCACATAGCGCCATGTTTACTGGGATGTTCGCTGCTCTTGAGCGAGTGAAGAACGCTGTTACGCCACTTTCACGTAGACATTGGAATACCAATGGGTACGGGTTTTGTTTGGTTTTGAAGAATACGATCGCTGGGTTTACTACTAGCGCGATAATCATCATTGCACCAAGTAGAACCGCAAGAAGGTGAGCGTAGCTTGCTAGCGCGCTGAAACCCGTTGTCGCGAAAGTTGAAGCAACCAGACCAAAGATACCAAATGGTGCAAGACGGATGATGAAGCGAACAATGTGAGAAACACTGTGGCTTAGGTCTTCAAATACCGCTTTCGTTGTTGCTGATGCGTGGTGAAGTGCAAGGCCAAGACCCACACCCCAAGCAAGAATACCGATGTAGTTC
>NZ_JAWOWE010000715.1:0-516 GCF_033340275.1 Vibrio sp. 1402
ATCAAAAATTGGCTTGCCGGGTGTGCGATGTGGGATTGTGATTGAGAGTGAAGAAATCACCCAAGCACTCACCAATATGAATGGCATAATCAGCTTAGCGCCAGGCAGTGTTGGCCCAGCATTGGCAAACCACATCATCGCTAAAGGCGATCTACTCAAACTGAGTTCAGAGGTGATTAAGCCGTTCTACAAGCAGAAATCACAACGCGCGGTAGAACTGCTACAACAGGCGATTACCGATGAGAGATTCCGTATCCACAAACCTGAAGGGGCGATCTTCTTGTGGTTATGGTTTGATGAGCTGCCAATTACGACAATGGAGTTGTACCAACGCTTGAAAGCGCGTGGCGTATTGATTGTTCCGGGTGAGTACTTCTTTATTGGTCAGAAAGACGAGTGGGACCATGCTCATCAATGTCTGCGCATGAACTACGTTCAAGACGATGAGATGATGCAGAAAGGTATCGCGATTATCGCGGAAGAAGTCGAAAAGGCTTACCAACAAGGTCAGTAAAG
>NZ_JAWOWE010000716.1:0-516 GCF_033340275.1 Vibrio sp. 1402
TATTTCCGTGCTAGTGATTGGGGATATTCCGGGTATCACACTGGCAGTTCTATTAGGTCTATTTCAGTTTTTACGCATCGTCATGCGACCAAGTGACCAACTACTGGGTCTGGATGAAAAAGGCACCATTCGCACCATTGATGAAACCGGAAAAGCGTCTCCAATTCCGGGAATGGTGATTTATCGCTTCAACTCACCGTTGACCTACTTTAATGCGCCGTACTTTAAGCGTCGTTTGCTAGAGCACGCAGAGCAAAACAAAGATGTCAGCTGTGTTGTAGTCGATGCCGTATCAAGCTTTACTCACCTAGATTTGAGTGTCATGGCGACATTGGCCGACATTCACGAAGTGCTCAAGAAAAGAGGAATACGATTAGTCCTCGCGGGAAGAAAACGCCGCTTGCGTCAATGGTGTGAGTTAACGGGAATAAGCACCAGCGAAGGCGGGATTTTGCTGCGTGCCGATATGTATCTCGCGATCAAACGCAGTGGCAACTACCTCAGCGCACTCGGTGA
>NZ_JAWOWE010000717.1:0-516 GCF_033340275.1 Vibrio sp. 1402
GAGATGCCAAGATGGTTTGCAACCATTAAAACAGCATCTTTGTATTTAAAAATGCCTAAGCCGTGCAGTCGCGTCACCAGTTCACGGTTGCGTTTAGAAGGCGCAATGGCTTCATTTTCCCACACTTCTGTTTGCACGGTTTCTATCGTACTGATGATGGTTTCATCGATATTACGCGCAAACGTTTCTGGTGATCGAGCGCCACCAACACAACACTCGGTGTGTTGCTGAGGCAGCATTGCCTTTAAAAACGCCTGCATCGGTGCATCCATATCTACGTTGATACACAGCAAACCAATCGGTTTGTTTTTTGGATTTCTGACAATTGTCGTAATGGAGTGCAAGGTCTTTCCGTTCGACGTTTTCGTCAGGTACGAATCAGAAACGTCCTTGCCCTCTCTTAACTTCATTCTCGCTAAGTTGGTAATTGGGGCACCTTCACTGCGTTCCGTCACGTGCCCATTTGCGATTTTGATGATTTCCGGCGCTTCGGCATCTAAGCTGTGGAGAACCACT
>NZ_JAWOWE010000718.1:0-516 GCF_033340275.1 Vibrio sp. 1402
CCGGCAAAGCTTCGAGTAAACAGTGATTTGAGTGTGATCCGCACGCCACTGAAAGCGCTGCCAGAAGGGTTGGTGGTCGATGGCAACCTCTACATTGGTGGTTCGGCCCTGACCGAGTTTCCCGACACAATGACGGTAAAAGGCAACATCTTTTTGGGTGGCAATAAGATAACCAAGTGGCCAAAGAATCTGACCTTAGGTGGCGCAGTCGCGCGCTAATTGGATAGACAAAAAGAGATACGCAGAGACAAAAACACCTCGTTCAATACGAGGTGTTTTACATTGGAGTAGTTGGAATGCGCTCAACTCATTTGGGCAGCATACGCAGCGACTAATCTTGGTTATTTACTGGGTTAGCGTAGCTCGCAACAAGATACGGTCTTGCGCCTTCTGGTAACTGTTCTAGCTTATCAGCAAGCTGACGTTTCACCGCTTCTGTGATAATGCTTGAATCTTCACGACCTGCAGCGAGCAAGTTGATCGGATACAACTTATAGTTCTCGTGTATCTGACGGT
>NZ_JAWOWE010000719.1:0-516 GCF_033340275.1 Vibrio sp. 1402
AAACGTGCATCCAAGTAGTGAGTGTACTCGTGCTCAAGGTTCAAAATAGATAGATCTTCGCCATTCGCGTAGCGATAAGCCACGAAACGCGCCGTATTATCGGCTCTTGACGGGGTCCCCTCTAAGTACTGACCACCGTTATCCGTTGTATTGCCAAACAGGAATGAAGAGTAATCAACGTAACTGTCGTTGCTTGCAAACACCGCGACTTCAACACGATCGTTCAAGTCATCCGCCACTGGTTGATTGCCAGTATTCGCAACTTGATGGAAGTCTGCTTCTTTCGCAGCAAGCACTTCACACGCTTTCGCAGCTTGAGCATCGGTGAGATCTTCAGAGCGAATGATGGCAGATCCCTGACATTCGAAACGATTTGGCATCACGCGTGCTGCTAGATCCTGCTTCGCTTGTTCTAGGTTTAGAGCCTTCATACGCACAGGCGCGTCGTAACGCATCATCTCAACGGCGGCAAGCCACAGTTTGTCGAGCCCACTGCCCCATGGGTAACGCTGGAAC
>NZ_JAWOWE010000720.1:0-515 GCF_033340275.1 Vibrio sp. 1402
TGCTTGCAGCGCTTTATCGAACTCCAGTCTGACCGTCACATTTTGTCCTTCCGCTTGGTGCGTTGGGTTAAAGGTCGCGTTAGTCAGTGTTGGCAACGCCTGTGCCAACGTGAAGTTTGTGCTTTCTGTTGCTTCCACGTTTGAGGCATTGGTGCCCGTGACAACGACGGTGTACGTGCCATTTGCCTCACCACTGATGTCCATCGCGTTGCTCGTCCAAGCGCCACCACTTTGTACCGTGGCATTGCCATTGGCGATAACCGTTTCACTGCCTTGCGCTTTGATTTCTACGCTCACGGTTTGGCCATCAAAGCGGCTTGAAGTGCCGGTGATCTGCAATGCGGCGGCATTGCTGCTATCCACATTGCCTACTGGCGTGATCGCCAAGGTTGGTGTGATCGGCATCGAGTGGCTGCGGTCTTCTGCCCCCGTATTCCCCGAAAGGTCTTGGTAATCTTTCACCACCAAGCCTACGGTTAGCCCTGACGGCAAGGGCACAAGTATGAAAGAGTGCA
>NZ_JAWOWE010000721.1:0-515 GCF_033340275.1 Vibrio sp. 1402
AAGCGATTATTTATACTCATTTTGTTGTGCGTGAAGACGCGCAATTGCTTTACGGTTTTAATACAGTAAAAGAGCGTGCGCTATTCCGTGAAGTGATCAAAGCAAACGGCGTTGGCCCTAAACTTGGCTTGGGTATTCTTTCAGGCATGACAGCGAGCCAGTTCGTGTCTTGTGTAGAGCGTGAAGATGTTTCTACGCTTGTGAAGTTACCTGGTGTTGGTAAGAAAACCGCCGAGCGTTTAGTCGTTGAAATGAAAGACCGCTTAAAAGGTTGGGGAGCTGGCGACTTATTCACGCCGTTTACTGATGCCGCTCCTACTGACTCGGCTGCCGCTTCGTCAAATAGTGCAGAAGAAGAGGCGGTCAGCGCACTTCTTGCTCTAGGCTACAAGCCAACTCAAGCGTCGAAAGTAGTTTCTCAAATTGCTAAACCGGACATGAGCAGCGAGCAGCTGATCCGTGAAGCACTAAAATCAATGGTGTAACGGAAAGTTCAAGGTAACAGTATGATTGAA
>NZ_JAWOWE010000722.1:0-515 GCF_033340275.1 Vibrio sp. 1402
AGCATTTTGAGCAAGGTTCCACAGTACCTTGTGAGAAGGATAAACAGGGCTACCGTCAAAAATGACTAAGCACGCTCCGCTTGCAAGGGCGGAAACGTGCCAATTCCACATCATCCAACCACAGGTCGTGTAGTAAAAAACTCGATCGTTCGGTTGAATATCGCAGTGCAGTTGATGCTCTTTGACATGATTCAGAATGGTGCCACCGACCGAGTGCACGATGCATTTGGGTTTACCTGTCGTACCGGATGAATACAACACAAAGAGTGGGTCATTGAAGTTAATGCGAGTGTAGGTGAGGGGCTCGGGTGAGTATTGATTGAGCACGTTTTGCCAATCTTGGGTACAAACATCACATTCAAAGATATGAGGCTTGAGATAGCTGATTTGGCACACTTGTTTGAGGCCATCGAGATGATCGGATATATGTTGGTTTTTCTCCGCCATGTCGAAAGTTTTTCCATTGAATGTGTAGCCATCACAAGTGAACAAAATTTTTGGTTTTACCTGTCCAA
>NZ_JAWOWE010000723.1:0-514 GCF_033340275.1 Vibrio sp. 1402
CGTTCTGATTTATAAAACTCGAATTTTTATATATTCCCTAGATGAATATGTTATATGAAAAAACATATGCAACTTATCTTCAGGGTATTGATTTGTTTTTTATCGAAAGCATAGAAATTGTTTGATATATATTCACCAACGCTTACAATTTAGCCATAACTCGTTGAGTTATATCACTTCACACACGGATTATTTTTTTAGCTAGGAGGCGCAAGATGAAACATTACGTTGTTAACACCACTGCTTGCGCTGATCGTATGTCTAAATCTCCGATAGCTTTTAAATCGGATATTAACGATACCACTGGCTCACAAGATAAAAATTAATCCGTAACCTAATTTATGTTTACTAGGCTGCGGAAAAGTAGCGGCTTAGTCTCAACAGATCTCTCTGTGTCTCTGCGTACTATTTTTCCCAGTCGATCATTTATCGTTTAATTGGAGAAAAATTATGCGTCACTCAATTTACTTAACATTGGCGACTTTGCTTATTAAAGCGGATTTAAAACGTGAAG
>NZ_JAWOWE010000724.1:0-514 GCF_033340275.1 Vibrio sp. 1402
CCGACAGTTGGCCCGTACTTATTGCCTAAAATTCTTCCACAGCTGAAAGAAGAGTTCCCTGAGCTTGAGCTGTTCCTGCATGAGGCTCAAACTCATCAGTTGGTTCGTCAGCTAGAGGAAGGGAAGCTGGACTGTTTGGTATTGGCTTCTGTGGCGGAAACTGCCCCATTTAAAGAGATTGAAGTGTACAACGAACCGCTTAGTGTTGCTGTACCATGTGGTCATGAATGGGCACAGCTCGACCAGGTTGATATGTTGGAGCTCAATGGGAAGACTGTGCTGGCTTTAGGTGATGGACATTGCTTACGCGACCAAGCGTTAGGTTTCTGCTTTGCGGCAGGAGCAAAAGATGATGAGCGCTTTAAAGCCACCAGTTTAGAAACTTTGCGTAATATGGTTGCTGCGGGAGCGGGTATTACTTTGTTGCCTCAGCTTTCTATTCCAGCCGAAAAACAAAAAGATGGCGTTTGCTACATTCCTGCCGTCAACCCTACGCCTTCACGCAGCATTGTTT
>NZ_JAWOWE010000725.1:0-514 GCF_033340275.1 Vibrio sp. 1402
TGCCGAATATCGATCTGGACTCGATTGAACCGATGCTGCAGACCGAAGCAGCGTATCCGGAAGTGTGCCACTCAATGATGGGTTTGCACCCATGTTACGTTGATAGCAACGTTGATCAAACGCTAGAAATCATCCGAGGCTGGTTCGAAAAACACAACTTTATCGCCGTGGGCGAAATCGGCATCGACCTGTATTGGGATAAAACCTACCGAGCAGAGCAAGAGATGGCTTTCGTAACCCAACTCAATTGGGCAAAAGAGATGGATTTACCTGTGGTGATCCACACCCGTGACTCCATAGAAGAAACGCTGACTCTGCTTCGTCAAGAGCAAGACGGTCGCCTGCGTGGCGTGTTCCATTGTTTTGGTGGCAGCTTAGAAGAGGCGCGAGCAATTAACGAGTTGGGCTTCCACCTTGGTTTAGGCGGTGTATCGACGTTTAAAAACGGCGGCATGGACCAAGTCATTCCACACTTAGACATGCAATGGGTCATCTTAGAAACAGACTGCCCATA
>NZ_JAWOWE010000726.1:0-514 GCF_033340275.1 Vibrio sp. 1402
TTGGGTATCAAAAGTTTTAAGCGAACTTGGTTTCTTGTTAGAAAAGAAGAGCTCTGAATACACATCGTCTTCAATCAAATACACATCGTGTTTATCAGCAAGCTCGACGATGCGCTGCTTCTGCTCATCATTTAATGATGTTCCGGTTGGGTTGTGAAAGTTCGTCATCAACCAACACGCGCGAACATCATTATCAGTAAAAGCCGCTTCAATTTGTTGCAAAGAGTGCCCGCTACGCGGGTCTACTGAGATTTCTATCGCCTTTAAGCCCAAACGTTCTATCGCTTGAAGCGCTCCGTAAAATGTTGGCGATTCAACCACGATAGTATCTCCCGGTTGTGTCACGACCTGAAGGCTCAAATTCAACGCTTCTAACGCCCCTGAAGTAATGACAATGTCATCATGGGTTAACACCATACCTTGTTGAATGTAACGTTGAGCAATCAAACGACGCAGTGATTCAGAGCCCGGCGGTAAGTTATCCAATAACGTCTCTGGCCCCATCTTCCTACCA
>NZ_JAWOWE010000727.1:0-514 GCF_033340275.1 Vibrio sp. 1402
TAACTACATCAACCTGAACTACTTCGCAGATTGGTTCGATAACGAGCTAAAACGTAACTTCAGCATCGATGTCATGCGCCAAGAGATCGATAACACTCAACCATTTTTCACGTTCAACAATGACAAAGCCAGCGTCATTCTGATTAAGTGCGAGCAACTGAGTTCCCTTGACAAAGAGATTGGAGACTTCCTAAATGTCGACAACTTTGTTCTGAAAAACAGCAATGAAGCAAAGAACAAATGGTATTCCAACATCCACCAATACTTTAAACAGCATTACGATTTTTCTAAGTTGTTTTACATGTATGACTTACCGCTTTATCGCCATATTTACTCGCAGCAAGAACGAGAAGCTTTCAAAACCAAGTGGTTAAAAACTCCAGGGACAAAGTCAGCATGAAAAAAGTACTGCATATTACCGAAGCCTTTGGTGGCGGTGTTCAAACCGCACTGTACAGCTATGTACATTCATCTCGACATGAACCGTATGAACACTTTTTGCTTGCTAGAGCGC
>NZ_JAWOWE010000728.1:0-514 GCF_033340275.1 Vibrio sp. 1402
TACTCGCTTATCAAAAAGGTTTCCAAGCATTAGTTTCCGCTTCTCAAAAGTATGGCCTAGACAAAGAAAGTGGCATTCTTGCGCGTTACGAAAACCTGCTACTTGAAGCAAAGAAAAGCGCCGACCATCAGCAAATCCTTTCTCTTATCCAGTTTGATAATGCGGTGAAAGTGGGCGAATTTGACTCAAGCAAACTGTCTGACCTATACGTTCCAGAACTGTTAGAGTCAGCGAAACAACTTGCAGCTCAAAAACAAGTCATTGGTGTGGCTTACAACAAAGGTTTACTGGGCGAAACTCGCGCGCTATCTCACGCCGTGGAAGAGCAGTTTGAAGCTTTCTCATCATCGATTGATTCTGCCGCAACCCAACGCGATGAAAAAATGGCAAGCATCAAGCAAGCCATTACTGCGTTCATCTTAGTAGTGATTTTTGCGCTGATTTGGCAAATTTCTCGCTCTATCAACGTTCGTGTTGGTAGCTTACTAGCAACGATTAAGAACATCAGCGAAAG
>NZ_JAWOWE010000729.1:0-513 GCF_033340275.1 Vibrio sp. 1402
AGCAGTTGTCTCACCGCGGCAAAGCACTGAAGTCACTGTTTGCTCAGTTATCAGCGCAAACCGCACAGTAAGATCGAGTGAACTTGTCCATGTTAACGCCCCCAGCACTCAGCTTGTATGTACACATCCCATGGTGTGTACAAAAGTGCCCTTATTGCGACTTTAACTCCCATGCGCTTAAAGCGGAGATCCCAGAAGAAGAGTACATCAGTGCCCTTCTAGAAGATCTGGATACCGATATTGATAAGTACCGCTTAAATGACGTACCGCGTCCGCTGCATTCCATCTTCATTGGCGGTGGTACGCCAAGTTTGATTTCTGCAAAAGGCATTGAGCGTTTGCTAAAAGGCATCGAAGCGCGAATTCCATTCAAGCCAGACATTGAAATCACTATGGAAGCAAACCCTGGCACCATCGAAGCAGAGCGTTTCGTGGGTTATCGTAAAGCGGGGGTCACGCGAATTTCCATCGGAGTTCAAAGCTTTGAGCAGGAGAAGTTGGAGCGTCTAGGGC
>NZ_JAWOWE010000730.1:0-513 GCF_033340275.1 Vibrio sp. 1402
TAACGAACGCAAGCATGCCGTCGAACATACCTGGCCAGGTGTTCGCATCGAAGTGCGCTTCAGCTGGTTGTGTATGACATACAGAACAGTTTGTTTTGTATGCTTCTTTCGATTTTTCCCATACAGGGTTGATGTCGTTCAGCATAGACTCTTTCTTGATCCATACTTTCGCTGCCACTTTCTCCCAAGGAAGACCAGTCAGCTCGTCCACTCGTTTTTCACCAGTCGTAACGATGTTGCTGTCTGTAGACGCTTCTTTAAGTAGAGACGCAGTTGCAATGTTCTTACCGAAATCTTCTTGAATTACGCGACCAAAGCCTTTCGCTTTACGCCAGCCGTCAATTTCGATTTCGATGAAGTCACCTTTATCTTCCAGAACTTTTACTGTTGATGCAGGGTTTAGAAGACCCGCTTCTTTCGCACCTTGCGCGTCAAAGTAAATTGGAAGGTGACGAATACTTACGAGCTCTTGACCTACTGCGTAGTCAGTACCTGATGTCATTTGCTCTAGAT
>NZ_JAWOWE010000731.1:0-513 GCF_033340275.1 Vibrio sp. 1402
TTCCACCAACTTGCACGCTTTAACCACAGTAAAGCTTCCCGAGGATTTACAAGGTCACTATACAATTCGTAAAGCGCCTTCAGACAACAGTCTTTCGACAGTGGAAGCAGGGTTTTATGCGTTGAGTTTATTGGAGCCGGATAACGACTTCTCGCCGCTACTTAATGCTTTTGACAGGATGATTGAATTTCAAATCGCCCAGATGCCTCCGGGCGTATTTGAAAAAAATTATTTGAACAAGTAGACCAACGTTCTACAACACAATAGAAGAGAACAATTGGCGGTGTAGCTTTTGCGCATGACCATCGGTCATTGCGGATATGTAATCGGCAATGACTCGCATTTTGCCACTATCGCTAGTTGCACTCTGCCACAGCTCTTTTGTGTGTATTGGCAACAATCGTTCAGGATCGGCACTTAGTGCTTCGAATATATCCATAATGATTTGTTGCCCTTTGTATTCGACAATCTGTACCTGCGGCACTTGAATGACATACTGACTGACGAAATGTT
>NZ_JAWOWE010000732.1:0-513 GCF_033340275.1 Vibrio sp. 1402
TTTATGGTGTTCACGTTTGGTGGCGTTATCGCGTGGAAGGAAACCCACGACGTATTCACCAAAGGCGTTCACATGATGGCGATGATCGGCTTTATCATGATCGCAGCCGCGGGTTTTGCAGCGGTAATGAAACAAACCGGTGGCGTAGAAACCCTAGTTCAGTCACTGTCTACAAGTATTGGTGACAACAAACCGCTTGCAGCGCTACTTATGCTGGTTGTTGGTCTATTGGTAACCATGGGTATTGGTTCTTCATTCTCGACGATTCCAATTCTTGCAACCATCTACGTTCCGCTTTCTTTGGCGTTTGGTTTCTCACCAATGGCAACGATCGCATTAGTAGGTACAGCTGCAGCGCTAGGTGATGCTGGCTCTCCGGCATCCGACTCAACATTGGGCCCAACTTCTGGCCTAAATGCTGACGGCCAGCACGAACACATTTGGGAAACGGTTGTTCCAACCTTCATCCACTACAATATCCCACTGATCATCTTCGGTTGGATCGCTGCAATG
>NZ_JAWOWE010000733.1:0-513 GCF_033340275.1 Vibrio sp. 1402
ATCGCTCAGCAAGGCATTCATTTAATTTCTGCTAACAAAGTTGCAGGCTCTGCCGACAGTCAGTACTACCATCAAGTGCAAGATGCATTCGCAAAAATCGGTCGCTACTGGCTCTACAACGCGACGGTTGGGGCAGGGTTACCTATCAACCATACCGTGCGAGATCTGCGTGAAAGTGGTGACGAGATTGTGGCGCTATCCGGAATCTTCTCGGGAACACTTTCTTGGCTGTTCCAGCAGTTTGATGGCTCGGTGCCGTTTAATGAGTTGGTCGATTTAGCGTGGCAACAAGGATTAACAGAACCGGATCCGCGTGCTGATTTAGATGGTTCAGATGTTATGCGTAAACTGGTTATCTTAGCGCGTGAGTCTGGTCTGGATATTGAACCGGATAGCGTAAAAGTGGAATCACTGGTGCCTGAAGAGCTGCGCTCTCTGAGTTTGGATGAGTTCTTTGATAATGGCGCACTGCTCAGTGAGATTCTTCAAGAGCGTCTAACCAAAGCACAAAGA
>NZ_JAWOWE010000734.1:0-513 GCF_033340275.1 Vibrio sp. 1402
CAACTTACCTGAGCATGGTGGTGCATTGATTGTGTGCAATCATGTGAGCTACATGGATGCCCTGTTACTGAGTGCCGGATGCCCTCGTTTGATTCGCGTTGTGAGGGAAGAAGATTACGCCAACCTGCCGCCGCTAAGACGCTTTTTACGCCGTGCTGGCGTGATACCAATTTCTGCTAGCAACCGAAGTTCTATTCGTCGAGCATTTAACGACGTCGAAGAAGCTCTCAATGAAGGCCATATTGTCTGTATCTTCCCTGCAGGGCGATTGACCTCCGATGGCGAAATGAACGACTTCATGCGTGGCATCGACATTATTCTGCGTCGAAGCCCAGTACCTGTGATTCCGATGGCATTGAAAGGATTGTGGGGCAGTTATTTTAGCCGCGCTAAAGGACGAGCATGCAGAGGGTTCCCGACTCGCTTCTGGTCCAAATTGGAAATTGAAGCTGGCGAACCGGTAGATCCTAGCTCAGCCACCGCACAAACTATGTTCGAAAAAGTACACGCATT
>NZ_JAWOWE010000735.1:0-513 GCF_033340275.1 Vibrio sp. 1402
ATGGCCTGTGTTGCTATTCACCCAGACTATCGGGATGGCAACCGAGGTTTGTTGCTGCTGAACTACATGAAGCATCGTTCAAAATCAGAAACTATCAACCAGATTTTTGTCCTTACCACCCACAGTCTGCATTGGTTTAGAGAGCAAGGCTTCTACGAAGTCGGCGTCGATTACCTACCGGGAGCCAAACAAGGGCTGTACAACTTCCAGCGTAAATCAAAAATCTTGGCGTTAGACTTATAAACTAGCTCACAATCATTAACAGGTGCGTTCTGAATCCTCAATCCGAGGTTTGGAACGCCATGCTCCGACTCTCTCAACAATAAATCCATGTATCATAAGCAGTAATACTATTAATTTAGATATGCAAAGCATTACATTGATTTTAGTTCCATTTTTACCTTTTCAATATACACACTGTTGGCTATACTCTGCGCGCTAGTGATTGGTTTTTAACCAATGCAAATGGATCTAGGTGATGATACGTAGCCTTCACCCTAAAATGCTGGGCAG
>NZ_JAWOWE010000736.1:0-513 GCF_033340275.1 Vibrio sp. 1402
GCGTTTGTGGTCGCGTTAACGTTAGCCGTTAACAATCTGTTGATTCGTAAGTTGCCAAAAAACCAATCAGTGATGCAAACCTTGCTGATGACCAACTTGGCCGGTATTCCGGTTGCGTTGCTGTTGGTGCTCATAGAGGATCAGCCTTGGCAATGGGACGCGTTCCCTGTCGCGGCAGGGTCAAGTTTGTTCATTATGATCTATGCGGCGACTTGTGTGCTGGCGTACCGTTCTATCGATAGCAACAAAATCGCGAGTGCAGAATACAGCGGTTTGATTGGTGCGGTTGTCGTTGGCTTTATTTGGTTTGGTGAAATACCAGATATTTTCATGGCCATCGGTACGGTGATGATCGTGGTGCCACTGATCTGGCTATCGAAACGCGAGCGTCACAAGCAGAAAGAACATGCTCAGCTTCAAGCTCAAAAGGAGCACGAGCAGCAACAAGCACATGTTGCTTAATAAAGCCTACAAAACAAAAACCGAGCTTTCTGTGCTCGGTTTTTTTGTTGG
>NZ_JAWOWE010000737.1:0-512 GCF_033340275.1 Vibrio sp. 1402
TGATCTTCTTGACCCGTTTCAAGAACGGTATATAAGTCGCTGTCGCGTAATGTATCCGTAAGCGGTTTGTTGAGCGCCTTATCTCTGTCAATGCCGAGAATCTGGCAAGCACTGCGGTTGATGGAACGAAGCACACCTTGTGCGTCAATGCTGAGTACACCTTCTTTGATAGTACTCATGGTGACTTCCAGTTCACCATACAGACGGCCGATCTCTTCTGGTTCGAAGCCTAAAATCGCGCGCTGGAATTTTCGAGACGCGTAATTGGACACCACGGCATTTGCCACCACTACAACGACAACCATCAAAATTAAAAAAGCGAGGAATGGCTCAATGCGATCTTGGAGCCTGTCGAGCAAATACCCCACCGACACCACACCAATGATGTTACCTTGTGCGTCGAATATCGCCGCTTTACCGCGGACGGAATAACCCAAAGAACCGCGAGCTGTAGACACATAGGATTGACCTTCGACCAGAGCTCGTTGGTTGTCGCCCCCTTTCATTGGCTT
>NZ_JAWOWE010000738.1:0-511 GCF_033340275.1 Vibrio sp. 1402
AGCTTGGTTTGACGTTTGGCTACATGTTCACAGACAACATCAGTTTAGAGCTTCTAGCAGCAACACCATTCAGCCACGATATTTCAACAGACTTGTTAGGTCTTGGTGATATCGCGGACACCAAACACCTTCCACCAACGCTTATGGTTCAGTACTACTTTGGCGAGCCACAAAGTAAGTTCCGTCCATACGTTGGTGCAGGTCTCAACTACACCATCTTTTTTGATGAAGGCTTTAACAACAAAGCGAAAAACGTAGGCTTAACTGATCTTAAGCTAGACGATTCATTTGGTTTAGCAGCAAACGTAGGCGTGGACTACATGATCAACGATCAATGGTTCCTTAACGCATCTGCGTGGTATGCAAACATTGAAACAGAAGCAACATACAAATTTGGTGGAGCGAAGCAAAAAACCGACGTCAAAATTAACCCTTGGGTATTTATGATCAGCGGCGGTTACAAGTTCTAAGAAAAGCGGTAGTTACACACATTACACGCGCATTACAATTA
>NZ_JAWOWE010000739.1:0-511 GCF_033340275.1 Vibrio sp. 1402
GAGCCAGATTTTGTTCCTGGGTTGGTGTTTGTATTGGAACTACTTCCTCCATCTTCTCCACCGGAACCACATCCGCTTAATGCTGCAATCAAAGCAATTGCCAATGCTGAACGTTTCATTAATGTATTGCCCTCTTTAATTAGACCTGTTTGAGGTTTCCAGTCTAATAGGGTAGGTGCATAGATTATGACTCTGTATCAGCCCATTTTGGGCAAATACGTCGCAAAGGTTAGAGACTTCGTGTAATGGTCCATTTTGGGCAGTTTGGGAGTGGAAAAATGGAGTAACGAAAAGGAAAATCTAATCGTCAATTTGGTTTCGCGCTGAAAGATGCTCAAATCTCTGACCAGTCCTTCGACTAGACCGCCCTGTGAAAAAGGTGTTTTTATCTAAACCAATATGTTTCGTGTAAACCGGAGCGATGTTAGGTAATCAGGGCATCCTATAAACTCGCTCTATTGGAGTTGACATGAAAAACCTATCTAATGACGTAACTTTTGCCTCTAAAGAG
>NZ_JAWOWE010000740.1:0-511 GCF_033340275.1 Vibrio sp. 1402
CAATGAATTTGCGTCTAATTTTTATACTCTGCATTGCCAGTCTGTTTGCTGGTTGTGCTACTTATGCTGGCCTGAACTTTGACCAACTGTTCGGCCCTCAGTTGGTTCGTGAGCGTACTGCCAGCGTTGAAACGCCACAGGCAGATTTCTTCCAGCGCGAGGTAAAACCTATCGTGGATAACCGCTGTGTGGTTTGCCACGCCTGCTACGATGCGCCATGTCAGCTAAAACTCTCATCGGTAGAAGGGATCGACCGCGGAGCATCGAAAGCATTGGTTTATGAAGGCACTCGCCTGACAGCTGCTGCACCTACTCGCTTGTTTGAAGATGCAGAAACCACCCAAGAATGGCGCGACGCTGGCTTCCACCCTGTTTTGAATGAACGCGACCAAAGCATGGCGGCAAACCTTGAAGCTGGCCTTATCGCTCGTTTATTGCAACAGAAAGAGCGCCATCCCTTGCCAGACCAAGTGCAATTAGAAGGTTTTGATTTTTCGATTGATCGTGAGCA
>NZ_JAWOWE010000741.1:0-511 GCF_033340275.1 Vibrio sp. 1402
AAAGAAATGATTGGCTTCACTAGTTGGAACTCGTTTGGCGCCATTTGTGGCGTTGCTAGAGTTCAAGGCTTAGCTGTTGTGCTTAATCATTTCTTTGGCGTTTATATCAATTCTGTTTATGCCATTGCTGTTCAAGTAAATGGAAAGCTAAAGGAATTTAGCATTAACATCATGAAAGCATTCAATCCACGAAT
Organism: Vibrio sp. 1402; assembly: GCF_033340275.1. Lineage (NCBI taxonomy): Bacteria > Pseudomonadati > Pseudomonadota > Gammaproteobacteria > Vibrionales > Vibrionaceae > Vibrio > Vibrio sp. 1402. Next base: position 195 of record NZ_JAWOWE010000741.1, read on the forward strand.
CGTAAAGGCAGAAAGCAAGGGTAATAGGAAGGAAATGCTCCACTTATCCATGTTAGCAAGCCGTTTTAGCTTGTTGCTTTACTCAGTCATCGCGCTGCCGATCTTTTTTGAAACAGATTTTATGTTGTCGATATGGTTGGGCGATTATCCTGATGGTGTACTGACTTTTATCAAGCTATTTTTAGTTCTTGCGTTTGTAAACCTTACGACGGTTGGTCTTCAAACGGCTATACAAGCAACCGGAGACGTAAAGGCTTACCAGTCAACAATTGGGTCAGTGCTGCTGCTAACTGTGCCAGGGGCCTATATGTGCCTAT
>NZ_JAWOWE010000742.1:0-511 GCF_033340275.1 Vibrio sp. 1402
TATCTGCGGTGTAGTGCAAATCATACAAGGAATAACAGTGGACAAAGCGATGACGAAACCGTTCTCAATTGCCATTCACGGCGGAGCAGGCACCATTTTGCGTGAACAAATGAGTGATGAACTCCAGCAATCCATCTTGGCAGACTTAGAAGCTGCGGTAAAAGCAGGACACCAAATACTCGAACAAGGCGGTGAAGCGCTTGATGCGGTGGTCGCTGCGGTAAAAGTACTGGAAGACTCTCCCAACTTTAATGCGGGTAAAGGCTCGGTTCTTACTCACAACGAAATGGTAGAAATGGATGCCTCTGTGATGGATGGTCGCAACCTTGCCGCAGGTGCTGTCGCGGGCGTTAGACACATTAAAAACCCGATCGAGTTGGCTCGGGATGTGATGCTTCGCAGCAACCATGTGTTGTTGGTTGGTGAAGGTGCTGAGAAGTTTGCTTTTGAACAAGGCCATCAATACACCGAACAAGATTACTTCTTCACAGATCGCCGTTATGAACAGCTG
>NZ_JAWOWE010000743.1:0-510 GCF_033340275.1 Vibrio sp. 1402
CCTTACCCTGACTCTGGGGCGGTACGAGAAACGCTGCACTTGCTGCAAAAAATATTTCCTGTTAGACAGTGTGAAGATACGGTTTACTCCAATCGAACGCGCCCTTGCTTGATGTATCAAATTGGTCGCTGCGCTGGCCCGTGTGTGAGCTCGATTATCTCAGATGAAGAGTATGCAGAGCTGGTGGGTTTCGTCCGTCTATTTCTGCAAGGTAAAGATCAGCAAGTACTGAAGCAGTTGATAGAGAAAATGGAGGTTGCAAGTCAGCAACTTCGGTTTGAAGACGCGGCAAAGTTTCGTGATCAGATACAAGCGATAAGACGAGTCCAAGAACAGCAATATGTATCGGAAGACAGCATGGATGATATGGATGTGCTGGGTTTTGCGCAAGAGAACGGCATTGCTTGCATCCACATATTGATGATTCGTCAGGGTAAAGTGTTAGGCAGTCGCAGTCATTTCCCTAAGATTCCTCAAAACACGAGCCAACAAGAGGTATTCGATAGCTTT
>NZ_JAWOWE010000744.1:0-510 GCF_033340275.1 Vibrio sp. 1402
TGACGATTGATCTCTTGTTGGTTCGCCAGAATGATTTCCCCTTGCCACCAAATCACGCCCATGCAAGCTGCCAGAACGAGAACGATAGTCAGGACTATCCATAACCAGCTTTTGAGAACTAACGCGCTCATGCGTTGATTCTGGACGCTTATATCGTCTTTGATTTTCTGCTCGCTTGATCTCAACGCCTGTTCGATAACCCTCACGTGCCTCTCGAATTCGCTCTTGAGATGCTGCTCTGTATCGAGCGCTTGCTGCTTCGATTTCTTCTCGAAGTCCTGCGCCAAATCTAAAATCTTGCTCATACATCATGCCCTTTAATCGGATGTTTCTACCGCCTTCAGGATCGGCGATAGAGAGACTTTTTGAAGTCTGCCTCACTACTTGAAAACCAGAACGCTCTAAAACCTCAACAACCTGCGTTCGATCTTGAATGTCACCGTTCTGTGCCAACGAAAGCAAACCGTCTGTGATCGCTCTGGCTGCCTCTTGTTTTTGAACAGGTAGATT
>NZ_JAWOWE010000745.1:0-510 GCF_033340275.1 Vibrio sp. 1402
TCTTTCCCCAAACACCCTGACCGATTGGGCAACTTTTCTCTAGCATCGGCAGTTCTTTGTCGCTCGCTTGAGTCGCCTGACAAAGAAAGTCATCGGCCAATACCGGGGCTGAAAATTGGGCGCACAGCAATAGCCCTCCTAAGCTGAGGCCTGATTGGACAATGCGTGATGAGAGGTGTGCCTTCTTCATTTCCATACGCTTCACTCTGAACTAGTGGGTAAGGTCATTATGGCGGCAAAGCGCCAAAAAAATGTGAACAAAGAATAACTAGCAAAAAAAGAGCCGGAATTGCATCCGGCTCTCAGTTTAGGAAGGAAATGAGCGATTTAACAATGCTCTATGTCTAAATTCTTAACCTTTGTACAGTTTCGGGTTAAATACATCACGTAACCAGTAACCCAGAAGGTTAATAACCAGTACCAAAGTAACTAGCACAATACCTGGGAAGGCTGTAATCCACCAAGCACCAGAGAAGATGTAGTTAAAGCCGATGCTGATCAACGCGCCCA
>NZ_JAWOWE010000746.1:0-510 GCF_033340275.1 Vibrio sp. 1402
TTAGTCGCGCGATTTTGACTAAGCCATCACAATTAGCTTAGTCATAATAAGGAGATAGGACATGAAGAATAAACTCAGTTGGCTAGTTGGGGGCATGTTAATGAGCTGCGCATTGAGCGCGCAAGCAAATGTTATCGTAACCCCATTTATTGGCTTTACTGGCGGCGGGCAAGTCGAAGATGAAAACAAAAACACCTATGACATAGACCCTGCCCTCAGTTACGCCTTATCAATAGAAACACCTTTTGAAATGGGAAAAATCGGCCTTTTCTATTCTGCACAACCGACAGAGCTCAAAGAGTTGTCGAACTCCGCCGATATCCATTATTTACAATTCCAAAGCAGTATTTACTATCCCCTCGCTGAAGGTTGGCAAAGCTATGTTGGGTTGGGGGTTGGCGAGTCTTAAACCGACGTCGACTGGGCTGATAAAAAATACGGTTTTTCTGCCAGTGCTTTTGCCGGGTTAGAGTACGCATTTTCAAAAAACTTTGCTCTAACGGCACAAGT
>NZ_JAWOWE010000747.1:0-510 GCF_033340275.1 Vibrio sp. 1402
TAAAAAAGCCCCCATATTAATGGAGGCTCGTTGTTCTTCTTTTTCTTACAAGTCGTAGTACTCTGCTAGGTATCCGATCAAATCACCGCCCTTCAGAAGTAAGAAGGCAATGACCATCATGACGCCTAAACCAACCGCAAAGCTTTTCATTCTGTCTTTTATTGAAATGTAATCATCTGACATGGGTATCTCCGTTTATTTTTCTTTTAAGCAGTTTGAACGTTGCTTGAAATCGGGTTTTTAGAGTTGATTTACCAGCGACCTAGATTTTCTAAGTCCATATCCCAATAGTACTTAGCGCAAGTTCTTAATTCCCAGCTTGAATTTTTATCAACAGGAGTGCCGTGGGCCTTTTGACACCAACCTCTAGCAAAGAACTCAATAGTTGCAAATGTCATAGCAACTACGACAAACAGTAAAATAATCAAATTGATAAGTTTTGCGATTGGGTGTTTTCGATTAATGTTTTTTGTCATTGTTTTTTATAAAAAAATCAGAAGGTTATACAAT
>NZ_JAWOWE010000748.1:0-509 GCF_033340275.1 Vibrio sp. 1402
TGCTTTTCTAGTAAGTTGATGACACACCATTCGGCTAGCGAGTATTGATTATCCGTCTCTGAGAGCTCACGTAGCACTTTACATAGGCTGATTTTCTGGGCTTCACTCAGCGATTTAAGTGCCGGCAGAGCGAGTTCGAGTAACGGGAAACGCAGATGAAGTGGTAAGTCATAATCTAGCCAGGGAAGCAATGTAGATTGCGATGCGAGTGGAACGTACGGCTTAATCATTTCGCGCTGAATATCGCTGCCATCAAAAATGAGGGCGAATGCGACAAATCGGGCGCTATATGGTTCACGTGCGATATCAACTAACTCTGGTGGTAATTGACTGATCAATCGTTGGCCTGTCTCACTCAATTGCTCCGATGGTGAGGCAGATTGCGAAGCAGGAGAGCCGCCACCTACGGCAAAGCCACTGACTTGCTCGTTACCAAACGCCGTGTTTTGAGCATGAGAATGTTGAGCGTAGCTTCCGTCCCAATTGGGTTCGATTCTTCGAATTCTTTC
>NZ_JAWOWE010000749.1:0-509 GCF_033340275.1 Vibrio sp. 1402
CCGTAGTGACTTGTGTAACGCGGACGTGGATTTAGGTGACTTGCTGATCCACGAAGGTTCTGCACACCAAGCGCAAGCGCACGCTGCAAAAGTATTTAACGCGGACAAAACTTACTTCGTACTCAACGGTACTTCTGCTTCAAACAAAGTGGTGTGTAACGCGCTAGTAACTGAAGGTGATTTGGTACTGTTCGACCGTAACAACCACAAATCGAACCACCACGGTGCGTTAATTCAAGCGGGTGGTATGCCAGTTTACTTAGAAACGGCGCGTAACCCTTGGGGCTTCATCGGTGGTATGGATGAGCACTGTTTCGATGAAGAATACATTCGTGCTCAAATCGCGAAAGTGGATCCAGAACGTGCACGCGATGAACGTCCTTTCCGTCTTGCTATTATCCAGCTTGGTACTTATGACGGTACTATCTACAACGCTCGCTACGTAATGGATAAGATAGGTCACCTTTGTGACTACATCCTGTTTGACTCTGCGTGGGTTGGTTACGAGC
>NZ_JAWOWE010000750.1:0-509 GCF_033340275.1 Vibrio sp. 1402
AGGAAGAGGAATAATGAAAAAACTCATCTCGTTCCTTATGTTGTTGGTGTCTCCTTACTTGTGGGCTAACACCTGCGAGTGGCCACAATGGGAAACATTTAAGTCGGTATACATGGAGCAAGGCAGAGTCGTTGATGGCAGTGACGAGCGTATGATTACGACCTCGGAAGGTCAATCTTACGCATTGTTCTTTGCCTTGGTTGCCAATGACCCTAAAACCTTCGATCAGGTTTTAAAATGGACTCAATCACATTTGGCTGGTGGGGATTTGACGGCAAGGCTTCCTGCTTGGTTGTGGGGAAGAAAAGAAAATGGTCAGTTCGGAGTGTTGGATTCTAATCCAGCGTCAGATTCTGATTTGTGGATAGCGTACTCCCTCGTTGAGGCGGGAAGATTATGGAATAACTACTACTATCAGACCCTTGGACATCTGGTCGCGAGTCGTATTCTACGTGAAGAAACCGTCAACGTTGCAGGAGTTGGAACGGTATTGTTGCCAGCTCCAACTG
>NZ_JAWOWE010000751.1:0-509 GCF_033340275.1 Vibrio sp. 1402
AACTCAAACCACTGAGATAAGCGATCACCAAATTGGGCACCGCCACCAGCGATGTATGCCGCACACAATGAATAGAACAAAAATAGCATCGCAAAACTGGCAACCCACTTACCCTTTTGACCAAGGATTTGTTTCGCCAAGGTATGAAGTGTCGCACTACTTTCAGCATATTGGTGAAGTTCAAGCATCAGTAGCGCAGTAAAGGCCATTAACGCCCACAAACTCAACATGATGACCAGTGATGTAGTAAAACCAATGCCAGCGGAGGCAAGAGGAAGAGCTAGCATACCAGCCCCAATTGTAGTACCAGCAATAATTAGGGTACTACCAAACACTTTAGAACGACTCATTGTATATTTATCTTTACATCTTATTGGAAGATATCAGCATCAGATCGGGCAACGGCGCACCAAAACTGACACCATATTTGTAATAAGCACGATATTGTAGGATCTTTGAGAGAAGATCAAGCAAAGTGTAAGGATAAAAAACCACAACCGTAAAATTAT
>NZ_JAWOWE010000752.1:0-509 GCF_033340275.1 Vibrio sp. 1402
TGCTGCAAGCCGTGCAATTTTTCTTGCTTGTCGCGGTTGGGCTTTATCTTGCCACCATTCAGTGGTTACGCCGCGTTAAACACGCGCTCACGCCCTACCATTTTGCTCAATGCGGCAGATTGGTTTACCAGCATATCGCACCAAAGCAATCCCCTCCTTGTGTTTTTCCTGCCTAATGGTTCTTTAAGAACTCAGGCTCACAATAATAACAATTATCCCATTGAGCATTTGCTCGGGAAGTCATTCTATTTAAAAGGAAAATACACATGCTTAAACAAATGAAAATCGCCACTTTGTCACTTATCGCTCTCATTGCTAGCCCTATGAGCCTTGCTCACGATTACGAAGCCGGAAAAATTCACATCGATCATCCCTGGAGTCGTGAAGCGCCACCAAATGCTCCTGTTATTGGCGGATTCTTTCAGCTGACCAACCATGGGGATACGGAAGACGCGTTGATCGCAGCAGAAAGCCCAATCGCTGGCCGTGTGGAGATCTACACTCACACG
>NZ_JAWOWE010000753.1:0-508 GCF_033340275.1 Vibrio sp. 1402
CTCGCTTCGCTAAATCCGGTATTTTCTTCGCGATCGCCTGCTCCATTTTACTTTGAGATACAGGATCAAGAGACGTAAACACGCGCAGACCAGTTTCAGCCTTGAAGCGATCACCGACCTTCTCTTTCAGCTCGATATTCAATTGCTGGAAGTATGCAGGCTGACGGCTCGCAATACGTGGTTTGCTTTGTGTATCAAGAGGTCGACTCACAGCTTGTTCATATTGCTGCGATGTGAGCATGTTTTGTTGCATCAGCAATCGAAGCACCAAGTCTCGACGCTCTTTGGTGCGCTCAGGATAGCGAACAGGATTGTAGTACGACGGTCCTTTCACCATGCCCACCAGCATCGCAAGTTGATCAATTCGCAACTCTTGGATTGGCTGCCCAAAGTAGTAGCGTGATGCTAAGCCAAAACCGTGGATCGCTTCGCCGCCGCTTTGGCCCAAATACACTTCATTGAGGTAGGCTTCTAAAATGCGGTCTTTGCTGTAACGGTAGTCAAGAAT
>NZ_JAWOWE010000754.1:0-508 GCF_033340275.1 Vibrio sp. 1402
ACAGATGAAGGTGGTAACGCCTATCGATTTCAAATCAAAGGTTTGGTCGATAGAAACTTCACCCTCGATTTAGCTTATGCCGATAAAGATGTCGAACAAGATGAAGTCACCGATCGTTCACTCGCGCGTGATGCCAGTATTTATTACGTAAAAGGCGAATATCGTATTTCACTAGACCAAACATCGCTACTGCAACCCGCGTTCACCTACATCAACCAAGATGCGGATGGAAAAGCAGAATCGTATGACTCTTATGCCTTTGACGTAAGTTGGTTTAAGTTCATCAACCGTCATCGTTTAGCCTTAACCGCAGGCTATGCACTCAAAGATTATCAATCGGCGAGCCAAACTTTTGCGAAAACGCGCAGTGATGACACCTTGAGCTTGTTTGCCGCTTACGAATACCAAAACGTGTTTGATTGGCAAAACTGGTCGTTCATTTCCTTCGCGGGTTATAGCCAAACCGATTCAAACATCACCTTTTATGACGAAAATGAATACCTTTTGT
>NZ_JAWOWE010000755.1:0-508 GCF_033340275.1 Vibrio sp. 1402
TACCTCAATATAGCTTTCTTCCAACTGCTCTAAAGTAAATGGGAAAGTCAGGATGTCTTGTAAATACAATGTCGGTTTTGGCCCTTTGAGACCACGTCGTTCCCATGGATAAATGTCTAACATGGCATGCACGGTTCGGTAGAGCTCTTCTGCGGCTTGATCTTTTTCGGCAATCAGCATAGCGAGTCGATCGCTAGATAGGCGTGAAATGAGATCGCTTGGCGTCGTTAATGAGTGAACCAGTTCAGTGCACGCATCGAGAAACGCAGGATTGGAGTGACGAATCATGATCACCGCATGGTTAGAGCGTTTAAGCTCAGTCTTAAATAGAACCAGTTGTTCCCACCAATACGTTTCGGAAACGACGTTAGAAAACTGCTTTTCGGGATCGTATTCATGTTGAGAGCGAATACGATTGATGAGCTTGCGAGCACGTTGTTCGAGTTGGCGTTTTGAGCCGCGTGCTTTATCCATGCTAACCCGATTGGTCTGCTCTTTGAGCATTTTC
>NZ_JAWOWE010000756.1:0-508 GCF_033340275.1 Vibrio sp. 1402
GCTTGGTGTTGGCGGTAAGGGTTCGCCGGTTTCGGTTGTAGGTGGTGACACGCAAGTATTTGAAGTTAAGAAATCTACAGTTTCAGCAATGCGCTACCAGCTCTGTATGCACACACTAAACATCGCTAAAAGTTTGCTAGATCAGGAGGTTAGTTCTATCGAGATTAAAGGGATGGATGCCGCGACGATAAAAACACTCACTGAATGGGCACCGAAGTGGAAGCAGCAGAACTGGGTGAAACCTAACGGAGAGCCTAGACCGAATGCTGAACTCGTGCGCGACATGCTGGCGTTATATGAGCAGATTAAATCTAAGGTTAGCTTTGGTGACAGTAACAGCCCTGAACATGACGACGCGCCATTCTAACTAAACATTAAGTAGCCCAACAGGGGCTGAGAGGCTTGTCCTCTCGGCTCCTGTTGGGGTTTTTACTATCTGATTTACAGGAATAATTCTGATGAAAAATACTAAAACATTGACCGTTGAGGGAGTTGAGTTCCCTTCCCG
>NZ_JAWOWE010000757.1:0-507 GCF_033340275.1 Vibrio sp. 1402
GGTATGGAAAAAAACCTTCAATATTGGGGCGGCGATGAGCGCGGCAGTGACTTTGCGCCAGAAGGCAGCCCAATCCCAAGCCGAGACTTGCCATTTTGCGTTCCAATCGCAACACAATGTACACATGCGGTCGGCGTTGCTTCTGCGTTGAAAATTCAAGGCAATCACGAAGCGGCTCTGGTCATGTGTGGCGACGGTGGGACATCCAAAGGAGATTTTCTCGAATCCATCAACTGCGCAGGGACATGGAACATTCCGTTGGTTTTTGTGGTGAATAACAACCAATGGGCGATTTCTGTACCACGCAGTTTACAATGCGCGGCGGAGTTCCTTTCTGAAAAAGCAAAAGGAGCTGGCATTCCAGGGATTACCGTCGATGGCAACGACGTTGTTGCTATGTATGACGCTACCATGACCGCATTAGAGCGAGCACGAAAAGGCAAAGGGGCGACACTGATCGAAGCGGTAAGTTATCGCCTAAGTGACCACACCACCGCCGACGATGCG
>NZ_JAWOWE010000758.1:0-507 GCF_033340275.1 Vibrio sp. 1402
AAAAAGAACTTTAAACCGGGTGATGAGTGTCAGCCAGACCAACAAAACGGTACTTACATTGTTCAGGCGCATGAGTGGGGTAAATATGTTGGCCGTGCCGATTACGAATTCCGTAACGGCGAACTATCAATGGTGAGCTACGATCTTATTCCTGTAAACTTGAAGAAAAAAATCAACGTGGATGGTCAATCACAACGTGTGTTTGTTCAAGATGAAATTACTCAAGACAAAGCGATGTTGGACTTCCTTCGTCCTTTCCAAGAAAAAGGCCAAAGCCAGCTGAATGTGAAAATTGCGGAATCAAACGGTAAGCTAGAAGGTGACCGTGATGTCGTGCGATTCCAACAGACGAATCTAGGTCGTTTAATTGCAACGGCTCATATGGAACGTGCAAAAGCTGATTTCGCAGTGATGAACTCAGGCGGTGTGCGTGATTCTATTGAAGCTGGTGACATCACATACAAAGATGTGCTGACCGTGCAGCCATTTGGCAACATGGTTTCTTAC
>NZ_JAWOWE010000759.1:0-507 GCF_033340275.1 Vibrio sp. 1402
GTATTAATTCTTTCTCAATGGCATTGAACTTACTGGAAATATAGCTGAAATCTTGCGAATAAAAGTGGCGCTCAATGGCGTACTGTAGGATGAAAGCCAAAGAAAAATAGGTCACAAACGTCATGCTAACAAACATCAGCACGAGCTTGTTTTTCATGGAAAAAGGCAGCGAGAACTTAGGCATCACGACTCTCTTCGAGTTTGTAGCCCATCCCTCTGACAGTGTGAATCAGTGGTCTATCGAACGGTTTGTCCACTTTGCTACGCAGACGTTTGACCGCCACATCAATCACATTGGTATCGCTGTCAAAGTTCATATCCCACACTAACGACGCAATGGTGGTACGTGAAAGCACTTGGCCAGTTTTGCGCATCAACAACTCAAGCAGGGCATATTCTTTGGCGGTAAGCGACATCGACTGCCCCGCGCGCGTGGCAACGCGTTTGATCATATCAAGTTCTAAATCTGCCACACGTAATGTTTGCGGCGATGCGACCACTTGCGCG
>NZ_JAWOWE010000760.1:0-507 GCF_033340275.1 Vibrio sp. 1402
AAGAAGTTGTAGTAATGATTCGTGCGATGAGCCTGATGAACAAAGGCGCGTACGAAGAGGCACATCGATTACTTGAGCCACTTTGCACCGCGTATCCTGACCTAATCAGTTTGGCGGCGCTAGCGGCTGCAAAAGCAGGGTTACTAAGCCAAGCTGAACGTTGGATGGAACTGGCAGCTCAAGGCAGCGAAGAAAGCCAAGCTTTTGCGGCGAGCTTCACCCAAGACATTAGGAATCTTGGATGAGAGTCGACCCTAGCTTTGTCGGACAAACGCCCGCTCATTCAACCGATGTTCGTCACTATGAACGCGACGATGCGAAGCGAATGAGCGAGCTTATGACGCGAGAAACTACGGCCGAAGTTTCTCGCCCAGCTCCCAAAGACACGCTGACAAAAGTAGAAGAGAAACTCAACGCAATTAAAGATTGGTATGCGTCGATCAAGGAAGCAGAGACTGTCTCTAAACAAAGCGTGCTTTCTTCGTTAAAGGACGTTATTTCTGATCC
>NZ_JAWOWE010000761.1:0-507 GCF_033340275.1 Vibrio sp. 1402
CTGAAACCTACCAAGCGGATGAGAAAAACGCTTACAACATGCGTTTTACGATTTTAGAAAAGCAATAGTTAGAAAAGTCTCTCGAAGCAGAATAGAAAAAAGCACCGTAACCACGGTGCTTTTTGTTTTTGGAGTAACGATCTAGTGATTAATCGAGAGCGTCTTGAGTAAAGAGTTGTTTGTCTTCCCAACGAATCATCGTCAGCGAACCACCCCAGACACAACCTGTATCGAGTCCAATGACTTTTTCATCGATATAGCCCTGCAATGCTGCCCAGTGACCGAATAACACTGTTTTTTCTAACGGTATGCGGTGTGGCAGTTCAAACCAAGGTACCAATTGGTCACCTGTGACTTCTTGCGGAGGCAGTTTGCAGTCCATATCTAAACGACCATCAGAAAAGCAGAAACGCATTCTTGTAAAGGCATTGATGATATAGCGGTAGCGATCCAGGCCTTCCAGAGAGTCATCCCAAAGATCTGGTAAGTTGCTGTACATGTTTTTTA
>NZ_JAWOWE010000762.1:0-507 GCF_033340275.1 Vibrio sp. 1402
CAATCGCCTGGATGCGATTGGTGAAATTAAAGATCAAGGCTTATTTACCGATCTTCAGCCAACTTTAAAACAGATTGGCGATATTGAACGTATCTTAGCGCGTCTTGCTCTACGTTCTGCTCGTCCACGTGATATGGCTCGCCTACGCCATGCCATGCAGCAACTTCCTGAACTAGAATCGCTCACTGCATCCTTAACTCATCCATACCTAGTGAAGTTGGCTCAGTATGCTGCGCCAATAGATGAGGTATGTGAGCTTCTTGAACGTGCTATCAAAGAAAACCCGCCGGTAGTGATCCGCGATGGTGGTGTGATTGCAGAAGGCTATAACGAAGAATTGGATGAGTGGCGCAAGCTCGCTGATGGTGCAACCGAGTATCTAGAAAAGCTCGAAGCGGACGAACGCGAGCGTCATGGCATCGATACGCTGAAAGTTGGCTACAACGCCGTACATGGATTCTTCATTCAGGTAAGCCGTGGCCAAAGCCATTTGGTGCCGCCACATTA
>NZ_JAWOWE010000763.1:0-507 GCF_033340275.1 Vibrio sp. 1402
CTATGATGATCGAAAGAATTCGACGCGAACACGGCTACATGGTTCGCCTGCTGGCCATATTGCGCCATAAACTCAACGAAATAAAAGAAGAAAACGCCATTAATTACTCGCTAGTAAGCGAGATTGTTGATTACCTCTCAAACCATTCGGAAAAAATTCATCATCCGAAAGAAGACATTCTCTACCATCATTTCCTCAAGCATTACGGTAAGCAACAAACCATGGAAAACTTGGAGAAAGAGCACCAAGAGCTCGCCGAGAAGACCAAAGAGTTTTCGATGCTCATTGAGATGATTTTGCAAGATGCGGTTGTTCCTCAAGACATCTTTATTGCTCAGCTAGAAGATTTCATTGAGTCGCAAAAGCGTCACCTTGAGCTCGAAGAGAGAAAAATCCTGCCATTAATTGAAGAGCTTTTTACTACTGAAGACTGGCAACACGTTGAAAGTCTGTGGACAGAGAGCGAAGACGACCCTGTATTTGGTGACACGATTGCGGATCGCTACA
>NZ_JAWOWE010000764.1:0-507 GCF_033340275.1 Vibrio sp. 1402
ACATGGTCATTCACGACCAGAAATGCGCGCCACGCTTTACCCCGTGCAATGTGAACTCCCTTCAATGTCGCGTCCACTGTATGAGTGCATTTTAACTGGGGTTCGCCCCGTAGAAAGCGGCATTGTGAACAACAATATCGTTCGTCTGTCGAATCATGATTCCATCTTTAGTTTGGCAAAATCGCAAGGCAAAGTGACGGCGGCGGCGGCTTACCACTGGGTGAGTGAACTCTATAACCGCGCCCCGTTTGAGCCGATTCGCGATCGTTTTACGAACGATGAAACAATGAATATTCAGCACGGCTGTTTCTATCATTGGGATCATTATCCTGATGAAGCGCTTTTCATAGACGCGGAACATTTGCGTCGCACTCACCAGCCTGATTTTTTGCTGATCCACCCAATGAACATTGATGACATGGGTCATAAGCACGGGTTGGATTCTCGCCAATACCGCAACTCAGCACGTGGTGCAGACATCATTCTCTCCAATTACATCGTGCAATG
>NZ_JAWOWE010000765.1:0-506 GCF_033340275.1 Vibrio sp. 1402
CGTCTTCTGCTTCCATAAAGCTACCGATCTTGTCTCGAGCCATTACTTTCAAATAATGTGCAAAACGAGAGGTTGCCATCATGTAAGGAAGTCTTGCTGAAATTGCCGCGTTTGCTGCCACTTCTGGAGATTCATGATTTGCTGGTTTTTGACAAGTTTGAGCACCAAAGAACACGGCATAGTTTGTATTTTTGTAGTGACACAACGGTAAGAAACCCAGTTTACCCAATTCCGCTTCACGGCGGTCTGTAATGCCAATTTCCGTTGGGCACTTCATATCTGGGTCACCATCATCACTCATGAAGAAGTGTGTTGGTAGGTTATCAACTCGCCCACCACCCTCTGCGCCACGAATAGCAGTACAGAAACCATACTTAGAAAATGCATCCGTCAGTTTGACGCCAAGCACGTACGATGAGTTCATCCAACAATAATCATTGTGATCAGCATTAACGGCGATACCCGACACAGGATCCACATCAAACTCTTCAAAGCCAAACGCTTCT
>NZ_JAWOWE010000766.1:0-506 GCF_033340275.1 Vibrio sp. 1402
TGGGTTGAAGACCGTGAGCTGTTACTCACCCAAGCGCTGGGGGCGATGCGTTTGCCTTCGGTGGATTACCTACGCATTGCTACCAAAGACGAAGTTATCATCGAGCTCGGAACAGAAATCACGCAAGATGTGGTTGAGAGGCGTTGGCCGATGCAGTTTAGTGTGGGGGAAAAAACGTTTGAGCTCGCAGAGCTGACTGTGCAGTCTGATCTTAGCGCCGTCTATCAAGATTTATGGCAACAGTTCTTTTTTCTGCTCACGACAGAAGCGATAAAAATTTTGCTGTTGATGGTTGGGGTGTTGTGGGTTGCCTTCCGTTTATTGGTGAATCCTTTGCAGTTGCTTTCCGGTGCGGTGAGTGATTTTAGCGGCGGTAATGCGCCGAGTACGGTCACGCTGCCCAAACGTTGGTGTTTTGATGAAGTCAGCTTGTTGGCGCAAAAATACAATCGAAGCGTGAAAAAAGTGCGAGAGCATCAAGCCGAGTTAGAAGCAGAGCGAGATAA
>NZ_JAWOWE010000767.1:0-506 GCF_033340275.1 Vibrio sp. 1402
AATTAAGGTGCACTGAACATAAGTATTTTTAGGATAGGTAATTAAGGAGATTACAGAGAGAAACTTGCTAGGGATTACGCTGGAAAACTATCTTTATATTTTATCTTGAAACAAATCTTTGTCAGAGCAACTACCTCGCCAGGCGTATGACGAGGCAGTGTAAATTCAATTGTAAGACTAAATAGTCGTTACATTTTCTGCTTGAAGGCCTTTAGGACCTTTACCTACAGTAAAGGAAACCTGCTCGCCTTCAATAAGCTTCTTAAAGCCATCGCCTAAAATGCTTCTGAAATGAACAAATAAATCATCGCCATTTTCTTGAGAAATAAAACCAAAACCTTTAGTTTCGTTAAACCACTTTACTGTACCAATTACTTGATTAGACATATTATGCCCCTTATAAAATTAAAATTAAGGTGCACTGAACATAGGTATTATTTTAGGATAGAGCATTAAGGAGATTACAGAGAGAAACTTGCTAGGGATTACGCTGGAAAACTATCTTT
>NZ_JAWOWE010000768.1:0-506 GCF_033340275.1 Vibrio sp. 1402
AGCCACATCAATAACAGGCTTGGAATACCAATCGACAAACCTAAATACAACGTGCTGGAATCAGGATAGACCATGGACAAAAGCTTGCTGCCGCTTTCTCGGCTGACACCCGCCATTGCAAAAACCACCCAAGAGCGAGCCAGAAACATCCATCCTAGCCAAACAAGAATAGGCGCTTTCAAAAATCCATGAGCGTCATATTGGTCAAATGAGTAGCGCACAATATCGTCTTCTTAGTTTCATAAAAACGCCACTTTAACCGATCGATTCAGAGTTGCAAGCAAGCAAAGATGAGAACTAAAGTTCATTTCATCATCTTACGCAGGTAAACTAAACGCAGATTTACAGTGACGTCGATGAGAAACATGAAAAAAAGAACCCCTGCAACCCCAGTTCCTTCTCTAGAAACTCAAACCGAAGCCATGAAGATCGCAAAAGCGACACAGAAACCGGGTCAAACGAAAGAACAAACCAAACTGATTGCTCAAGGTATCGAAAAAGGCATC
>NZ_JAWOWE010000769.1:0-506 GCF_033340275.1 Vibrio sp. 1402
CAATAATTGATCAACTAATCCAAGACGGTAAGCTCCTACCATGCATTGGTTCTCACGATCCCACACAAACAGGTGCAGGTAATCATGATCGAAATGATCGATGTCTATCGCTTGTCCGGTCCCTTCGCCAACTTGACGGAAATTATGTTCTCGCAAGCGGCCAATTTCATGCAGGAGAGATGGGATCTGCTGTGCGCTGGCGCAGTACACGTCGAACTCGCCATTTTGAAGCAATTGGGTTTCTGTCGGTAAGCTGTGCAGCTCTTCAAGTAATTGGCCTATGGGTAACCCTACCGCAATAGGTAAGAGATCATTGTCTGAGACCGTTTGCTGAGTGGCACTTACATCGCGGTTAAGCAGGTAGGTGTTAAGCCTTAGATAATTGACGATCTGATCATCGTTGAGGTTATTGAGTTCTTTAAATTTGATTGCTTGCCCAAAGGACAACTCAATGGTTTTTGCGCTCTTGTTGAGTAGCTCTCTTCCTAACATCAAGGTGCGTAAAA
>NZ_JAWOWE010000770.1:0-505 GCF_033340275.1 Vibrio sp. 1402
TGTTCAATAATGCGTTTAATAGTGGCCAGTCTGATACTGCGTCAGAGCCGTCCATCATGCCTTCTGTTTCTCGGTTCGGGCTTGCTACAGAGCCTGAATCTAAGTGGTCGCGACCAATAACGATAGGAGCTTTCAGCTCACCATTTTTCACCATTTCGTTGAACGCTTGACCAAGGCGCTCACGATCTTTCAGACCTACCCAACAAATACGAGCCGGAAGACCTTGGAACTGAATACGTTCACGCGCCATATCTAACCAGTTATGCAGATGTGGGTTGTCAGGAATCAACTCTTTTACTTTTTGGTCGGTTTTGTAAATGTCTTCTGGATCACCTGATAGAGCTGCCCAACGGAAAGGCCCAATGCCTTCACAGAATAAAGGACGAATATAAGCAGGAACGAAACCTGGGAAATCAAACGCATTTTCTACGCCTTCTTCCAATGCCATCTGACGAATGTTGTTACCGTAATCGAGTGTCGCCGCGCCACGGCTTTGCAGATCAAG
>NZ_JAWOWE010000771.1:0-505 GCF_033340275.1 Vibrio sp. 1402
TTGATGGCCAAGCTCCAGAGAACGCACTAGAAAATGATGAACCAAAATACGCACCACAAGTGATCTCTGAACAAAACGCATTCTTGATGCGTGAAATGATGTACAGCAACATCTGGGGTGGCGGCAACTGGCGTGAAGGAACTGGCTGGAACGGTACCGGCTGGCGTGCGCAAAAACTTGAGCGTCGTGATATTGGTGGTAAAACTGGTACGACTAACGATTCAAAAGACGCATGGTACAACGGTTATGGTCCGGGCGTGGTTGCTATTGCATGGGTGGGCTTCGATGATCACTCACGCGCGTTAGGCCGCACGACGGTGAACAGCAATTTGGGTCAAGGCCAAGTATCTGGTGCTGAATCAGGTGCGAAAACAGCAGAACCAGCATGGATTGACTTTATGCAAGTGGCATTGGAAGGCAAACCAGAACAAGGCAAGAATATTCCAGATGGCATCGTGCGCGTTCGCATCGATCGCAACAGCGGTCTGCTGACTCATAAAGTCGA
>NZ_JAWOWE010000772.1:0-505 GCF_033340275.1 Vibrio sp. 1402
AGTTTATTGGCGGATTTCTACGTTGATGGATGCGGGCCGAATTTAGAGCGCCAAACTTCTCCTCACGCTCATCAAGTCACGTTTTTAAAGCACAGTCATCAATTGGTTGTCGTAGACTTAGGCAGCGATAGCGTCCTTATTTATGATTACGATGCCCAGCCGCCGGATTTTTCACTGTCGCAAGTGATTCATTTGCCCGCAGGTTCGGGACCGCGCCATGTGGTGTTTAACCAACAAGAGTCGACAGCGTATGTGGTTTGCGAACTGTCAGAAACCTTGATTGTTCTGGTTAAGCACCAAGATAAATGGCTTATCTCGAATCAAACAGAATTATTAGAAGGGGAAGAGAATCAGCAAGCGGCGGCGGCGATTCGTCTTTCGCAAGATGAAACGTTTTTGTATGTCTCTTGCCGAGCTCAGAACAAAATCAGTATGTTTGATGTGTCTGGCGATACGCCAAAAAGGCGAGCAGCCATTCACTGTGAAGGGGTTTTTCCACGAGATT
>NZ_JAWOWE010000773.1:0-504 GCF_033340275.1 Vibrio sp. 1402
TGACCGCCAGTACGGCAGTGTTACCGCAGCAAACAGTACGCCGCTGACTGATGGTGGCGCGGCAGTGATGCTGATGCGCGAAGGTAAAGCGAAAGAGTTGGGCATGGAAATTCTTGGCTACATCCGTGGCTACGCATTCTCAGCGATTGGTGTGGAAAAAGACATGCTGATGGGACCGACTTACGCGACTGCGAAAGTGCTCGAAAACACAGGCTTGGAACTGTCGGATCTGACTCTGATCGATATGCATGAAGCGTTTGCTGCTCAAGCATTGGCAAACGTGAAAATGTTTGCCTCAGATAAGTTTGCTCAAGAAAACCTAGGTCGTTCGAAAGCGATCGGTGAAATCGACATGGATAAATTCAACGTGCTCGGTGGCTCAATTGCTTACGGTCACCCATTCGCGGCGAAGGGTGCGCGTATGATGAAGCAAACTCTACGTGAACTGAAACGTCGTGGTGGTGGTATTGCATTGAATACCGCTTGTGCTGCGGGGGGTCTTGG
>NZ_JAWOWE010000774.1:0-504 GCF_033340275.1 Vibrio sp. 1402
CAATGATCGCATCATGTGCGAAGTCTTCTGCAGAGGTTGAAGAGGAGTTAATTACATTCTCATTTACTGCATGCTTAAGTGTGGTTTGACCATTGATATCAATGTTTGGATTTACATAGATGGCACCAACAGACACTTGAGTGCCCTCTAGGTAAGTAAGCATTGCTGGGTTACGCCATTGAGAACTTGCGTTGTCAGCCATTGCTGCTTCACCAGCGTAAGCACGACCTAGACCTGTTGCAGAATATTCAGCTAATTGGAAGCCTGCTGCATTTGCCATGCCTGAAGTGCCAAGTAGGCTAAGTGCTACTGCTGTTGATAGGAAAGTCTTGTTGGTTTTCATTCTAATGTTCGCTGAATTAATTATAACGTGGGGCAAAAGTCTAAAGGTAGAGTTATTACTTTAGAAATGAAAATCCGGAACATGAATGTATTTGGTGTTTTGTTCTAATTTGTTGTTTATTTATGGTTTTATAATCTAACCATGATAGTGGAATGAAAAAA
>NZ_JAWOWE010000775.1:0-504 GCF_033340275.1 Vibrio sp. 1402
TGGGTAAATGGAGTTCCACAAACACAGGTTTCATTAGGTGATCGCTCTTTTCAATATGGAGACGGTTGCTTTACTACTATCCAGACTAAAAACGGCGAGCTAGAGTATTGGCAAGCGCATGTTGAACGTTTGGAAGCATGTCTCAAAACACTTCATATTCCTTTACCTGACTGGAGTATAGTTTCCGAGTGGGCTCACTTGGCTACCCTGAAAGATGAACACGCTGGAATCAAAATTCACATTAGCCGTGGAATCGGTGGAAGAGGGTATGGCACTAAGGGCATTGAGTGCCCAATGGTGACCATCTCGAACTTTGCATTTCCTGTCCATTATGTCGACTGGCAACAAAATGGGGTGAATCTGGGGGTATGCGAAACCCGTCTCGGAATTCAGCCTTTGCTGGCAGGGCATAAACACAACAATCGCTTAGAACAAGTGCTTGCGAAAGCTGAAATTGAGCACTCTAACTTTGCCGATGCAGTGACGTTAAATGTGCAAAATCAT
>NZ_JAWOWE010000776.1:0-504 GCF_033340275.1 Vibrio sp. 1402
TCGTAAAGAGTTCCCACTTCAGCTAACGGGCTTCCACTACAAATCACGCGCGCACTCTACGTACGGTAACGTGGACATCCTAAAAGCAGCAGCGCCACAAGAGCTTTGGATCAACCCGATTGATGCAGCGTCACGCAACATTGAAAACGGTGATTTGGTGAGCGTTCGTAGCAAATTCGGCGAAATGAACGTTCGCGTAAAAGTGACCCCACGCATCATGCCGCATGTGGTTGGCTTAGGTGAGGGTGCATGGTACGCACCAAACGCAAAAGGTGTTGACCAAGCGGGCTCAATCAACGTGCTGACAACACAACGTCCAAGCCCGTTGGCAAAATCGAACCCGAGCCATACCAACCTCGTTGAAGTGACGCTAATTAATAAAATGGGGGCTAAATAATGAGCACAGCGAAGCAGTATGGCTTTTACATTGATTCAAGCAAATGTACTGGCTGCAAAACATGTCAGCTCTCTTGTAAAGACAACAAAGATCTGGGTATCGACCGT
>NZ_JAWOWE010000777.1:0-504 GCF_033340275.1 Vibrio sp. 1402
GATCATCAAGCGCAGCAAAGTGCTTTCCCAAGCATCAAAAAATGCAGAGCAATTTGAAGACAAATTCTGGTCAGGTACAGACCTTTCCCAACTTTACCAAAAAGTGAAAGGGCGCAAAGACGAGATCGCAGGTACAGAAGAAATCTTCTACGCAGGTTTCACAGAATTTGCTCGTTTACGTAAGAGCAATGCGAACTCACCAGCTTACATTATGGAAGGCACAGGTCGCGCGATGCGTGTTGCTGTTGCGCGTGAAGTTGATGAGCTTGAAACAAGCCTACCTTTCTTAGCAACTGTCGGTTCAATCAGCCCATACATTGGTTTGTTTGGTACTGTTTGGGGCATCATGCATGCGTTTATTGCACTGGGTGAAGTGAAACAAGCAACGCTTTCTATGGTTGCCCCAGGTATCGCAGAAGCGTTGATCGCGACTGCTATGGGTCTATTCGCAGCAATTCCTGCGGTAATGGCTTATAACCGACTAAGCAACAAAGTAAGTAAGCT
>NZ_JAWOWE010000778.1:0-504 GCF_033340275.1 Vibrio sp. 1402
TATAAGCTTCAATTGCCTTTTTTAATCCGCCAGTAATTCGACTCACGCTCATGGTACTGAAGACGACGTCTGCTTGCTCTAACGATGGAGAAAACCACGTTCTCATACATTCGTAGTCACTGTTTGCGACTCTTGATTCGATATTGACTCGGTCAACCGTGAAATCTTCAACAGTACATTTTCCTTTGTGTGGGAAAAGCTCGGTATCGTCATCTACCACGGTGTCATCGTCAGTGGTATCGTCGTCTTTCGTGGAATCATCATCGACGGTACTGTCATCATCTGTATCTGTATCTGTATCGTCATCCACAGTTGAATCTACGTCAGCGTTGTCAGCGTTGTCATCGTTTTTGTCGCCAGAATCTACGCCAGCGACGGGAACAGTCTTGACTCCACCGGAAGAATCATCACCACCACATCCAGTTAAAACACCAAGCATGGATAATAGAAGACATGCAGTTTTAATATTTTTCATAGAATTAGTATTGTATTTGAAATGGGAGT
>NZ_JAWOWE010000779.1:0-504 GCF_033340275.1 Vibrio sp. 1402
CAGAGAAGAGAGCGAAGCCAGCATTGTTGAAAGCCGAAATAGAATGAAACAGCGCATAGAACATGCCCGTCTGCCACCCCATTTCTGGCACCCAACGATACGAGAGGAAGACAAAACCAATCGCCTCTGCCACCAGCGCAAATGTGACGATCTTTTTCACCAAACGACGCAGGTTGACTTGCCTTTCTTGGCCAAGTGCTTCTTTGGCTAACGCTTGCTGACGTAGACTCAAGCGCACCCCAAACATATAGAGCAGCACCGCAGATAAGGTCATTTGCCCTAAGCCGCCGATCTGCATCAAGCACATCAGAAGAATTTTACCCGCGAGCGTAAAATGTTGGCCAGTATCGACCACACCCAATCCCGTCACACTAATGGCTGAAGTCGCGGTAAACAACGCGTCAGTAATAGACAGACCAGAAACCGAAAAAACCGGTAGCGTAAGCAGAACAGCAGAAGGCAATAACACTCCGAGAAAGCTCAGCAATATAATGCGCGGTTCGC
>NZ_JAWOWE010000780.1:0-504 GCF_033340275.1 Vibrio sp. 1402
AATCTTGCATCGGTGAATTATCACTTTGGTGACAAAAAGACGTTAGTGCGCGCGGTGTTGGACCGATACCTTGAAGCACTGATGCCGAGCATAAAGGCGTCTCTCATTGAGTTGAATACCCGCGAAAGCTACAACATGGACGAAGTATTTGAATCATTACGTTTACCGCTGCGTACACTTAATGATGTTAGACCAAATGGTACAGCACTATTTATGTTGTTGATTGGTCGAGGTTACACCGATGTACAAGGTCATTTGCGTTGGTTTATCAGCACTCGATACTCAGAAGTATTGAATTTGTTTACTTTCTCTATCATGAAAGCAAACCCAGAGCTGACGGAAGAGTTGTTGTTTTGGCGATTACATTTCACGTTGGGAACGTGCGTATTTACGATGGCCTCTAGTCAAGCTTTGACCGAGCTGGCAGAAAGCAAATTTGAAAAAGAAATCGATGTGAAATCTGTCGTCGATTTACTGATTCCTTACTTGTCCGCTGGTATGTCG
>NZ_JAWOWE010000781.1:0-504 GCF_033340275.1 Vibrio sp. 1402
ACTTCATCGCAATAGTGCCCAGTCCCCTGTTTCTGAAGTTATCTTTCGAGATGACTTTGGAATCAAGGCTGGGCGTTCTCGTTTTTACAGCAAGGAAAATCAAGGACACAGGATGCCACTAACCCCGCCTAAGCAGTTTAAGCACTATGAGGAACTCATCGATATTCTCATCGAAAGAGGCATGGTGATAGACAATCGTGAAAGAGCCATAAGAAAGCTCGCACAGGTGGGATATTACCGACTGAGTGGTTTTTGGTATCCAGCAAGAGTTATCGAACGAGACGAATCATATCAACCCATCCAGTGTGAACACTTAAAACGACCAAAGCGGCTCAATCACTTTCAACAAGGCACCGAGTTTGATCAAGTGTTCAATCTTTACCTTTTTGATACAAAACTCCGCTTAGCAATGCTTGATGGCCTTGAGCGCATAGAGATATTTGTCCGTTCAGTCATCGCACATGAGTTGGGCCGAGGCAAAAAGAAACAGCCAGGTACGGGGAA
>NZ_JAWOWE010000782.1:0-503 GCF_033340275.1 Vibrio sp. 1402
ACCTAACGTGTGGACAACTTGCTTGATAAAACGGATGCGCTTACCGAGGCTATCGAGCAGAAAGAACGTTTTCTCCGGATGCATGATCGCCAAAGGAATACCTGGCAATCCTGGGCCAGTGCCCACATCGATAAAACGTTCACCTTGCAGATGCGTGCCGACCACGATGCTATCCAGGATATGTTTCACTAACATCTCTAAAGGATAGCGAACCGAAGTTAGGTTGTACGCTTTGTTCCACTTATCGAGCAGCTCAACGTAACCGACTAACTGCTCTCGTTGTTTTTCTGAAACGTCTAAATCGGTCTGTGCAATCAGTGAATCAAGCTTGGTTCGTAGTGCACTCATTACTCTTCCTCGCCTTTTTTCAGCAAGCCGTGCTTCTTCAGATGCACAAGAAGAATTGAAATCGCTGCAGGCGTAATGCCGGAAATACGCGAAGCAATGCCAATACTTTCCGGTTTGGCTTCGCTCAGTTTCGCAACCACTTCGTTCGACAAACC
>NZ_JAWOWE010000783.1:0-503 GCF_033340275.1 Vibrio sp. 1402
CCGTCTGGCCGCTTTATTGGCAGAATGCCCAGATGAAATGTCTGGTCATCGCGTTCTGCGTCAGTTCCGAAATCGAGAAATGGTCTACATCGCGTGGAAAGACTTCTTACATGCTTGGACACTTGAAGAGTCATTACGTCATTTGTCCCAATTGGCAGAGGCGATGATCTTTGAGACATACCAATGGCAATACAAAATTTGCTGCGCAGAATGGGGAACGCCAACAAATGCAGAGGGTGAAGCTCAACCGATGTTGATCATTGGGATGGGCAAGCTAGGCGGTGGCGAACTGAATTTCTCTTCCGATATCGACCTGATTTTTACTTACCCTGAAAACGGCGAAACCCAAGGTGCCCGCCGCAGTATTGCTAACGCGCAGTTCTTTACTCGTCTTGGTCAGCGGATCATCAAAGCACTCGATCAACAGACGTTTGATGGTTTTTGTTATCGCGTCGACATGCGGTTGCGTCCATTTGGAGAAAGCGGCCCGTTGGTAATGAGCT
>NZ_JAWOWE010000784.1:0-503 GCF_033340275.1 Vibrio sp. 1402
CGGCTTTATTTGGGGCAAACGCGACTAAGATATTGTGCAGTATGTCGACTAACTGAAATTCACTGATTCTGAACGGTAAGTAATCAATTAACACGGTTCGATAGGAAGGAACGATATTCATGACAATATGGGACAGATGTTGGTTCATTGCTCGCGCTAACTGTCCAATTGAGTTTTCAGAAATGGTTTCATCAAATCGAATCAAAATGCTGCATTCAGAAACCAAATCAATCGAGAACTTTGTTTGATGCATTAATTTCCTCCGGAGTAGAGGCTTTGACGAATTTTTTGAATCAAAGCGATCGACTCTTCATTGTCTCCATGGACGCATATTGTGTCCGCTTCTAACAAGATATAACTGCCTGAAGCGGTTTTTACTCGGCCCGAATCAGCCAATGTTCTGACTTGTTCTAAAATCGCTAGCTCATCTTTCAAAACGGCATTTGGGTGCGTTCTTGGTGTCAACATCCCATCATCTTGATACAGACGATCGGCAAACGCCT
>NZ_JAWOWE010000785.1:0-503 GCF_033340275.1 Vibrio sp. 1402
GCAAAAAACAGGGTATGCACCCTTTCGGGTTCTTGTCTCGTTTTGCCGATTTAAATGCAGGTAATCGCGAGTGGGCACGGCGTTGGCTTGAGTACACTAAAGCCATTGAGGGCAAGCGCCGTTTGTTCTGGTCGCATGGTTTGAAACAACGTGCCTGTATAGACGAATTGACCGATGAAGAACTAGCAGCCAAGCAAGATGATGAAGCGGTGATCGTTTACGAGATGGTTGATTCTGAGTGGAAGAAGGCAAGGCACAACGTGCCGAAAGTGCTGGACGCTGCCGAGGACGATGAAAATCTCAGAGAGGTGATCGAAGAGATTGAAGAGTTGGACTTTTACACGGCAGAGCCAGAAGCGGTTGAGACCCGGACGGAGGGGATCAGCTTCAAGGTCATTCAGGATATTGCAGACGAATTCCGAGAGGAATTAAAACGGGCGTGAGTGAATTGCCTTACTTGTATTAATTCAGCAAAATAAAATAAAACCAACAATATTGAATAT
>NZ_JAWOWE010000786.1:0-503 GCF_033340275.1 Vibrio sp. 1402
CATCACTTACCACGATGGCTTCACGCTGCAAGATTTAGTCTCTTACAAGCACAAACATAACGAAGCCAATGGCGAAGAGAACCGCGATGGCCACGGTGACAACCGCTCAGAAAACTACGGCGTAGAAGGCGAGACGGAAAACATCATGATCATCGCCACGCGTGAGAAGCAAAAACGCAACCTGATTGCGAGCTTGCTCTTTGCGTTTGGTATTCCGCACATTTTGACCGCCGATGTATTGTCACACTCGCAAGGTGGCAACAACAACGCCTACTGCCAAGACAATAAAACCAGTTGGATCAACTGGAGCGAGACGGAGCGCAAAGCGCACTTCAAAACTTGGATGGCGCAAATGGTCGCAAACCGTCACCAATACATGGTGCCTTTCATCCGTGCTTTCAGCGGCGAAAATCGCAACAACAACCGTATTTTCTGGCGTCGAACCGATGGCCGATTAATGGAACACGACGACTGGAACCGATTAAGCTCCGTAGCGCTTCACT
>NZ_JAWOWE010000787.1:0-503 GCF_033340275.1 Vibrio sp. 1402
AGATTAGCAAGGCTAATAACGTGATTGTTTTCGTCATTATGCATGGGTTTAGGTGTGAGGAAGTGGGGCACACGTATATGATTAAGCTCCGTCGTTAGATAGAGAAAATCATCATGTTGAACGGGGGCAGAAACGGGTGCTCCCATTTCCTTCCAATTTGGGAAGAGCTCGTCTAAGGCGCGAGTCTCAAACACCGCGCCAGATAATATATGTGCGCCGACCTCAGAGCCTTTTTCTACCACACAAATTGACAGCGCTTCGCCTTCACGATCTTGGTTCAACTGTGCTAATCGACATCCTCCACTTAACCCCGCACGGCCAGCCCCGACGATCACCACATCAAACTCCATGCATTCACGTTCCATTTTTGTGCTTCCTTTTTATTTTCGTCATCTGGGTGACATTTTTCGTTTATATAGAAAACTATAGCTCAGTTAACGTTGACGTGAATTCGATGAGGGGTAGTCATAGCTTTGAAGCATGCAAGAGTGACATGTGTTTGA
>NZ_JAWOWE010000788.1:0-503 GCF_033340275.1 Vibrio sp. 1402
AGAAGGTTTTTATGTTCATCACTTAAGTATTTCACCAATAATAACCTAAAACAAATGACAGGTTCTTGGTCAAATTGGGTACGTAGTGCTAAGACATTAGTTCGAAACCTATCAAGTCAAAAGTTCATCATACAAGAGATTGCCCAAGTCATATCCCCACTAAATAATGTAAATTTGGCATCGCCCTCTGGTCAAGCAGGCAACCAAGTTGACACATTTTTAGGACAAACAACTAAAACAACAACATTGCACCGAAAGACTACAATTCATGGAGCGAAAGGCGAAACACACGATGTCACCATGTTAATTTCAACGGCACGCGCGGGCGGGCAGCCTGGTTCTCATTGGCGCAGTTGGATTGATAGTCAAAGCAGTGAAGCTGCTAGGTTCGCATATGTTGCCTCATCAAGGCCTAAACACTGTTTAATATGGGCTGTGAAAACTTTAAATGATGCTGATAAAACAAGATTAAAAGATATGGGATTTCACTTACTTTAGACATT
>NZ_JAWOWE010000789.1:0-503 GCF_033340275.1 Vibrio sp. 1402
CATCCCTTGACCTTCTTTGCCGACTGGAAAGGCACCGGCACGCCCGTCACTCACATCGCTTCCCGCAATGGCCAGATCATGACTGTGTCCCTTTATGACTCGGGCAGTAATTACAACTGTTGCATCGCGGCGCAATCAGGGTCGGGTAAGTCATTCCTGGTGAACGAAATCATCTCCTCCTACTTATCAGAAGGCGGGCAATGCTGGGTGATTGATGTTGGCCGCTCTTATGAAAAGCTGTGTGAAGTCTATGACGGTGAGTTCTTACAGTTCGGGCGAGACAGTGGCATTTGCTTAAATCCGTTTGAAATCGTTGAGGACTATGACGAAGAAGCGGATGTGTTGGTTGGGTTATTGGCCGCAATGGCCGCACCTACGCAGTCATTAACTGATTTTCAGATGGCCAACCTAAAGCGTCAGACCCGTGAACTGTGGGAGAAAAAAGGTCGTGCCATGTTGGTTGATGATGTGGCTGAGGCCTTAAAAAATCATGAAGACCGTCG
>NZ_JAWOWE010000790.1:0-502 GCF_033340275.1 Vibrio sp. 1402
ATACTGGCAGAGTACGTTCACCACGTTTGATGTACGCGCCCTCTTCTAGAAGACCGTCTAGGACTTCAGAAAGGTCTGCCAGCTTGCCGTATTCTTTTGAGTTTAGGAAATCAACACTTAGCGCGTGCTCGTGAGTCACACCGTGTGTACGAACGATGATCTTCGGCAGGCTCAAACCAAGCTCTGCGTGCAGCTCCACTTCGTAGCTGTATTGGCTTGCACCCACTTCTTTCGCGTTTAGTTGCTCAACAAGTTGTTTTGTCCAAGCTTCTACTGCTGCTGCATCATGACACTGCTCAGCCGTTAGACGAGATGTGTAGATAAGCTCATGCACTAAGGCGCGAGGGTAACGACGGCTCATACGATCAGCAAGCTTGATACCTGCATTGTATTGTTGAACCAGTTTTTCTAGCGCTTCGCCAGCTAGAGCTGGAGCTTCTGCGTTTACGTGCAGTGATGCGTTGTCCAATGCCAATGATACTTGGTACTGGTTCATCGCTTC
>NZ_JAWOWE010000791.1:0-502 GCF_033340275.1 Vibrio sp. 1402
AAGCGGCAAGATGATCAGCTACCTTAATGGTGCGATCTGCTTTATTCCGGCACTGGCCCCAATTTTAGGCAGCTGGTTAACACAGCAATTTGATTGGCGTGCCAACTTCAGCTTTATGGCCGGTTTTGCGGTTGTCTCAGGAACGTTGATGTTCTTGATGATGAAGGAAACCAACCCTGCAACCGAGAAACAAGCGGTATTCAAAGTAAGTCGTTACTGGTCGGTACTGAGCACGCCATCTTTCATTTTCCACGCATCACTATGTTTGATGGCCATGGCGGTTATCTTAGCTTACGTGACGTCAGCACCGTCGGTATTGATGACAGGCATGGGCCTTTCAATGAATGAGTTCACATTCTGGTTTGGCATTAACGCGGTCATTAACATCGCTGGTTGTATGTTGGCACCGAAGTTCATGGAACGTTTTGGCACACACAACACGCTTGTGGTTGGTATCTCGACGTTGGCTCTGGCTGGTGTGGTGATGCTGGTGATGAATGGC
>NZ_JAWOWE010000792.1:0-502 GCF_033340275.1 Vibrio sp. 1402
CCAATTGCTTAACGGAACGAACTATGCCAACCGTATGCTTAGACGCGATACGCAAGTCGTGCAGGTCTCGCCCAACTTGCCAGTAACGAATCGCCTCTTCTGGCCTTTTTAACCAATGCTCCGAGAGGTAGTTACTCGGCACGGCTCGCGCTAAATCACGCGCCAACTCTTTAGGCAACCCATAATATTTTTCGAAATGACGACCGCGCTTTCTCGCTTCACTAGACGATACTTTTTGCCCTTGCATCAAACCAAAATCAAAGAACTGACTCGCCTCTGGATGCACTTCTTCAAGCAGCGTCATAATGACGGACTCTAAACGCTCCGACTTACTGCTGACCACACCAATCGCATTGTTAAGTTCGTGTGCGATACCTGCAGCTAACTGACCGAGTGTTGTCATTTGCTCTGCGGTGTGGAGCTTTTGCAGCGCCTTCTCTTTGGCTATCGCTTCTTGCATCGCGCGGCGCTGACGGCGAGACAACTCATTCACCATAACGGG
>NZ_JAWOWE010000793.1:0-502 GCF_033340275.1 Vibrio sp. 1402
CTCTATCAGAGTTTTCCACTCATTGACATAATCTTGATAATAGCGGGCTTGAACCCCCTGAATAGCACTATCATGATCAATTTCATGAGCTTTAAGATCATCCCCATACACCCAGTTTTCTTCCATCAATCCTTTGACGGTGCGATTAATCTGAATTTGGAAAATGCTGTGAAAACCGTTGTAGGTATAAAAACCGGAAATACCTTGCGATAGAGGTTTTCCACTTGCTCGCTCAAATTGTTCTAAACCTTTAGGTCCTAACACGTCTGTTAAACGGAAAGACGGAACGTGGCTTTTAGCAAACTGCATCTTCATACGCTGATATGCACGCTCTGGAAGTGACATTTGCGTTAGAACTTCTCGTGCTGCACTAATAGCAGTCGCATCCATTGAGAAGCCTTTCTCGTCGTTCTCTAGTAAGTTTTTAGTATGCACTAGCAAACGCTCACGTAGCTCTTTGTTTAACTCTCCTGGATACTGACGTTCAAAGTAGAAGTTGAAC
>NZ_JAWOWE010000794.1:0-502 GCF_033340275.1 Vibrio sp. 1402
TAACCCTCATGAAGTCGATAAACCTGTTGTTGCAAAAAAATATACCCCTCGACCTAGTGTGACCATCATTAAGGGATCTCAGGCATCCAGTGTCCGAGTCAGTAATTAGGTGAATTATGAAAACAATAATATTACTCGTTAGCCAGTTACTTTTTGTTAGCTTGTCTGTTCATGCGGCAACCGCGCAGTCTGGAAGAGTTGTTTCTGTTGCGCATCATCAATCTACACAATTGGTGATTTCAGGTAAGGCCAAAAAGGTGACGTTAGGGGATCCAGAAGTATTGGATATCGTGGTTCTAAGATCGAATGAACTGTTCTTGATTGGTAAAAAACTAGGAACGACCAATGTGTCGGTTTGGGATAGTCGTGGCCGATTGATCGAACAGTTTAATGTCGAAGTCACTCACGATTTAAATACGCTTAAATCTAAGTTGTTCCAGTTCTTGCCGGACGAAAGTATCGAAGTGCATAGCGCTCAAGAGAAAGTCGTTCTCAGAGGTTT
>NZ_JAWOWE010000795.1:0-501 GCF_033340275.1 Vibrio sp. 1402
AATTCGACACCTTGGTTGCGATTGGTGCCATCTTGCTGCTAGGCGCATCTCGAGCAGTCGAATGGAAGGACATTGAAAAGACAACAGACTGGGGTGTTCTGATCCTGTTCGGCGGCGGTATCTGCTTGAGTAACGTTCTAAAAGCGACAGGCACCAGCGTTTTCCTAGCGCACAGCCTAACTGGCTTCCTTGAGCAAGCAGGTGTATTACTCACTATCCTTTCTGTGGTTGCCTTTGTCGTCTTCTTGACTGAGTTTGCAAGTAACACAGCAAGTGCTGCGCTACTGGTCCCAGTGTTCGCGACCATTGCCGAAGCACTTGGTCTATCACCAGTGATTCTGTCAGCGCTTATCGCGGTAGCCGCATCTTGTGCCTTCATGTTGCCAGTTGCAACGCCACCAAATGCAATTGTGTTCGGTACGGGTCATATCAAGCAAAAAGAAATGATGAGAATCGGCTTCGTATTAAACATTGCTTGTATCGGTGCACTGACACTGTTCG
>NZ_JAWOWE010000796.1:0-501 GCF_033340275.1 Vibrio sp. 1402
GGGCAAAGTCGCGATATTTCTCCTTGGAAATAATCGTTTGTTCGCCGACTAAGCCTCGGCTACGTTCATTGATCGCATAGGTATCAATATCGTCAGGCATTTCATTATGAAGTACAGCCGCCGCTTTTTCATGTGCCTCTGTACGGTCACGATATTTCTTTTGCTCACCAACGACAGTTACGGTGTTGTCATCAACATAAATGCGCGTGTTTTGGTAACCTGCAATTTTGTCTAAATCTTCTGTTACACGTTCCCAGTCAACATCAGACAGTTCTTCTGGCTGATTGCTTTCTACTTCTGGCGTAGGTGTGTCTCGCCAAAAAGATGGCATGTCATTGAAATTAGTGTTTAGCGTTAAGCCAGCGACCAAAGTGTCTCCGCGTTCATAACTTAAACGAAAATCGGCCATTCCGATACGGTAGAGCACACCAAAGTTCCATGGCGTGTGGGGAGACATATCTACACCGGCCTGAACTACAGGGTAGTCTGTGCTGTAATCGT
>NZ_JAWOWE010000797.1:0-501 GCF_033340275.1 Vibrio sp. 1402
AAGTTACTAGGTATTAAAATGGGCGTACCCGTCTTTCAGATCAAAGCTGAAATGCAGCGCCATGGCATTTTGGCATTCTCGTCCAATTACGCGCTGTACGCAGATTTGAGCAGTCGAGTGATGCGCACTTTGGAGGAGATGGCACCAAGAGTAGAGGTTTACTCCATTGACGAAGCGTTTTTGGATTTAACCGGTATTGAGTCTGCCATATCCCTTGTCGAGTTCGGACAACAAGTGCGAGAGCGCATAGGCCACTGGATTGGGATCACCGTCTGTGTAGGCATTGCACCGACTAAAACACTCGCCAAACTGGCTAACCATGCCGCCAAAAAATATCCAGCTACTCAGGGGGTTGTAGACCTGACCAATCCAGATCGGCAACGTCGATTACTCGCATTAGTCCCAGTTGATGATGTTTGGGGCGTTGGTAGACGGCTTTCTAAGCGTTTAAATGGTTTGTGTATCACCCCGGCCCTATACCTAGCCAATGCCTCTCCTATA
>NZ_JAWOWE010000798.1:0-501 GCF_033340275.1 Vibrio sp. 1402
CCAAAAGATCAGTTGCCCGGCAGGGTCTTCGCCGTTGGTACGCGTTTGACGCAATGCCATTTGGCGGAAGTCGTTATCCATCATCACCATGGCGCGTTGCAGTTCATTCAAACGCTGAGTTCGCTCTTGCGACAACTCGTTACTGCGCTGAACTTGCGACACCACTTGGTATGCCGCCACGCTCAAACTGGCAAAGATTGCTATCGACACCAGCACTTCAATGAGTGTAAAACCTTTTGCTGCACGGCGCTTATTTGCGCGATTGGGTTTACTGCGCCACATAGCTTCTTACCGTAACAACTGGACTCGCGTTTTTCGCGGTCGCGACACTTACATCAAATGCTTTCAGCAATGGCTGCGTGGTGGCTACAGGCGTGACTTTCCAATACCATGTACGTCCTGCTAGCTCTTCGGTACCATTCTTAGCTTTCAGCGCGCCAGTATCTAGCATCACATTCGCCATTTGGTTATCCACAACCATTGCTGCAAACATCTTTTCTT
>NZ_JAWOWE010000799.1:0-500 GCF_033340275.1 Vibrio sp. 1402
TTTTGAGCCGTATTAAAAAGGACGTTATCTGGTAGAGGCTTGGTCAAACAATGATCCAAACGACCTTCATTGACGGCCGTGAGTATCGCGTCAATATCTGAAGAGCAACTGATGAGAATTTTACGAGCGCGCTCGGTGTGCGGTGTTTTGTCCAGCCCAATGAGAAAATCCACACCATTAAAGTGCGCGTGATGGCTGGCGATCACTAACGCGACAGTTTGTTCTCTTTCTTCAAGATATTCCAACGCGTTTTGCGCTTCTTCTATCGACTCGACAGAAAAAATATCAAACTTGCTAGAGAAAGCCGACAGTTCCAATCGAAACTGCTCTGCACTGATTGGATTATTGTCGAGACACAATACAGCGTAACGATTCACAGGTGGTTGAGCTCCGGTTAAAACTTGGCCAAGCAAACTTTATCAATAAAACGGCGCAATGAGTGCGAGCTGCGTATGATTCCTGACTAATGGACTAGAATTAGCATCAATAGTCTGATTTAT
>NZ_JAWOWE010000800.1:0-500 GCF_033340275.1 Vibrio sp. 1402
AAAATGCGTCCACCGTCTTCATACGTCTTAGCGATATTCGCAACACTGATGGCTTGACGTTGACCCTGTTTCACATCGACCACAAACTGAGCGACTTGCTGCTTGTTTAAGAAAGCATCGCTGTATGTTGCTGTCGCCTCGACGGTTACCTGACCAACGTTGTGGATCAAAAGCAAACCCGTTTCTGGGTTTAGTCACTCGGCAACCTCGTTGTCTGGTTCGCTGCGCAAAATTTTGTAAGTGATATTTTGCGTTTCAACTTTATCCAAACGTGAAGGCGCTAAGGTTAAACCATCTCGATACTCATCTTCGATTAAGGCAAATTTAAGTTGCTCAGCACCTATCGCATACAATGTCACGGTTGCACGAACTTGCTTAGGTAGATATAAGTCGTTACCTGAATCGGAAATCAGTACAGAAGCCTGCCCCGCAGAACCAAGTGAATAAACAACGCCGTTATCATCAACTTGAATGAGGTTCTGCCCGCTTTCGACCTGATA
>NZ_JAWOWE010000801.1:0-500 GCF_033340275.1 Vibrio sp. 1402
CCGTACCCGACAGCCATGCTATAGCCAATCGGAAATGCTAACGCGGCAGCGGCATTGTTGGTCACCAATTCAGTCAGCACCAAGGTCATGATGTATGTGGCCACCAGCGCACCAAATACGCCCCAGCCGTTAAACGCTTCGATAAACATTTCGCCCATCCTGACAGACAAGCCCGATGAAATCATCAGCTGCGCAATAGAGAGCGCAGAGCCCACAATCACCACAATATCAATGGGAAAACGGCGGCGAAGCTCAGAGATTTGCACTATGCCAAACGCAATGAGTGCAATGATGTATACCGCGAGCCCTTTAATGATCGGCACAAGTTCAAGTAGTGCACAGGCGATAACCGCCGCAAAACCAATCAACACAATCGTCGATTTATTGGAGTCCAAACGTGCGCTGGAATCTAAGTCGTGCACTAACACAAATTCTTTACGGTGCGCTCGACGCTCAGATTCGAAACGCTTGCCCGGCACCAACACTAAAGTATCGCCCGG